>NZ_CP087179.1:4992500-5858994 GCF_024748945.1 Pseudomonas sp. B21-035
TAGCGCGATGGATCGGCAGCACTGGCCCAGCGTGGCAGCGCGGTTGCCGCCAGGGCAGCCAGCGACCCACCAAGCATGGCGCGGCGAGAGACATAGAGAGATTCGGGGGTGACGTCCGATTCTTTGCAATCGGAGGCTTTGGGCAGCTTGATGAGCATGATGGCTCCGTAGAACTGGAGGACTGATGCACCAGTAGACTACGGAGCCCTAGCGAAATTACATCACTCGATGTTTTTCCGCCGACGCATGCGCAACAGGTATTGCACAGGACCGGAGGCCGCATAGCCGAGGAACACCAGCAGCAGGATGCGCGGCGGGTCACTGAAGACTACCGCGAACACCAGCACCACGGCGAGGATCGCTACGAACGGCACGCGACCCTTGAGGTCCAGCTCCTTGAAGCTGTTGTACTTGATGTTGCTGACCATCAGCATACCGGCCGCCGCCACCAGCAGCGCCACCAGGAACGACAGCTTCGAGCCCTGGATGCCGTAGTCGCTGAAAGCCCAGACGGTACCGGCCACCACGCCGGCTGCCGCCGGGCTGGCCAGGCCGATGAAGTAACGCTTGTCGGCCTTGCCGACCTGGGTGTTGAAGCGCGCCAGACGCAGCGCGGCGCCAGCGACATAGATGAAGGCAACCATCCAGCCGACCTTGCCCATGTCACCCAAGGCCCAGCCGAAGGCCAGCAATGCCGGGGCGACACCGAAGGCAACCATGTCCGACAGCGAGTCGTACTCGGCACCGAAGGCGCTCTGGGTGTTGGTCATGCGTGCCACGCGGCCGTCCAGGCCATCAAGGACCATGGCGACAAAAATGGCGATGGCGGCGAAGGCGAAATACTTGCTCGCCTCGCGTGGATCACCCGCACTGAGGGCCGCCTGGGCACTCATAGAGTTGATGATCGAATAGAAACCGGCGAACAGGTTCGCAGTGGTGAACAGGTTGGGCAGCAGATAGATGCCGCGATGCCGAACCTTGCGTCCTTCGGCGTCATGCCCTTCTTCAACATGCTCATCGATCGGTAGCAGGCTTTCGGCGTCAGAGGCCTTGTTCGGCTCTTCGGGACGTTCGCTCATGGACATTACCTTGCAACGGTGTGGAAAGTTTCGACAGACGTCTGCGACGAGGGTTCGCCGACAAACGATGAAGCTTTATACCAGAAGCTGACCGCCTAAACGAAAAAACGCGGCCGAAGCCGCGTTTTCATCGCATCAGGACAAGATCAGTTCTTGGCCTTGTCGACGATTTTGTTCGCTGCGATCCAAGGCATCATCGAGCGCAGTTGCTCGCCGATGACTTCGATGCCGTGGGCAGCGTTGTTACGACGCTTGGCGGTCATCGAAGGGTAGCCGGTGGCGCCTTCGCTGATGAACATCTTGGCGTATTCGCCGTCCTGAATGCGCTTCAGAGCGTTGCGCATGGCCTGGCGGGATTCGGCGTTGATGACTTCTGGGCCGGTCACGTACTCGCCATACTCGGCGTTGTTGGAGATCGAGTAGTTCATGTTGGCGATACCGCCTTCGTACATGAGGTCAACGATCAGCTTCAGTTCGTGCAGGCACTCGAAGTAGGCCATTTCTGGCGCGTAGCCCGCTTCAACCAGGGTTTCGAAACCGGCTTTGACCAGCTCGACGGTACCGCCGCAGAGAACGGCTTGTTCACCGAACAGGTCGGTTTCAGTCTCGTCCTTGAAGGTGGTTTCGATGATGCCGGTACGGCCGCCACCGACGCCCGCGGCGTACGACAGGGCAACGTTTTTGGCATTGCCGGAAGCGTCCTGGTAGATCGCGATCAGGTCAGGGATGCCGCCGCCTTTGACGAACTCGGAACGTACGGTGTGACCTGGCGCTTTTGGCGCGATCATGATCACGTCCAGGTCGGCGCGTGGAACGACCTGGTTGTAGTGGATGGCGAAACCGTGGGAGAAGGCCAGGGTGGCGCCTTTCTTGATGTTCGGCTCGACTTCGTTCTTGTACAGCTGGGACTGGAACTCGTCCGGGGTCAGGATCATGACCAGGTCGGCACCGGCAACAGCGGTCGCTACATCGGCAACTTTCAGGCCGTGAGCTTCGGCTTTGGCAACGGTGTTCGAACCTTTACGCAGACCGACAGTGACGTCCACACCGGAGTCCTTCAGGTTGCACGCCTGAGCGTGGCCCTGGGAGCCGTAACCGATGATGGCAACTTTCTTGCCCTGGATGATGGAAAGGTCACAGTCTTTGTCGTAATAAACTTTCATGAAAATACCCCTGTTATCTCGGCCCATAGGGCCATCGCTAATTTTTTGAGTTAGATGCTGAGCACTTTGTCGCCACGGGCAATGCCGGTAACGCCGCTGCGCACTGTTTCGAGAATGGACGCGGTACCGATGGCCTGAATGAAGCTGTCAAGCTTGTCGCTGGCGCCAGTCAGCTGAACGGTATAGACGCTGCTGCTGACGTCGACGATCTGCCCACGATAGATATCGGTGGTGCGTTTGATCTCCGCGCGCTGGGCGCCCGTGGCCTTGATCTTGACCAGCATCAGTTCACGTTCGATGTGCGCGCTTTCCGAGAGGTCGACCAGCTTGACGACTTCAACCAGCTTGTTCAGGTTTTTGGTGATCTGCTCGATCACCTCATCATGACCGACCGTGGTCAACGTCAGACGCGACAGGGTCGGGTCTTCGGTTGGCGCCACCGTCAGGCTTTCGATGTTGTAGTTACGCTGCGAGAACAGACCGACCACGCGAGACAAGGCACCGGGTTCGTTTTCCAACAGCAGGGAAATAATGTGCCGCATGATTAGGTACGCTCCGTCTTGCTCAGCCACATGTCGCGCATGGAGCCGTCTTTGATCTGCATCGGGTAGACGTGCTCGCTGTTGTCGACCTGGATATCGATGAACACCAGGCGGTCTTTCATGGCGAACGCTTCCTCGAGCTTGGGCTTGAGGTCTTTCAGGCTGGTGATGCGGATACCCACGTGACCATAGGCCTCGGCCAGCTTGACGAAGTCAGGCAGCGATTCCATGTAGGAGTGCGAGTGACGGCTGTTGTAGGCCATGTCCTGCCATTGGCGGACCATGCCCAAGACGCCGTTGTTCAGGTTGACGATCTTCACCGGCAGGTCGTACTGCAGGCAGGTCGACAGCTCCTGGATGTTCATCTGGATGCTGCCCTCGCCGGTAACGCAGGCAACGTCCTGGTCCGGGAAGTTCAACTTCACGCCCATGGCCGCCGGGAAACCGAAGCCCATGGTGCCCAGGCCGCCGGAGTTGATCCAGCGATTGGGTTTGTTGAAGCGGTAGTACTGCGCCGCGAACATCTGGTGCTGACCCACGTCGGAGGTAACAAAGGCATCGCCCTTGGTCACTTCGCAGAGGGTCTCGATCACGGTCTGCGGCTTGATCACGCTGCCGTCGCCCTTGTCGTAAGGGAACATGTCGCGATCGCCACGCCATTCTTCGATCTGCTTCCACCAGGCTTCCATGGCGGCTTTGTCTGGCTGCTCGCCGATTTCGCGCAATGTCGCGACCATTTCGCTCAGCACGCTCTCGACCGGGCCAACAATCGGCACGTCGGCCTTGATGGTCTTGGAGATCGACGCCGGGTCGATGTCGATGTGGATAACCTTGGCGTTCGGGCAGAACTTGGCCGGGCCGTTGACCACGCGGTCGTCAAAGCGCGCACCGACAGCGAAAATCACGTCAGCGTGGTGCATGGCCAGGTTGGCGGTGTAGCTGCCGTGCATGCCGAGCATGCCGAGGAACTGGCGATCGGTACCCGGATAGCCGCCCAGGCCCATCAAGGTATTGGTGACCGGCAGGTTGAGCATCTGCGCAACTTCGGTCAGGGCTGCAGAGCCGCCGCCGAGGATCACGCCGCCACCGGCATAGACCACTGGACGCTTGGCAGCCAGCAACATCTCGGCAGCCTTGCGGATCTGCCCCGAGTGGCCACGAACAGCCGGGCTGTAGGAACGCATCTTGACCTTTTTGGGGTAGACGTATTCGAACTTTTCCGCAGGGTTGGTCATGTCTTTGGGGATATCGACCACGACCGGGCCCGGGCGACCGGATTGCGCCAGATAGAAAGCTTTTTTCAGGACTTCAGGGATTTCCGAGGCGTGTTTGATCATGAAGCTGTGCTTCACGATCGGCCGGGAAATACCGATCATGTCGGTTTCCTGGAAGGCATCGGTACCGACCATGGTGCTGGGCACCTGACCGGAGAGGATGACCATCGGAATGGAGTCCATGTACGCGGTGGCAATACCGGTGATGGCATTGGTCGCGCCAGGGCCCGAGGTCACCAGTACCACGCCGGCCTTGCCGGTGGCACGGGCGTAACCGTCCGCCATATGGGTTGCGGCCTGCTCGTGACGAACCAGGATGTGGCTTACTTCCGGTTCTTTGAACAGGGCATCGTAAACATGAAGGAGAGCACCACCAGGGTACCCGTAGATGTGCTTAACGCCTTCGTCACGCAAAAAGCGGACGACCATCTCAGCGCCAGATAAAAGCTCCACGTTGTTCACCTCTAAAACGCCAGAATACCGTCCACGGTGGACGGGTCTTAATAGGTTTACTGCCAAGCAGAGCATGAGCGACGAAATCGCCGACTACGTCAGCACTGACTGAGCAAGTATTGGGAGCGCCCCAAAGTGTTGCGGGGTTTTCCCACCCAGCGCGAGGTAACGCGTTGCGGGGTGTAACAGGTCGGCGCGGGTGTGCGCCTCATGATCTGCTTAGCGGGTCTGCTTCTGGCAGTCCCTCTACAGCGGAATCTGGATTCTTCTTTTTCGGCGCGCGCAAGTCAAGAAAAATTATTGCCAATTTCGCCCAAGGACTATCTACAGCCACCACTAATACCAGTGACAGCAGCAGAAATACTAACAATACAAACAAAAAGAGCCACAATCT
This sequence comes from Pseudomonas sp. B21-035, assembly GCF_024748945.1. Taxonomy (NCBI): domain Bacteria; kingdom Pseudomonadati; phylum Pseudomonadota; class Gammaproteobacteria; order Pseudomonadales; family Pseudomonadaceae; genus Pseudomonas; species Pseudomonas sp. B21-035. Next base: position 4,997,406 of record NZ_CP087179.1, read on the forward strand.
GTGGCTCCAAGGGTGAAAAGAGGGAAATTCAGGCAGAAGGACTGATCAATTGGTCAAACTCTGCTAGCAGCCTGCGTAGCTCGCGGCTTTGCTCCGGGCGGTCGACGTATACCGTTTCAGCCATGACCAGGATCCCGGAGGCATTTGGCAGCGCCAGTCCGTTCTCGAGAATCACTTTCATTCTTGGCAGGAAAATCCACTGCAGCCACTGATCGAAGTTCATGCTGTCGACCGCAAAGGGCACTGTGCTTGCCAGCGCCTCGGGGCTTGGCGGCTGCTCGCTCCACCAGCCCTGGACGTGCAGCTCGCGCTCGATCAACAGCAGGTGATCGGCGATATCGAGGATGCGTTGATCCATTACAGGTTGACCTGGGCTTTCTGCCGGGCCAGCGCTGCACCGGCCGAGTCACCCTGCTTCTCGCGCGACTGGGCAATGATGTTCCACAGCCCGGCCTGCAGGTCGGGGCGACCGTTGGCGTAGGTCAGCGCGCGGCGCGCCAGTTGCTCGGACTGCGCAGCATCGCCCTGGGCCAGGCGTACCTGGGCCAGACGGTAAAGCACCTGCGGCTCACGTGGGGCAATGCGCTGGGCACGCTCCAGGCTCGACGAAGCGCCGTTGTAGTCGCCGCCGCTCTGCTGTTGCTGGGCGGTGGTCAGCAGCGCCAGCACCGGGCCGTCGAGCTGTTCGTCAGCCGACAGGCCACCGCTGGCAGCGCTGGAGCGCGGAATGCCGCTCGGCGCACTCGGCGCGCTGGTGCTCGGCATGGTGTAGCTGCCGGCGTTGGTCGAGCTGCTGTCGAACGGCGTCGTACTGCTCGGGCCCGGAGTAATGGGGCCGGTGCTGATCGGCGCGGCGCCGGTGGCCGCCGGGAAGGTCTGGATCGGCGCGGCGCCGGAACCCTGCGGGACCATGACCATCACCCCGGAGTCCTGCGGCACGGCTTGCGCCTGGCGCGTACCGTTATTGACCTGCGCCGGCGCGCCACGGTTGGCCGTAACCCGCTCGCTGTTGGAGACCCGGGTACTGGAGTCGACCACGGGAATGGAGCCGCGCGGATTGCTGGCGCAGCCATTGAGCAAAGCCAGCGCCGTCAAGGCTGGAAACCACCACTTGTTCACTGCACACCCTCTCTAGGCTAATGCTTAATTCATCCAACCCTTGACCCAGTCCATGACGGACTCGGCAGGATCCGGCTCACCACCACAGGCGGCTCCGGCCGGCGGTTCACTTCCGCGAATATACGGCATCTGCACGGCGCCCGGGCAACTGGCGTCCGAGCCCTGGCCGCTATGCGGATCGATCCAGGCCTGCACCACGTTGTCGGGCAGCGGCATGTCCAGTGGCAGCGGGTCGGCCTTGCGCATGAAACTGGTCCAGACCTGCAGCGCACCGGTGGCTCCGGTAAATGGCGTTTTACCGTTGTCGTCACGCCCCAGCCACACCACTGCCAGCAAATCCTGGCTGAAGCCTGCGAACCAGCTGTCACGGGAATCGTTACTGGTACCGGTCTTGCCCGCCAGGTTCAACGAGCTTGGCAGCACACTGTAGACCGAACGCCCGGTACCTTCGCGCATGACCCGCTGCATGGCGTTCTGCACCAGATAAATGGCGCCCGGATCGAAGGTTTGCTGGATCTGGAACGGATAGCGCTTGAGCGGCTCGCCTTCGGCAGTCAGCACGCTGCGAATACCGCGCATCGGCGTGTTGAAGCCACCATTGGCCAGGGTCTGGTACATGGTTGCGACTTGCATCGGCGACATGCCGCCGGCGCCGAGCATCATCGACGGGAACGCCGGCCAGTCGACGTTGACGCCCAGCCGGCCGATGGTTTTCAGTACGTTCGGTACGCCCAGTTCCAGGCCGAGCTTGGCGGTCGACAGGTTGTAGGAGTTGGCCAGGCCCTGATACAGATAAATGGTGCCGTGGGAACGACGGTCGTAGTTCTGCGGCTTCCACACCTGGCCATCGGCGCCTTTGACCGAGAACGGCTCGTCCTGTACCCACGTGGTCAGGGTGTATTTGCTCGGTTTTTCCAGGGCGGTCAAGTACACCGCCGGCTTGACCAGCGAGCCGATCGGCCGTACCGCGTCGATCGCGCGGTTGAAGCCAGCAAAACCTGCCTGGCGGCTACCGATCAGGGCCTGGACTTCGCCGGTCTCCGGGTTGGTTACAACCATCGCCGCTTCGACTTCATCGGCGCCCTTGCGCCCGGCCAGACGCTTGAAGGTCTCGGCCATGGCCGCTTCGGATTTCATCTGCAGGATCGGATCGAAGCTGGTGAAGATGCGCAGGCCTTCTTCGGTCAAGTCTTCGTCGCGATAGTCCTGGCGCAGCTGGCGTTTGACCAGGTCAAGGAAGCCCGGGTAGGAGCTGTCGGCCAGGCTGCCGCGCTTGGTCACACCCAGTGGCATTTTCTTCGCTGCTTCCACCGCTTCCGGGGTGGCCACGCCCTGTTCGGCCAGCAGGTCGAGCACCAGGTTACGCCGCACCGTCGCCCGCTCCGGGTAGCGCCGCGGGTTGTAATAGGAAGGGCCCTTGACCATGCCGACCAGCAAGGCGATCTGGTGCAGCTTGAGCTCCGACAGCGGCTGGCTGAAGAAGAACTGGCTGGCCAGGCCGAAGCCGTGCACCGCACGCTGGCCGTCCTGACCAACGAACACTTCGTTGAGGTAGGCCTCGAGGATTTCGCGCTTGTCGTAATGCAGCTCAAGCAGCAGGGCCATCATCGCCTCATTGAGCTTGCGGCTGAGGCTGCGTTCGTTGGTCAGGTAGAAGTTCTTCACCAACTGCTGGGTCAGGGTACTGCCGCCCTGGCGCATGGCGCCGGACGAGGTGTTGACCCACACTGCCCGGGCAATGGACTTGGGCGACACGCCGAAGTGGTGATAGAAGTCGCGATCTTCCACGGCCACCAGGGTTTCCAGCAGGTACGGCGGCACCTGGTCGATCTTGATCAGGATCCGGTCTTCGAGGTTTTTCGGGTACAGGCCGCCGATCAGCAGCGGCTCAAGGCGCACCACGTCGAGTTTCGAGCCGTTGGCGCCACTGAGCCCGGCAACATAGTCGCCAGAGAAGCGCACGCGCACCGCTTGTGCGCTTTCCATGCCTTCATAGAACTGAAAGCCACGGGTATTGAGATCGACGGTATTGCCGTTGACTGCCACCGCACCCGGGCCATTGGCGACGCTTTCGCGGCGATAGCCGAGGGCATCGAGCTCGATGAGGAAGTCGGCCTTGCTCAGCTTCTGGCCGACGAACAGCTCCAGCGGCCGGGCATACACCTTGGCCGGGATGGTCCAGCGCTTGCCGGAGAATTTCTCCTGGACCACAGCATCGAGGTAAATGGCATAGCCCGCCACCAGCACAAGGCCGACCAGGCTGAGCTTCAAGGCCCAGCCCAGCCAGGCACGCGAGCGGCCAGACGGGCGTTTTTTAGCGGTACGGGAGGATCGGGATCGAGTCATGGCGGCGGATTATACGCACTTTATCAATCATCGACAGGCGCCCTCCGGCGGTTTGCACCAGCCCCGCTTGCGGCCATAATGGCCGATTCGAATCTCCGACCCAGAAGGATCGCCCGTGAGCCAAGCCTTGATCACAGCCCTGCAGAATCCCGCCCTGTTCCCTCACCCGGTGAAGGCATTTCAGGTCATCGAGACGCATATCTCCTGGGTGCTGCTCACCGGTGACTATGCCTACAAGATCAAGAAGCCGATGAACTTCGGTTTCCTCGATTTTACCGAGCTGTCCCAGCGTGCCCACTTCTGCGCCGAAGAGCTGCGCCTGAACCAGCGCCTGACCGACGACCTGTACCTGGAAGTACTGCCGATCACCGGCAGCGCCGAAGCGCCCCAACTGGGCGGCGAAGGCGAGCCGATCGAATACGCGCTGAAAATGCGCCAGTTCCCCCAGAGCCAGATGCTCAGCACCCTGCAGGCCAACAGCGAACTGACCGCCGCGCACATCGACCAGATGGCCGAGCAGATCGCCCGCTTCCACCTGGCCGCGCCAAAAGTTGCCGTCGAGCATCCGCTGGGCACGCCGGACAGCGTCATGGCCCCGGTCGAGCAGAACTTCGAGCAGATTCGCCCGTTCCTTTCCGACAAGGCCGACCTGCAGCAGCTCGATGCCCTGCAAGCCTGGGCCCAGGACAGCTTCAAGCGCCTGCATGGCCTGCTCGAGCAGCGCAAGGCCGAAGGTTTCATTCGCGAATGCCACGGTGACATCCATCTGGGCAACGCCACCCTGATCGATGGCAAGGTGGTGATTTTCGACTGCATCGAGTTCAACGAACCGTTCCGCCTGACCGACGTCTACGCCGATGCCGCGTTCCTGGCCATGGACCTCGAAGACCGCGGGCTGAAATCGCTGTCGCGCCGCTTCGTCAGCCAGTACCTGGAACTCACCGGTGACTACGCCGGCCTGGAACTGCTGAACTTCTACAAGGCCTACCGCGCCCTGGTGCGGGCCAAGGTCGCCCTGTTCAGCATGCCGGCCAACGCCGATGCGGTGCAGCGCGCCACTACCCTGCGCACCTACCGTAACTATGCCAACCTGGCGGAAAGCTACAGCGCCATCCCTTCACGCTTTTTGGCCATCACCCATGGTGTGTCTGCAGTCGGCAAGAGCCACGTGGCCATGCGCCTGGTCGACGCCCTGGGCGCCATTCGCCTGCGTTCGGACGTCGAGCGCAAGCGCATGTTCGGTGAGCAAGCCAGCGCCAATGCTGGTCAGTTGCAAGCCGGCATCTATAGCGAAGACGCCAGCCAGGCCACCTACCAACGCCTGCATCAGCTGGCCGAAACCATCCTGCGCGCCGGCTTCCCGGTAGTTATCGACGCCACCTACCTCAAACACGAGCAGCGCCAGGCCGCCGCCGGCGTTGCCAGCGAAACCGGCGTGCCGTTCCTGATCCTCGACTGCAACGCCCCGGATGCGGTGATCGCTAGCTGGCTGGCCCAGCGTCAGGCCGATCAGAACGATCCGTCGGATGCCACCCTGGACGTGGTCAAGGCGCAACAGGCCAGCCGTGATCCGCTCAGCGCCGAAGAGCTGCTGCAAAGCAAGCGCGTGGAAACCAACGAAAGTGGCAGCCTCGACCTGTTGGTCAAGCAGATCCGCCAGCGCCTGCCCGGGCTCTGATACCACCCAGGACGTGAAGCAGTCGACAGTTCACGCCTGATTCCGGGCGCCCCCGTGGTGATGGCACTATAGTGTCACCACAAGTGCAAACAAGGAGGCGCCTCATGAATCAGCCACGGCAACTGGACAGCGCGCTGTATGCGCTGGTGCATGACGAACAGATCGCCAGTTTCAATCGCGAGAAACCCAAGGATGGCACCGTCGACTTTCGTGGCGGCGATTTTCGCGGGCTCGACCTGCGCGAGCTGGACACCACCGGCATCGACTTCACCGATGCTTACTTTCGCGCCTCCGACCTGCGCGGCCTGGACCTGCGTCACAACGGCCTGGAAGGCGCAAGCCTGGCCCATGCACAGATTTCCGGCACCTACTTTCCCAGCGAACTGAGCGCCGACGAGATTCTCATGTCGGTCAACTTCGGCACCCGCCTGCGCTACCGCACACGCTGACAGCAACCTTCGAAACCCCCGCCGGCCGTGGCCTGGCGGGGGCTTTCGGCTACCCGTCGGCACATGGATGGCAAAACGCCGCGTATTTCCCAAGTGCCGCTACACTGCTCATTGACCTGCCGCGATTACTAAATCAAGACCCGTTCAGCCGTCGCAAGGAGGCTTGATGAACGATGAACTCCAGCATCTGAAAAACCTTGGCAAGACTTCTGCGCAGTGGCTGCATGCGGTCGGCATCCACAGTGCTTCGGATCTACGCCGGCTGGGTGCGGTCAACGCCTACAAGGCCGTCCGTACTCGGGGTTTCCGGGCCTCGAAGGTGCTGCTGTACGCGATTGAAGGCGCCTTGCTTGATGTGCACTGGAACGATATTCCGGCTGAACGCAAGGAAGCCCTGAACCAGCAACTCGACGGCAAAATTGCCGTACAGAAAAATAATCGGGAATTTTGAATCACGACGCTTGACTACGAAATGAGAATCGTTATGATTATCACAACTGGTCGCGAGACTGGTTGGGTAACCTGAAAGCCCCTGGTTCGGACTCTCAGATTATCTCCTCATCAGGCTAATCACGGTTATTGACCCGGCACTTTGCCGGGTCTTTTTTTGCCTGGGCTTTTTACTCGCCCTTACGCATCTGCGCGCAGTAGTCCTGCTCCGGTAAGGCCGGGGTGTACCAGACATAATCAGCCATCTGCGCATCAACCCCCTGCCCCACTTCGGCGAGCATCAACACCTGCGTGCCGGCTTCGGCGCCCAGGTCGGCCAAATGCAAGGGCACGCCGATGTCCTTGCGCACGTGATAGCCACCGGCTAACAGCAACGCTGGCTGTGGCGCGGCCAGCAGGCGCTCGGCCATACGCCGGTCGCGCTGTTGCTGAACCGCCAGCATCGCCGGCAACTGGCTTTCGGGCAGCAGGCCGCAATGGGACTCCCGGACTTGCTCCAGCAGCACGGCCCGGACCTTGGCGGCGGTCGAGCGCTCACCTTTCAATGGTGGCGGCTGGCGATAGAGGCTGCGCACCTCCTCGGTGTCGAGGTTGGCGGCCAGCAACGGGTAAGGCTGGCCCAGGGCCTCGCGGACGATCGGTCCGTACAGGGCCCAATCCCAGCCTTGCTGCCAGCCAAGCGCCAGCGGCAGATCGGCCGGCAAGGCCTGCTGCTTCAGCGCATCGACCTTGGCTTGCTGCACCGGCTGCAGCATCTCCAGCAGCAGGCTGCCCTGCGGCCGTTGCCCCTGCAGGGCGCGCAGCAGCCACAACTGCAGGGCATGGTGGTCGGGGTTGTCGTGTTTCTCGCCTACCAGCAGCCGCGGCGCCTGCGCCAGCCGCTCCAGCAGTTGCGCGGGCGTCAACAGGCGCCCGCTGCTCAGCTCACGAATCTGCCCAAGCTCGGCATGCTCGCGGCCTTCGGGGCTTTGCCAGGCGGGCAATGGCGGTACTTCGGCCCGGGACTGGCAGCCGGCGAGCCCCCAGACCAGCAACAGCAACAATGCGGGCAAGCGGGGACAACGCATGGGCGGTACTCCTAACGGGCGATGATCAGCGGGTGCCCCCGCTCGGGGTGAGGCTGGACCAGCACATCGATGCCGAACACCGCCTTGAGCGAATCGGGGCGCAATACCTGCTGCGGGGTATCCAGGGCATGGCTGCGACCCTGTTCGAGCAAGAGGATACGATCACAGTAGCGTGCCGCCAGGTTCAGGTCATGAAGGATGACCATCACCGCGGCGCCGCGATCGGCGAATTCGCGCACCGCTTGCAAGGTGGTGTGCTGGTGCAGCGGGTCGAGCATCGAGGTCGGCTCGTCGAGCAGCAGGATGCGCCCGTCTTCGCCTGGCCACAGCTGCGCCAGTACCCGCGCCAGGTGCACGCGCTGACGCTCGCCACCAGAGAGCGCCAGATAGCTGCGCCCGAGCAGGTGGCCGGCATCGGCCGCCTGTAGGGCCGCGTCGATGATCTGCTGGTCGCGCTCAAGACCGGTTTTATGCGGCAAGCGACCCATGCCGACCACTTCTTCGACCTTGAAGGCAAAGCCCAGACTGGACACCTGCGGCAGCACCGCCAGGCGCTGGGCCCGCTGCTGCCCGGGCCAGTCGCACAGCCCGCGGTCATCCAGGCTCACCCGTCCGTGGCTGGGATTCAACTCACCGCACATCACCCCGAGCAGGCTGCTTTTACCGGCACCGTTGGGGCCCAGCACGCCCAGTACCTGGCCGGGCTGCAGGGCCAGGCTGATATCGCTGAGGACCTGGTTTTCGCCACGGCGCAGCGACAGGTTTTCGACACACAGCATCAGGCACGCCCCCGCAACAGCAGATAGAGGAAGAACGGCGCACCGATGAACGCGGTAACGATACCGATCGGCAGCTCCGCAGGTGCCAGCGCCAAGCGCGCGATCAGGTCGGCGAACAGCAACAGCGAGGCCCCGGCCAACAAAGATGCCGGCAGCAATACGCGGTGGTCCGGCCCGGCCAGCAAACGCACCAGGTGCGGCACCACCAGGCCGATAAAGCCGATCAGCCCCGCCGCCGCCACTGCCGCGCCCACCCCCAGCGCCGTGCAGAACACCAGTTCGCGCTTGAGCTTCTCGACCTCGATGCCCAGGTGACGGGCTTCGGACTCGCCCAGCAACAAGGCATTCAAGGCCTGGGCCCGGCGTGGCAGCCACAGCGAGACCCCCACGGTCACCAGCACCAGCGGCCACAGGCGCTGGTAACTGGCGCCATTGAGGCTGCCCAGGTTCCAGAACGTCAGGGTGCGCAAGGTGGCGTCATCGGCCAGGTAAGTGAACAGCCCTACCGCCGCGCCGGCCAGGGCGGTCAAGGCGATGCCGGCAAGGAGCATGGTCGCCACGTTGGTCTGGCCATCGCGCCGGCCCAGGCGATACACCAGCGCAGTCACCCCCAGGCCACCAAGAAATGCACACAGCGATAACAGATAAGGGCCGAAGGCCTCGGGAATACCGCCCATCCACGAGCCGCCGACAATCGCCACTGCCGCACCGAGCGCGGCCCCCGCAGACACCCCGACCAGGCCGGGGTCGGCCAGCGGGTTGCGAAACAGCCCCTGCATCGCCACCCCGGACAGCGCCAGCACGGCACCCACGGCCAACCCCAGCAGGGTCCGTGGCAAGCGGATCTGGCCGAGGATCAGCTCGGCCTGCTCCAGCCCGTCGCCGGCCACCGGCAGCCCGATCAACCGGGCTCCGGCGCGCAGGGTATCGAACAACGGCAGGCTGACCGGCCCCAGCGCCAGCGACAACCAGATCGCCAACAGGCACAGCAGCGTCAGGGTGACGAACAGCGTGCGCGGCTTGACCAGCCGGTTCATTGCGCGGTCGGGTAAAAGGCGTGGGAAAGGTTCTGCAAGGTAACCGGCAGACGCGGGCCGAGCCCCCCCACCAGCAAAGTCGGGTCCAGTTCGATCAGGCGTTTGTTACGGGCGGCGCGCGAAGCATTCAGGGCCGGGTTTTCCTTGAGCAGCGCCTGCAAGGCCTGCTCACCGCTGAGGCTGCGGTCGGCGAACACCAGCACATCCGGGTCAAGGGCTGCCAAGGCCTCGACAGAGAAGTTCTTGTAGCCTTCGTTATCCGCCAGGTTGCGCGCACCGGCCTGTTTGAGCAACCAGTCGCCAGCGGTGCCTTTGCCGGCGATCATCGGTTTGGAGCCGGCATGACCGACCAGCAGAATCACTCCGGGAGCGGCCTGGGTGGTTTGCAGTTGCTTGATGTTGCCCTGCAGCTCATCGAGTTGCCGGCGGTAGTCGGCGAACAGTTGCCGGGCTTGTTGCTCATTGCCGAGCAAGCGCCCCAGTTGCTGCAGGTTGCTTTCCACCGCACCCAGGTCGGCCTTGCTCGACAGCAGTTCGACCTTGACCCCGGCGCCGCGGATTTGCGCGAGCACCGGCGGCGGGCCCATTTCTTCGGTGCCCACCAGCACATCCGGACGCAGGCTCAGCACCCCTTCGGCGGACAGCTGGCGCTGATAACCGATACTCGGCAAGGCCTTGAGCGATTGCGGATGCTGACTGGTGGTATCGACCCCGACCAGCTTCTGCTCACCGCCCAGCGCCGCCACCCACTCGCTCAGTGCCCCACCGGCGCTGACCCAGCGCTGCGGCAAGGTGTCGGCCTGGACCAGGGTGTTGAACACAAGACCGGCACACAGGGCGATCAGGCGGGCACGTGGGCGCATAACAGGCTTCCTTGAATGAGGAGGAGCGGCAATCCGGGTGGATAATGCCGGGGACGCACGGTATAAAGCGTCCGATACGGCTGACGCAGGCAATTTGATAATTATTTGCATTTGCACGTCAAGCCGTCACTGTGACTACGAGTAACCCTCACCATGCATTTTCTTTGTCATTCCGAGCACCTGGGCGAAGGCCAGAGCCGAGGCTTCAGTGTCAATGACCTGGGGATTTTCGCGGTCCGGCGTGCGGGCACAGTCTACCTGTACCGCAATCACTGCCCTCATCGTGGCATCCCCCTGAATTGGGAACCTGACGCCTTTCTCGACAGCAGCGCCAGCCTGATTGCCTGCGGGCGCCACGGCGCGCTGTTTCTGATCGAGTCCGGCGAATGCGTGGCCGGCCCTTGCGAGGGCGAGCAATTGACGGCCCTGAACTGTCGCGAAGACAGCCAGGGCATCTGGCTTATCGACTGAGCAACACCGGCAAAGGCCGATCGATATAAACCTGTTCGCCATCGATCCGCGTGCCGTAGGCAAGCACTTCGACGCCATCGGCCACCGCTGCGCGCAGGGCATCGGCATAGGCGCTGTCGATCTCGTCGGCAGGGCGTACGGCTTCGACCCCGCTGAGGTTCACACAATATAGCTGCACCGCGCGCACACCCTGGCGGGCCAGGGTCGCCAGCTCGCGCAGGTGCTTGGCACCGCGCTGGGTGACGGCGTCAGGGAAGGCGGCGACTGCCGAGTCGTCAAAGCCCAGGGTGACGCTCTTGACCTCGACATAGGCCGGCCCTTCGGCAAACTCCAGGCGAAAATCCACCCGGCTGCTCTCCTCGCCGTAAGCCACTTCGCGCTTGAGCCCGGTAAACCCGGCCAGTTCGCTGATGACGCCAGCACGCAAGGCTTCTTCCACCAGCGCGTTGGCGCGCCCGGTGTTGACACAGGCCAGGCGCCCCTGCGGGGTTTCACTGATTTCCCAGGTGCCGGGCAGCTTGCGCTTAGGGTCGTTGGAGCGGCTGAACCAGACCTGGCCGCCCTCGACCATGCAATTGAACATCGAGCCGGTGTTGGGGCAATGGATGGTCATTTGCTCGCCGCTGGCCAGCTCGATGTCAGCCAGGAAGCGCTTGTAGCGGCGCAGCAAACGTGCGGTTTCAAGGGGTGGAGAAAAGCGCATCAGCCTTGCCAGCTCCGTAGTCCGCGGGCAATCCGCTCGACCGCCTCCTGCAGGCGCGGCAAGCTCTGGGTGTAGGCAAAGCGCACATGGTGCCCGGCCTGGTGGCGACCGAAGTCCAGGCCCGGGGTGAAGGCCACGTGCTCGGTTTCGAGGAAGTGCCGGCAGAAGGCAAAGGCATCGCCGCCAAAGGCGCTGATGTCGGCGTACAGATAAAAGGCACCCTGTGGCTCTACGGCTATCTTGAAGCCCAGCTCACGCAAGGCCGGCAAGAGGAAATCGCGGCGGCGGGCGAACTCGGCCCGACGTTCTTCGAGAATCGCCAGGGTGCCAGGCTGGAAACACGCCAGGGCGGCATGCTGGGCCATGCTCGGGGCACTGATGTAGAGGTTCTGCGCCAGCTTTTCGAGGTCAGCCACCGCAGCCGGTGGCGCCACCAGCCAGCCCAGGCGCCAGCCGGTCATGCCGAAATACTTGGAAAAACTATTTAGGACGAAGGCTTCGTCGTCGACTTCCAGCACGCTCGGTGCATCCATGCCGTAGGTCAGGCCGTGGTAGATCTCGTCCACCACCAGGTGACCATTGCGCGCGCGGGTAGCGGTCGACAGGCCGGCAAGTTGGTCGCGATCGAGCACCGTCCCCGTCGGGTTGGCAGGTGACGCCACCAGGGCGCCGACGGTGTCCTGGTCCCAGTAGCGCTCGACCAGATCGGCGGTCAATTGATAATTCACCTCTGGCCCCACCGGCACCAGTTGCGCGGCGCCTTCGACCAGGCGCAAAAAATGCCGGTTGCACGGGTAGCCGGGGTCGGCCAGCAGCCAGTGCTTGCCCGGGTCGACCAACAGGCTGGCGGCCAGCAGCAAGGCGCCGGAACCGCCCGGGGTGATGAGGATGCGCTGCGGGTCGATGCTCAGCCCGTAGCGCTGCTGGTAGAACCCGGCAATCGCTTCGCGCAGCGCCGGCAGCCCGCGGGCAGCGGTATAACGGGTATGCCCCTGGGCCAGTGCGGCCTGGCCGGCCTCGATGATCGGCGCGGCGGTGGTGAAATCCGGTTCGCCGATTTCCAGGTGGATCACGTCGCAGCCGCTCGCTTGCAGCTCGTTGGCGCGGGCCAGCAGGGCCATCACGTGGAAAGGTTCGATGGCGCGGCTGCGCGCACTGTAGGGCTGGGCCATTAGCCTTCTCTCAAAAGGGTCTAGAATAATGATTCTACCCACGCGCGGGGTCGAACGTGTGGCAAAAGCTGCGGTCCACTGCAAAGATCATCAAGGCCAGGTAGCGTTGCCCTGGCCTTGACAACCGGGAGTAGCGCACCCCGATTCGATCTGGTAAGTTCGGCGGCTCGCAGTCGCAGGGCCGGCGGGCGCCGGAGATGGAGCAGCCTGCGCAATGGATTAGAAAAGTGAGAGGCGGTCTATTCATGTCCACCCTAGAAAAGCAAAAAACTCAGACCATGTACGGTGTCGAGCCCTATCAGGTAACCAAGGGTGAAGAGTACATGGGCGATCCCATGCGCAAGCACTTCGTCAAACTCCTGGGTGCCTGGAAGCAGGAGCTGATGACCAGTGTGGACCGGACTGTGGACCACATGAAGGACGAGGCGGCCAATTTCCCGGACCCCGCCGACCGCGCCAGCCAGGAAGAAGAATTTGCCCTTGAACTGCGCAACCGCGATCGCGAGCGCAAGCTGATCAAGAAAATCGACAAAACCCTGCAGAAGATCCAAGACGAAGAATACGGCTGGTGCGACGCCTGCGGCGTTGAAATCGGTCTTCGCCGACTGGAAGCCCGCCCTACCGCGGACCTGTGCTTTGACTGCAAGGAAATCGCGGAGAAGAAAGAAAAAACGGTCGGCAAAGGCTGATCCTTCTCCCATCCGAACGGGGCGCATCAGGCGCCCCGTTTCATTTTCATACCTGCTCGCCATGAACGACTCCCGCTACATCGGACGCTTCGCCCCCACGCCCAGTGGATTTCTGCACTTTGGTTCGCTGGTCGCGGCCCTGGCCTCGTGGCTGGATGCCCGGGCAGTCGGCGGCACATGGCTGGTGCGCATGGAAGACATCGACCCGCCCCGCGAAGCTCCCGGCGCCCAGGCCGCCATTCTGCAAACCCTGGAAAGCTACGGCCTGGAATGGGACGGCGAGGTGGTCTACCAAAGCCAGCGCCACGCGGCCTATGCCGAAGTGCTCGAACGCCTGTTCCGCCAGGGCCTGGCCTACGCCTGCACCTGCTCGCGCAAGCAACTCGAAGGCTACAACGGCGTTTACCCGGGCCTGTGCCGCAATGCCGGGCATGCCTGCGAAGGCGCCGCCATCCGCGTGCGGGTGCCGGAGCTGGCCTACCATTTCGATGACCGCGTGCAGGGCCGTTTCGAACAGCACCTGGGCCGTGAGGTGGGTGACTTTGTCATTCGCCGTCGCGATGGCCTGTACGCTTATCAACTGGCGGTGGTGCTTGATGATGCCTGGCAGGGTGTGACCGATATCGTGCGCGGCGCCGACCTGCTGGATAACACCCCGCGCCAGCTGTACCTGCAGGAACTGCTGGGGCTGTCGCAGCCGCGTTACCTGCACGTGCCGCTGATCGTGCAGCCTGACGGGCACAAGCTGGGCAAGTCCTACCGCTCGCCACCACTGGCCGCCGACCAGGCCACGCCCCTGCTGCTGCGCGCCCTGCGCGCACTGGGGCAAAAGACCGAAGCAGGCATGGAGTACGGTACCCCGGGCGAAGTGCTGGCGCATGCCGCATTGCACTGGAACCCCGACGCCCTGCCCCGGTGCCTGAGCGTGCCCGAGGCCGATCTGCACTGATCCCTGGGGGGCCCGGCCCCACAGAAAGCCCAGTAAATTCAATTCTTTGGCAAAAACCCACAAGCCCGTTACCATCGCCGCAGCCATTTGCGCCAATAATAAGTCCAAGCCGCAGCGCCCTAACCTTTGAGGCCAGCATGTATATCTATCGTTTGGTCCTGCTTCTGGTCGTGGGGATCTACCTGTTCTCCCCGGCCATCATGGACTGGTGGATCGAGCCAACCGGAGCCTGGTATCGCCCTTACCTGCTCTGGCTGATCCTGATCGTCGTGACCTTTATCCTGCAGAGCCAACGTGATGCCGATGAGCTTTAGCCTGACCCAGATGATCCTGATCAGCGCCGCCTACCTGCTGGTGCTGTTCGGCGTGGCCTGGGTCAGCGAACGCGGGATGATCCCGCGCTCGATCATCCGCCACCCGCTGACCTACACCCTGTCGCTGGGCGTCTATGCCAGTGCCTGGGCCTTTTATGGCTCGGTGGGCCTGGCCTACCAATACGGCTACGGCTTTCTCGCCTGTTACCTGGGGGTGTCCGGGGCCTTTCTGCTGGCACCGGTGCTGCTGTACCCGATCCTGAAGATCACCCGCACTTACCAATTGTCGTCGCTGGCCGACCTGATCGCCTTCCGCTTTCGCAGTACCTGGGCCGGGGCGCTGACCACCATCTTCATGTTGATCGGCGTGCTGCCGCTGCTGGCCCTGCAGATCCAGGCGGTGGCCGACTCGATCAGCATTCTGACCGGCGAACCGGTCAAGGCGCGGGTCGCCTTTGCCTTTTGCGCATTGATCACCCTGTTCACCATTTTCTTCGGTTCGCGGCACATCGCTACCCGGGAGAAACACGAGGGCCTGGTGTTCGCCATTGCCTTCGAATCGGTGATCAAGCTGCTGGCCCTCGGCGGCATTGGCCTGTATGCGCTGTACGGCGTGTTTGGCGGCCCGCATGAGCTGGAAGTCTGGCTGCTGCAGAACCAGACCGCCCTCGCCGCCCTGCACACCCCCTTGCAGGAAGGCCCATGGCGCACGCTGCTGCTGGTGTTCTTCGCCTCGGCCATCGTCATGCCGCACATGTACCACATGGCCTTTACCGAAAACCTCAACCCGCGCTCGCTGGTCAGCGCCAGTTGGGGCCTGCCGCTGTTCCTGCTGCTGATGAGCCTGGCGGTGCCATTGATTCTCTGGGCCGGCCTGAAAATGGGCGCCAGCACCAGCCCGGAATACTTCACCCTGGGCCTGGGCATCGCCGCCAACAACCAGGCACTGGCGCTATTGGCCTATATCGGTGGGCTCTCGGCCTCCAGCGGGCTGATCATCGTCACCACCCTGGCGCTTTCGGGCATGGCCCTCAACCACCTGGTGCTGCCGCTGTACCAGCCACCGGCCGAGGGCAACATCTACCGCTGGCTGAAATGGACCCGGCGGGCGCTGATCGTCGCCATCATCGCCGCCGGTTTCGGCTTCTACCTGACCCTGGGCAGCCAGCAGGACCTGGCCAACCTCGGCATCGTCGCCTTCGTCGCCACCTTGCAGTTCCTGCCGGGCGTGCTCTCGGTGCTGTACTGGCCGACCGCCAACCGCCGCGGCTTCATTGCCGGCCTGCTGGCGGGGATCCTGGTGTGGATGGTGACCATGCTGTTGCCGCTGGTGGGCAACCTGCAAGGCTTCTACATCCCGCTGCTGAACATGATCTATGTGCTCGACGACACCAGTTGGCACATGGCTGCGATCGCCTCGCTGGCCGCCAACGTGCTGCTGTTTACCCTGATCTCGCTGTTCACCAACGCCAGCAGTGAAGAAGTCAGCGCCGCCGAGGCCTGCGCGGTGGATAACGTGCGCCGCCCGCAGCGCCGTGAGCTGCACGCGGCCTCGCCGCAGGAATTCGCCACGCAACTGGCCAAGCCGCTAGGTGCCAAGGCTGCGCAGAAGGAAGTGGAACAGGCCCTGCGCGACCTCTACCTGCCGTTCGACGAGCGCCGCCCGTATGCCCTGCGCCGCCTGCGCGACCGCATCGAGGCCAACCTGTCGGGGCTGATGGGCCCGAGTGTGGCCCAGGACATGGTCGAGACCTTCCTGCCCTACAAGTCCGGTAACGAAAACTACGTGACCGAAGACATCCACTTCATCGAAAGCCGTCTGGAAGACTACCACTCGCGCCTGACCGGCCTTGCCGCCGAGCTCGATGCCCTGCGCCGTTACCACCGCCAGACCCTGCAGGAGTTGCCGATGGGCGTCTGCTCGCTGGCCAAGGACCAGGAGATCCTGATGTGGAACAAGGCCATGGAAGAGCTCACCGGCATCCCCGCCAAGCGCGTGGTCGGCTCGCGCCTGACCACCATTGCCGACCCCTGGCGCGGCCTGCTTTTGGGCTTCATCAACGTGCCCGACGAACACTTGCACAAACAACGCCTGGGCCTCGATGGCCAGACCCGCTGGCTGAACCTGCACAAGGCGGCCATCGACGAGCCACTGGCACCGGGTAACAGCGGCCTGGTGCTGCTGGTTGAAGACCTCACCGAAACCCAGGCCCTGGAAGACAAGCTGGTGCACTCCGAGCGCCTGGCCAGCATCGGCCGCCTGGCTGCCGGGGTGGCCCACGAGATCGGCAACCCGGTCACCGGTATCGCCTGCCTTGCGCAGAACCTGCGCGAAGAGCGCGAAGAGGACGGCGAGATCACCGAGCTGAGCAGCCAGATCCTGGAGCAGACCAAACGCATCTCGCGCATCGTCCAGTCGCTGATGAGCTTTGCCCATGCCGGCAGCCACCAGCACAGCGACGAGCCGGTGTGCCTGGCCGAAGTGGCCCAGGACGCCATCGGTCTGCTGGCCTTGAACCGGCGCAATTTCGAAGTACAGTTCTTCAACCTGTGCGACCCGGACCACTGGGTCGAGGGCGACCCGCAACGCCTGGCCCAGGTGCTGATCAACCTGCTGTCCAACGCCCGCGACGCCTCCCCGCCCGGCAGTGCCGTGCGGGTCAAGAGCGAAGCCAGCGAGCATACCGTCGACCTGATCGTCGAGGACGAAGGCAGCGGCATCCCGAAAAACATCATGGATCGTCTGTTCGAACCCTTCTTCACCACCAAGGACCCGGGCGAAGGCACCGGACTGGGGCTTGCTCTGGTCTATTCCATCGTGGAAGAGCATTATGGACAAATCACCATCGACAGCCCGGCCGATAGCCAGAGCCAACGCGGCACCCGGATCCGAGTGACCCTGCCGCGCCATGTCGTAGCGACGTCCGCTGTGAACTGAGACCGTCGAGAGAATTGAATCAATGCCGCATATTCTGATCGTCGAAGACGAAACCATCATCCGCTCGGCGTTGCGCCGACTGCTCGAGCGCAACCAGTACCAGGTCAGCGAGGCCGGCTCGGTGCAGGAAGCCCAGGAACGCTTCAGCATTGCGACCTTCGACCTGATTGTCAGCGACCTGCGCCTGCCCGGCGCACCGGGCACCGAACTGATCAAGCTCGGCCAGGGCACGCCGGTGCTGATCATGACCAGCTACGCCAGCCTGCGCTCTGCCGTCGACTCGATGAAAATGGGCGCGGTGGACTACATCGCCAAGCCGTTCGATCACGACGAAATGCTCCAGGCCGTGGCGCGCATCCTGCGTGACCGGCAGAACGCGCCGGCCGCCCCGGCCGAGCGCGGCAACGGCAAGGCGGTGCCCGGCGACAAGGCGGCCAGCACTGCAGCCAACGGCGAGATCGGCATCATCGGTTCCTGCCCGCCGATGCAGGACCTGTACGGCAAGATCCGCAAGGTTGCGCCAACCGATTCCAATGTATTGATCCAGGGCGAGTCGGGTACCGGTAAAGAGCTGGTGGCCCGCGCCCTGCACAACCTCTCGCGGCGCGCCAAGGCGCCGATGATCTCGGTGAACTGCGCGGCGATTCCCGAGACCCTGATCGAATCGGAACTGTTCGGCCACGAGAAAGGCGCCTTTACCGGTGCCAGCGCCGGTCGTGCCGGCCTGGTCGAAGCCGCCGATGGCGGTACGCTGTTCCTCGACGAAATCGGCGAACTACCGCTCGAAGCCCAGGCCCGCCTGTTGCGCGTGCTGCAGGAAGGCGAGATTCGCCGGGTCGGCTCGGTGCAATCGCAAAAGGTCGATGTGCGCCTGATTGCCGCGACCCACCGCGACCTTAAGAACCTGGCCAAGGTCGGCCAGTTCCGCGAAGACCTTTACTACCGCCTGCACGTCATCGCCCTCAAGTTGCCCGCCCTGCGCGAGCGGGGCGCCGACGTCAACGAGATCGCCAATGCCTTCCTCGCTCGCCAGAGTGCGCGCGTGGGGCGTAACGACCTGCGCTTTGGCCACGACGCCGAGCAGGCGATCCGGCATTACTCCTGGCCAGGTAACGTGCGCGAGCTGGAAAACGCCGTGGAGCGTGCGGTAATCCTCTGCGAGAGCCCGGAAATTTCCGCCGACCTGCTGGGCATCGACATCGAACTGAGCGATCTGGAAGACGACGATCCGTTTGCCAGCCTGCCGGGTACCGGCAGCAATGCCAGCAACACCAGCCACGAGCCGACTGAAGACCTGTCGCTGGAGGACTACTTCCAGCATTTCGTCCTCGAGCACCAGGACCACATGACCGAGACCGAGCTTGCACGCAAACTCGGAGTCAGTCGCAAGTGCCTGTGGGAACGTCGTCAGCGCCTGGGTATCCCGCGGCGCAAGAGCGGGGCCACCAGCGAAGGCTGAGGCGTTTCAGCAGTTTTCGACGGTGGGCGGCGGTAACACTGTCACCTTGCGACAAACTGTTACCGCAGCACGAAGTCGTAACAAAAACCGGGGCTTACGGTAACGAAGCCCCGGTTTTTTTTCGCCCCGCGAACCCCGCAAAACCGCTCCAAGCCCTTGTTTTACTGGGCTTTGCAAAAGTTGGCACGGCACCTGCTATATGTTTGGTACAAGAACAATAACAAGCACTGCAAAAGACAATAAAAATAAGACGAATCGGCTCACGCACAATAAGAACAAGACGGCGGAGGCGCAGCTAACTGATTCTTTTGGAGAGGAGTTGTATTTGGGGCTTGCCCCACAACCAGGCAGAGAACAATAAAAACTGCACTCAAGCAGGGCCTGAACTGGTTGGATCGCATGATCATTGCAACCTCAGCGACCAAAGCAATCCGTTTGCTCTTGATCCCGGTTAGGGAGACCGCCCACAAGCTTTTTTTGTGGGCAGGGCACTCAACAAAAACAAGAAGCCCGGCAAAAAAACAATAAGAGCACGCAACTACTTCTTGGGGAGCTTCGGCTCCCCTTGTAGTTTCTGCCGCCCCAGCCTGCCCGCGCGTCGTCCGACGCGACCGCCTACACCATCCACCGAGTAAATGCTAGAATCCCCGCCCATCATGCGGCCATTCTTCGTTTTTGGCCGAACATTCCTTCAAACAGTGCATCCCATGCTGAAGAAGCTGTTCCAGTCATTCCGTCCTACCGTGCGTGGCCAGCACCATATCCGCACCACGCCCGAAGTGATCAATAGTGGTCAACATTCGCTGCAACGTGGCCAGTTCAGCCGCCACGCGGTGAACATCGTCGAGCGCCTGCAAAACGCTGGCTACCAGGCCTACCTGGTCGGTGGCTGCGTACGCGACCAGCTCCTGGGCATCACCCCCAAGGACTTCGACGTCGCCACCAGCGCCACCCCTGAACAGGTCCGCGGCGAATTTCGTAACGCCCGTATCATCGGTCGCCGTTTCAAGCTGGTTCACATCCATTTCGGCCGTGAAATCATCGAAGTCGCCACCTTCCGCGCCAACCACCCGGAAAGCGAAGAAGAGAACAGCCACACCTCGTCGCGTAACGAGAGTGGGCGAATTTTGCGCGACAACGTCTACGGCACCCTGGAAGAAGACGCCCAACGCCGCGACTTCACCATCAACGCCCTGTATTACGATCCGGTCAGCGAGCGCATCCTCGACTACGCCAACGGCGTACACGACATCCGCAACCGCCTGATCCGCCTGATCGGCGACCCGACCCAGCGCTACCAGGAAGACCCGGTGCGCATGCTGCGTGCTGTGCGTTTCGCCGCCAAGCTCAACTTCGGTATCGAGAAGCACACCGTGCAGCCGATTCGCCAACTGGCGCCGATGCTGCGCGAGATCCCGGCGGCGCGCCTGTTCGAAGAATCGCTCAAGCTGTTCCTCTCCGGGCAGGCTGCCGACACCTTTGAAATGCTCGTCGACCTGGAGTTGTTCAACCCGCTGTTCCCGGCCAGTGCCGAAGCGCTCGAAGAACACCCGACCTACACCCATACCCTGATCAGCCAGGCTTTGATCAACACCGACCTGCGCGTCAAGCAGGGCAAGCCGGTGACTCCGGCCTTCCTGTTCGCCGCGATGCTCTGGCCAGCCCTGCCGGGTCGCGCCCTGCGCCTGCAGAGCCGTGGCATGCCACCGATCCCGGCGATGAACGAAGCCGCCCACGAGCTGATCGCCGAACAATGCCAGCGCATTGCGATCCCCAAGCGCTTCACCATGCCGATCCGCGAGATCTGGGACATGCAGGAGCGCCTGCCACGGCGCAGCGGCAAGCGTGCCGACCTGTTGCTCGACAACCCGCGTTTCCGCGCCGGTTACGACTTCCTGCTGCTGCGTGAAAGCGCGGGCGAAGAAACCGATGGCCTCGGCCAATGGTGGACCGACTACCAGGACTGCAACGACAGCGAGCGCCGCGACATGATTCGTGAGCTCGGCAGCCGTGACGAAGGCGCCGGTGCCGGCCCGCGCAAACGCAAGCGCAGCCCGAGCAAACGCAAGCGCGCCGACGGCGCTGCAGGCGAGTAACCGATGGTCCGCGCCTTCATTGGCCTGGGCAGCAACCTGGCCGATCCCGAGCAGCAATTGCGCAGCGCCGTCGAGGCGCTGGGGCAGTTGCATGAAAGCGCCCTGGCCGGGGTTTCGGCTTTCTACAGCAGCGAATCGCTATCGCCCGGGCAGCCGCGCTACACCAACGCCGTGGCAGCGCTGGATACCGCCCTCGCGCCGCTTGAGCTGCTCGATGCGCTGCAGGCCATTGAGGCCGATCAGGGCCGCGAGCGCAAAGAGCGCTGGGGCCCGCGCACCCTCGACCTGGATATCCTGCTGTACGGCGACCAGGTCATCGATGTGCCACGCCTGAAAGTGCCGCATTACCACATGCAGGCGCGACCGTTCGTCCTCTACCCGCTGGCCGAGCTGGTACCCGAAGACTTCTGCCTGGCCGATCAAAGGCCCCTGTCCCAATTACTGGCAGATTGCCCGTTCGTCGGCCTCGAGCGCCTGTAGCCGGGCGCTCCCCCAGCCGGTAACGCCCGTAACAGCGCATTAGTAACAATGCGGTAACAGGGTAATTGACTTCAGCCCCCTCGCTCACGACTATAGGCGTCCCGTGGCGCCCCGAGCGTCGCAAAAAGGCGTATATAGGCCTGGAACAGGTCGTAATTCAAACACCACGATCGATGATGTGCTGTTCCAGAAGATGAATACACGCGTTGTACGCAGTCGTTTTTCACAGCGCCTGAACGAGGATTCCTTTTCATGCCAGAAGTAACCCTGACCACCCTGCAGAGCCTCAAGGCCAAGGGTGAGAAAATAACCATGCTGACCTGCTACGACGCGACCTTTGCCCAGGCCGCCAGCCGTGCCGGCGTGGAAGTATTGCTGGTGGGTGACTCCCTGGGCATGGTCCTCCAGGGCCATGACAGCACCTTGCCAGTAACCAATGCCGAGATGGCCTATCACACTGCCTGCGTCAAACGCGGCAACGAAGGTGCGCTGATTCTTGCCGACCTGCCGTTCATGGCCTGCGCCACCACCGAGCAGGCGTTCGCCAACAGCGGCGCGCTGATGCAAGCCGGCGCGCACATGGTCAAGGTCGAAGGCGCCGCCTGGCTGGCGGAGACCATCCGCCTGCTGGCCGAACGTGGCGTGCCGGTGTGCGCGCACATGGGCCTGACCCCGCAAACCGTGAACATCCTCGGTGGCTACAAGGTCCAGGGCCGCCAGGAAAACCAGGCCCGGCAGATGCGTGCCGACGCCATCGCCCTGGAGCAAGCCGGCGCGGCCATGTTGCTGCTCGAGTGCGTGCCGACCGAACTTGCCGCCGAAATCACCCAGGCGGTGAGCATTCCGGTCATCGGTATTGGTGCCGGTAGCGCCACCGACGGCCAGGTCCTGGTGCTGCACGACATGCTCGGCCTGTCGCTGACCGGCCGGGTACCGAAGTTCGTGAAGAACTTCATGGCCGGCCAGAGCGACATTCAAGGTGCGCTCAAGGCTTATGTAACCGCCGTCAAGGAAGTCAGCTTCCCCGCCAGCGAACACGGGTTCAGTGCATGAATACAGTCAAGACCGTCCTCGAACTGCGCGCCGCCGTGGCGCGGGCGCGCAGTGAGGGCAAACGCATCGGCTTCGTGCCGACCATGGGCAACCTGCACAGCGGCCATGCCGCGCTGGTGACCAAGGCCGCGCAACGGGTCGACTTCGTCGTCGCCAGCATCTTCGTCAACCCGCTGCAGTTCGGCCCCAGCGAAGACCTCGACAAGTACCCGCGGACCCTCGCCGCCGACCAGGAGAAACTGCTCCAGGCCGGCTGCCACCTGCTGTTCGCCCCCACGGTCGAAGAAATGTACCCCGACGGCATGGCCGGGCAGACCCGGGTCAGCGTCCCGCAGCTGTCAGACGGGCTCTGTGGTGCCAGCCGTCCAGGCCACTTTGAAGGCGTGGCGACGGTGGTCAGCAAGCTGTTCAACATGGTCCAGCCGGACCTGGCGGTATTTGGCCAGAAAGACTTCCAGCAACTGGCGGTAATCCGCGCGCTGGTGCGCGACCTGAACATGCCGATCCAGATCATCGGCGAGCCGACCGTGCGCGCCGAAGACGGCCTGGCGCTGTCGTCGCGCAACGGTTACCTGAGCAACGAGCAGCGCGCCACGGCGCCAGCGCTGTATCGCCTGCTGAGCCAGATGGCCGCCGCCATCGAGCAAGGCGAACGCGACTACCCGGCGCTTATCGCCAACGGCCAGCAGCAACTGGCTGCAGCAGGCTTTCGCCCGGACTACCTGGAAGTCCGCCAGGCCCTGAGCCTGCGCCCGGCGACGCCTGAAGACCGCGATCTGGTGATCCTGGTAGCCGCCTTCCTCGGCGCTACCCGCCTGATCGACAACCTGCACCTGAACCTTGACGACAAGTAACCCGGTCGCCCGCTGAGCTGCCTCTCCCTGTAACGCAGGCTGCATGCCTATAATTGGCATCAGCCTGCAAACGGGGCGCTGTTTTCAGTGTCCAAGGCAGTTCACGCAATAAGGAAACCTGCAGCGATGGCGTATTACCGCACCCCTCATGATGTTACCGCCCTGCCCGCCTGGCAGGCGCTCCAGCAACACCGCGAAGCCATGCAGGACTTCAGCATGCGCGACGCATTCACTGCCGAGCCAAAGCGCTTCGAAGAATTCTCCCTGAGCACCTGCGGGCTGTTCCTCGACTACTCGAAAAACCTGATCAACGCCCAGACCCGCGAGCTGCTGGTGGGCCTGGCCAACGAGGTCGGTCTGCAAGAGGCCATCAAGGGCCTGTTCGCCGGCGAAATCCTTAACGCCTCCGAAGGCCGCCCGGCCCTGCATACCGCCCTCCGCCGCCCGGTGGGCGACAAGCTGAGCGTCAACGGCGTCAACGTGATGCCCGAGGTGCACAAGGTCCTCAACCAGGTGACCGAGCTGGTTGGCCGCATCCATGATGGCCTGTGGCGCGGCTACAGCGAGAAGCCGATCACCGACGTGGTCAACATCGGCATCGGTGGCTCGTTCCTCGGCCCCGAGCTGGTCTCCGAAGCCCTGCTGCCTTACGCCCAGCGCGGCGTGCGCTGCCATTACCTGGCGAACATCGACGGCAGCGAGTTCCACGAGCTGTCGGCCAAGCTGCGCGCCGAAACCACGTTGTTCATCGTCTCGTCGAAATCGTTCAACACCCTTGAAACCCTGAAGAACGCCCAGGCCGCCCGCGCCTGGTACCTGGCCCAGGGTGGCTCGGAAGCCGAGCTGTACAAGCACTTCATCGCTGTTTCCAGCAACAAGGCCGCCGCCGTGGCCTTCGGCATCCGTGAAGAAAACATTTTCCCGATGTGGGACTGGGTCGGCGGGCGTTACTCGCTGTGGTCAGCCATCGGCTTGCCGATTGCGCTGGCCATCGGTACCGCCAACTTCAAGGAACTGCTGTCCGGTGCCTACACCATGGACCAGCACTTCCAGAACGCGCCGTTCGAACAGAACATGCCGGTGCTGCTGGCCTTGCTCGGCGTGTGGTACGGCAACTTCTGGGGCGCGCAAAGCCACGCGATCCTGCCGTACGACCACTACCTGCGTAACATCACCAAGCACCTGCAGCAGCTGGACATGGAATCCAACGGCAAGAGCGTCCGCCAGGACGGCACGCCGGTCAACCACGACACCGGCCCGGTCATCTGGGGCGGCGTGGGTTGCAACGGCCAGCATGCCTACCACCAGTTGCTGCATCAGGGCACCCAGCTGATTCCGGCCGACTTCATCGTCCCGGTGGTCAGCTTCAACCCGGTCGCCGACCATCACCAGTGGCTGTACGCCAACTGCCTGTCGCAGAGCCAGGCGCTGATGCTGGGCAAGACCCGCAGCGAAGCCGAAGCCGAGCTGCGTGACAAAGGCATGGCCGAAGCCGAGATCCAGAAGCTGGCACCGCACAAGGTGATTCCGGGCAACCGCCCGAGCAATACCCTGGTGGTCGAGCGCATCAGCCCACGGCGTCTTGGCGCACTGGTGGCGATGTACGAGCACAAGGTATTCGTGCAAAGCGTCATCTGGGGTATCAACGCCTTCGACCAGTGGGGCGTGGAGCTGGGCAAGGAGCTCGGCAAGGGCGTCTACCAGCGCCTGACCGGCGGCATTGAAGAGCCTGCCGAAGACGCCTCGACCCAGGGCCTGATCAACTTCTTCCGCAGCCGTCACCGCGGTTGACCGCCCGCGCTGCCCCTGGCCGAACGAACACGGCCGGGGGCAGCGGCTACACTGTCCTGACAAAAACAATCCGTCAGAACAGGACCCCGCCATGTTCGATATCAGCGACTTTCCCCAAGCCGATGCCGTCAGCAGAGCGGCGCAACTGAGCCAGGCCGACTACCAGCGCCTGTACCGCCAGTCCATCGACGACCCGGATACCTTCTGGTGCGAACAGGCCAAGGCCCTGGACTGGATCAAGCCCTGGAGCCAGGTCCAGCAGAGCGACATGAAGACCGGCCAGGCCGCCTGGTTCAAGGGCGCGCAACTCAATGTCAGCTACAACTGCATCGATCGTCACCTGGCCACCCGGGGCGATCGACCGGCGATCATTCGCGAAGGCGACAACCCTGCCGACTCCAGCGTCATCACCTACCGCGAACTGCACCAGCAGGTCTGCCGCCTGGCCAACGTACTCAAGCAGCGCGGGGTGAAAAAAGGCGACCGGGTGTGCATCTACATGCCCATGGTCCCGGAGGCGGCCTACGCCATGCTCGCCTGCAGCCGTATTGGCGCCATTCACTCGGTGGTGTTCGGTGGCTTTTCGCCGGATGCCCTGCGTGACCGGATTCTCGACGCCGACTGTCGCACGCTGATCACCGCCGATGAAGGCGTGCGCGGCGGCAAGAGCGTGGCGCTGAAGCACAACGTCGACAAGGCCCTGCTCAGTTGCCCGGATGTCAGTACGGTGGTGGTGATCAAGCGTACTGGCGGCAAGATCGACTGGAGCGAAGGCCGCGATCTCTGGTACCACGAAGCGATCAAGCAGGTCAGCGATAACTGCCCACCCGAGCCGATGGACGCCGAAGACCCGCTGTTCATCCTCTATACCTCCGGCAGCACCGGCAAACCCAAGGGCGTACTGCACACCACCGCCGGCTACCTGCTGCAGGCAGCGCTGACCTTCAAGACCGTGTTCGATTACCGCGAGGGCGAGGTGTTCTGGTGCACCGCCGATGTCGGCTGGGTGACCGGCCACAGCTATATCGTCTACGGGCCGCTGGCCAACGGTGCAATTACCCTGATGTTCGAAGGCGTGCCCAACTACCCCGATGCCTCGCGCTTCTGGCAGGTGGTCGACAAGCACCAGGTCAATATCTTCTACACCGCGCCCACCGCCCTGCGCGCGCTGATGCGCGAAGGCCAGGGCCCGTTGGCGGGCACCTCGCGCAAGAGCCTGCGCCTGCTCGGCAGCGTCGGAGAGCCAATCAACCCGGAAGCCTGGGAATGGTACTTCGAGGCCGTAGGCGAAAAGCGCTGCCCGATCGTCGACACCTGGTGGCAGACCGAAACCGGCGGCATCATGATCAGCCCGCTGGTGGGCACCCGGCGAATCAAGCCCGGGTGCGCCACCCAGCCGCTGTTCGGCGTGCAACCGGTGTTGCTGGACGAAAAAGGCAAGCTGATCGAAGGCCCCGGCAGCGGCATGCTGGCGATCAAGGCCAGCTGGCCTGGGCAGATCCGCGGCGTGTACGGCGATCCCCAGCGGATGATCGATACCTACTTCAAGCCGCTGCCGGGCTATTACTTCACCGGCGACGGTGCGCGCCGCGACGCAGACGGCGACCTGTGGATAACCGGGCGCATCGATGACGTGATCAACGTCTCCGGGCACCGGATCGGCACCGCCGAGGTGGAAAGCGCTCTGGTACTGCACGACAGCATCGCCGAAGCGGCCGTTGTCGGGTACCCTCACGATCTCAAGGGCCAAGGCATCTATGCCTTTGTCACGCCCATGAACGGTGTGACCCCGGACGACAGCCTCAAGCAGCAGCTGCTGGCCCTGGTCAGCAAAGAGATTGGCAGCTTCGCCAAACCCGAGCTGATCCAGTGGGCGCCGGCACTGCCCAAGACCCGTTCGGGCAAGATCATGCGGCGTATCCTGCGCAAGATCGCCTGCAACGAGCTCGACAGCCTCGGCGATACCTCGACCCTGGCCGACCCGAGCGTGGTCCAGGGCCTGATCGACAAACGCCTGAACACTTAAGCGGCAGCGCTGATCGGCTGCCTTGAACACAAGGTAACCATGGAAGCGATTCGCCGCCGTATCGAAACCCAGGTAATGAGCCTGACCGGCTTGTCCCTGGGTCAGCTCGACCTGGAAAACCCCAAGGGCGACCCCGGCCTGTTCGGCCCGGACAGCCTCAGCTGGCGTGTGCACGGCGACTTCCCGAGCATGCTGATCGGCGGCATCAGTGCCCTGCTCCTGCAGTTGCTGCACCCGCTGGCGCTGGCTGGCGTATGGGATCATTCCAACTTTCGCCAGGACCTGCTCGGCCGCTTGCGCCGCACCAGCCAGTTCATCTCCGGCACCACCTTTGGTTCGAGCCGGGATGCCAACTGGCTGATCGAAAAAGTGCGCACCATTCACCTGCAGGTGGTCGGCAGCGCTGCCGATGGCCGGCCCTATGCCGCCAGCGACCCGGACCTGCTGACCTGGGTGCATGTGGCCGAGGTCAGCAGCTTTCTTGCCGCCCACATGCGCTACCGCAACCCGCAGATGCCGGTCACCGAACAGGACGCCTACTACGCCGAGATCGCCCTGATCGCCGAGCGCCTGGGCGCACGCAACGTGCCGCGCTCACGCCAGCAAATTGCCGACTACCTGCAGGCCATGCGCCCGCAACTGCTGTGCGACGCGCGCAGCCATGAAGTGGTGCAGGTGCTGCTCGACGCGCCGGCGCCCAGCCGCTTGGCGCAACCGGTCGGCGCCTTGATGCTGCGCGCCGGTATCGACCTGCTGCCGGAATGGGCCAGCGCGATGCTCGAGCTGGGCCAGAACCCGCTGCAACGCCGATTGATTCGCCTGGGCATCCACAGCACTGCTCCGGTGCTGCACTGGGCCATGCGCGACGGCTCGGCCCATCGCGCCCGGCGACGTATGGGAATCGCCTGAGCGGTACGCCAATAGCCCTCGCCCGCTCATCTATGCCACCATGCCGGTCTATCCAGGCCCTGGGGCCTGAACCGTTCTGACGCCAAATCCAATAAGAGTGAGGACCCGCGCCATGCAAGATGTCGTAATCGTTGCCGCCACCCGTACTGCTGTCGGGAGCTACCAGGGGGCGCTGGCCAACATTCCTGCCGTCGACCTCGGCGCTGCGGTGATCCGCCAGTTGCTGACCCAGACCGGCATCGATGCCGAACTGGTCGATGAAGTCATCCTCGGCCAGGTACTGACCGCCGGTGCCGGGCAGAACCCGGCGCGTCAGGCCGCGATCAAGGCCGGCCTGCCCCACGCGGTACCGGCCATGACCCTGAACAAGGTCTGCGGCTCGGGCCTCAAGGCCCTGCACCTGGCGACCCAGGCAATTCGCTGCGGCGATGCCGAGGTGATCATCGCCGGCGGCCAGGAAAACATGAGCCTGGCCAACTACGTCATGCCGGGTGCCCGTACCGGCCTACGCATGGGCCACAGCACACTGATCGACAGCATGATCAGCGACGGCCTGTGGGATGCGTTCAACGACTACCACATGGGCATCACCGCCGAGAACCTGGTGGAAAAATACGGCATCAGCCGGGAAGAACAGGACGCCTTCGCCGCCGCCTCGCAGCAGAAAGCCGCCGCAGCCATCGAAGCCCGGCGCTTCGTCGACGAAATCACCCCGATCCTGATTCCGCAGCGCAAGGGCGAGCCGGTAGCCTTCGCCACCGACGAGCAACCCCGCGCCGGCACTACCGCCGAGTCGCTGGGCAAGCTCAAGCCGGCGTTCAAGAAAGACGGCACGGTAACAGCCGGTAACGCCTCGTCGCTCAACGACGGTGCGGCAGCGGTACTGCTGATGAGTGCGGCCAAGGCGCAACAGCTGGGCCTGCCGATCCTGGCGCGGATCAAGGCCTACGCCAACGCCGGGGTTGATCCGGCGATCATGGGCATCGGCCCGGTCAGCGCCACCCGCCGCTGCCTGGACAAGGCCGGCTGGCAGTTGAGCGACCTCGATCTGATCGAGGCCAACGAAGCCTTTGCCGCCCAGGCCCTGTCGGTGGGCAAGGAGCTGGGCTGGGACGCCAGCAAGGTCAACGTCAATGGCGGCGCGATTGCCCTGGGGCACCCGATTGGCGCCTCGGGTTGCCGGGTGCTGGTAACTTTGCTGCACGAAATGATCAAGCGTGACGTCAGCAAAGGCCTGGCGACCCTGTGCATCGGCGGTGGTCAGGGCGTGGCCCTGGCGATCGAGCGCTGATCACTGCGGGAGGGGCTGCAACGGCCCCTCCCCTGGCCTGAACTGATAAACTGCACGTCCGCAAACCAAGGCCACGTGCATGTCCCTCTTGAATCAGGCGCTGCGCGCCGCCCTCGACGCCCGCCAGGGCCTTCTCGCCGAACTGCATGCCCAGGGCACCGACTGCTATCGCCTGTTCCATGGCAGCCAGGAAGGCGCCAGCGGCCTGACCATCGACCGCTATGGCCCGCAGTTGCTGGTGCAAAGCTTCCACCAAAGCCTTGAGACCGGCGCCTTGCTGGAGCTGCACGCGGCGGTGCAAGCGCACCTGGGCCTGGAACTGCTGTTGGTCTACAACGACCGCTCCCAGGGCAACAGCCGCATCGATCGTCGCGACCCGGTGTATCAGGCGAGCGAGGCCGCGCTGGCCGATCATGTCGGTCACGAATGGGGCCTGAACTACCGGGTACGTGGCCGCCATGCCGGGCAGGATCCGCTACTGTTCCTCGACCTGCGCAATGCCCGTGGCTGGGTCAAGCAGCACAGTGCCGGCAAAAGCGTGCTCAACCTCTTTGCCTATACCTGCGGCGTCGGCCTCAGCGCCGCAGCGGGCGGCGCGCGCGAGGTGTGCAACCTGGACTTCGCCGAAGGCAACCTGGCGGTCGGCAAGGAGAACGGCGCACTCAACCCGCAACTGTTGCCGATGAGCTTTATCCAGTCCGATTACTTTCCGGCGATCCGCCAGTTCGCCGGCTTGCCGGTCAGCCAGCGTCGCGGCCACAAGCTGCCGCCGTATCCGCGCCTGGAGCAGCGCCAGTTCGACCTGGTGTTCCTCGACCCGCCGGCCTGGGCCAAGAGCGCCTTCGGCACCGTCGACCTGCTGCGCGACTACCAGAGCCTGCTCAAGCCGGCCCTGTTGAGCACCGCCGACGACGGTGTACTGATTTGCTGTAACAACCTGGCCAAGGTCAGTCTCGACGACTGGCGCGAGCAAGTGCTGCGCTGCGCCGAGAAAGCCGGGCGCCCGGTACGCGACTGGCAAGTGCTCAAACCTGCCGGCGACTTTCCGTCGCAGGATGGCCAGCCGCCACTGAAGACCTTGATTCTTCAGCTCTGAAACAAAATTTCGTTAATTTTCGGAGTAGCTTCGGAACCGTTTTTACGTGCCATACTCCAAGCACTCCCGTTCGAGACAGACGACGCCACACATGCCCAAAGGATTGAAACGCGCCCTCGGCGCCATGCTGGCCGCAGTGGCCTTGTACAGCCTGCTAGGCTTTCTGATTCTCCCAGGGGTTGCCCTGCGTATCGCCAACCAGCAACTGGCCAGTTACGCCACGGTGCCGGCGCACCTGCAGCGGATCGAGCTCAACCCGTTCAGCCTCGAACTGACCCTCTGGGGCCTGCAGATCGGCGAGCCGGGCAAAGAGCAGGTCGGCTTCGAACGCCTGTACGCCAACCTGCAAATCAACAGCCTGTGGAGCGGTGCCCTGCACCTGGACAGTGTCGAGCTGGACAAGGCGCGTACCGAGCTGCTGTTCGCCAAGGACGGCAGCCTCAACCTGACGCAACTGTTCAAGCTGCCGCCGAGCGAGCCCAAGCCGCAAGAACCCGCCGGCGATCCGTTCCCGCTGCGCATCGGCAGTATCAAGCTCAGCGAAGGCTACCTGCATTTCCAGGACCTGCGCCCGAGCGAGCCGATCGAGTTTCTCTACGACTCGATGAACCTGGAACTGAAGAACCTCAGCACCCTGCCCGAAGACAGTACCGAAATGACCCTGGTGGCCAATGGTCCGGCGGGCGGGCGCATCGACTGGGCCGGCAACTTCAGCCTGGTACCGATCGCCTCCGAAGGCACCCTGAAGGTCACCGACGGCAAAATGAAAGCTTTCTGGCCTTATGTGCGCGATGCCGTGCCGCTGGTGCTGGAAGAAGGCGTGGTCAGCCTCGATACCCACTACAAGCTGAACCTGTCCAAGGAAACCGAGCTGCTGCTGGACAACACCTCGGTGAGCATCGCACCCTTTGCCATCAAGGCACCGGATGGCCGCCCGCTGGCACGCCTGGCGCGCCTGGATGTCAGCGAAACCTCGATTGACCTGGCCAAGCAGCGGGTCACCGTTGGCAAGATCCGCAGCGAAAAGCTCGAAACCTGGGCGGCAGTAGAGTCCGATGGCCAGCTCGACTGGCAGAAGCTGTTCGCCAGCCAGCCGGCCAAAGCCACGGCCAAAGAGAAAGCCGAACCTGCCGCCGCCGAGCCGGATGCCAAGGAAAAGGCCGCCGCCGAGGCACCGAGCAAGCCATGGCAAGTGCTGCTCAAGGACGTGCAACTGCGCAATTACCAGGTACACCTGGCCGACCGCTCGCAGAAACAACCGGTCGCCCTCGAGGTTGGCCCGCTGAACCTCGACCTGCAGAATTTCGACAGCCTCAACCAGTCGCCCTTCACCCTCAAGCTCGACACCGGTGTCGGCAAGCAAGGCAAGCTGCAGGCGGCCGGTGAGGTCAACCTGGCGCCGGTGAGCGCCAAGCTCAAGGTCAACACCCAGGACATCGACCTGCGTGTCGCCCAGGCCTACATCAGCCCGTACATCCGCCTGGAACTGCGCAGCGGCATGCTCGGCAGCGACCTCAACGTCGACCTCAAGAGCACCGAGCCGCTGGCCTTCAGCATTGACGGCAAGGCCCAGGTCAACCAGCTGCACACCCTGGACACCATCAAGGATCGCGACTTCGTCAAATGGCAGCAACTGAACCTCGACGGTCTGTCGTACCGCCACGGTGACGCCCTGAGCATCGGCAAAGTGACCCTCAAGCAGCCCTACGCGCGCTTCATGATCAACGAAGACCGCACCACCAACGTCGATGACCTGCTGATCCCGCAACCGGCTACCGCGCAGTCCAAGGCGCCGGCCAAAGCCAAGGCGCCTGCGGAAAAACCACTGGGCATCCGTATCGGTGAAATCGATATCAATGACGGTTCGGCCAACTTTGCCGACTTCAGCCTGACCCCGAACTTCGCCACCGCCATCCAGCAGCTCAACGGCCAGATCGGCACCATCGACAACCGTCAGCCGAAACCTGCCAAGGTCGATATCAAGGGCAAGGTCGATCGCTATGCACCGGTGACCATCAAAGGCTCGCTGAACCCCTTCGACCCGATGGCCGCCCTGGACATCGCCACCAGCTTCAAACGCGTCGAGCTGACCACCCTGACGCCTTACTCGGGCAAGTTCGCCGGCTTTCGCATTCGTAAGGGCCGGCTGAACATCGACCTGCACTACGTGATCACCCAAGGCAAGCTCAAGGCCGAGAACAAGGTAGTGGTCGAGCAACTGCAGCTGGGTGAGAAGGTCGACAGCCCGGATGCGGTGGACCTGCCGATTCGCCTGGCAGTGGCCTTGCTCAAGGACACCGACGGCAAGATCTCCATCGAGCTACCGGTGACTGGCGACCTCAATGACCCGCAGTTCAGCGTAATGCCGATTGTCTGGCAGACCCTGCGCAACCTGGTGCTGCGCGCGGCCCAGGCGCCCTTCAAGTTCATCGGCGGGCTGGTCAGCGGCGGCGATTCCCAGGACCTGGGCAACGTCGCCTTTGCCGCTGGCTCCAGCGACCTGGGCCCGGATGCGCAAAGCGCCCTGGACAAGCTGGCGACGGCGCTCAAAGAGCGCCCTGCCTTGCGCCTGGAGATCGAAGGCACCAGCGCCCAGAGCAGCGACGGACCGTTGATTGCCCAGCAGCGCCTGGAGCGTGAGTACCAGAGTACCTACTACAAGATCCTCCAGCGCCGCGGCGACAAGGTGCCAGCCCAGGCCTCCGAGCTGAAGGTGCCGGATGGCGACAAGCCGGCGATGCTTGAAGGCATCTACCGTACCCGCATGAAGAAACAGCCTCCAGCGGAGTGGGAACAACTCGATCGCGAACAGCGCACCACCCAGTTGCGCGATGCCGTGCTCAAGTCCTGGGGCGAAAGCGCCCTGCTGCTGCGTCAGTTGGGTCAGGCCCGGGCCAGCAGTATCAAGGACTACCTGGTAGATAAAGGCCAGCTGGCGGATGACCGGGTGTACTTCGTCGATGCCAGCCTGGGCCAGGCCGAGGCGGATGGCCGAGTGATCTCGCCGCTGCATCTGGACGCGGAATAACCACCTCTTCTTCCCCTCCTTTCCCCAAAAAAGAAGCCCCGGCAACCAGTGCCGGGGCTTTGAGTGACCAAGTCCTTTTGGTCTTTCGCATGAACCTGTAAGGGTCAGCGAGTCGGGACAAACGCCTTAGTTGCTTTTCAGGCCATCAGCCGAGACGGCTTGAACGCCTTTGATTTTTTTGGCGATAGCGACCGCCATGTCTTTCTGCGAATCGGTCACGGCAACCTCGGAAGACAGGGAGACCACGCCTTTGTTGGTTTCGACCTTGATGTCGCTACCCGGAATGCCTTTCTCGGTCATCAGGTCAGCTTTGACCTTGGTGGTGATCCAGGTGTCGGAGGTCGCTTCTTTTGCTTTGGTAACTTCACCAGCAGCAACGGTCAGCGGAGCCTGGGAAGGCTGTTGGGCAAACGCCGCGTTAGCCAGGGTCAGGGTCAGGGCGGTGGCAGTAGCGGCAGCAATAGCGAACTTCTTCATACGAGACACTCCTGTTTTTCGAAAAGTCTGCGCCGTAAGTCCTGGCAGCAGGGGTATGAATACTATTGCAGGGCCTGTGCCAGCTTTTGTGAATAATTTTCTCCTTATAAAATAGTAGCTTATCTAATCAAGCAAAAACCTGGATCGTGCATTTTGCAAGCAGTGGCAAAATCCTGCATGCAAGATGCAAGTCCGCAAGACAATTTCTGCAGGCATAAAAAAAGGACCCCGAGGGGTCCTTTTTCTTAAGCGGCGGTCTTAGACGCCCGATGCCTTGGCAGCGGCAACGTCCTTGATCGACAGCTTGATACGGCCGCGGTTGTCCACGTCCAGTACCAGTACTTCAACTTCCTGGCCTTCTTTGAGGATGTCGGTCACTTTCTCGACGCGAGCATCGCTCAGCATCGAGATGTGAACCAGACCGTCCTTGCCAGGCAGGATGTTGACGAAGGCACCGAAGTCGACGATGCGCTCAACCTTACCGACGTAGATCTTGCCGATCTCGGCCTCGGCAGTGATGCTCAGAACGCGCTGGCGAGCAGCTTCAGCGGCGTCTTTGGTCTCACCGAAGATCTTGATCGAACCGTCGTCTTCGATGTCGATCGAAGCCTTGGTTTCTTCGCAGATGGCACGGATGGTCGCGCCGCCTTTACCGATGACGTCACGGATCTTGTCGGTGTCGATCTTCATGGCGATCATGGTCGGAGCGTTTTCCGACAGTTCGCTACGGGACTGACCAATGATCTGGTTCATCTGGCCGAGGATGTTCAGGCGCGCTTCCAGGGCCTGGCCCAGGGCGATTTCCATGATCTCTTCGGTGATGCCGTTGATCTTGATGTCCATCTGCAGCGCGGTAACACCTTTGGCGGTACCGGCTACCTTGAAGTCCATGTCGCCCAGGTGGTCTTCGTCACCGAGGATGTCGGTCAGAATGGCGAATTTCTCGCCTTCTTTAACCAGGCCCATGGCGATACCGGCAACCGGCGCCTTCATCGGCACACCAGCGTCCATCAGTGCCAGGGATGCACCACAGACCGAAGCCATCGAGCTGGAACCGTTGGATTCGGTGATTTCCGAAACAACGCGGATGGTGTACGGGAACACGTCGGCAGCAGGCAGCATGGCCTGGACCGAACGGCGGGCCAGACGGCCGTGACCGATTTCGCGACGGCCAGCACCGCCCATGCGACCACACTCGCCGACCGAGAACGGCGGGAAGTTGTAGTGCAGCATGAAGGGGTCTTTCTTCTCGCCTTCGAGGGTATCCAGCAGCTGGGCGTCACGGGCAGTACCCAGGGTCGCAACGACCAGGGCCTGGGTTTCGCCACGGGTGAACAGCGCCGAACCGTGGGTCTTTGGCAGTACGCCGACTTCGATGTTCAGCGGACGTACGGTCTTGGTGTCGCGGCCGTCGATACGTGGCTTGCCGTTGACGATGTTTTCGCGAACGGTGCGGTATTCGATTTCGCCGAAGATTTCTTTGACTTCGGAAGCCGAAGGTTGGCCTTCTTCACCGGAGAACTGGGCGATCACTTGCTCGCGCAGTTCGCCCAGGCGAGCGTAACGGTCAGCCTTGACGGTGATGGTGTAGGCGTCGGAAACCGCAGCACCGAATTCGCCACGGATGGCGCTCAGCAGAGGGGTGTTCTCGGCCTTGGCAGTCCAGTCCCAGGTCGGCTTGGCAGCTTCGGCGGCCAGCTCTTTGACAGCCTGGATCACAGCCTGGAATTCGTCGTGGGCGAACAGTACGGCGCCCAGCATCTGGTCTTCGGTCAGCTCTTTGGCTTCCGATTCAACCATCAGTACGGCGTCGGAGGTACCGGCAACGACCATGTCCAGGCTCGAGGCAGCCAGTTGCTCGTAGGTCGGGTTCAGCAGGTAGCCGGTGCTTTCGTGGAAAGCAACGCGAGCGGCGCCGATCGGGCCTTCGAACGGAATGCCGGAGATGGCCAGGGCAGCCGAGGTACCGATCATCGCAGCGATGTCCGGATCGGTCTTCTTGCTGGTGGAAACGACGGTGCAGACAACCTGCACTTCGTTCATGAAGCCTTCCGGGAACAGCGGACGGATCGGACGGTCGATCAGACGCGAGGTCAGGGTCTCTTTCTCGGAAGGACGGCCTTCACGCTTGAAGAAACCACCAGGGATCTTGCCGGCGGCGTAGGTCTTTTCCTGATAGTGAACGGACAGGGGGAAGAAGCCTTTGCCTGGATCGGCCTGTTTGGCACCGACCACGGTCACCAGTACGGTGACATCGTTGTCGACGGTGACCAATACGGCGCCGGACGCTTGACGAGCAATACGGCCCGTCTCGAGGGTAACGGTCGATTGACCGAACTGGAATTTCTTGATTACCGGGTTCACGGTTTCCTACCTTTTTCAGTGGCTCTGGGGGAACGGGTTCTTGCGAATTCTTGGGCAGAACAGGGAATCGGCCCTGTTGGCAGTCCAGATAAAACTAGAGGTTGGGAGCCTGCCCTGCCCTCGCGGTAAACCGCTCAGGCGAGACAGACAGCCAACCTCATAGATAGGCAAGGCGTGCTCACCGACACGGGGGCCAAAGGCTCCGTGCGGTGACTGCAGCACGCCGTGCACACCACTGGCCAGGCCGCTATTAGCGACGCAGACCCAGACGACCGATCAGGGCGCTGTAACGGGTGGTGTCCTTGCCTTTCAGGTAGTCCAGCAGCTTGCGACGCTGGTTAACCATGCGGATCAGACCACGACGGGAGTGGTGGTCTTTGCCGTTGGCCTTGAAGTGGCCTTGCAGCTTGTTGATGTTGGCGGTCAGCAGAGCAACCTGTACTTCCGGGCTACCGGTGTCACCGGCGGCTTGCTGGTATTCGCCAACGATCTTTGCTTTTTCTTCAACGCTGAGTGCCATCTGGCTTCTCCAAATCAAGGGAAACCGAACAAACGGCTTCCAATAGGCCAGGGACTGCTCCCTGTATTCATAAAGTGAGGCGTGACCGTGCCTATTAACAGCCATCCTCTTTACCACCAGTGCCAGGCCTGGGCCTGACACTGAAGGTTTCGATCATTCTGACCGAATCAAGCGACGCGGCGCGATGCGCCCGTCTTCGCTCACTTCACCGATGCCGATGAAGCGACCGTTGTGATCCTGTACCCGGACCATGCCGAACTTCGGCGCGTCGGGGGCTCTGACCGGCTGACCATTGAGCCAGTAGAACGCACTGTGCTCGGAGAACTGCAACAGTGGCCAGTCCAGCAGACCGCTGTCCGATGGCATCAGGAAACGATCGACCGCTTCGTTGCCACCTTCGGCGTGGACCGCTTCGAGTTCTTCGAGGGTCACGGTCTGGGCCAGCTCGAAAGGACCGGCGTGCGTACGACGCAGTTCAGCGACATAGGCTCCGCAACCGAGCACCTCGCCGATGTCCTCGACCAGGGTGCGGATGTAGGTGCCTTTGCTGCAGCCGACCGACAACCGGACACGGGTGCCTTCGCACTCGAGCAATTCCAAGCGGTTAATAGTAACAGAACGCGCCTCGCGCTCCACTACTTCACCTGCACGGGCAAGCTTGTACAGCGGCTGGCCGTCACGCTTGAGGGCCGAGTACATCGGCGGTATCTGACTGATTTGACCACGAAATTGTGGCAAAACCGCTTCGATATCGGCGCGACCAACGGTCACCTCACGGGTTTTCAGCACTTCACCTTCGGCGTCGCCCGTGGTGGTGGTCTGACCCAGTTGCATGACCGTCTCGTAGCCCTTGTCGGAATCGAGCAGGTATTGCGAGAACTTGGTCGCCTCACCGAAGCACAGCGGCAGCACGCCGCTGGCCAGTGGATCGAGGCTGCCGGTGTGCCCGGCCTTTTCGGCATTGAGCAGCCAGCGGACCTTCTGCAGGGCAGCGTTGGAGGTGAACCCCAACGGCTTGTCGAGCAGGATGATGCCGCTGACGTTACGACGGATACGCTTGACCTGAGCCACCGCTTACTCCTTGGTGTCCAGGGGCGTGTCGGCAGCCTGGTGCAGCTTGTCTTCGGCGACGGCGCGCTCGATCAGGGCCGACAGGTGGGCACCGCGACTGATGCTTTCGTCATAGTGGAAATGCAGTTGCGGCACACTGCGCAGTTGCATTTCCTTGCCCAGGTGCACGCGCAGGAAACTGGCCGCGCCGTTGAGCACCTTGAGGGTCTGCTTGATGTCTTCCGCGCCTTCCTGGCCCATCGAGGTGATGAACACCTTGGCATGGCCGACATCGCGGCTGACATCCACAGCGGTAATGGTGACCACGCCGACGCGCGGGTCCTTGACTTCACGACGGATCAACTGGGCCAGCTCGCGCTGGATCTGATCGCCGATGCGTTGGGTACGGCTATATTCTTTTGCCATTTTTGCTACCTGTAACTAAAGCGGCAAACGCCCGGCCAGGCTAGAGCCGGACCGGGCGTTGCGTTCAGAGCCGCCAAGCGGCGCCCTGGGGCGGGCGATTGGCGGTTCCCATGCTCGCGGCTTAGAGCGTACGAGCCACTTGGACTTTCTCGAAGACTTCGATCTTGTCGCCGACCTTGACGTCGTTGTAGCTCTTGACGCCGATACCGCATTCCATGCCGGCACGTACTTCGGACGCATCGTCCTTGAAGCGACGCAGCGATTCCAGCTCGCCTTCGAAGATCACCACGTCCTCGCGCAATACGCGGATCGGACGGTTGCGGTAGACCACACCCTCGACGACCATGCAGCCGGCGATGGCGCCGAACTTCGGCGAACGGAACACGTCACGCACTTCGGCGATACCCAGGATGTTCTCGCGAACATCGCTGCCGAGCATGCCGGTCAGGGCTTTCTTGACGTCTTCAATGATGTCGTAGATCACGTTGTAGTAACGCATATCCAGACCTTCCTGCTCGACGATCTTGCGCGCGCCGGCATCGGCACGCACGTTGAAGCCGAACAGTACTGCATTGGACGCCAGGGCCAGGTTGGCATCGCTCTCGGTGATACCACCGACACCGCCGCCAATCACGCGAACCTGTACTTCGTCGTTGCCCAGGCCGCTCAGGGAGCCCTGCAGGGCCTCGAGAGAACCACGAACATCGGACTTGAGCACGATGTTGAGGGTCTTCTTCTCTTCCTGGCCCATGTTCTCGAAGATGTTCTCGAGTTTGCCAGCGTGAGCGCGAGCCAGTTTGACCTCGCGGAACTTGCCTTGACGGAACAGGGCAACTTCACGGGCTTTCTTCTCGTCAGCCACTACCGACAGCTCGTCACCGGCGTCCGGAGTGCCATCCAGGCCGAGGATCTCGACCGGGATCGACGGGCCGGCTTCCTTAACAGGCTTGCCGTTCTCGTCGAGCATGGCCCGTACGCGACCGTAGTTCGAACCGCACAGGACCATGTCGCCCTGACGCAGGGTACCGTCCTGAACCAGTACGGTAGCCACCGGGCCACGGCCCTTGTCCAGACGCGATTCAACTACCACACCACGACCCGGGGCCGATGGAGTGGCCTTGAGTTCGAGGATCTCGGCTTGCAGCAGGACCGCTTCGAGCAGTTCGTCGACACCGGTACCCATCTTCGCCGACACCTTGACGAACGGGGTATCTCCACCCCAGTCCTCGGAAGTGACGCCTTCGACGGCCAGTTCGTTACGGATGCGATCGAGGTCGGCACCTGGCTTGTCGATCTTGTTCACCGCAACCACCAGCGGAACACCGGCAGCCTTGGCGTGCTGGACCGCTTCGCGGGTTTGCGGCATCACGCCGTCGTCCGCCGCAACCACCAGGATCACGATGTCGGTCGCCTTGGCACCACGGGCACGCATGGCGGTAAACGCGGCGTGGCCAGGGGTGTCGAGGAAGGTGACCATGCCGCGGTCGGTTTCCACGTGGTACGCACCGATGTGCTGGGTAATACCACCGGCTTCGCCAGCAGCAACCTTGGCACGACGGATGTAGTCGAGCAGCGAGGTCTTACCGTGGTCAACGTGGCCCATTACGGTCACGACTGGTGCACGGGAGAAGGTCTCGCCTTCGAACTTCAACGACTCGGCCAGGGAATCTTCCAGGGCGGTGTCGCTGACCAGGGTGACCTTGTGGCCCAGCTCTTCGGCGATCAGCTGAGCTGTCTCCTGGTCGAGCACCTGGTTGATGGTCACCGGAGTGCCCAGTTTGAACATGAACTTGACCACTTCAGCGCCCTTGACGGACATCTGGTTGGCCAGGTCGGAAACCGTGATGGTCTCGCCGATCTGCACGTCGCGGATAACCGGACCGGTCGGGTTCTGGAAACCGTGGGCGTTGCGCTTCTTCGGCTTGCCCTTGCCACGGCCACCACGACGGAAGCCATCGCTTTCTTCGTCGGTGGTACGCGGAGCGGCACGCGGGGTAGGCGCCTTTTCCTTTTCCTTGACCTTGACCGAAACACGCGGCGCTTCGTTACGGCGCTCGCCGCCACGACGCTCGTCGTCACGCGACTTGTCGCTGCGACGCACGTCGTCTTTCTTGCGCTCGGCAACCGGTGCCGGAGCATCGGCGGCTGCGGCTTCGATTACAGGCGCTGGAGCCGGCGCAGCGGCAGCAGCCGGTGCGGCGTTGGCAGCGGCTGGCTGGCGACGGGACTCTTCCTCGGCACGCTGACGTGCTTCGGCATCAGCCTTTTCGCGGGCAGCGTTTTCCGCTGCACGGCGCTCTTCCAGCTCGCGCTTCTGCTCGGCCTGGATTTCTTCCGGGCTGCGCTGAACGAATACTTTCTTCTTGCGTACTTCTACGCTGATGCTCTTGCTACCGGCGACACGCAGGGTGCTGGTGGTTTTGCGCTGCAAGGTGATCTTGCGCGGCTCTTCCACTTTTGCCTTGTGGCTGCTCTTCAAATGAGCCAGCAATGCCTGCTTCTCATTGTCGGTCACTACCTGACCGGCGTCGGTGTGCGGCAGACCTGCCTCACGCATCTGCTGCAGCAGGCGCTCTACCGGTGCAGCGACCTCTTGGGCCAATTCTTTCACCGTGACTTGCGTCATGCACTTCTCTCCTCAGGCCGCGCCTAATTACTCGAACCAGTGGGCTCGGGCGGCCATGATCAACTTGCCGGCACGCTCTTGGTCGATGCCGTCGATGTCGAGCAGGTCATCAATCGACTGCTCGGCCAGGTCTTCGCGGGTAACTACGCCGCGCACCGCCAGTTCCATCGCCAAATCCTTGTCCATACCCTCAAGCGAGAGCAGGTCTTCGGCCGGATGGGCGTCTGCCAGCTTTTCCTCAGTAGCGATGGCTTTGGTCAACAGGCGATCCTTGGCGCGAGCACGAAGCTCGTTGACGATGTCTTCGTCAAAGCCGTCGATGTTGAGCATTTCTTCCAGCGGTACGTAGGCAATCTCTTCCAGGCTGGTGAAGCCTTCATCGACCAGCACCTGTGCCAGCTCTTCGTCGACTTCCAGCTCGTCGATGAAGTTGCGCAGGATGTCACCGGTTTCAGCTTGCTGCTTGGCCTGGATGTCCGATTCGGTCATCACGTTCAGGGTCCAGCCGGTCAACTGACTGGCCAGGCGCACGTTCTGGCCACCACGGCCAATCGCCTGGGCCAGGTTGTCGGCACCCACGGCGATGTCCATGGCGTGGGCGTCTTCATCGACGATGATCGCCGCGACTTCAGCCGGCGACATGGCGTTGATGACGAACTGTGCAGGGTTGTCGTCCCAGAGGACGATGTCCACACGCTCGCCACCCAGTTCACCGGACACCGCCTGGACACGCGAACCGCGCATGCCGATACAGGCACCTTGCGGGTCGATGCGTTTGTCCTTGGAGCGCACGGCGATCTTGGCGCGCGAACCCGGATCACGGGACGCGGCCATGACTTCGATCAGGCCCTCGGCGATTTCCGGCACTTCGATGCGGAACAGTTCGATCAGCATCTGTGGCGCGGTACGCGACAGGATCAACTGCGGGCCGCGGTTCTCGGTGCGGATTTCCTTGAGCAGTGCACGCAGGCGCACACCGACACGGAAAGTCTCGCGGGAGATGATGTCTTCACGGGCCAGCAACGCTTCGGCGTTGTTGCCCAGGTCAACGATGACGTTGTCACGGGTGACCTTCTTGACGGTGCCGGAGATGATCTCGCCCAGACGCTCGCGGTAGGCATCTACCACTTGAGCGCGCTCGGCTTCACGGACCTTCTGGACGATGACTTGCTTGGCGGTCTGGGCGGCAATG
Source organism: Pseudomonas sp. B21-035 (assembly GCF_024748945.1). Classification (NCBI taxonomy): domain Bacteria; kingdom Pseudomonadati; phylum Pseudomonadota; class Gammaproteobacteria; order Pseudomonadales; family Pseudomonadaceae; genus Pseudomonas; species Pseudomonas sp. B21-035. Next base: position 5,039,168 of record NZ_CP087179.1, read on the forward strand.
CGGCCGAACTCGATCGACTCGATCTTCTCTTCGATCACGTCACCGACCTTGGCTTCAGGATGGGTGTCCTGAATCTTCGCTGGCCACACTTCGATCGCCGGATCGTCCAGATCCTTTTCTTCGACGACAGTCCAGCGACGGAAGGTTTCGTAGCTACCGGTGTGGCGGTTGATTTCCACACGCAGGTCGACTTCGTCGTCAAAACGTTTTTTGGTTGCAGTGGCCAGGGCCACTTCCAGCGCTTCAAAAATTACGCCGGCCGGTACGCCCTTTTCGTTGGATACCGACTCAACAACCAGCAGTACTTCTTTGCTCATCGTACGCCTCGCCTTTCGCAAGCCATTGGATCCGCGCGGTCCGCGGGATCCGGCACGTCTCAGTCAAAACTGGGAATAATGTTGGCCTTGTCGATCGAGTCGATCGGCAACAGGAATTCGTTGTTATCCACCTGGACCACAACATCCTGCTCCTCCACGCCACGGAGAAGGCCCTGAAAGTTACGACGACCTTCAAAGGGCGTACGCAGCTTGATCTTCACTTGTTCACCGGCATGCGAAGCGAACTGTTCCAAGGTGAACAGTGGGCGTTCCATGCCAGGAGAGGACACTTCAAGGGTGTACTCGGAACTGATCGGATCTTCGACATCGAGAACACCGCTGATTTGACGACTGACAATCGCGCAGTCATCAACCAGGATTCCATCCTCTTTATCGATATAGATACGCAGTACCGAATGTTTGCCTTGAGAGATGAATTCGATCCCCCAGCATTGATAGCCAAGAGCCTCGACCACCGGGGCCAACAAGGCCTGCAACTGTTCTAGCTTGCTCGACACCTGAACCCCCTCGTGCATGCTATGCAAATAAAAAATGGGCAAAGCGCCCATCCCTGATACGCCGTTGAATACCGGCGTTATGACTGTTCAGCCAAGAAAAAGCCCCTGCAAAAGGGGCTCCGCTGAAACTGGTTGCGGGGGCTGGATTTGAACCAACGACCTTCGGGTTATGAGCCCGACGAGCTACCAGACTGCTCCACCCCGCGACAAAGCTGGGGCGAAAGTATACGACCGAACCCCGACAGGGTCAATCTAACCTCCACCTACAAGAAAGCCCGCTGTAGCGGGCTGTCTTGTTTCAATTGGTACCGAGAAGGGGACTCGAACCCCTACACCCTATGGGCACAACCACCTCAAGGTTGCGTGTCTACCAATTCCACCACCTCGGCAATACTACTTTGAAACCCGTTACTTCTGCTCTTGAGCGGGAGGAACATCGCCAGTGTTAGTGGCTTCGTTCTTCTGCTCCTGGAGCACCGGTACATCATCTGTTGCCGGCTTTTGCTGCTTCACTTCCAAGACCGCTGGATCTGGCAACCCTACTTGAGTCAGCTCGTGAGCTTTCTCCTTAGCAAAGTATCCTAACCCAAGAGCAGTTAAGAAGAAAGAGGCAGCTAGTATAGCAGTAAACTTACTCAGAAAGGTAGCAGAACCTTGGCTTCCGAACACAGTATTTGAAGCACCTGCGCCGAAAGATGCACCCGCTTCCGCACCTTTACCCTGTTGCAGCAACACCAGCACTACCAAACCCAGCGCGCCCAACAGATGCAAAACAACGATCACTGTTTCCAGCATTTTTCAGTTTCCTGCGGCGCGACAAATTGCACCGAATTCGTCTGCGTTCAGGGAAGCCCCACCAATCAGGCCCCCATCGATATCCGGCATGCCGAACAGTTCAGCCGCATTGGCCGCCTTCACGCTGCCGCCGTATAGAAGCCGCACATTCGCTGCGACTTCCGGGTTCTTTGCCGCCAGCTGCTCGCGAATGGCTTTATGCACATCCTGAGCCTGCTGTGGCGAGGCCGTCAGCCCTGTACCGATGGCCCATACAGGCTCATAGGCAATCACCGCACTGGCGAAGACTTCGACACCGAACGCTTCGATGACGCTGTCCAGCTGACGCCCGACAATCTCAAGCGTTTTACCCGCTTCGCGCTCTTCGAGGGTTTCCCCTACACAGAGCACCGGCTTCAAACCGCAAGCCTGTGCCGCAGCGAACTTGCGATTGAGGACTTCGTCGTTCTCGCCAATGATCTGGCGGCGTTCGGAGTGCCCAATCAGTACCAGCTCGCAACCTGCCTCGGCCAGTTGACTCGGTGCAATCTCACCGGTCAGTGCGCCTTGCTCAGGCTGTACCGCAGAATTCTGAGCGCCGACGGCGATCGCCTTGCCTTGTACGCCATCAATTACCTGATTGATGTACAGGGCGGGGGGAAACACCGCGACCTCGACACCGCTCGGCAGGGCGAGATTACTCAAGCCCTTGATCAGCTCAGCGACGCTGGCGCGGGTACCGTGCATCTTCCAGTTACCAGCTACCATAGGGCGACGCATGCTGTACCTCGTCGGTCAAAGAGGGCGCAGATGTTACCCAACCCGATCACCTCTGGCAAGCCTATTTCAAACGCAAACTTCACTTACCAGTTTTGCCAGGGCTTCGGCGTGGCCGCGCACCTGACTTTCGTCCTCGCCTTCGACCATTACCCGCACCAGAGGCTCTGTCCCGGACTTGCGCAGCAGCACACGGCCACGACCGGCCAGGGCCTCGGTAACCTTGGCACTGGCTTCCTGAACGGCCGGATGCTCAAGCGGGTCGACCTTGCTCGCGCCGAAGCGCACATTGATCAGCACCTGCGGGCATTTGCGCAGGGCCTGGCGAGCCTGGGCGAGGGTTTCCTCACGGCGTTTGAGGGCCATCAGCACCTGCAGCGCGGCGATGATCGCATCACCGGTGGTGGTGTGGTTGCAGCACACCACGTGCCCGGAGTTCTCGCCACCGATCACCCAATCGCGCTCCAGCAGCTCGGCCATCACGTAGCGGTCACCGACCTTGGCGCGCACGAACGGAATGTCCAGGTCCTTCAGGGCCAGCTCCAGGCCCAGATTACTCATCAGGGTACCCACCACCCCGCCCTGCAGCTTGCCGCGCTCGTGCAGGTCACGGGCGATGATGAACAGCAGTTCGTCACCATCGACGATGGTGCCCGTGTGGTCCACCATCAGCACCCGATCGCCGTCGCCATCGAAGGCAATACCCAGATCGGCATGACCAACCAGCACCGCCGCCTGCAGCGACTCGATATGGGTCGAGCCGCAGTTCTCGTTGATGTTCAGGCCGTCAGGCTGCGCCGATAGCACGGTGACATCGGCACCCAGCTCGCGGAACACGCTGGGCGCAACCTTGTAGGTAGCGCCATGGGCGCAGTCGACCACCAGCTTGAGGCCGGCGAAATCGGTGCTGCTCGGCACGCTGCTCTTGCAGAACTCGATGTAGCGACCGGCCGCATCGTTGATGCGCGAGACCTTGCCCAGCTTGCTCGATTCGACCACGGTCATCGGCTGGTCGAGCAACTCCTCGATCATCAGCTCGACTTCATCCGGCAGCTTGGTGCCTTGGCCGGAGAAGAACTTGATGCCGTTGTCGTCATGGGGGTTGTGCGAGGCACTGATGACGATGCCCGCTTCGGCATGAAAGGTACGGGTCAGGTAGGCGATGGCCGGGGTCGGCATCGGCCCCAGCAGCATCACATCGGCGCCGGCGGCGGAAAGGCCTGCTTCCAGAGCCGACTCGAACATGTAGCCGGAAATGCGCGTGTCTTTACCCACCAACACCCGGCAGGCACCCTGCTTGCGAAAGGCCATGCCAGCCGCCCAGCCGAGCTTGAGCATGAAGTCAGGGGTGATGGGGTATTCGCCGACACGGCCACGAATACCGTCGGTACCAAAATATTTTCTGCTCATAGATGCTCCATCACTCTTATTCGGCGGCTTGCACCGCAGCAATCATCCGCACTACATCGGCGGTTTCGGCGACATCGTGAACGCGCAGTATGCTCGCGCCCTTGGTCATCGCCAGCGCAGCCAGGGCCAGGCTGCCATAGAGCCGCTCACCGACCGGACGGCCCAAGGCCAGGCCGATCATGCTCTTGCGTGAAACGCCCACCAGCAACGGACGCCCCAAGCGGTAGAGCGCGTCCATGTGCTTGAACAGGCTGAGGTTGTGCCCGAGGGTCTTGGCAAAGCCGAAACCCGGATCAAGGATGATCCGTTCGGCCTCGATGCCCACGGCCGCACACGCCGCCATTCGCTCTTCAAGATAGCTCGCCACCTCGGCGGTGACATCCTGGTATTGAGGATCGTCCTGCATGTCGCCGGGCTCACCGCGCATGTGCATCAGGCACACCGGCAAACCAGTGGCTGCCGCAGCATCCAGGGCGCCATCACGACTGAGCGAGCGCACATCGTTGATCAACCCGGCACCAAGCCTGGCCGACTCGCGGATTACGGCTGGCGTCGAGGTATCGACCGAGATGATCACATCGAGTTCGCGATTGATCGCTTCGACGATAGGCGCGACACGCTCCAGCTCTTCCAGTGCCGACACCGCGCGAGCGCCTGGGCGAGTGGACTCGCCACCGACATCGACCAGGGTTGCGCCGGCAGCCACCATCGCCTCGGCGTGGCGCAAGGCCGCATCACGCTGGGTGAAGCGACCGCCATCGGAGAAGGAATCGGGGGTGATATTGAGGATACCCATGACATGGGTACGGGACAAATCAAGAACCCGGTTGCCGCAAGGCAACCGGGTCGGGTACTGCTGTGAGGTCATATATGCCCTTAGACTTGCGCCGCTGGACCGCCGATCGGCGACTCTGGGCGTGGAGCCGAGGCATCTGGAGTGCCTGATCCACCCTCCCAGTCACGCGGCTCGCGTGGCTCGCGACCGGCCATGATGTCGTCGATCTGATCGGCATCGATGGTCTCGTACTTCATCAGCGCGTCGGCCATGGCGTCGAGCTTGTCGCGGTTCTCGGTGAGGATCTGCTTGGCCGTGGCATAGCACTGGTCAATGATGCTGCGCACTTCGGAGTCGATCAGCTTGGCGGTTTCACCGGAGACGCTGGCGTGCTGGGAACCGGCACTGCGACCGAGGAACACCTCGCCCTCTTCTTCGGCATACATCAAAGGACCCAGTTTTTCCGACAGGCCCCACTTAGTGACCATGTTGCGGGCAATCTGGCTGGCCCGCATGATGTCGTTGGAGGCACCGGTGGTGACGCCATCGAAGCCCAGGGTCATCTCTTCGGCGATACGGCCGCCGTACAGCGAGCAGATCTGGCTGATCAGCGCGCGCTTGGACAGGCTGTAACGGTCTTCCTCAGGCAGGAACATGGTTACACCCAGTGCCCGGCCGCGAGGGATGATCGACACTTTGTAGACCGGATCGTGCTCGGGCACGACGCGACCGACAATGGCATGGCCAGCTTCGTGATACGCGGTGTTCTGCTTCTCTTTCTCGGACATGACCATGGTCTTGCGCTCGGCGCCCATCATGATCTTGTCTTTGGCCAGCTCGAACTCTTTCATCTCGACCACGCGCTTGCCGCCACGGGCAGCGAACAACGAGGCTTCGTTGACCAGGTTGGCAAGGTCGGCACCGGAGAAGCCCGGGGTACCACGGGCAATAACGGCTGGATTGACGTTGTCGCCAATCGGCACCTTGCGCATGTGCACCTTGAGGATCTGCTCACGACCGCGGATATCCGGCAGGCCAACGACAACCTGGCGGTCGAAACGGCCTGGACGCAGCAGCGCCGGGTCGAGTACGTCCGGACGGTTGGTCGCGGCGATGACGATGATGCCGTCGTTCATTTCGAAGCCGTCCATCTCTACCAGCAACTGGTTGAGGGTCTGCTCGCGCTCGTCGTGACCGCCACCCATGCCGGCGCCACGATGGCGACCGACGGCGTCGATTTCGTCGATGAAGATGATGCACGGTGCGTGTTTCTTGGCCTGCTCGAACATGTCGCGAACACGGCTGGCACCGACACCGACGAACATCTCGACGAAGTCGGAACCGGAAATGGTGAAGAACGGCACCTTGGCTTCGCCGGCAATGGCCTTGGCCAGCAGGGTTTTACCGGTACCTGGCGGGCCGACCATCAGCACGCCGCGCGGAATACGACCGCCCAGGCGCTGGAATTTGCCCGGATCGCGCAGGAACTCAACCAGCTCGCCGACTTCTTCTTTAGCTTCGTCGCAACCGGCAACGTCGGCCAGGGTAGTTTTTACCTGGTCTTCGGAGAGCAGGCGCGCCTTGCTCTTGCCGAAGCTCATCGGCCCGCCCTTGCCACCGGCGCCGCCCTGCATCTGGCGCATGAAGAACATGAATACGGCAATGATGACCAGGATCGGGAAGCTGGCGACCAGCAGTTGGGTCCAGATGCTCTGTTGCTCTGGCTGCTTGCCTTCAACCACGACGTGATTGTCGACCAGATCACCGATCAGGCCGTTGTCCTGAATGGCCGGACGGATGGTCTTGAAGCTGTCGCCATCGGTGCGTTTACCGGTAATGACGTAGCCGTCGACCGCAACGCGCTCGACCTTGCCATCCTTGACCTGCTGAATGAAGTCGGAATAGTTGAGGGTCTGCGGCTCATTCGGGCTGGAGAAGTTGTTCATCACCGTCACCAGGACAGCCGCGATGATCAACCACAGGATCAAGTTCTTTGCCATATCGTTCAATTAGCTACCCTCTGAAGCCGGCTGACGGCGCAGCCGTGCCTCGCATGATATTCACCGGCTTAACTTACTACATAACCTACACATCTGCAGGCGCCGTCTGTAACCCTTTGTGAAACCTAGACTACACGAAGTACATCCAGGTCAGGCAGGAGAGCCGATTGGAAAAAACTATCGGATACCCTGGAAGCCGCCGGCCTGACGCCCCTACTCGCCGCGATACCCCCGCGCCAGCAAGTACTGCTCGCGGGAGCGGTCCCGCGAAGAATCAGGCTTGAGCATCTGGACCTTGTCGAATTTCTGACGAGCGTCCTTGAGGTATACGTCAAACCCTTCGCCCTGGAAAATCTTGATCAAAAAATCGCCACCCGGCTTGAGTACCCGGGTCGCCAGATCAAGGGCCAGCTCACAGAGAAACATGGCCTTGGGAATATCCACGGCAGGCGTACCACTCATATTGGGGGCCATATCGGAAATCACAAGGTCTACGTGTGAATTACCCACTGCTTCGAGAATCTGCGCCAGCACTTCATCCTGGGTAAAGTCGCCCTGGATGAAGGTCACGTCGGGAATGCTGTCCATTTCGAGGATATCGGAGGCGATCAAACGGCCCTGACCGCCGATCAGACGACTGGTCACCTGCGACCAGCCACCCGGTGCCGCGCCGAGGTCGACGACACTCATGCCGGGGCGGATAATCCGGTACTTTTCCTGGATTTCCAGCAATTTATAGCTCGCACGCGAGCGATAACCATCCTTTTGCGCTTTTTTAACGTAAGGATCGTTGAAGTGTTCTTTCAGCCAGCCAAGGCTTGTCTTGGAACGCGCCATTGGGCACCTCGATGATAAGGGTCGTGATTAACTGGGCGGATCCACGGGCCCTCGGGTAAAATGGCCGCCATTTTTACAGAATCAGACAAAGGGTCAGATTATGCCGCTCAATAACGAGCAGAAGAAACAGTACAAATCCATTGGCCACGATCTGAAACCAGTTCTGATTGTGGCAGGCAATGGGCTGACTGAAGGGGTTATCGCCGAACTCGAACGCGCCCTGGCCGATCACGAGCTGATCAAGGTCGAAATTCGCTCCGAAGACCGCGAAGAACGTGCCGCCGCAATCGCCGCGCTGTGCAAGGCCGGCCGCGCCGAACTGGTACAGACCATCGGCAAGAAGGCGCTGATCTATCGCCGCAATCCACAACCGAACAAACAGCTGTCGAACATCCACCGTTACAAGTGATGTTTGCCGCGGTCAGTGGCGCGCCTTGCGCGCCCTGCCCGGCACGGGTTGCATGACCAGCAGCAGGCCGGTCAGGCCCAGCACCAGGTAGCAGAACAGCTGCCAGCGCAACTCCTCCGGCATGCCCACGCGCAAGGCGAAATACACCACGCACGCCAGCATCGCCATCGACAGCAATTGCCCCCGCATATCCCGCCACAGACTGGCCAGGCCCTGAGCCTGCATCAGCACCAATGCCTGCACGCCTGCGCAAAACGCCGCAAACGCGACCAGCAACGATGCCATCAGGCTGCCGATATCCTCGATCAGCAGCGGCGCCAGGCCAATCTTGCCCAAAGCCGGCAGCAAACCGAAATGCAACATCCACAGGCCGCCAACCCAGAACACCTGGGTCAGTTGCCAGATCACCGCGGCCGCGGCAAAGCCGCGGCGTCGGTCAGATGTGTTTGACTTCGACAATCTCGTACTCGACCGTACCGCTTGGCGTCTTGATCACCACGGTATCGCCCTCTTCCTTGCCGATGATGGCGCGGGCGATCGGCGCACCGACCGAGAGCTTGCCGTTCTTGACGTCCGCCTCGTCCTCGCCAACGATCTGGTAGGTCACCTCTTCGTCGGTTTCGGTGTTGGCCAACACTACGGTGGTGCCGAAAATCACTTTGCCGGTATGGGCAATGGTGGTGACGTCGATCACCACCGAGTTCTGCAGACGGCCTTCGATATCGCGGATACGCGCCTCGACCATACCCTGCTCTTCACGGGCAGCGTGGTACTCGGCGTTTTCCTTGAGGTCGCCCAGCTCACGGGCCTCACCAATGGCCTGGCTCAGGCGCGGACGCTCGGTCTTGCTCAGGAACAGGTGCTCTTCCTCCAGGGCGCGAGCGCCCTGGACGGTCATCGGGTACTTGGTAATGCTCATGCTTTGAGTCCTGCATGCAGATCCTGCAAGCGGCGAACGGTCTTTTCCGGACCAAATTTCAGCGCTTCGCAGATGGCTTCACCGGCCGCAATGGTGGTGGTGCAGTAGATCTTGTGCTGCAACGCATTGCGACGAATCGAGTAGGAGTCGGCGATCGACTGACGACCTTCGGTGGTGTTGATGATCAGCGACACTTCGTCGTTCTTGATCATGTCGACCACGTGCGGACGACCTTCGGTCACCTTGTTCACGCGACGCACTTTCAGGCCAGCCGCTTCGATGACCTTGGCGGTACCGACGGTGGCAACCACTTCGAAGCCCAGGGCGATCAGGTCGCGGGCAACGCCGGCCACTTGTGGCTTGTCGTCGTCACGCACGCTGATGAACGCGGTACCGCCAGTCGGCAGCACTTCGCTGGCACCCATCTGGGCCTTGGCGAAGGCTTCACCGAAGCTGTCGCCGACACCCATGACTTCACCGGTGGATTTCATCTCAGGGCCAAGGATCGGGTCAACACCCGGGAACTTGGCAAACGGGAACACCGCTTCCTTGACGCTGTAGAAGTTAGGAATGATTTCCTTGGTGAAGCCGATTTCCTTCAGCGATTTACCAGCCATGACGCGCGCGGCAATCATCGCCAGCGAGGTGCCGATGCACTTGGAGACGAACGGTACGGTACGCGAGGCGCGCGGGTTGACTTCGATCACGTAGATCTTGTCGCCCTGCAGGGCCAGCTGCACGTTCATCAGGCCGACAACGCCCAGCTCCAGGGCCATTTTCTTGACCTGTTCGCGGACTTCGTCCTGCACATGGGCCGGCAGCGAGTACGGTGGCAGCGAGCACGCCGAGTCACCAGAGTGAACACCGGCTTGTTCGATGTGCTGCATGATCGCGCCGATCACCACATCGGTGCCGTCGCAGACCGCATCCACGTCCATCTCGATAGCGCAGTTGAGGAAGTGGTCGAGCAGCACCGGGCTGTCGTTGGACACTTGCACCGCTTCACGCAGGTAGCGCTTGAGCTCGTCCAGCTCGTAGACGATCTCCATGGCGCGGCCGCCCAGTACGTAGGACGGGCGAACCACCAGCGGGTAACCGATCACGCCGGCAGCGCGAATCGCTTCGTCTTCGCTGCGCACGGTGGCGTTTGGCGGCTGCAGCAGGTTCAGGCGCTGAACCATCTGTTGGAAACGCTCGCGGTCTTCGGCGCGGTCGATGGCGTCCGGGCTGGTACCGATGATCGGCACGCCGGCTTCTTCCAGGGCGCGAGCCAGTTTCAGCGGGGTCTGGCCGCCGTAGTGGACGATCACGCCTTTGGGCTTCTCGACGCGAACCACTTCCAGCACGTCTTCCAGGGTCAGCGGCTCGAAGTACAGGCGGTCGGAAGTGTCGTAGTCGGTGGAGACGGTTTCCGGGTTGCAGTTGACCATGATGGTCTCGTAACCGTCTTCACGCAGGGCCAGTGCTGCGTGCACGCAGCAGTAGTCGAACTCGATACCCTGGCCGATACGGTTAGGACCGCCACCGAGGATCATGATCTTGTCACGGGTCGACGGCTTGGCCTCGCACTCTTCCTCATAGGTCGAGTACAGGTAGGCGGTGTCGGTGGCGAACTCGGCGGCGCAGGTGTCGACGCGCTTGTAGACCGGGAACACTTCCAGCTTGTGGCGGTGACGACGCAGGTTCTTGTCGGTGATACCCAGCAGCTTGGCCAGACGCTGGTCAGAGAAGCCCTTGCGCTTCAGACGCAGCATCAGGTCCTTGTCGATCGCCGACAGGGCCAGGGTCTTGACCTTCTCTTCTTCCTTGATCAGGTCTTCCATCTGCACCAGGAACCAGTGATCGATACCGGTCAGGGCGAAGATTTCGTCGCAGGTCATGCCCGAACGCATGGCGTCGGCGACGTACCAGATGCGCTCGGCGCCCGGCACGGTCAGCTCGCGCTTGAGGATGCTGGCAGCGTCAGGGCTGGCCAGGTCGACTTTCGGGTCCAGGCCGCAAACGCCAACTTCCAGGCCGCGCAGGGCTTTCTGCAGCGATTCCTGGAAGGTCCGGCCGATGGCCATGACTTCACCCACGGATTTCATCTGGGTGGTCAGGCGGGCGTCGGCTTTCGGGAATTTCTCGAAGGCGAAACGCGGCAGCTTGGTGACGACGTAGTCGATCGACGGCTCGAAGGACGCCGGGGTACGGCCGCCGGTGATGTCGTTCTGCAGCTCGTCGAGGGTGTAACCGACGGCCAGCTTGGCGGCGATCTTGGCGATCGGGAAGCCGGTGGCTTTCGAGGCCAGCGCCGAGGAACGGGAAACCCGCGGGTTCATCTCGATCACGACCATGCGGCCGGTGTCCGGGCAGATACCGAACTGCACGTTGGAACCGCCGGTCTCGACACCGATTTCACGCAGCACCGCCAGCGAGGCGTTGCGCATGATCTGGTATTCCTTGTCGGTCAGGGTCTGTGCTGGCGCCACGGTGATCGAGTCACCGGTGTGCACGCCCATCGGGTCGAAGTTCTCGATCGAGCAGACGATGATGCAGTTGTCCTTTTTGTCGCGGACCACTTCCATCTCGTACTCTTTCCAGCCGATCAGCGATTCGTCGATCAGCAGCTCTTTGGTTGGCGACAGGTCCAGACCACGGGCGCAGATTTCTTCGAATTCTTCACGGTTGTAGGCGATGCCGCCACCGGTGCCACCCATGGTGAAGGACGGACGGATGATGCACGGGAAGCCGAGCTTCTCGAGCACCGCGTTGGCCTCTTCCATGCTGTGGGCGATGCCGGAGCGCGGGCACTCAAGGCCAATGGCCTTCATGGCGGTGTCGAAGCGCGAACGGTCTTCAGCCTTGTCGATGGTGTCGGCGTTGGCGCCGATCATCTCTACGCCGAACTTTTCCAGAACGCCTTCGCGCTCCAGGTCCAGGGCGCAGTTCAAGGCAGTCTGGCCACCCATGGTCGGCAGCAGCGCGTCAGGACGCTCCTTCTCGATGATCTTGGCAACGGTCTGCCACTTGATCGGCTCGATGTAGGTGGCGTCGGCCATGGCCGGGTCGGTCATGATGGTGGCCGGGTTGGAGTTCACCAGGATGACGCGGTAGCCCTCTTCGCGCAGGGCTTTACAGGCCTGGGCGCCGGAGTAGTCGAATTCGCAGGCCTGGCCGATCACGATCGGGCCAGCGCCGAGAATCAGGATGCTTTTGATGTCTGTACGTTTTGGCATGGGTTGTCACTCAATTCCGCAGGTCAGTCGGCAAGCCGCATTGAACAATCTTGGGGGCGGCACCTGAACGCGGCTTGCACCGGTCCAGGGCCTTCTCGCCAGATGCTCAGCGGCGCTTGGCCATGGCATCGATGAAACGGTCGAACAGTGGCGCGACGTCGGTCGGGCCCGGGCTGGCTTCAGGGTGGCCCTGGAAGCTGAACGCGCTCTTGTCGGTGCGCTCGATACCCTGCAGGGTACCGTCGAACAGCGACTTGTGGATGGCGCGCACGTTGCCCGGCAGGGTCGCTTCGTCAACCGCAAAGCCGTGGTTCTGGCTGGTGATCATGACCACGCCGGTGTCCAGGTCCTGGACCGGGTGGTTGGCGCCGTGGTGACCATGACCCATTTTCACGGTCTTGGCACCGGAGGCCAGGGCCAGCAACTGGTGGCCCAGGCAGATGCCGAATACCGGGATCTCGGTTTCGAGGATGTCCTTGATCGCCTGGATCGCGTAGTCGCAAGGCTCCGGATCGCCAGGGCCGTTGGACAGGAACACGCCATCAGGGTTGAGTGCCAGAACTTCGCTGGCCGGGGTTTGCGCCGGCACTACGGTCAGGCGGCAACCGCGGGCAACCAGCATGCGCAGGATGTTCAGCTTGACGCCGAAGTCGTAGGCAACCACGTGGTAAGGCAGCTCGGACGCCTCGATTGTGGCGTGGCTGTCGGTCTTCAGCTCCCAGACGCTGGAGCGCCATTCGTAGCTGCTCTTGGTGCTGACGACTTTCGCCAGGTCCATGCCCTTCAGGCCCGGAAAACCGCGAGCGGCGGCGATTGCAGCCTCTTCGCTGATGTTGTCGCCGGCGAGGATGCAGCCGTTCTGCGCGCCCTTCTCACGCAGGATGCGGGTCAGGCGACGGGTGTCGATACCTGCGATCGCCACTACGTTGTTGGCCTTGAGGTAGTCAGGCAGGGATTGCTTGTTGCGCCAGTTGCTCGCGATCAGAGGCAGGTCGCGAATCACCAGGCCCGCCGACCAGACGCGGTCGGACTCGGCGTCTTCCGGCGTGGTGCCGGTGTTGCCGATGTGCGGGTAAGTCAGGGTAACGATTTGCTGCGCATAGGAAGGGTCAGTCAGGATTTCCTGATAGCCGGTCATTGCGGTGTTAAACACCACCTCACCAACGGTTTGTCCGTCGGCTCCAATGGCTTCACCGCGAAAAATGCTGCCATCGGCAAGGGCGAGTATGGCTGGCTTAGTCAAGAAGACCTCCCGTAAATCAAGCCTGAAGGGGCGATCGCAGGTTGCAAAAAAGCGGAATGACGTATAGACACGTCACCCCGCTTTCTTCGTCGAATTATCTGCGCGCTTTTAGTGGACACACTAAAGCTGTAGCTTACAGAAAAACGCTTTTTTGGTCTACCACTGATGTGCCTGAAAGGCGCAGGAATGCGACAGGGCGCACTGGGAGGGTCTTGTGGGAGCGGGCTTGACCCGCGATTGCGGCGTGACAGACAAACCGCAATCGCGGGTCAAGCCCGCTCCCACAGGGGATACAGCGCAGGTCAACGCAGGTCGAGCACGTCCTGCATGTCGTACAAGCCAGGCTCGCGCCCGTCCAGCCACAGCGCGGCACGTACCGCACCCTTGGCGAAGGTCATGCGACTGGAGGCCTTGTGGGTGATCTCCAGGCGCTCACCTTCGGCAGCGAACAGCACGGTGTGATCACCGACCACATCGCCAGCGCGCACAGTGGCAAAACCGATGGTCTTGCGATCACGCGCGCCGGTCTGGCCTTCACGGCCATACACCGCCACTTCCTGCAGGTCACGGCCCAGGGCATTGGCAACCACTTCACCCATGCGCAGCGCGGTACCCGACGGCGCATCGACCTTGTGCCGGTGGTGCGCCTCGATGATCTCGATATCGACATCATCGCCCAGCACCCGCGCCGCCATGTCCAGCAACTTGAGGCTGAGGTTGACGCCAACGCTGAAGTTGGCGGCGAAGACGATAGGAATGTCCTTGCCCGCCTCGGCCAGCAGTTGCTTTTCTTCGACCGAGAAACCGGTGGTGCCGATGATCATCGCCTTGCCTGCCTTGCGGCAGAACGCCAGGTTCTTCAGGGTCACCGAGGGGTGAGTGAAGTCGATCAGCACGTCGAACTCGTCGGCAACCTTGGCCAGGTCGTCCGACAGCAACACACCGATTCGGCCCAGAGCCGCCAGTTCACCGGCATCAGCGCCGACCAGCGAACTGTCCGGGCGATCGATCGCTGCGGTCAGCCCGGCACCCGGGGTTTGCTGCACCGCTTCGATCAGGGTCTTGCCCATGCGCCCTGCAGCGCCCATTACCGCTATACGTCGCATGCCCTATTCCTTCTTACAGATCGCCGAAGAAGCGTTTCACGCCTTCGAACCAGCCATTGGCTTTCGGCGAGTGGGAACTGTCGCCCTCCAGCGAATCACGCAGCTCTTCGAGCAGCTCACGCTGGCGACGGCTGAGGTTGACCGGGGTTTCCACCGCGACCCGGCACATCAGGTCACCGGCACCACCACCGCGAACCGGTGCCACACCTTTGCCGCGCAGACGGAACTGCTTGCCGGTCTGGGTGCCTTCCGGGATCTTCAGCTTGACCCGGCCATCGAGGGTCGGCACTTCCAGCTCGCCACCCAGGGCAGCGTCGGTGTAGCTGATCGGCACTTCACAATACAGGTGCTTGCCGTCGCGCTGGAAAATCGGGTGCTCACGCACGTTGATGACAACGTAAAGGTCGCCAGTCGGTCCGCCGTGCGAACCGGCTTCACCTTCACCAGACAGACGAATACGGTCGCCGGTATCAACGCCAGCCGGGACCTTGACCGACAGTGTCTTGTACTCTTCGATGCGCCCTTCGCCGTGGCACGAGTCGCACGGGTCGGTGATGATCTTGCCCTGGCCGTGGCAGCGCGGGCAGGTCTGCTGGACCGAGAAGAAGCCCTGCTGCATGCGCACCTGGCCGATACCGCCGCAGGTCGGGCAGGTCGACGGCGACGAGCCTTTCTTGGCCCCGGAACCGTCGCACGGCTTGCAGTTGACCAGCGTCGGCACACGGATATTGACCGTGGTGCCGCGCACGGCTTCTTCCAGGTTCAGTTCCAGGGTGTAGCGCAGGTCGCTGCCACGCTGGGCGCCACCGCGCGAACCACCACGGCCACCGCCGAAGAAATCGCTGAACACATCGCCGAAGATATCCGAGAAGTTCGCGCCGCCGAAACCGGCACCGCCGCCACCCATGCTCGGATCCACGCCGGCATGACCATACTGGTCATAGGCCGCACGCTTGCTGGCATCGGAGAGCACTTCGTAAGCCTCGTTGGCTTCCTTGAATTTCTCTTCCGAGTCCTTGTCATCAGGATTACGGTCCGGGTGATGCTTCATCGCCAGGCGGCGATAGGCCTTCTTCAGGTCCGCTTCACTGGAGCCGCGCTCAACTCCCAGAACTTCGTAATAGTCACGCTTTGCCATAAGTCTTTGCACTCTTGAGGACGTTCGGCAAACCTCTGCGCATTCCGCGCTGTGCCGCCAGCACCCGCCTCACCTGCCCCACGGGCGGCTGACAGATGCTGTAAAAATTCGGGTATTGCAGACACGCCAACGCGGGAGCAAGCCCCCGCGCGGCGACATCCTACCAGCCAACCATCAATAAACAGTCAACTGGCCGACAACCTGTAGCAATTACTTGTTGTCTTTGACTTCTTCAAACTCGGCATCGACGACGTCGTCGTGCTTGGCTTCCGGCTCAGCTTGCTGGGCGCCACCCTGAGGCTGTTCAGCCGACTGCTCGGCGTACATCTTCTGGGCAACCGGAGCCGAGACCTTCGACAGCTCTTCGACTTTAGCGTCGATGGCAGCCTTGTCGTCGCCCTTGATGGCGGCTTCCAGGGCAACCACGGCCGCTTCGATCGCGGTTTTCTCGTCAGCAGTGACCTTGTCACCAGCGTCAACGACCATCTTGCGAGTCGAGTGAACCAGTGCATCACCCTGGTTACGGGCAGCGGCCAGCTCTTCGAACTTGCGGTCTTCTTCCGAGTTCGCTTCAGCGTCGCGGATCATCTGCTGAATTTCTTCATCAGACAGGCCGGAGTTGGCCTTGATCACGATCGACTGGGTCTTGCCAGTGGCCTTGTCTTTGGCGCCGACGTGCAGGATGCCGTTGGCGTCGATGTCGAAGGTCACTTCGATTTGTGGCACACCACGTGGAGCAGGTGGAATGTCGGCCAGGTCGAACTTGCCCAGGGACTTGTTCTGTGCAGCCTGCTTACGCTCACCTTGCAGCACGTGAATGGTCACGGCGCCCTGGTTGTCATCGGCAGTCGAGAACACTTGCGACTTCTTGGTCGGAATAGTGGTGTTCTTCTCGATCAGCGCGGTCATCACGCCGCCCATGGTTTCGATACCCAGGGTCAGCGGGCTGACGTCCAGCAGCAATACGTCCTTGACGTCACCGGCCAGTACCGCACCCTGGATGGCAGCACCCATGGCAACCGCTTCGTCCGGGTTGACGTCTTTACGCGCTTCTTTGCCGAAGAAGTCGGTAACCGCTTTTTGCACCAGCGGCATACGGGTCTGACCGCCGACCAGGATCACGTCGTCGATCTTGCTGACGTCGATACCGGCGTCTTTCATGGCGATGCGGCATGGCTCGATGGTGCGCTGAACCAGGTCTTCTACCAGCGATTCCAGCTTGGCGCGGGAGATCTTCACGTTCAGGTGCTTAGGACCGGTGGCGTCTGCAGTGATGTACGGCAGGTTGACGTCGGTCATCTGGCTCGAAGACAGCTCGATCTTGGCCTTTTCAGCGGCTTCTTTCAGGCGCTGCATAGCCAGCGGGTCACCCTTGAGGTTCATGCCGCTTTCTTTCTTGAACTCGTCGACGAGGTAGTCGATCAGGCGGATGTCGAAGTCTTCACCACCGAGGAAAGTGTCACCGTTGGTGGCCAGAACTTCGAACTGGTGCTCGCCATCGACTTCGGCGATTTCGATTACCGAAACGTCGAAGGTACCGCCACCCAGGTCATAAACGATCACGGTGTGATCGCCCTTGGCCTTGTCCATGCCATAGGCCAGCGCAGCCGCGGTCGGCTCGTTGATGATCCGCTTGACGTCCAGACCGGCGATACGGCCGGCGTCTTTGGTGGCCTGGCGCTGGCTGTCGTTGAAGTAGGCCGGAACGGTGATCACCGCTTCGGTCACTGGCTCGCCGAGGTAGTCTTCGGCGGTCTTCTTCATTTTTTTCAGGATTTCAGCCGAGATTTGTGGCGGCGCCATTTTCTGGCCGTTCACTTCAACCCAGGCGTCGTTGTTGTCAGCTTTGACAATTTTGTACGGAACCATCTGGATGTCTTTCTGCACCACTTCTTCTTCGAAGCGACGACCGATCAGACGTTTTACCGCGTACAGGGTGTTGTGCGGGTTGGTGACCGCCTGGCGCTTGGCCGACTGGCCAACCAGGATTTCGCCGTCGTTGGCGTAGGCGATGATCGACGGCGTGGTACGAGCGCCTTCGGCGTTCTCGATGACCTTGACGTTGCCGTTTTCCAGAATGGAGACACAGGAGTTGGTGGTCCCCAGGTCGATACCGATGATTTTACCCATGTTAACTCTCCCGAAACTTGAATTTGGTTGCCGCAGCAGTGGTGGCTAACTGCGGTAATACTTGAATGCTTGACACCTAGATGGGGGCGCCGAAAACGATTTCAAGCCTGCTCGTCAATCGACGGCGAAACCGCTGCCGGGGCCTTGCTGACCACGACCATGGCCGGGCGCAGCAGGCGACCGTTGAGCTGGTAGCCCTTCTGGAACACCTTGAGCACGCTGTTGGGCTCGACCTCGGCGCTTTCCTGCATGGCCATCGCCTGATGGTGCTCGGCATTGAACGGTTCGCCGTGCGGGTCGATGGCCTCGAGGTTGTAGCGCTTGAGGGTGTCGTGGAACATCTTCAGGGTCAGCTCGATACCTTCGCGCATCGGGCGAATGCTCTCGTCGTCGGGGCTGGACAGTTCCAGGCCGCGCTCGAGGCTGTCGATGACCGGCAGCAGGTCACCGGCGAATTTTTCCAGGGCGAACTTGTGCGCCTTTTCTACGTCCTGCTCGGCGCGGCGGCGCACGTTCTGCAGGTCGGCGGCGGTGCGCAGGGATTGATCCTGGGCCGCCGCCAGCTGCTCTTCGAGCACCTGCACGCGGGCGCTCAGCTCTTGGTCGCCAGTCGCTTCGGCGTTCAGATTCTGTTCATCCAGCTGTTCGTCAGCCATAAAATCTCTCCTCTCGAATAAGGTCTGCGAGCATTACTCGCGCGTCTGCCGGCTATATGGGGTCGCAAAACCCAGGTTCAAGGGCCGGCAACACAGCTTGTACACATTCGCTCATAACCCAGCGCAATCAGAACCGCGCCGCGATTACCAAATTGAACTAAACATCAGCATTGTCAGCGGATTTGAAAACACTGTATAAATAACCAGACCTAACGCCTGGGAGCCGCCCCAATGCTGGTGCACCTGTCCGTACACAACTACGCCATCGTCGAACACCTGGACCTCGAGCTCGCCCGCGGGATGAGCGTCATCACCGGTGAAACCGGGGCCGGCAAATCGATCATGCTCGACGCCCTGGGCCTGACCCTGGGCGATCGCGCCGACAGTGGCGTGGTGCGCCCAGGGGCCGACAAGGCCGACATCCTTGCCACCTTCGACCTGGTCGACATCCCCGAGGCGCGCAGCTGGCTCGCCGAACGCGACCTCGACAGCGACGGCCCGTGCATCCTGCGCCGGGTGATCACCGCCGAAGGCCGTAGCCGTGGCTATATCAACGGCACGCCCTGCCCGCTCGGCGACCTCAAGGCCCTGGGCGAGCTGCTGATCGATATCCACAGCCAGCACGAACACCAGTCACTGCTGAAAACCGACACGCATCGGCGCCTGCTCGATGAATACGCCGGCGCCACCGACCTCGCCCGCCAGGTCCAGCTTGCCGCCCAGCGCTGGCGCCAGACCCGCCAGGAGCTGGAGCGGCTGTCCAATTCCGGCGACGAGCAGCGCGCGCAGCACCAGTTGCTCAGCTATCAGCTCGAAGAACTCGACAACCTTGGCCTGGGCGAGAACGAGCTGGAACTGCTGGAGCAGGAACACAAGAACCTGACCAACGCCGAAGCACTGTTCGGCATCTGCCGCCAGGTCATCGACCACTGCAGCGAGAACGACTCGGGCAACGTGCTCAATGCTCTGACCGCCAGCCTTAACCGCCTGACCGCCGTGCACAACGCGCCCAAGGCCCTGGGCGAGGCAGCCAGCATGATCGCCAGTGCGCAGATCCAGGTAGAAGAAGCGGTTGGCGAGCTGAACCGCTTCCTCGACAACTTCGACGCCGACCCGGCGCGCCTGCAACAGCTCGAAGAGCGCCTCGACACCATCTATACCCTCGCCCGCAAACACCGGGTGCACCCCACTGAGCTGGCTGGCCTGCAGCAACGCCTGATGGAAGAGCTGGAGAACCTCAACGCCAACGACGAATCGATCGAGCGCCTGGGTGAAGAACTGGCCGCCTATGCCCGCCACTACCAGGACAAGGCCGGCGAACTGAGCGCCCTGCGCCAGCAAGCCGCCAGCCAGCTGGCCAGTGCAGTGGAGCAGGAAATCCAGCGCCTGGGCATGCCGGGCGGGCGTTTCAGCATCGAGCTGCGGCCCAACAGCAGCGACGAACTGCAACCCCAGGGCCTGGAGCAGGTCGAGCTGCTGGTCAGCGCCAACCCCGGGCAGCCGCTCAAGGCCCTGGCCAAGGTGGCTTCCGGTGGCGAGCTGTCGCGGATCAGTCTGGCGATCCAGGTGATTACTGCACAGACCTCGCGCATCCCGACCCTGGTGTTCGACGAAGTCGACGTCGGCATCGGCGGGCCAACGGCAGAGATCGTCGGCCAGCTGCTGCGCCGCCTGGGCGAGCGCGGCCAGGTGCTGACCGTCACTCACTTGCCGCAAGTGGCTGCCCAGGGCCATCACCACCTGTTCGTGCACAAGGTGCGCGACAGCGATGCCACCCACACCGCAGTGGCCAACCTGGGCAAGCGCGAGCGCGTTGAAGAGGTTGCACGCATGCTCGGCGGCATCGACCTGACCAAAGAGTCCCTGGCCCACGCCCGCAAGATGGTGGTCACCAGCAAGGCCTGAAGCGCGCAGCTATAAAAAGCTGCCAGCCAGAAAGCACGAAGGCGACCCCAGGGTCGCCTTCAGTACATATGCAGCAATGTAATAATTGCTTACTTTTTCTTGCGTACGTACAGGACCAGATTGTGGTCCACCAGCTCGAAACCGTGCTCTTCCACGATTTGCTTCTGGCGCTTCTCGATTTCACTGTCGAAGAACTCGATGACTTCGCCGGAATCGACGTTGACCATGTGGTCGTGGTGACCACCGTCAGCCAGCTCGAACACGGCGTGGCCGCCATCGAAGTTGTGGCGCACGACCAGGCCTGCGGCTTCGAACTGGGTCAGAACACGGTAAACCGTGGCCAGACCGACGTCCTCGCCTGCCTCCATCAGCGCTTTGTAGACATCCTCAGCACTCATGTGACGCTGCTCGGTAGAGTCGAGCATCTGTAGAATTTTCACTCGAGGCAGTGTCACCTTGAGACCGGCTTTGCGCAGTTCGCTATTTTCAACCATGGTCAGCTTTCTCGCCGATGCTGCTTCGCAGCTTCTCTGAATACGGGTATGATCGGGGTTTACGTTGTCCAGCCAAGATAGTGGAAGTCGCCCACCGATGCAAAACACCAAGCTCTTGCTAACCAGCCTCACCTTCGTGGGACTGCTCGCACTCGCCGGTTGCTCGTTCCCCGGGGTTTACAAAATCGACATCCAGCAGGGCAATGTCGTCACGCAAGACATGATAGACCAATTGCGCCCCGGAATGACCCGTCGGCAAGTACGGTTTATCATGGGCAACCCGCTGATCCAGGATACGTTCCACACCAATCGCTGGGATTACCTGTACAGCCTGCAGCCTGGCGGCGGTGAGCGCCAACAGGAACGCATGAGCATCTTCTTCAACGAGAACGACCAGCTCAGCAGCCTGTCCGGCGACTTCATGCCGGGTGTCAGCCGCGACCAGGAAATCCTCGGTGGCAGCGGCGATACGACTGTCAGCCCGACCGGCAGCACCGAACCCGCTGCGCAGGAAAAACCTGCCAAGCCAGGCTCGCTGGAAGACACCATCCAGAAAGACGTCGATACCATTGAGGTTATCCCGGTGCCGGTGCCCGAGCCACTGGATACCTCGCCGCAGTAAGCCTGCAGCGCGTACAAAAAAGCCCGGACCCGTCCGGGCTTTTTATTGCCTGAAATTCAGCGCTTGGCTTTCTTGAAGACCCTTGCAACCTTGGCCGCGCGCTGCTTGCGCACCTCTTTCGGGTCCGCCAGCAAAGGCCGATAAAGCTCGATGCGATCACCCGCCTCAACCTTGTGCGCTTCAGGATTGGCGATCACCCGGCCAAAGACCCCGACCGGGCAGGCCTGAATATCGGCCTCGGGAAAATGCGCGGCGATCCCCGACAGTTTTACTGCTTCATTGATAGTCGCACCCGCCGGCACCTCAACACTGAGCAGCACCTGCCGCTCAGCCACGGCATACACCACCTCGACGGTCAGCAAGGCTTCAGACATGGAGCTGCTTGGCACGCTGGCAGAAAGCATCGACAAGAGTGTTGGCGGCCTGGTTGAACAACGGCCCCAAGGTGGCACGCACCAATGGCCCGGCGTAATCGAACGACAGGTCGAGGCTGATCTTGCAGGCTTTCTCGCCCAACGGCTTGAACACCCAGACACCATGCAGCTGGGAAAATGGCCCTTCTTCAAGGTTCATTTCGATGGACTGGCCCGGCACCAGCACATTGCTGGTTACAAACTGCTGGCTCATCCCGCCCTTGGCTACCTCAAGGCGTGCGCGCATGTGCGTGTCGCTTTCTTCGATCACGGTGCTGGACGAACACCAGGGCAGGAACTCCGGGTAGCGCGCGACATCATTGACCAGGTCGTACAGGGCCTGGGCGGGATATGGCAGCAGGGCCGAACGTTGAATATGGGTAGTCATCCAGGGGTCGATTCCAAAGCTGAGCGGCAAACGCAACCCGAATGCCGATGGGCGCCATTGAGCGCATCAAGTGCGCGCATTGTCCGGGATTCACGGCAATGGCTCAAGCGCACCGCTACCCATAGCCGACAGCGCGGCGACTGCCTATAATGCCGCCCCTATGGCTAAACAAAAGAAACATCCGACAGGGACTATCGCGCAGAATAAAAAGGCGCGTCACGATTACTTCATCGAGCACAAGTTCGAGGCCGGATTGGTCCTGTCCGGTTGGGAAGTAAAAAGTCTGCGTGCCGGCAAGGCGCACCTGACCGACAGTTACGTGGTGCTCAAGGATGGCGAGGCCTGGCTGATGGGCAGCCACATCACGCCGCTGACAGCCGCCAGTACTCACGTCATCGCCGACCCGACACGTACCCGCAAACTGCTGCTCAACCGTCGAGAGCTGGAACGCCTGCACGCGGCTGTCCAGCAGAAGGGCTACACCTGCGTGGCCTTGTCGATCTATTGGAGCAAGCACTTGATCAAGTGCGAAATCGCACTGGGCAAGGGCAAGAAGGAATACGACAAGCGCGATACCCAGCGCGAGCGCGATTCCGACCGCGAGTTGCAGCGCGCGGTACGCAACAAGGGCAAGGAAGACTGATTCCAGCCTGAAGCGCCCTCATCGCGGGGCAAGCCCGCTCCTACAGGGGCGAGTTTGCCCCACGATTGCTAGCGCCCGCTGCGCCGCTCCGCCCGCGCCACCCGCTGAACCTCCTGGCGCACTTCATCGAGCACTTCCTGCACATAGGTGATGTGCCGGCTGGAGACTTCGCGTGCATCTTCGGCACGCCCTTCGACAATCGCCAGGTACAGCTCGCGGTGCTGGCTGATGAGCATGTCGCGGGTTTCGCTGCGCTGTTTGTACATGCCGCCGATGTTGGTCACCACGTTGCGCTTGAGCAGGTCGAACAGGCCACGAATGGTGTGCAACAACACCGCGTTATGACTGGCTTCGGCGATTGCCAGATGAAAACGCGCATCGGCCGCGCCCTCTTCGGCCCGGTCGACTTCATCAGCGCGGGCGTAGCAATCCTGCAAAGTGTCGAAGGCCGCCTTGAGCCGCAGGCGATCCGGCTCGGTGGCGCGGATCGCCGCATAATAGGCGCAGGATGCCTCCAGGGTATGCCGGAATTCCAGCAAGTCGCGCTGCGCTTCAGGGTTGCTTTCGAGCAACTGCAGCAGCGGGTCACTGAAGGTCGAGCCGAGCGATTCGGCCACATAGTTACCACCGCCCTGGCGGCTGACCAACAAGCCCTTGGCCACCAGCTTCTGGATCGCTTCGCGCAACGACGGTCGTGACACGCCGAACTGCTCGGCCAGCGCCCGCTCGGCAGGCAGGCGCTGACCGGCCGTCAAGGTGCCTTCGAGAATCATCCCTTCCAGCCGTTCGACGATATCGTCGGACAAACGGCGTTGGCGGACCTGATCAAAAACCATCACATGCTCTCCACAATCCCGAGTGCGTTCGGGGCTGTCTATTCTGGCGCATCCGCGACCCGCCGACACTAATCAGTTGGCAAATTTCCCTGCCGTTCAGGCCCGCTCCCCTTCAACCATCCCAAGAAAAGTTTCCTGGGACAAATTGACACAGCCACTTCGAGGCTTTTAACCTAGCGCCTCGACATTGTAAATTGGTCTTACCAATTATCCAATGCCAGTGCCTGACCAACAACAATTAGGGGCCACCCCATATGCAAACCTGGCAACAGCTTTACAGTCCGCTTGGTAGTCTTGGCCTGTCCGCGCTCGCGGCAGTCATCCCGATCGTGTTCTTTTTCCTCGCGCTGGCGGTGTTCCGCCTCAAGGGTCACGTGGCTGGCAGCATCACGCTGGGCCTGTCGATCCTGGTGGCGATCTTTGCTTTCCAGATGCCTGCCGACATGGCCCTTGCCGCCGCCGGATACGGCTTTGCCTATGGCCTGTGGCCGATTGCCTGGATCATTGTCGCCGCAGTGTTCCTGTACAAGCTGACGGTCAAGAGCGGCCAGTTCGAAGTGATCCGCAGCTCGGTGCTGTCGATTACCGACGACCAGCGCCTGCAGGTGCTGTTGATCGGTTTCTGCTTCGGCGCCTTCCTTGAAGGTGCGGCAGGCTTCGGCGCCCCGGTGGCGATCACCGCCGCCCTGCTCGTGGGCCTGGGCTTCAACCCGCTGTACGCCGCCGGCCTGTGCCTGATCGCCAACACCGCGCCTGTGGCCTTCGGCGCCCTGGGCATCCCGATCATCGTGGCCGGCCAGGTCACCGGTATCGATGCGTTCAAGATCGGCGCCATGACCGGCCGCCAGCTGCCCTTGCTGTCGCTATTCGTACCGTTCTGGCTGGTGTTCATGATGGACGGCCTGCGCGGCGTCAAAGAGACCTGGCCAGCCGCCCTGGTGGCCGGCCTGAGCTTTGCCGTGACCCAGTACTTCACCTCGAACTTCATTGGCCCAGAACTGCCGGACATCACCTCGGCCCTGGCCAGCCTGATTTCCCTGACCCTGTTCCTCAAGGTCTGGCAGCCCAAGCGTTCGTTCGCCGCCGCCCCCGGTAGTGTTGGCGCCGCTGTGGTACAGAGCGGTGGCAGCCAGCCTTCGCCGTACAGCTTCGGCGAGATCTTCAAAGCCTGGTCGCCGTTCCTGATCCTCACCGTGCTGGTCACCATCTGGACCCTCAAGCCGTTCAAGGCCGCTTTCGCCGCCGGTGGCTCGATGTACAGCTGGGTATTCAACTTCGCCATCCCGCACCTTGACCAACTGGTGATCAAGACCGCACCGATCGTCGCCACCCCGACGGCGATCCCGGCGGTGTTCAAGCTCGACCCGATTTCTGCCACCGGTACCGCGATTTTCTTCTCGGCGCTGATCTCGATGCTGGTGCTGAAGATCAATTTCAAAACTGGTCTGACCACTTTGAAAGAGACCTTCTTCGAACTGCGCTGGCCGATCCTGTCGATCGGCATGGTCCTGGCCTTTGCCTTCGTCACCAACTACTCGGGCATGTCGTCGACCATGGCCCTGGTACTGGCCGGCACTGGCGCGGCGTTCCCGTTCTTCTCGCCGTTCCTCGGCTGGCTGGGCGTGTTTCTGACCGGTTCCGATACTTCGTCGAACGCCCTGTTCAGCTCGCTGCAGGCCACCACCGCGCACCAGATCGGGGTCAACGACACCCTGCTGGTGGCCGCCAACACCAGCGGCGGCGTGACCGGCAAAATGATTTCGCCGCAGTCGATCGCCGTGGCCTGCGCCGCTACCGGCCTGGTCGGCAAAGAGTCGGACCTGTTCCGCTTCACCCTCAAGCACAGCTTGTTCTTCGCCACTATCGTTGGCCTGATCACCTTGATCCAGGCTTATTGGCTGACCGGCATGCTGGTTCACTAAAGTGTCAGGGGCCGGGCGCGTTGTGGTGCGCCCGGCAGCTCCCCTTCACCCAACGCTGCGAGACCCCATGATCATTTCTGCCGCTACCGATTACCGCGCAGCAGCCCAACGCAAGCTGCCGCCATTCCTGTTCCACTACGCCGACGGCGGTGCCTACGCCGAGCACACGCTGCGCCACAACGTCGAAGACCTGGCCGGCATCGCCCTGCGCCAGCGCGTATTGAAGAACATGTCCGAGCTGAGCCTCGAGACCCAACTGTTCAACGAAACCCTGAGCATGCCGGTGGCCCTGGCGCCGGTCGGCCTGACCGGCATGTACGCACGCCGCGGCGAAGTCCAGGCGGCGCGGGCGGCAGCGGCCAAAGGCATTCCGTTCACCCTGTCGACGGTGTCGGTGTGCCCGATCGAAGAAGTGGCGCCGGCCATTGACCGGCCGATGTGGTTCCAGCTCTATGTGCTCAAGGATCGCGGCTTCATGCGCAACGCCCTGGAGCGCGCCAAGGCCGCTGGCGTTACCACCCTGGTGTTCACCGTGGACATGCCGGTGCCCGGCGCCCGCTACCGCGATGCGCACTCCGGCATGAGCGGCCCGAACGCGCCGCTGCGCCGCGTCTGGCAGGCCATGACCCACCCGCAGTGGGCCGTGGATGTCGGCCTGCTGGGCAAACCCCATGACCTGGGCAACATCTCCGCCTACCGCGGCAGCCCCACGGGGCTGGCCGATTACATCGGCTGGCTGGGCGCCAATTTCGACCCGTCGATTTCCTGGAAAGACCTTGAGTGGATCCGCGAATTCTGGGAAGGCCCGATGGTGATCAAGGGCATCCTCGACCCGCAAGATGCCAAGGACGCCGTGAAGTTCGGCGCCGACGGCATCGTCGTCTCCAACCACGGCGGCCGCCAGCTCGATGGCGTGCTGTCGAGTGCCCGCGCCCTGCCGGCGATTGCCGACGCGGTCAAAGGCGATCTGAAGATTCTCGCCGACTCCGGCATCCGCAGCGGCCTGGACGTGGTGCGCATGATTGCCCTGGGCGCCGACACCGTGTTGATCGGCCGTGCATTCCTCTACGCCCTGGCCACCGCCGGTGAAGCCGGGGTGAAGAACCTGCTGGAGCTGTTCGAAAAAGAAATGCGCGTGGCCATGGTGCTGACAGGCGCCAAATCGATCAGCGAAATCACCCGCGACTCGCTGGTCCGCGAACTGGGTGCCTGATAGCCGCGCCTTCGAATCACCGCCTGATTGACCGGGGCACGCGGCGCACCAGACGCCACGGCCCCGCGAGGAGATTGCATGAGTCTGCCCGCCGCGTTTCTCGACTCGGTAGCACGCCTGATACCCGCCGAGCGCCGTTTCGACGATCCGCTGTCGACCCTGGCTTTCGGCACCGATGCCAGCTTCTACCGGCTGATTCCCAAACTGGTGATACGGGTCGAATCCGAAGATGAAGTGGTCGCCCTGCTCAAGCTGGCCCAGCGCGAGCGCGTGCCGGTCACCTTCCGCGCCGCCGGCACCAGCCTGTCCGGCCAGGCCATCAGCGATTCGGTGCTGATCGTGCTCGGCGATAACTGGAACGGCCGCGAGATTCGCCACCAGGGCCAGCAGATCCGTCTGCAACCGGGCGTGATCGGCGCCCAGGCCAATGCCTGGCTGGCCCCGTTCGGGCGCAAGATCGGCCCGGACCCTGCCTCGATCAACGCCTGCAAGATTGGCGGTATCGTCGCCAACAATGCCAGCGGCATGTGCTGCGGCACCGCGCAGAACACCTATCACACCCTGGCCGGCATGCGCCTGGTGCTGGCCGACGGCACGCGCCTGGACAGCGAAGACCCGGCCAGCGTCGCCGCCTTCGAACAGAGCCACGCCGACCTGCTCGATAAGCTCGCGCGCCTGGCCCGGGACACCCGCGCCAACACTGAGCTAGCCGCCAGAATTCGCCACAAGTACCGCCTGAAGAACACCACCGGCCTGTCGCTCAATGCCCTGATCGACTATGACCAGCCGCTGGATATCCTCAGCCACCTGCTGGTCGGCTCCGAGGGCACCCTGGGCTTTATCAGTGCCGTGACCTACGACACGGTGATCGATCACCCGAACAAAGCCTCGGCACTGATCGTCTTCCCGGATGTAGAAACCTGCTGCAACGCCGTTACCGTACTCAAGAGCCAACCGGTATCGGCGGTGGAACTGCTCGACCGACGCAGCCTGCGCTCGGTGCAGGACAAGCCCGGGATGCCGGCCTTCGTCCAGCAACTGTCCGATGGCGCCTGCGCACTTTTGATCGAATCCCGCGCAGCAACCCAGGCGCTGCTGCACGAGCAACTGGCGCAAATCATGGCCTCGCTGGCCAGCTTCCCGGTGGAAAAGCAGGTCAACTTTACCGAAGACGCCAAGGAGAACGCCAAGCTCTGGGCCATCCGCAAGGACACCTTCCCGGCCGTTGGCGCGGTGCGCAAGACCGGCACCACGGTGATCATCGAAGACGTGACCTTCCCGGTCGAGCAACTGGCCATCGGCGTCAATCGCCTGATTGCGCTGTTCGACAAACATCACTATGACGAGGCGATCCTGTTCGGCCATGCCCTGGAAGGCAACCTGCACTTCGTCTTCACCCAGGGCTTCAACAGCGCCGAAGAGGTCGCGCGTTACCAGGCCTTCATGGACGACGTGGCGCAACTGGTGGCGGTCGAATTCGGCGGCTCGCTCAAGGCCGAACACGGCACCGGGCGCAACATGGCACCCTTTGTTGAGCTGGAATGGGGCAGCGATGCCTACCAGTTGATGTGGCAGCTCAAGCGCCTGCTCGACCCCAATGGCATTCTCAACCCGGACGTGGTGCTCAGCGAAGACCCGCAAATCCATCTGAAAAACCTCAAGCCGCTACCGGCGGCTGACGAGATCGTCGACAAGTGCATCGAATGCGGCTTCTGCGAGCCGGTCTGCCCGTCCAAGGGGCTGACCCTGAGCCCGCGCCAGCGCATCGTCATGTGGCGCGATATCCAGGCGAAAAAACGCGCTGGCAGCGATACCCGCGAGCTGGAACGCAACTACCAGTACCAGGGCATCGACACCTGCGCCGCCACCGGCCTGTGCGCCCAACGCTGCCCGGTGGGTATCAATACCGGTGAGCTGGTGAAAAAGCTGCGCGGCCAGGCTGCCGAACACGTGAAGACTGCCGATTGGCTGGCTGACAATTTCCATACCGCCCTCAGTGGCGCGCGCCTTACCTTGCAAGCCGCCAACGGCGCCCGTCGCCTGCTTGGCGCGCCGCGCCTGAGTCGCCTGAGCGCCAGCCTCAGTAAGCTCAGCCACGGCCGAGTACCACAGTGGACGCCGGCCATGCCACAACCGCTAAAAGCGGTGCAGCTCAGCCCGGCCAGCAACGATGCGCGGCCCCGAGTCGTCTATCTGGCCGCCTGTGTTTCAAGGGTGATGGGTCCGGCGGCGGCGGATCGCGAGCAAACCTCGTTGCTGGACAAGACCCGCGCCCTGCTGGAAAAGGCCGGCTATCAAGTGGTATTCCCGGACAACCAGGACAACCTGTGCTGTGGCCAGCCGTTTGCTTCCAAGGGCTATGCCGAGCAGGCCGAGCACAAGCGCCAGGAGCTGATCAACGCCCTGCTGCACGCCAGCCGCGGCGGCCTTGACCCGATCTACTGCGATACCAGCCCGTGCACCTTGCGCCTGGTCCAGGATCTCGCCGAAACGCGCCTGGACCTGTATGACCCGGTGCGCTTCATCCGCACCCACCTGGTCGACAAGCTGGAGTTCACCCCCCAGGACGAGCCGATCGCCGTACACGTGACCTGCAGCACCCAGCACCTGGGTGAAAGCCAGGCGCTGATCGACCTGGCGCGGCGTTGCAGCAAACAGGTGGTGATTCCCGAAGGCATCCATTGCTGCGGTTTTGCCGGTGACAAGGGCTTTACCACCCCGCAGCTCAATGCCCATTCGCTGCGCAGCCTCAAGGATGCGGTGCAGTACTGCAGCGAAGGCATCTCTACCAGCCGCACCTGCGAGATCGGCCTGTCGAACCATGGCGGGATCGATTATCACGGGCTGGTGTACCTGGTGGACCGGGTAACACGGGCGCGGGCTATCTGAACCTTTGTGAGAGCGGAGCAGTCCATCAAATTAGGCCCCCCTTTCCCGAGGCCTTCCCAGCCAAGGAGATTCACATGAAGCGTACTGCGATTTCCGGACTGTTCATTGCCGCCGCACTGCTTGCCTCCCCTGTGTTTGCGGAAGAAGACCTGTGCGCCCTAAACCTACAGAAGATTGAAGATGCCACGGCTACCGCCGGAGCTACCTCCGAAGGTATGGACAACGCCGTGGCCGAGCATGTCAAGGACGCCAAGGCTGCCCAGGCAGCGGGTAACACGAAAGACTGCATTGCTATTACCAGCAAGACTCTGGAGCGCCTGGAGAAAACCGAGAAAGGCAGCAACGGCCAATAACCCGTCTGCCGGGCGATGTCAGACCAGCAGTCGACGTCGCCCGACCGATGGCGTATACTGGACCTCGAGCGTTGAAAAACGCTTACAGCTAGAGCGCAACACATGGGGCCGATTAGGATTCGACGCCGGTAGTGAAACTCTAGGTGCATGCCGAGTTGGTAACAGAACTCGTAAATCCACTGTTGCAACTTTCTATAGTTGCCAATGACGAAAACTACGAGGGTTACGCTCTCGCTGCGTAAGCAGCCGAGCCCGCTCTCCTGGTAGCTTCGGCTCCAGCAATCACTAGGGGATGCCTGTAAACCCGAAGTGATTGTCATACAGAACAGGATCGCCGTGCAGTACGTTGTGGACGAAGCGGCTAAAACTTACACAACTCGTCCAAAGCACCCTGCCCGTCGGGCGGCTGCGGATTAACTCAATAGACACGGCTAAGCATGTAGTACCGACAGCGGATCACTGGCGGACGGGGGTTCAAATCCCCCCGGTTCCACCAAATACGCAAAACGAAAAAGGCATCTGGCGCTTGCGCCGATGCCTTTTTTGTTGCCCGCAGAACCCTGACTGAACCCGCCTGTCGGCCATCGACACGCTGCGGACAAAACCGTGCTCATCCTATTGGCGCAGCGGTCGATAAACACCTGGAAGGACCGCCCCGTCTCGTATCCTTGTCGACTCCGGGGGGCCGCAACCACCACAGAACAGGAGCAGGCATGAAAGTCTGTATGACCCACCGCGAGACCTTCTACCACGTTCTCAAGGCAGTGTTTGACGCCTGCAATAAAAAGCCGGTCATCGCCGAGCTTGGCGTCTTGCGCGGGCAAAATGCGCTGAACCTCTATAACGCCCTCAGCCCTGAACAGATGGTCTTGATCGACAGCTGGAGCCCCTCGGCCACCGAAGCCTACAGCCCGTTCGACCAGCTGCCACCTTGGGTTGACCCTGTAGATAGCTATGATTACTACTATGGCGGCTCGCTTTATGACATGGCCACCTGGGACAACCTGTATGAAGAATGCCAGGGCAAATTCGCCGACAAGCCCAACGTCACCCTCATTCGCGCCGAGACGATCGACGCCATTCCTGAGATCCAGCCAAGAACCGGTATCGAGAAATTCGACCTGATCTACATTGATGCCAACCATCAATACGAGTACATCCTGCGCGACATGATGTACTACCAGGACCTGCTGGCCGATGATGGCTTCATGCTTCTCAACGATTGCTGCCATAGCCTGCAAGGCACCAAGCAGAACCTGGGTGTACTGGAAGCCCTCAGCAGCTTCCTCAAGCGTTCCGACTTCGTGCCTGTGGCCGTGACCAACACTGACTGGTCGGATGTCATCCTGGTCAAAAAGAACTCGATGATGCTGCAACTTGTGGACATCGCCATCACCAACTCGGATATCCCGTTCGTCGAAATCCCGCATCAACTGATGTCCGCCGCCCGGGTTGTTTACGGCAAGCAGCGCACCAACATCAGCTTTGCCTGATCCGGCGTACTTCAAGGACGAAGCCATTGCGCCCATTGATTATCCTGACCCTGCTCCTGCTGTGCGGGTCGCTGCAGGCCGCACCTAAGTGCGAGGACTTCCTCGGCACATTGGGCGCGTACCCCAAGGGCATCCAGTACCAGGGCTGCCATCAGGACATCGAAGGACAGACGGCGCCCTTGATCGCGACCTACAAGGTCAGGGGCACCGAAGCAGCGGTGGCCGAGGCCCACCTGCAGCAAACCTATGGCATGGGCCGCCTGCAGTTTTTCTGCTGCATGTGGGACTCGCTGCGCCACTTCCACCGCGACCCACACAGCGACATCACTTACCAAGTCCTCATGGCCTCCGAAGAGACGCTGGCCAACCAGCGCTCGCAGTGGGCACAGATCGAGTTCTTCTACATCACCGTCAGCGTCGATACCCTCGAACCCTGAGCGGCCATCAGCCCTTGGCGAACTGCAGCAGCACCTCCAGCGGATGACGCAACTGGCGCTCAGCCATGCGCTTGACCTGGCTGCGGCAGGAATAACCGGTGGCCAATGCTTCCCCCGGTTTATCCAGCTTGCCGGCCCAGGATTGCTCGAAGATGGTCCGCGAGGTGTCCTGGTTGCGCGCTTCGTGGCCATAGGTACCCGACATGCCACAGCAGCCAGTGGCTTCGGTAACCAGTTTCAGCCCCAGGCGGGCGAATACCTGTTCCCACTGACGGGTGCTGGCCGGCACGTTGGTTTTTTCGGTGCAGTGGGCCAGCAGGCGGAAGGTTTCGCTGGCGCCCGCAGCCTGTTCAGGCAGCACGTCGATCAACCATTCCTGCGGCAGCAGCACCTTCGGGCAATCGCTCAGGCCTTCGACCTTCTGGTATTCCTGGCGATACACCAGGGTCATGGCCGGATCGAGGCCGACCAGCGGCACGCCGCAATCGGCCAGGGCCTTGAGCTGGGTGGCGTTGCGAATCGCCGCTTTGCCAAAGGCTGCGAGGAAGCCCTGGACATGCAAGGGTTTGCCGTTGGCGCTGTAGGGCGCGAGGAACACCTTGTGACCCAGCCGATGGGCCAGTTCGATGAACGACGCCAGCAACGGTGTTTCGAAGTAGCGGGTGAAGGCATCCTGAACCAGAACGATGCTGCGCTCGCGCTGGGCAGGGGTCAGCTCGCGCAGCGCGGGTACGCTGGCCGCGCGCACGTTGCAGCGGGTCAAGGTGTTCTGCAGGTTGTAGCGGCTGATCAGCGGGCTGTCGAGCATGCCGACATGGCGCTCAAGCAGGCGGCTGACCCACTTCGAACCCATCACCGCGTTGTACAAGCCTGGCGCATAAGCCATGTAAGGAATGCTGAACTCCAGCGAACCGATCAGGTAGTCACGCAGCGGACGCTGATAGCGGCCGTGGTACAGCTCCAGAAAGCGTGAACGAAACTCCGGCACGTTGACCTTGATCGGACACTGCCCCGCGCAGGATTTGCACGCCAGGCAGCCGGCCATGGCTTCGTAGACTTCGTGGGAAAAGTCAGCCTCGCCACGGGAGCGGGCCTGGTTGTTGCGCAGGCGCTTGGGCAGCTCCTTGAGCCAGGAGGTCTTGTTCTTTGCCGCCGCCAGCACATCGATACTGGCCGCACCCTGCAGGCGCAACCATTCGCGGATCAGCGAGGCACGGCCCTTGGGCGAATGCTGGCGTTCGCGGGTGGCTTTCCACGATGGGCACATGGCGTCGTTGGGGTCGAAGTTGTAGCAGGCGCCGTTGCCGTTGCAGTGCACGGCGCTGCCAAAGCTCTGCCACACCCGCTCATCAATCTGCCGGTCAAAGTCGCCGCGCATCGGTGCTTCGTTGACCTTTATCAGACCCTGTTCGCTGTCCGGCGGGGTGCAGATCTTGCCGGGGTTGAGCTGATTGTAGGGGTCGAAGGCGCCCTTGAGCGATTGCAGCGCCGGGTACAGGGCGCCGAAGAAATCCGGCACGTATTCCGAACGCAGGCCCTTGCCGTGTTCGCCCCAGAGCAGGCCGCCGTAGCGATGGGTCAGCGCCGCCACGGCATCGGAAATCGGCTTGACCAGCGCCGCCTGGGCCGGATCTTTCATGTCCAGCGCCGGGCGCACGTGGAGCACGCCGGCATCGACGTGGCCGAACATGCCGTAGGCCAGGCCGTAGCTGTCGAGCAAGGCACGGAAATCGGCAATGTAGTCGGCCAGTTGCTCGGGCGGTACGGCGGTGTCTTCCACGAACGGCTGCGGGCGCACTTCGCCTTCAACGTTGCCAAGCAGGCCCACCGAGCGCTTGCGCATGGTGTAGACGCGGGTCACCGCTTCGGCGCCTTCAGCCAGGGTGTGGCCCAGGCGCTCGACGCCGGTATCGGCCTGCAGGTGGGCGACGAAGGCTTGCACCCGCGCGTTCACTTCTGCCGGATCATCACCACAGAACTCCACCAGGTTGATACCGAGGGTCGGGCGCTCGGCTTCGGCGGGGAAGTACTCGGCGACGCTGTGCCAGACGATGTCCTTCATCGCCAGCATCAGCACCTTGGAGTCCACCGTCTCGATCGACAGTGGCTTGTGCGCCATCAGCGCATTGGCATCGCGCAGGGCATCCATGAAGCTGCTGTAGCGTACGTTGACCAGCACGGCGTACTTGGGAATCGGCAGCACATTGAGCTTGGCCTCGACCAGGTAACCCAACGAGCCTTCGGCACCGCACAGCACGCTGTTGAGGTTGAAGCGGCCCTGCTCGTCGCGCAGGTGCGCGAGGTCGTAGCCGGTCAGGCAGCGGTTGAGCTTGGGGAAGATGGTCTCGATCAGTTCGGCCTGGGTTTCCTGAATCTGCCGGGCCATGCGGTACACCTCACCGCTGCGGCCTTCTTGTGCACAAGCCTGCTCCAGCGCCTGATCATCAATCGGCAGGCTGTGCAGGCGCTCGCCGCCGAGCAGCACACTGTGCAGTTCGAGCACGTGGTCGCGGGTCTTGCCGTAGGTGCAACTGCCCTGGCCGCTGGCATCGGTGTTGATCATGCCGCCGACGGTGGCGCGGTTGGAGGTCGACAGCTCCGGGGCGAAGAACAGCCCGTGGGGCTTGAGCGCTGCGTTGAGCTGGTCCTTGACCACCCCGGCCTGTACCCGCACCCAACGCTCCTCGACGTTGATCTCGAGAATGTTGTTCATGTGCCGCGACAGGTCGACGACGATGCCGTCGGTCAGCGACTGGCCGTTGGTGCCGGTGCCACCGCCGCGCGGGGTGAGCTTGATCTGGCGAAAGCGCGGTTCGGCCATCAGCGTAGCGACGCGGGCAACATCCTCGGCATCCAGCGGAAACACCGCCGCTTGCGGCAGGCGCTGGTAGATCGAGTTGTCGGTGGCGAGCACCGTGCGGGTGGCATAGTCGGCGCTGAACTGGCCACGGAAACCGCTGGCGCGCAGGGCGGCGAGAAAATCGGCATAGTCGCCAGCGGGGGCGCTGGTCGGCAACTGGGCGATCATCAAAGGATGGCCTCTTTAATTTGGCTAATCACGGGAATATCGGAACACTTGCTGGCTGAGCATAATTAGGTCAGCCTCAAGACACTGATATGCCAATGATCCCGGAGCGCGACGCTGCGGACAACTGGATATTTCTGCCGCTATCGATGACTTTTACGAATGAATTACCGCCATCTCACACCGTCCATGTCATTGCTGCTGGCGTTCGAAGCCGCCGCCCGGCATGAAAGCTATACCCGCGCCGCCACCGAGCTGTCGCTGACCCAAAGCGCGGTGAGCCGCCAGGTGCAGGCGCTGGAGCAGCAACTGGGCCTGACCCTGTTCCGCCGCGAAGGCCGCCAGGTGCGCCTGACCGATGTCGGCCGGCTGTATCAACGGGAGATGAGCGAAGCCCTTGGGCGCATTCGCAGCGCCACCTTGCAGGCCATGGCCTATCAGTCCGGCGAAGGCAGCCTGCGCCTGGCCACCCTGCCGACCTTCGGTTCCAAGTGGCTACTGCCGCGCCTGCATGAATTCTACAAATTGCACCCGGGCATGCTGGTGCACATCAATTCGCGCATCGAAGCCATCGATTTCGAAACCAGCGGCATCGACGCCGCCATTGTCGTCGGCAATGCCGACGTGCCGGGCCTGGTCTGTCATCGCCTGCATGCCGAAGAGTTGCTGGTGATTCTGTCGCCGGAGACTGCCGCCAGCCAGGCCGACTGGTCGCCGCCGCGCCTGCCTGAGCAATTGCTGCTTAACGTGGCCAACAACCCCAACGCCTGGGGCGAGTGGTTTTCCCATCATGGCCTGGCGCACCGCAGCATGCGCCTGGGGCCAAGCTTCGAGCTGACCTCGCACCTGATCCAGGCGGTGCGCGCCGGCATCGGTATCGGCCTGGTGCCGCGCATCCTGGTGGCCGACGAGCTGGCCAGCGGGGAGCTGGTCAGCGTCGGCGCGCCGTTTGCCAGCCAGCGCAGCTATTACCTGATCTACCCGCCGCGCAACCAGTCGCTGCCGTCATTGGCGGCATTTCGCGGCTGGTTGCTGGGGCAGATCTGAGGCGCTGGCTCAGATGCTCAGGCAGATCTTGCCGAAGTGCTGGTTGCTTTCCTGGTAACGGAAGGCCTCGACGATCTGTTCCAGCTCGAAGGTCTTGTCGATCACCGGGCGCAGGCCATTGGCATCGATGGCGCGGACCATCGCCTGCTGCTGGGCGCGGCTGCCAACCAGCACACCCTGCAGGCGGATCTGCCGCACCAGCGCCTGGACCAGCGGCAGGTTGCCCGCCACGCCGGTAAGAATGCCGATCAGCGACACATGCCCGCCGATACGCGCGGCGATCATCGACTGCTCCAGGGTCGCCGGACCACCGACCTCGATCACGTGATCGACACCGCGGTTGGCGGTGAGCTGGCGTACTTTCTCGCCCCAGGCCGGGGTTTTGCGGTAGTTGATCAGGTGGTCGGCGCCCAGGGCCTTGAGGCGTTCGAGCTTGTCGTCGCTGGAGGACGTGGCGATCACCGTGGCGCCCGCCAGTTTGGCGAACTGCAGGGCGAAAATCGACACGCCACCGGTGCCTTGCACCAGCACGGTATCGCCCGGCTTGAGCGAGTCGTCGGCCATCAGCGCACGCCAGGCAGTCAGGCCGGCGGTAGTCAGGGTCGCCGCTTGCGCGTGGCTGTAGCCCTTGGGTGCATGAGTAAAGGACGTCGCGCGAGCGGTGACCTGTTCGCGGGCGTAACCATCGATGCCGTCGCCCGGAACGCTGGCGAAACCTTCGACCAACGGTTGGCCATCCAGCCAGTCCGGGAAAAACGTACTGACCACCGAATCACCGACAGCGAACTCGTTGACGCCAGTGCCCACTGCGGTCACCACGCCAGCGCCATCGGCCATGGGGATACGCGGCGCAGTCGGCCCCCACATACCGCTGACCACGGCAAAGTCGTGATAGTTGAGCGAGTTGGCATGCAGGCGCACGCTGATTTCGCCGGCTTGCGGGGCGGCTGCCTCGCGGGTGCCTACCTGCACCTTGTCGTAACCACCGCCGGTCTGGACGATAATGGCCCTGCTGGTCATGGAAACCTCCTGAGTCGATTCGGCAAATAGCTGACCAGTCTTCGCCCGACCCTGCCCCAGGTCAAGCACGAGCGCTTGCATAGTGCGCCAGCAAACCACAATAATGCGACTAATTATCAATTACTCGATATTGCCCCGCCATGCCCGCTCCCGATCATGCTGCCCTGCACGCGCTCTACAGCGAACATAACGGTTGGTTGAAAAACTGGCTGCGTACCCGCCTGGGCAATGCCGCCGATGCCGCCGACCTTGCCCAGGACACCTTTATCCGGGTATTGAATGCACGCAATGCAGACACCATTCGCGAGCCGCGCAGCTACCTGGGCGCCATCGCCCATGCGCTGATGATCGACAAGTTTCGCCGCAAGGCGCTTGAACAGGCCTATCTGGACGAACTGGCGCTGCGCCCGGAGCGGGTCGCCGAATCACCGGAAAGCCGCTTGCTGATCCTCGAAACCCTGCTGGCGGTGGACCAGATGCTCGATGGCCTGGGCGAGCGCACGCGCTCTATCTTCCTGGCCGTGCAACTCGAAGGCCTGAGCTATGTGGCTACCGCCGAACGCCTGGGGATATCGGTGACCACGGTGAAAAAACACCTGATCCGCGCCATGACCCACTGCCTGCTGCTCACGGACGACTGACATGGCCCAGCCGCTGGACTATCGCACCCTCGAAGCTGCCGCCACCTGGTACGTGCAGCTCAACGCCGCGCCGCCCAGCGCTGCGCAGTTGCAGGCCTGGCAAGACTGGTTGGGCAAGAACCAGGCCCATGCCCAGGCCTGGGCGCGGGTCGAAAAGCTGCAGCGCCAACTGGGCCGGCTGCCCGCTGATGTCGCCCTGCCGACGCTTGCCGGCGTGCGCGCCCGGCGCCGCGCCGTGCTCAAGACCCTGGCGCTGCTCATGGCCGTTGGCGCAACCGGCTGGGCGGTACAACAAAGTACCCCGGGCCAGGCGTGGATGGCCGAGCTGCGCACCGGCAAGGGCCAGCGCCGCCAGGTGCGCCTGGACGATGGCAGCCAGCTTGAACTGAACACCGACAGTGCCGTGGATATCCGCTACGACAGCCAGCAACGCCTGCTGCGCCTGTACAGTGGTGAGATCATGGTGCAAACCGCCCCTGACAGCGCGGCGCGCCCGTTCATGGTCGAAACCGCCGAAGGCCGGGTGCGCGCCCTCGGCACGCGCTTCAACGTGCGTAGCGACAATGGCCTGAGCCGGGTCAGCGTGCTCGAACATGCGGTGCAGGTGCGCCCGCTCGACCAGCCGCTGCTGATGCTGCGCCTGGAGGCCGGGCAAAGCGTCAGCTTCAACCGCACGCAGATTGCTGCCGCCAGCACCGCCCTGCCTGGCACCGGCGCCTGGACCCAGGGCATGCTGACCGTGATCGAATGGCGCCTGGCCGATTTCATCAGCGAACTGCGCCGCTACCGCCCCGGCGTGCTGCGCTGCGCCGAGGGCATCGCTGACCTGCGCCTGTCAGGTGCGTTTCGCATCGACGACACCGACACGATTCTGGAAAACCTCGGCGTGTCGTTGCCGGTCAGGGTGCGTTACATGACTCGCTACTGGGTCAGCATTGAAGCTGTCTGAAGAAATTTCGTACAAAGGGTTGCCGATTTTCATTCTCATTCGGCTACGCAGTTAAAGCGGCAAATTTCGACCGCCCCTCTGCCCAGCCAATCGAAGGAAATCCTGCATGACCCCGACTTGTCCGCGCGCCCCTCGCCCGCTGGTTCGCGCTGTCCACCTGGCGCTGTTCGGCCTGACCCTGGCACCGCTGCCGCTGCTCGCGCTGCTGCCGGCCCAGGCCATGGCGCAAAGCGCCAGCACCCAGTTCCAGATCGCCCCGGGCCCGCTGGGCACTACCCTGAGCCTGTTCGCCACCCGCGCCAACATCACCCTATCGTTCGATGCCCGCCAGACTCAAGGCCAGCAGTCGGCCGGCCTGCACGGCACCTACTCGGTCGAGGAAGGCCTGGCGCGCCTGCTCAGCGGCACCGGCCTGCAGGCCCAGCGTCAGTCCAACGGCGGCTACGTGCTGGTGCCCGCCAATACTGGCGCGGCGATGGAACTGGGCGCCACCAGCATCAATGCTCAAGGCCTGGGTGAAACCACCGAGGGTACGCATTCCTACACTACCGCAGCGACCCGTACTGCGACCAAGCTGCCGTTGTCGATCCGCGAGACGCCACAAACCATCACCGTGGTTACCCGCCAGCAGATGGACGATCAGGGCGCCCAGAGTATTTCCGATGTGCTGCGCAATACCCCCGGCGTCTCGGCGCAAACCTATGACAGCGACCGCACCGAGTTCACCAGCCGCGGCCTGGTGATCACCAACTACCAGTACGACGGCGTCAACACCGTGTATGACGGGGTGTACGGTGAAGGTACCGCGCATGTCGACATGTCGATCTATGACCGTGTGGAGGTGCTCAAGGGCGCCACCGGCCTGATGACCGGCTCCGGCGACCCGTCGGCCACAGTCAACCTGATCCGCAAGAAACCGACCGCGCAGTTCCAGGGCTCGCTCACCGGCAGTGCCGGCAGCTGGGACAACTACCGCGGCGAAGTCGATGTCTCCGGCCCGATCAACAGCAGCGGTAGCGTGCGTGGACGTTTCGTCAGCGCCCAGCAGGACAAGAAGGGCTACCAGGACCATTACCAGCAGAACAAAGAGGTGTACTACGGCATCCTCGAGGCCGACATCACCCCGGATACCCTGCTGACCGTCGGTATCGACCAGCAGACCACCACCCCGCGCGGCAGCTCCTGGACCGGCAACCCGGTGTACTACACCGACGGCGGTCGCACTGACTTCTCCCGCTCGTTCAACCCGGGCGCCGACTGGAGCCGCCGCGACTTCCAGAACCGCACCTATTTCGCCTCGCTGGAACAGGCGCTGGCCAACGACTGGTCGCTCAAGCTCAGCGTCAACCAGTTGCAGAGCGATCACGACACCCGCCTGGCCTCAGCCAGCGGTGGCGCGCCGGATCGCAATGGTGACGGCATGTACTTTTTCTGGGGCCGCTGGGAAGGCCACCGGGTGCAGAACAGTGCCGACCTGAATATCTCCGGCCCGTTCACCCTGTTCGGCCGCCAGCACGACCTGGTCGTCGGCCTTGACACCAACCATTCGCGCCAGACCGGCGCCACCTGGGACACCGGCGAATTTGGCACGGTGCCCGGCAGCATCTTTGACTGGGACGGCCACATCGGCGTGCCGGACTTCCCGAAAAACGGCAAGTACGAACAGAAGAAGAGCCAGAACGGCGCCTACATCGCCACCCGCCTGCACCCGACCGATGACTTTTCAGTCATCCTCGGCACCCGGGTCAGCACCTTCAAGTACAGCGACAATTACGACTACGACGGCCTGAACCCGAACTTTGCCGACAGCCAGGCCAGCTACAAGCAACACGGCGTGGTCACGCCCTACGCCGGAGTGGTCTATGACCTGAACGACACCTACTCGGTGTACGCCAGCTACACCTCGATCTACCAGCCACAGAGCAACAAAGACAGCAACGGTGCCACCCTCGACCCGGTCGAAGGCGACAGCTACGAAACCGGCCTGAAAGCGGCCTACTTCGACGGCAAGCTCAACGCCAGCCTGGCGCTGTTTCGCATCGAGCAGGACAACGTCGCCGAGTCGATCGGCACCAACCCTGCGACCAATGAGGGCATCTACAAGGCGACCAGTGGCGCCACCACCCAGGGCATCGAGCTGGAAGTGGCTGGTGAGCTGCAGGAAGGCTGGAACCTCTCGGCCGGCTATACCTACGCGCGTTCACGCGATGCCGACGAGCAGCGTATCTATGGCTTCCCGATGAGCACCAGCAAACCTGAACACCTGGTGCGGCTGTTCACCACCTACCGCCTGCCGGGGGTGCTGGACAAGGTGACAGTGGGGGGTGGAATCAACTGGCAGAGCGCGTTCTACGGCAAGATCTACAACCGCTCGATCGAGGATTACAGCTTTATCAAGCAAGGCGGCTATACCCTGGTCGATCTGATGACCCGTTATCAATACAACGAGCAGCTGAGCTTCACGGTCAATGCCAACAACGTCTTCGACAAGCGCTACCTGACCGGGCTGGGCAACTTCGACACCACCTACTACGGTGATCCGCGCAATGTGATGCTGACGACGCGCTGGGAGTTCTGAGGCCCCATCGCGGGGCAAGCCCGCTCCTGCGCACCGAATGCAGGAGCGGGCTTGCCCCGCGATGAATTCAACTCAATTGTCGAGCATCACCTGCAACGCCCGGCAATCCGCTGCATGCCAGTCGGCCAGCTCTGGCCAGGGGTTATCCGGCAGGTTCACCAGAATCGTCCGCGCCCCCGCCGCCCGGCCGCAGTCCAGGTCAAAGCGGTAGTCGCCGACCATGACCATCTCGCTCGGCGCCACCGCCCAGGCGTCGGCCAGCTTCAGCAAGCCGCCAGGGTGTGGCTTGGGCGGTGCTTCATCACGCCCGACCACGTGCTCGACGGCAAAGCAGTCGGCCAGGCCGATTGCCTCAAGGGTGATATGCGCAAGCTCCCGGGCATTGCGGGTAAGGATACCCAGCTGGCAACCGCGCGCCGCCAGCTCGCGGACCAGCTCCACGGCACCGGTAGCCGGGCGTGAACCAATCGCCAGCTCACGTTCATGCTCCAGCAACCAGGCGTGCTTGGCTGCGGCTTCATCGGCCGGCAGGGCCGCCAGGTGGGTGAGGATGTCGTGGGTCTGGGGAATTTCCAGCGCCACCTTGATCGCGGCAAAATCATGCACGGCAACGGTCAGGGTGCCGTCCATGTCGAACACCCAGTGGCGAATCTGCTGCAGGCTCATTGCCAGTCCTGGCGATGACGAATCAGGCCTTCCTGGCACGACGAGGCCACCAGTTGCCCGGCCTGGTTGTAGATGTTGCCGCGGGCAAAACCACGGGCATTGCCGGCCCACGGGCTGTCCATGGCGTACAGCAGCCACTGGTCGGCGCGCAGGTTGCCGTGGAACCACAGCGCGTGGTCGAGGCTGGCGATCTGCATGTCCTTGTGCCACACCGATTTGCCATGGGGCAGCAGCGAGGTGGTCAACAGGCCAAAATCCGAGGCATAAGCGAGCATGTACTTGTGCAGCGCCGGCACGTCCGGCAGGTTGCCGTCAGCACGGAACCAGACGTACTTGACCGGCTCGCCGGGCTTGGGGTTGAACGGATCCTCGGCAGTTACCGGACGCATTTCGATCGGCTTGGCGCAGAGCATCTTGTCGCGAATGGCTTCAGGCAGGCGATCGGCCATGCGCTTGGCCAGCTCGACTTCCGACGGCAGGTTTTCCGGGCCGACCACCTTGGGCATCTGGCTCTGGTGCTCGAAGCCTTCCTCGTCGTACTGGAACGAGGCGCTGCAGGTGAAGATGGTCTTGCCCTTCTGGATCGCCGTCACCCGCCGGGTGCTGAAACTGCCACCATCGCGTACGCGGTCGACCGAATAGACCACCGGCATGCTGGCGTCGCCCGGGCGCAGGAAGTAGCCGTGCAGCGAGTGCACGTGGCGCGCCTCCTCGACCGTCTGGCTGGCCGCCGACAGCGACTGGCCCAGTACCTGCCCACCGTACAACTGACGAAAGCCCAGGTCCTGGCTTCGCCCGCGGAACAGGTTTTCCTCGATCGATTCCAGGCTCAACAGGTCAACCAGATCGTCCAACACGTGGCTCATTCAAGATTCTCCAAGGCAATGCGCAACTGCGGCAAATAATACAGGGTTTGTCATTGCCGGCCCGTATGTTGTGCAATTCAGCCGCGCAGGGTGGCCTGCCACTGGGCGCGGTCGATGCGGTACAACACGTGCGCTCGCAAAGGGTCGCCAGGCTCTAGCCTGGGGTGTTCGAAGCTGCCGGCCAGGTCCTGCTGCATGCCGATGGCCTGCATGACTTTTTGCGATGGCAGGTTGCTCTCGGTGGTGAACGACACCACCTGCTCCAGGCCCAGTTGAGCGAAGGCGCAGCGCAGGCTGGTCCAGGCCGCTTCACTGGCAAAACCCAGCCCCCAGTGGCGCCGGGCCAGGCGCCAGCCGATCTCCACCGCCGGGGTAAAATCGGCGGCAAAACTCACGTTGAGCAGGCCGGTCATGCCGATAAAGGCGCCGGTGTCCTTGCGCTCCAGGGCCCACAGGCCAAAGCCGTATTCATTGAAGTGGCCGCGAATCCGGCCGATCAGCGCAGCGCTCTCGACCCGGGTCAAGGGTGCAGGAAAGTAACGCATGACCTGCGGGTCGGCGCACATCGCGGCGAA
This sequence comes from Pseudomonas sp. B21-035, assembly GCF_024748945.1. Classification (NCBI taxonomy): domain Bacteria; kingdom Pseudomonadati; phylum Pseudomonadota; class Gammaproteobacteria; order Pseudomonadales; family Pseudomonadaceae; genus Pseudomonas; species Pseudomonas sp. B21-035. The sequence continues at coordinate 5,082,370 of NZ_CP087179.1, forward strand.
CTCCCTGAGGTCGTCATCCTGCCATTGGCGCAACAGCAACCGTGCGCTTTCCAGTTGCAATATCGGGGTCATGCTCGGCTCCTTATCCACAGCCTGCTGTTTATAGCGTAGGTAACAACCTCGGCTCCAAGCTATTTTTCACATCCCTTTCACTGGTTCTGAACCTGACCTTTTCTACAGTGCGTTCACTCTTGAACCTGCCTGAAGTGGTCCTATGTCATCTTCCCACCTGACGCCTGCGCTTACCGCCAGCACTGCCACCCAGCGACGACGCGGCGCTCCCTGGCGCCAACCGCTGACCGGGCTGGGCCTCCTGCTCGCCCTGGTCATCCTTGCACTGTGGTGGACATCGAGGACACCGATCGTGGACCTGGGCAGCGACAATCAGATGCACAACAGTGGTGTTTACAGCGAATGGGTCAAGGGCGCGGTCATCGTCCTGATCCGCCATGCCGAACGTTGCGACCGTTCGCACAACCGCTGCCTGGGCGACCCCAGCGGCATTACCCTCGAGGGTAGCCAGGCGGCCAGCGACGTCGGTAACGGCATCCAGCGCCTGGGCCTGAACAACGCTCAGGTGCTGAGCAGCCCGGAGGTGCGCACCCAGCAAACTGCGCACTTCATGTTCGGCAAGGCGATCGCCAGCGAGGACTGGCTCAAGCAATGCGACAAGGGTTTTGCCGATGCCGCCTTCAAGCACAAGCGCGCCGACCATAACCTGGTGCTGGTCACCCACAGTGGTTGCATCGATCATCTTGAGCGGCAGTTGAATGTGCCCGGTGGTGAACGCTCCAGCGCCTATGCCAGTGCCTTGTTCGTGTCCATGGGCAGCAACGGCAAGGCGCGGATTCTCGGGCAGATGAACGCCAATGAATGGCGCAAACTTGTCGCCAGCGCAGGAATGTAAAGCATGCCGGGCCCCTCTCGCCGCGACTTCTATCTGATCAACCTGGGTTTGCCGCTGCTGCTGGCTGCCGTGGTTTTTTTGCTGTTCGACCTCACCAGCCTCGACCGGCTGATCAGCAACCTGCTGCTCGACCCGGCCAGCGGCCAGTTCCCGCTGCTGCACAACCAATGGTTCGAGAAAGTGACCCACAAGTGGCCGCGCATCTTGCCGAACTGGACCGGCGAGCTGGCAGTCATCGGCTCGCTGTTGTCGTTTATCTGGCCACGCTTTGCCGCTTATCCACAGTCCACTGCCAGCCGCGTGCTGAACACCTGGCGTATCGCTGCGGTGCTGCGCTTGACCACCCGCTACCGTCGCGACTTGCTGTTCGTGGTGGTGGCCTTCGCCCTGAGCACCACGGTCATCCATTACCTGAAAAGCCACACCAGCGTGTACTGCCCGGTGGAGACCACCCTGTACGGTGGCAGCGAGCTGCGCCAGGAATGGTTCGAGAACTTCACCTGGCTGGACAAGGCCGGTGCCGGGCGTTGCTGGCCGGGTGGCCACGCCTCCAGCGGCTTTACCTTGCTGGCGCTGTACTTCGTTGCCCGGCGCCATCGCTGGGCGCATGCGCGCAAACTGCTGGTGGCGGTGTTGTTGCTGGGGCTGGTGTTTGGCACCACCCGCGTGCTGCAGGGCTGGCACTATATGTCGCACACCTTCTGGGCAGGGATTTTCGTCTGGCTGACGACCTGGCTGACAGCACTGTTCTTTTACGGCCGGCTGGCATTACAGGCTCCCGCGCGGGTGGCGACCAGGGCACGGACGCCGGCATTGATCAACGCCACGCCAGCATCACTACGCCCAGAGTGACCAGGCTGATACCGGCCCACTGGCGCAAGTCAAGCCGCTCGCCCAACAGGGTTACGCCAAGTACCGCCACCAGCACCACGCTGAGTTTATCCACAGGCGCCACCTGTGACGCCTGGCCCAACTGCAGGGCTCGGAAGTAACAGATCCACGAGGCGCCGGTGGCCAGCCCCGACAACACCAGAAACAGATAGCTGCGGGCCGGGATCGAACTCAGCGACTGGTACTGGCCGGTGGCATACAGAATCAGCGCCAGGCTGATCAGCACCACCACCGTACGCAGCAAGGTGGCGAAGTCGGAGTTGATGCCGCTGATGCCGACCTTGGCGAAGATCGCGGTCAACGCGGCGAACACGGCGGATAACACCGCCCAGAAAGTCCATGAAGCCAACACCATAAGTACGCCTGTGCAAGGAATTGCTACTCATTGTAGAAGCTGGCGTAACGGCCTTGGTAACTGGCAAGATCAGCTTCTGTCTCGCTCAAGACCCTGCCATGCCGCTGCCGCTGATCTACCACGACGACTACAGCCCGGAGTTTCCCGCCGAGCACCGCTTTCCGATGGACAAGTTCCGCCTGTTGCGCGACCACCTGGTCGCCAGCGGCCTGACTACCGACGCGGCGTTGCTACGCCCCGAGGTTTGCCCCAACGACATCCTCGCCCTGGCCCATGACCGCACCTATATCGAGCGCTACATGAACGGCGAGCTGTCGCGTGAAGACCAGCGCCGCCTTGGCTTGCCCTGGAGCGAAGCCCTGGCGCGGCGTACCGTGCGCGCGGTCGGCGGCTCGCTGCTGGCAGCCGAGCAGGCGCTGGAGCATGGCATCGCCTGTCACCTGGCCGGTGGCACCCATCACGCCCATTACGATCACCCGGCCGGCTTTTGCATCTTCAATGACCTGGCGGTGATCAGCCATTACCTGCTCGCCGCCGGGCGGGTGCACAAGGTGCTGATCTTCGATTGCGACGTGCACCAGGGCGACGGTACCGCGCGCATCCTCCATGACACCCCGGACGCGATCACCGTATCGCTGCATTGCGAGCAGAACTTCCCCGCGCGCAAGGCCGAAAGCGACTGGGACATCCCTCTACCGCGCGGCATGGGCGACCAGGCGTACCTGAAGGTGGTCGATGACGCGCTCAACTACCTGTTGCCGCTGTACCGCCCGGACCTGGTGCTGTACGACGCCGGGGTCGATGTGCACAAGGACGACGCCCTGGGTTATCTGCAACTGACCGATGAAGGCGTCGCCGCCCGTGACCAAAGCGTGCTGCGCCACTGCCTGGGCCGGGACATTCCGGTGGTTGGGGTGATTGGTGGTGGCTACAGCAAGGACCGCGAAGCCCTCGCCCGCCGCCACGGCATACTGCACCACAGCGCCAGCCGTGTGCTGGGTTACTCACAATGACTGTGGAACCGCCTGTGGATAACCTGCGGGAAAGCCCCTCAAGGCCTTTAACCACGGGGCCTTGAGGCCGATGTACGTTTTTTGATCAGTGATTCCGGACGCCGCGCTAAGGTAGAATGCCGGCTCTTTTTTCCAGCTTGCAGCCGACCATGACCGACACTTGCACCACCGACCGCCCACACGTTGCCATTATCGGAGGCGGGCCGGCCGGGTTGATGGCCGCCGAAGTGCTGAGCCAGGCCGGGGTCGCCGTCGAGCTGTACGACGCCATGCCCTCGGTGGGGCGCAAGTTTCTCCTGGCCGGGGTCGGTGGCATGAACATCACCCACTCCGAGCCTTACCCGGCATTCATCGCCCGTTATGCCGAGCGCACGCAAGACGTTGCCCGCCTGCTCGAAGGCTTCGATGCCGATGTGCTGCGCCAGTGGATTCACGACCTGGGCATCGAAACCTTCGTCGGCAGTTCCGGCCGGGTGTTCCCCCGCGACATGAAAGCCGCGCCACTTTTGCGCGCCTGGCTCAAGCGCCTGCGCGATGCCGGGGTCGTTATCCACACCCGCCATCGCTGGTTGGGCTGGAATGCCGATGGCAGTTTGCGAATCGCTTATCCACAGGGCGAGCTGGCGCTCAAGCCGACCGCCACCGTGCTGGCGCTGGGCGGCGGCAGCTGGGCACGCCTGGGCTCCGATGCGGCCTGGCTGCCCTGGCTGCAAGCGCAAGGCGTGCAGATCGCGCCATTGCAGGCGGCCAACAGCGGCTTCGAGGTCGAGGGCTGGAGCGCGCTGCTCAAGGACAAGTTTGCCGGCGCGCCGCTGAAGAACATCGCCCTGAGCCTTGCCGGCCAGGCGCCGCGCCTGGGCGAATGCGTGCTCACTGCCCAAGGCCTGGAGGGCAGCCTGGTGTACGCCTGGTCGGCGCAGATCCGCGAAGCGATCAACCGCGATGGCAGCGCCAGGGTGCTGGTCGACCTGCTGCCCAACCGGCCTGTGGATAAAATCCAGCAGGCCCTGGCCAAGCCGCGGGGTTCGCGCTCAATGGCCAAGCACCTGCACAGTCAACTGGGGCTGGACGGGGTCAAGGCGGCGTTGTTGCGAGAGCAGACCGATCAACCGACCTTTGCTGACCCGGCCTTGCTGGCGCGGGCGATCAAGGCCTTGCCGATCACCCTGGTGCGCCCTCGCCCGCTGGACGAAGCGATCAGCAGTGCCGGCGGAGTAACCTTCGAAGCACTGGATCAGCGCTTGATGCTCAAGCAGCTGCCCGGCGTGTTCTGTGCCGGTGAAATGCTCGACTGGGAAGCGCCAACCGGCGGCTATCTGCTGACTGCCTGTTTTGCCAGTGGGCGCAAGGCCGGGTTGGGGCTGCTGGAGTGGCTTAATGGCTGAATAATCGCGGGTCAAGGCTTGCGCTTGCGCGGCCCGGTATTGAAGGCCGGCACCTTGCGTACCGGCTTGGCCTGCGGCGCTGCCGCTGGCGCTTCAGCGCTGTCCATCCAGCGCCCGAGGCTGCGCTTGCTGCTGCTTTCCTTGGGCTTCTTCGGCTTTTTCGGCTTCTTCAGCACCTGGCCGCTGGCATCGGTCATCGGCACCTTGTGGTCCGGAATGAAATCCGGCTCTTCGTGGCGTGGCAAGGTCTTGCGGGTCAGGGTTTCAATCGCTGACAGCAGCTGCACTTCGTCGGCGCACACCAGCGAAATCGCCTCACCGCTATTGCCTTTGCGCCCGGTACGACCGATGCGGTGAATGTAGTCCTCGGCGACGATCGGCAGGTCGAAGTTGACCACCAGCGGCAGGTCGTCGATATCCAGCCCGCGCGCCGCCACATCGGTGGCGACCAGGATCTGGATCTCGCGGGCCTTGAAGCTGTCCAGGGCACGCTGGCGGGTTGCCTGGGGCTTGTCGCCATGAATGCCGTCGGCATTGACGCCCTGGCCACGCAGGCGCTCGACCAACTGGTCAACGCCATTGCGGGTCTTGGCGAACACCAGCACCTGCTTCCAGCGCTGCTTGCGCATCAGGTGGCTGAACAGCTCCGGCTTGCGCTTCTTGTCCACCGGCACGATCCACTGTTTGACCGTACTGGCGGTGACATTGCGCGGGCTGACTTCGATGCTCAGCGGGTCATTGAGGGTCTGCGCGGCCAGTTGGCGGATCTCGTCAGAGAACGTCGCTGAGAACAGCAGGGTTTGCCGGCGTGCCGGCAGGGCGGCGTACACCGCGCGCAGCTCTTCGGCAAAACCCAGGTCGAGCATACGGTCGGCTTCATCGAGCACCAGCGCCTGCAACTGGTTGAACTTGACTGCGTTCTGGCGGAACAGGTCGAGCAGCCGGCCCGGGGTGGCCACCAGCAAGTCGATGCCCTTGCGCAGCTTCATCATCTGCGGGTTGATGCTGACCCCGCCGTACACCGCATAGGTGCTCAGCGGCAGGTGCTCGGCGTACTCACGAATGTTGGCGTGAACCTGTTCGGCCAGTTCACGGGTCGGCACCAGCACCAGGGCGCGCACCGAGTTGCTGGCGACCTTGGCCCCTTCCAGGGTCAGGCGTTGCAGCAGCGGCAGGGCAAAACCTGCGGTCTTGCCGGTGCCGGTCTGGGCGGCGGCCATCAGGTCGCGGCCGGCCAGTACGGCAGGAATGGCCTGGGCCTGGACCGGCGTCGGGGTGTTGTAGTCCAGGCGCTCGAGCGCGCGCAGCAAGGGTTCGATCAGGCCGAGTTTGGCGAAAGTCATGGCAATACCGTCAAGGGAATTCAGCAATGGCGGCAGTTTACCTTGTTCAGGCCCGGCGCGTGCCGCCATCGCTATCAGCCTTGCGGTGCAAAGCGTACCTTGAGCAGGCGATCGAGCCCTTCACCCAGGTAGAACGAAAACGGCCTGCCGCTCTGGTAGGCAATCGCACGACATGCCGCGAATGCTTCGGGATCGCTGCGGATGAAAAACAGGTAAGGCTGATCCCTGACAGTGCCAATTTTGCCGAACTCGAACACCAACCGGTCGATAGTCTCCGGGCGCTGGATCCGCACCCGCATATCGCCCATTTCCAGGCGCTCAAGCAATCGCTGCTCATCGAACGACAATTGCGCCGGCGCCCGCAGTTGTAAACCGCTGGGCATGCGCAGTTTCATCTCGCCGCGCAGATCGGCGCCACTGACATTGAAGTCGGTGACTTCGAAGGGCAAGGCGCCATTCAGCCTGGCGCTAGCCTCGCAGATCATATCGGCCTGCGGCTTTTGCGCAGTCGCCTGCTCGTTGCGCCGCAGTTGCACATCGATTTGCGAAGGAAAGCTGAAGTGCAGCGCCAGCGACATCTCGCCAAGCGCGACGACTTCAGCGGGCGCCGGGCCAAAATCGTAAACACCCAGGCCCACCTGACGCGCCTGACGCATGTCGACCAGCAGCCGGCCAGTGGGCCGAACCTCTTCCCGAGCGGGCTCGAATGACTCGAACAGCGCCCGCAGTTGCTGACGCTGCCCGGCGTCCAGGGCATCCTTGGCAAAACGCACCTGCAACGCTTGCCGGTTGCCGGGCTCAAGACGCAGTTCGAGCTTGCCCGCCGGGATCGGCCAGGGGGCCATGGCTTGGCGCACGGCCTGCAAATAGGCGGCCTCGATTTCGAAACTGTTTTCCAGAGAGATGGGTTCCTGGAAATACAGGGTCATGAAGGTTTGCTTACCGTCATACAGCATCACCACGCCCATTACGAGCAAGGCCACACAAGCAAAAATCTTCACTGCCTTCCTGGCAAAACGTCCTTTCATTTACACAGTTCACCTTCCACTTCGCCAACAGTTTTGGCTTTTTCCACTGCCGGCCGGCGCCACTGCGGCACACCGATCAGCACAACGGCGCCAATGATAACCGCCATTGCCACGCATTCCTCGAAACCAATTTGCTCGCCGGCAAAAACAATCCCCAGCAACACCGCCACCGCCGGGTTGACATAGGCATAACTGGTGGCCGCGGCCGGGCGCACATGCTTGAGCAGGTACATGTAGGCGCTGAAGGCCAGGATCGAGCCGAAGAACACCAGATAGGCCAGCGCCCCCCAGCCAGCGGCGGTAGGCATCTGGGTCATGCGTTCGCCACTCAGGGCGCTGCCGAGCAGCAAGACCACGCCACCGACAAGCATTTCTGCGGCGCTGGCCATCGGCCCGGCGGGCAGCGGCAGGCTTTTGCTCCAGACCGAACCGAAGGCCCAGGAGGCGGCGGCAAACAGGATCAGCGCAGCGCCGACCGGGCTGGCCTGCAGGTTGGAGCCGAGGTTGAGCAAGGCGATGCCGACCAGGCCGAGGACAATCCCGGCCCATTCCAGACGGGTGTTGCGATGGCCCCAGAGCAGGCCGAACATCAAGGTGAACAGCGGCACTGTGGCCACCGCCAGCGCTGCCACGCCTGAAGCTACACCGGCATGTTCAGCCAGGGTTACGCCGCCGTTGCCGCAACTGAGCAGCAATACGCCGATGACACTCGCCGCCCGCCATTGCGGCCAGGTCGGCGCCGGCAAGCCGCGCCAGCGCAAAAAGCCGTAGAGCAAGGAGCCGGCAATGACGAAACGCACCCCGGCCATCAGCAACGGCGGCCAGGATTCGACGCCGATGCGAATCACCAGGTAAGTCGAGCCCCAGACCAGGTACAAGGCGAGAAAGGCGCCGATCAAGACTAACGGGAAGCGACGGGAGGCAGGCATGGGGGGCTCGAATTATGGGTGTCGGGCAGTTAGTTTAGAAAGGCAGCGCAGTAAACATAAGTTACAAAACCTGTTTAAACGAACCGTACACTTTTGAAACAACGGATCTTTTGGCCTTGCGCCTTGGAATCAACAACCCGCCCCTGGAAACCCATGGACAAATACGATCGCATGCTCCTCAGCGCCCTGCTGGACAACGGCCGCGCCTCCTTCGCCGAGCTCGCGCGCAAGGTCAATCTCTCCGCTCCGGCGGTGGCCGAGCGGGTGGCCAAGCTTGAGGCCAGCGGGGTGATTACCGGCTACCAGGCCAAGGTCGACCTGGAGAAGATCGGCCTGCCGATCCAGTGCGTGATCGAACTGCGCCTGGCCAGCCATGGCAACCAGCAAACCTACGAAGAACTCACGCAGATTCCGCAACTGACCGAGTGCCACCGGGTGACCGGCGACCCCTGCGTGATCATGCAGGCGGCAGTGGGTTCGATGCCGGAACTCGAAGAGCTGATCAACCGGGTCGCCCGGTTCGGCTTCAGCAAGACCTCGATCATTCTCTCCAGCGCCGTGGAACGGCGCTTGCCGCTGGGCCACCTGGAACACAACGGCAAGAAGGCCTAGCGATAGGTTTTAAGCGCTTCGCCGATCTTCGCCGCGGGGACTTTCTGCAGGCTGCAGAACAATTGGTGGGAAACGCCGTTGACGCCCTGCTGGCGCAATTGTCCGGCCAGGTGCTGGGCGAGGTTGGCGGCCATTTCGGCATCGGCCATGGCCCGGTGCGCGGTGCCGGTGTCAGGCAGGCCGGCCCAGCGGGTCAGGGTGCCGAGCTTGTGGTTTGGCGCCGAGGGCATCAGGCGCCGCGCCAGCAACATCGAGCAGGCGAAACGCTGACTACGGCTACGGCCGATCTGCGCCAGCTCGTAGTCCCAGAACTTCTGGTCGAACGAGGCGTTGTGGGCGAGCATCGGCGTATCGCCAACGAACTCGGCTACTTCGTTCATCACCCGGGCAATTGGCGGCGCGCTGCGCAGCATGGCGGTGGTGATACCGGTCAGGCCGGCGACAAACGCCGGTACCGGTACCCCGGCATTCATCAGGCTTTGGTAGCGCTCGACGATGCGCCCGCGTTCCAGCATGACCACCGCCACTTCGGTGGCGCGGCAACCGGCGCCGGGTGAAATGCCAGTGGTTTCAAAGTCGATGACAGCGATACGTTCCAAAACGACAACCTCAAAAATCTTAATGCTTGAGCAGCAGGCTGCCCTCGATGGGCACATATCGGCTAGCAGCGCGAATCAGTGAATTGGCGGTCAGCCCCGGCACGCCATAGGCAACGGCCTGAATGCCGTGACGGCTGATGACCCGTTCCAGCAGCAGGTCGAAATCGCCGTCGCCGGAGGCCAGCACCACCTCATCGACCCGCGCGGCGGCATCGATCACATCGAGGGTGATGCCCACGTCCCAGTCGCCCTTGGCCGAGCCGTCGCTGCGCTGGATGTAGGGTTTGAGTTTGACCGTGAAACCGAGGTTGCGCAGGATCTGTTGAAACTGCTGCTGCTTGCTGTCGCCGCGGTCGATGGCGTAAGCCACCGCCTCGACGATCTGCCCGTGCTGGCTGATATCGGCCCACAGCGCCGCGTAGTTGAAGTGGCAACCGTAGGCCTGGCGCACGGTGTAGTAGAGGTTTTGCACATCGGCGAATACCGCGATCTTCTTCACCGCTTTTCCTCATGGCGCCACGGCGCTGTTGCCGGCCGCCGCACACCGGGGCCGTTTCGGCGCCCAGTATGCCAGCCCGCGGGCCATGCGGGTAAGCGCGGTCAGACGAAGCTGTCGTCGTCGCCGCCGAAGAAGCCGCCATCATCGCTGCCGTAGTCGGTGTCGATGAAGCCGCCCTGGTCGTTGCCATAGCCGCCGTTGTCGGCGGTCAGGCGCTGCTCGTCGTTGCTGCCCCAGCCGCCGCTATCGCTGGCGGGTGCTGGTTCTTCCTTGATCACTTCGACCACCTCTTCAGGCTGCGAGTGATGGTTGAACAGGCTGCTGATGCCCTGGGCCAGCATCACCCCGCCGGCCACGCCTGCAGCAGTTTGCAGCGCGCCACCAAGGAAGCTGCTGGCACCGCCGCGGGCCGGGGCCTGGGCGGGAGCTGCGTTGAAGCCCTGCTGCTGGGCAGGCGGGTTGAACGAGGGGCGCGACGGTTCGCGCCAGCCGCCACCACTGGCAGGAGCGCTGGCCGCCGCCTGGTTTTGCACCGGCTGCGGGTCGCGGGTACCGCTGCCGAAGATGCTCGACAGGAAGCCGCCACTGCTGCTCGGTGCGGTAGCGGCTACCTGGGCCTTGGCCTGTTTGAGCTCGGCCTGCAGTTGCTTGTTCTGTTCATCCAGGCGCTTGAGCGCCGCTTCCTGCACCAGGATCGCCTGGGCCATGTAGTAAGGCGCCGCCGGTTGCTGCTGCAGGTGCTCGCCAATGCGCGCCTGGGCCTGGGCATCACGCGGCACGGCCGGATCTTCGGCCTGCTTGAGCCGACCGAACAGGCCGTCGATCAGGGTTTGTTCTTCACTGTTCATGGGCAACCTCACTGCAAAAGCGGAAAAACGGGTACCGGTAAAATGGGGTGCCGAGGCGCCAGATTCAACACAAGCCGGGATTAAACTTTCTTCAGGTTGGCCAGCGCCTGGGCTAAAGTGACGCCCTGCTTTTATTCAATGCGATATCGACCGATGAATCCGCTTAGTGTTCTGCGCGACTCCCTGTATTTCTTCCGCCGTCACCTGCTGAGCATTGCCCAGTTGTGCCTGCCGCTGGTGGTGCTCGAAGCCCTGTGCGCCCAGTTGCTGTACCAGCAACTGGGCAAGGACGCCTCGCCAGGCTACGGCATGCTGGTCAGCCTGCTGTTCTACCCGCTGTACAGCGCCGCGCTGATCCTCTACCTCGACAGCCGCAGCAACGGCTACGCCCCGCTCAAGCGCAACCTGCTGGCCATGGCCTTGCGCCTGTGGCCGTCGTTTGCGCTGATGGTGATGCTCAGCTCGTTGCTGATCATGGCCGGCGCCGCGCTGTTCATCATTCCCGGCATCTGGGTGATGATCCACCTGGTGTTTGCCGAATACGCCCTGGTATTGCGCGGCCAACCACCGATCGAAGCCATGCGTACCAGTTTCCAGATGACCACCGGCAACTTCTGGCGCATCTTCAGTTGCGTCCTCGGCGTAATGGCAGTGCTGTGGCTGATCGACGGCCTGAGCATGATGCTGGTGCCCGAGCCGTCGCCGCTGGCGCAACTGGCTCTGGATAGCGGCAACGGCTTTTTGCAGCTGTTCAGCACCGTAGTGATGTTCCGCCTGTACATGCTGGTCAGCGAACCGGCGACAGAGCCACCGCTGTCCTGACTGGTTAGCCGATGACCCGACTCCTGCGCAACGCCCTGCTGACCCTGCTTGTTGTGATCGCCCTGCTGTGGCTGCTGGCCAGCCAGCTGAGCTGGCAACCTGAACCGCGCGAGAGCCTGGCGGTCAGTTGCCGGGCCAGCACGGCGGCGCTGGTACCCGGCCAGGTGCTCAAGGTGATGACCTGGAACGTGCAGTACCTGGCCGGCAAGCGCTACGTATTCTGGTACGACCAGGGCCGCGGCGACGATACCCGCCCTACCCCTGAAGACCTCGCCTTCAACCTTGATGAAGTGGCGCGGGTAATCCGCGCCGAGCAGCCGGACATCGTCCTGCTCCAGGAACTGGACAACAACGCCAAGGCCAGCGGCTACCAAGACCAACTGGCACTGCTGCGCGAACGGCTGGTGGATATTTACCCCTGCGCGGTGCAGGCCTACGACTGGAAAGCCGATTTCGTCCCCGACTGGCACATCTTCGGCAGTGTCGGCCGCAGCCTGGCGACCCTGAGCCGCTACCCGATCAAGCAGGCCGAGCGCCTGCAATTGCCGGTCGACGCCAGCAATGCCTGGCAGCGCTTGCTGCAACCGCAGCAGGCGATTGTTGCCAGCTACCTGCCGCTGCGCGATGGCGGTCAGCTGGCGGTGCTCAACACCCGCCTGGCGACCTTCGAAGCCGGCAGCGATATCCAGCGCCAGCAGGTGCAACAGGTGACGCGCCTGCTCGACAAGCTGGAAAGCCAAGGCACGCCGTGGTTGATCGGCGGCGACTTCAACCTGCTGCCGCTCGGCCAGTACCGCCGCCTGCCGGCCGAACTGCGCGGCCAGTACGTTGCCGACAGCGACCTGCATCTGCTCTGGGACAAATACCCGATGATCCCCAGCAACGCCGAAGCCAGCGGCGCCGACCGCGCGGCCTGGCTGACCCACTACCCCAACGACCGCAACCTGCAAGGCCCGGACCGCACCCTCGACTACCTGTTCCACAGCCCCAAACTGCAGCGTCTGGGGGCACAGGTAATTCAGCAGGACACCCTGGAGATTTCCGATCACCTGCCAGTGACGGCGCGCCTGCTGTTGCCGGCGCAGCCGTGACTACTTGCGCGGCTTGGCCCGCGCCGTGGCTTCGGCCACCAACGGATCATCCGGCCAATAGTGCTTGGGGTAGCGCCCTTTGAGGTCTTTCTTCACTTCGGCATAGGTACTGCGCCAGAAGTTGGCCAGATCCTGGGTCACCTGTACCGGCCTGCGCGCGGGCGACAGCAAATGCAGCAGGACTTGCTGACGGCCCTGGGCGATGCGCGGAGTTTCGGCCAGGCCGAACAGTTCCTGCAGACGCACGGCGAGAATCGGCGGGGTTTCGCTGTAGTCCAGGCGAATGTTCGAACCCGAGGGCACACTCAGGTGCACCGGCGCCTGCTCATCCAGGCGCTGGGGCAGCGGCCAGGGCAGCAGGTTGCGCAAGATCGACGCGAGGTCGAGCTGGGCAAAATGGCTCAGGCGGGTGACCTTGCCCAGGTAGGGTTGCAACCACTCGGACAGGTTCGCCAGCAGCGCGGCATCCCCCAGGTCCGGCCACTCGCTTTCACCACGGCTTGCCAGGTCGAGCTGGCGCAACAGCGCCACCCGTGCCTGCCACTGGCGCAGCTCGGGCGTCCACGACAGCAACTCCAGACCCTTGCGCCGCACCAGTTCCAGCAAGGCCCGGGCGCGGGCGTCTTCATCCAGGCCGGTCAAAGGCTCGCGGCTGAGCACCAGCTCGCCGACCTTGCGCTGACGCTCGGCACGCAAAACGTTCTCGCGTTCGTCCCAGTCAAGGATATCCAGGCTGCGCACCTGTTCGGCCAGCACCCCGTCGAACAGTGCCGGGTCGAAATCGGCGGCCAGGTAAATGCGCTCCTCGCGCTGGCCCTGACGGCTGCCCAGATCGGCGATCACCAGCCACGAATGTTTCATCAAGGCATCGGCTTCGCCAAACAACGCAGCGCGACCGTTGGCCAGGCGATATTCCGCACCGCCGGCACGCCGCTGCTGCGCAACGCGGTCGGGATAAGCCAGTGCCAGCAGGGCGCCGAGCCAGCGCGAATGCTCGGGGTCGGCGACGGCTGCAGTGGCGTTGCCACGCAGGTAACCGCGGTACTGGCGGGCCAGTTGCCGGGCGCGCTGCACACCGCCCTGCGCGCCTTTGGCCGCGCGGGTTTCGCCGCTGAGCAGGGCCAGGCGGCTATGCAGGTCGGCACCGCCGCCGCGCAGAATGTCGCGCTCACCGAGCAAGGCGGCGACATCGCAGGCCATGTCGGCCAGGCCCAGGTCCTGGCCGCGCAGCAGCAGGTGGGCGATGCGCGGATGCGCCGGCAGTTCGGCCATGGCCTGGCCGTGGGCGCTGAGGCTGTCCGGGCTGTCGGCCTTGAATGCGCCCAGGCGCTGCAACAGCTCCAGCGCCTGGCCATAGGCGGCCGCAGGCGGTTGGTCGAGCCAGCGCAGTTGTTCGGGGGTAACGCCCCAGCGCGACAGTTGCAGGGCCAATCCAGCCAGGTCAGCCTGGAGAATTTCGGCCGCGCCATAGGCCGCCAGTTGCTCGTGCTGGGCTTCGGACCACAAGCGATAACACACGCCGGGCTCCAGGCGCCCAGCGCGGCCAGCACGCTGGGTGGCGCTGGCGCGGGAGATGCGCTGGGTGTCCAGGCGGGTCATGCCGCTGCCAGGATCAAAGCGCGGCACCCGCGCCAGGCCCGCATCGACCACCACGCGCACACCGTCGATGGTCAGGCTGGTCTCGGCGATGTTGGTCGCCAGCACCACTTTGCGCAGGCCGGCGGCTGGCGTGTCGATGGCGGCGCGCTGGGCATTGAGATCGAGCTCGCCATGCAGCGGGCACAGGAGGATATCGCGGCGCTCGCCCAGGGCCTCCTGCAGTGACTGATGCACGCGGCGAATCTCCGCCTGCCCCGGCAGGAACACCAGCACGCTGCCCGACTCGTCGCTGATGGCCTGCAGCACCGTCTCGACCACCCGCGGCTCGATGAACTCGCCTGCCTGGAACGGCCGGCTCCAGCGAATATCCACCGGGTACATGCGCCCTTCGCTGCTGACCACCGGAGCATCGTCGAGCAGGCTCGACAGGCGCTCGCCCTCAAGGGTCGCCGACATCAGCAGGATTTTCAGCGGCGGGTCGTCACGCAACAGTTCGCGACCATTGAGGCTCAGGGCCAGGGCCAGGTCAGCATCGAGACTGCGCTCGTGGAATTCGTCGAAGATCAGCAGGCCCACTCCGTCCAGCGCCGGATCGGCCTGCAGGCGGCGGGTGAGAATCCCTTCGGTGACCACCTCAATGCGCGTGTTCGGCCCGACCTTGCTGTCCAGGCGGATGCGGTAACCAACCGTTTGCCCGACCTGCTCACCCAACTCGCTGGCCAGCCGTTCGGCCGCCGCCCGCGCCGCCAGGCGCCGAGGTTCGAGCATGAGGATGCGCTGCCCGGCCAGCCACGGCTCATCGAGCAGCGCCAGCGGTACGCGGGTGGTCTTGCCGGCGCCAGGGGGCGCTTCGAGCACCGCTTCGTGGCGCTGGCTCAAGGCGGCGCGCAAGGCTGGCAGTGCGGCATCGATCGGTAATGATTTCATGGTGGCCCTCAAACAATCCGCCGAGTATAACGGCGAACCGAGCCTGCCTTATCATGGTCTTAGCTGTAGATACAGGCTCTTTGCCTGTATCTTTGTCGCCTTCATTCCGGAGACTTCCATGCGTATTCCCTCCCGTGTCATTGGCGGCGTCGTGATCGCCACCCTGCTGAGCCAACTGACCGCCTGCGGCACCCTGTTCTTCCCCGACCGGCGCGGCCAGATCGAAGGCAAGATCGACCCGGTGGTCGCTGCCCTCGACGCCATCGGCATTCTTTTCTATGTGATCCCGGGCCTGATCGCTTTCGGCATCGACTTCGCCACCGGCGCCATCTACCTGCCCGGCGGCACCACCGCCCAGGTCGCGCCTGAAAAACTCAATGAAGCCATCAGCGCCGACGGCAAGGTCGACAACAGCAAGCTGCAGGCTATTCTCGAAAGCGAACTGGGCCAGCGCCTACCGCTCAACGACCCGCGCCTGATCCAGCACAAGGGCAGTGTCGAGCAACTGGCCATGTACGGCCTCAAGCCCGCTGCTTGATCTCTGACAGGAAGCCACCTTCGGCATGACTCCCTCGGCTGAACACCAACGCCTGCTGCGCCTGGCCACCCGCGCATCGCTGGCGGTGGCCAGTATCCTGATCCTGACCAAGGCGCTGGCCTGGTGGCTCAGCGGTTCGGTCAGCCTGCTGGCCGGGTTGACCGACTCGGCGCTCGATGGCGTCGCCTCGTTCCTCAACCTGCTGGCGGTGCACTACGCCCTGCGCCCGGCCGATGACGACCACCGTTACGGCCACGGCAAGGCCGAAGCCATGGCCGGCATGGCCCAGGCGCTGTTCATCGGCGTCAGCGCGGTGCTGATCGGCGTGCAGGCGGTTGAGCGGCTGCAGAATCCGCAGCCTCTGGGTGACACCGGCATCGGCATTGCGGTGATGCTGTTGTCGCTGGTGCTGACCATTGCCTTGCTGATGCTGCAGGGCAAGGTGATCCGCATCACCGGCTCGACAGCGGTGCGCGCCGATTCACTGCATTACCGCTCTGACCTGCTGCTCAACGGCAGCATCCTCGTTGCCCTGGTGCTGGCGCGCTTTGGTTGGCCACAGCTGGATGCAATCTTCGGCCTGGGCATTGCCCTGTACATCCTCTGGAGCGCCCTGCAGATTGCCCGCGAGAGCAGCTCGATCCTGATGGATCAGGAGCTGCCCGGCGACATCAGCGATCAGATGCTGGCGCTGGCCTGCAGTGTGCCGGGGGTGCGCGGCGCCCACGACTTGCGTACGCGGGTGTCGGGTAGCCACTGGTTCGTGCAATTGCACCTGGAGTTGCCCGGGGACCTGCCGCTGACCCAGGCCCATGCCTTGTGTGACCAGGCAGCGGCGGCGATCAACAGCAAGTACCCCAAGGCTGAAGTGCTGGTGCATGCAGATCCGGTGATGTGAGGCAGTTGGCAAGGCTGCTCTTTGCCAGCGAGGGGCTGCGCAGCAGCCCTGGGTCAATTGACGCTATAACCTCGCCCGCTCAAACAAGCACCCTGCGCCCGCCGATAGTTATCGGCCACCTGCGCCGACGGCGCATAGCTGGCCGCAGCCGGGTCAAAACCGGTCTGCTGCACCGCCCAGCGATGGCATTCGTAGCGGTCGCGATCAAGCTGCTGCGGGCTCTGGCCCTGCGCGGGATAAGCAATCACGTCATAACCTGGGCCGCTTCGGGCCGGCGTACTGGCCGCCGGCGGGTTGACCACCACATACTCGCGGCTGTCTTCCAGGTACTGGTAATACGTCCCTGCCGCCAGAAAGAACAGCGCACTGCCTATCCACACTTGCTGGGCATAGTCGGGCAGGTAGTTGACCCGCACGCCATAGGGCGGAGTCACCACTACATAGCGCGGGCCTTGCGGGCGATACCAGTAACCGCCGGAATAGAAGTAGTCATGCCCGCGATAGGGTACTTTCCAGTACTGCTCGGGGAAGTGTTCGATGGTTTGCCCCGGGCGGTATTGCGGCCCCGGCCCCCAGCCATTGCCGTGGCCATTCCCATGCCCGCCGCCACCGGCGTGGTAATAGCGGTTGTCGTTGCGCCGCGGGATATCCTGGTAATAGCCGGTGCGTGGCTCCTGGGTCTGGCGCACTTCATCGGGCCGCGACTGCAGGGGTGAAGCTCCCCGCCCCTCAGCCAGCAGCGGCAGATTGACACTCATGCACAGCACACCCACACCCGCCATACGCCAGACACGCGACTTCATACTTTCCTCTCGGACCGATAACAAGGGGCCTGTGATTACTCTATCAGGCCGTCTGCCAGGGGTTATCGGCCGCCAGATGAAATTTGAGTAATAAAAAAGGGAGACCCTGGGGTCTCCCTTTGAGAATTTTGTCCGTGCTCGGCGCTTGTGACACCGGCTCACCTCACGCCGTCTTGTGGACAGTGTGTAGCCCGGGGGCCGAGCACAACCTGGTGGGGTTGCTGGCCGCAGCTGGCCTGATTCGGCCCGCCGCACTGGACTGATGTCCGGGCAGTGATTCTGGTGATAAGAATACGGCGATGGCAGCGGCAGAGGATTGCGAAGATTGCTCATTTAAATATCACTTGCGCAATTTTTGCCTACAGATTGATAATTCGACGCAATCGAAACAGAAAAGGCCAATCCCATGAGCAAGCTCGACCGTTATGACCTGAGCATTCTTGCCGAATTGCAGCGCGATGCGCGTATCTCCAACCAGGAACTGGCCGAGCGCATCGGCCTGTCACCTTCGCCCTGCTCGCGTCGGGTCAAGCAACTGGAAGACGACGGTTATATTGCCCGCCAGGTCGCCCTGCTCGACCGCAAGAAGCTCGGCCTGAGCCTGACCGCCTATGTGCTGATCGGCATGGACCGGCACACTCCCGAGCGCTTCGAGACCTTCGAGGCGGCGATCCGCAGCCTGCCGCAGGTGCTCGAATGCAGCCTGGTGACCGGGATGGATGCCGACTACCAACTGAAAGTCGTGGTGCCCGACATGGACCATTACCAGCAGTTGCTGCTCGGCCACCTGACCCGTATCGAAGGCGTGACCAGCGTGCGCTCCAGCTTTGTTCTCAACCAGGTACTGGCCAGCACCGAACTGCCGCTCACGCACCTGCGTTAGTCAGGCTGGCAACGGCGGCGTATAATCGCGCGCCTCAACCTGCCGGAGAGTATCGATGGATCCTGCGTTGTTCGAAGAATGGATGATGACCATCCTGGTCACCATCCTGATTGGTTTCATGGGTTTTATCGTCTGGGACCTGGCGAAAAAATCCAAGGCCGGCAAGTTCGGCACCTTCATCCTGTTTTTCGTGCTGGGCCTGGGCATCCTCGCCTTCATCATCAAAAGCGTGGTGATCGGCTTCATCGAAGGCGTCTAAAGCCTGGCCGGGACTTCCCGCCACTGGCCCTGATCGAGGCCATCCAGGCTCCAGTCGCCGATCCGCACGCGCACCAGGCGCAGGGTCGGCAAGCCGACGGCAGCGGTCATGCGCCGCACCTGACGGTTGCGCCCTTCCTTGATGACCAGCTCCAGCCAGCTTGTCGGTACGCTTTTGCGAAAGCGTACCGGCGGGTTGCGTGGCCACAGTTCGGGCTCGTCGAGCTGACGGGCCTGGGCCGGCAAGGTCGGGCCGTCGTTGAGCTCGACGCCATCGCGCAAACGCTGCAGTTGCTCCTCGCTCGGCTCCCCTTCTACCTGTACCCAATAGGTTTTCGCCAGCTTGTGCCTGGGGTCGGCGATCCGCGCCTGCAACTGGCCGTCGTTGGTCAACAGCAGCAGGCCCTCGCTGTCACGGTCCAGGCGCCCAGCCGGGTAGATGCCGGGGATGGCGATGAAGTCCTTGAGGGTCGCGCGCCCTTCGCCGTCGCTGAACTGGGTCAGCACGTCAAAGGGCTTGTTGAACAGGATCAACCGCGGCTCGGCCGGCGGCGCCTTGGCGTGGCGACGCGGGCCGGCGGGTTTGGCCGCGGGGCGCCGCGGCTTGGAGCGTGGGGGTAACGACATGGGGCCTCAGCGGAACGGCGGCTCGTCAAAACTGCGCAGTTTACGCGAGTGCAGCGAGTTGAGCTCGGTACGCAGCAGGTCGAGGGCAGCGATGCCGATCTTCAGGTGCTGGCTGACCGCCCGGTTGTAGAAGGCATTGGCCGCTCCCGGCAGTTTAATTTCGCTGTGCAGCGGTTTGTCGGAGACGCACAGCAAAGTGCCGTAGGGTACCCGCAGACGATAGCCCTGGGCGGCGATGGTGCCGCTTTCCATGTCCACCGCCACCGCCCGCGACAGGTTGATCAACGGCCGTTCCTGCGCCCAGCGCAACTCCCAGTTACGGTCGTCGTAGGTCAGCACGGTGCCGGTGCGCAGGCGCTTTTTCAGCTCGTCGCCACGCTCGCCGGTCACCTGCGCCGCCGCTTCCTGCAGGGCCAGTTGCACTTCGGCCAGGGCCGGAATCGGAATGTTCGGCGGTACTACCCGGTCGAGAATCCCGTCGCGGCGCATGTAGGCGTGGGCCAGCACGTAGTCGCCGATGGTCTGCGATTGGCGCAGGCCGCCACAGTGGCCGATCATCAGCCAGCAATGCGGGCGCAGTACCGCCAGGTGGTCGGTGATGTTCTTGGCGTTGGACGGGCCGACGCCGATGTTGACCAGGGTGATGCCGTCGCCATCAGCGGCGATCAGGTGGTAGGCCGGCATCTGGTAGCGGTGCCACACCACTCCGGCAACCAGGGCCTGGGCTTCACCGTTGTCCATGGCCTTTTCGATGATCACGTTGCCGGGCAGGACCATGCGTACGAAACGCGGGTCGTCACGCAACCGCTCAAGGCCGTGGCTGATGAACTGGTCGACATAGCGGTGGTAGTTGGTCAGCAGGATCCACGGCTGCACATGGCGCCAGTCGCTGCCGGTGTAATGCACCAGGCGGCGCAGGGAAAAATCCACCCGCGCGGCGTCGAACAGCGCCAGCGGCAACGGGTCGACGTTGGCCCAGTCGTACAGGCCGTCAGCGATGCCGTCGGTGGCGGCAGAAAGATCGGTGCTGGGGAACACCCGCGCCAGCGCCGCAGCCGTAATGCCCGTACCGGCCAGCTCATCGCCCTGCTCGACCACATAGGGGTAAGGAATGTTCTGCTGGCTGACGCCCACTTCAACCGTGACGGTGAAGTCGCGCATCAGCGGCTTCAATTGCTCCAGCAGGTAACCCCGGAACGCCGCCGGCTGGGTCACGGTCACGCTGTAGGTGCCCGGCAACTGGACCTTGGCATAGGCGCGGGTGATCGCCGGCACTTCGCCATGGTACTGGTAGGTCAGGCGCAGCTCGGGGTAGCGGAACAGTGCGCGCTCCTCGGCATCCGGCTCGGTACGGTCCTTGAGGTAGCGCTTGAGCGCCTGGCTCAGGGCCGCGGTGGCTTGTTCGTGCAGGGCGGCGAGGCGATCGACGGCCTGCTCGGCGGTTTCTACGACAACGAAGGCTTCATCAGTACGGCTCACAATGTACTTCCTGTCTGACATGCATACGCCCATCTTGCCTATATCCGGCGGCAAAGGCACGCACGTTAGAGCGGCCAGTTCGGGGTCGAGCGTTGCACCAGCGCGGCGACGTCGACACCACGGGGCAGTACGCCATACACCCGGCCATTGCCGCCCAGGCGGCTGGCAATAAAGGCATCGCTGACCGCGGCGTTACCGGCTTCGAGCAGCAGCTTGGCCTGCAGGCCGACGGCGATGTCTTCGGTGAGCTGGCGGGCGCGGTACTGGATGTCCGCGGTGTCGGCAAAGGCCGCCTTGAGGTTACCGATATGTGCGGCCAGGCGCGGGTCGCCGTGGCCATCACCGAGCTCGGCGAACAACGTGTCGAGCACACCTGGCTCCTTGGACAGTGCGCGCAACACGTCCAGACACTGGACATTGCCCGAACCTTCCCAGGTCGAGTTGACCGGCGCTTCGCGGTACAGCCGCGGCAGGATGCTGTCTTCGACATAACCGGCGCCGCCCATGCATTCGGCCGCTTCGTTGATCATTGCCGGCGCACGCTTGCAGATCCAGTACTTGCCCACGGCGGTAATCAAGCGGGCAAAACGCGCCTGGTGCGGATCATCCGGCTGGTCGAGGGCACGGCCCATGCGCAGGCTCAGGGCCAGCGCCGCTTCGCTTTCCAGGGCCAGATCGGCCAACACGTTCTGCATCAATGGCTGCTCGGCCAGCAAGCGCCCGCCGACCTGGCGATGGGCACAATGATGGGCAGCCTGGGTCAGGGCCTGACGCATCAGGGCGCTGGAGCCGACCATGCAGTCGAAGCGGGTCATGGCCACCATCTCGATGATGGTCGGCACGCCGCGGCCTTCTTCGCCGATCATCCAGGCCAGGGCACCACGGAACTCGACCTCGCTGGAGGCGTTGGAGCAGTTGCCGAGCTTGTTCTTCAGGCGCTGGATATAGAACTGGTTGCGGCTGTCATCCGGGCGGTGGCGCGGCAGCAGGAAGCAGCTCAAGCCCTTGTCAGTCTGCGCCAGGGTCAGGAAGGCATCACACATCGGCGCCGAACAGAACCATTTATGCCCGACCAGCTCATAGGCCTGGCCCGGGCCGGGTGCTCCCACCGGATAGGCGCGGGTGGTGTTGGCACGCACATCGGTGCCGCCCTGCTTCTCGGTCATGGCCATGCCCAGGGTCACGCCGGCCTTGTGGCGATCGCCGACATTGCGCGGGTCGTATTTGGTGGCCAGCACTTTCGGCAGCCAGTACTCGGCCAGCTCAGGTTGCAGCTTGAGCGCCGGCACCGCGGCAAAGGTCATGGTTAGCGGGCAACCACTGCCGGCTTCGGCCTGGCTGTGCAGGTAGGTCATCGAGGCGCGGGCGACATGCGCGCCTTCACGCGGGTCGGTCCACGGCAAGGACGGCAGGCCATGCTCGATGGCCGTGCGCATCAGTTCATGATAGGCCGGATGGAACTCCACCAGGTCGATGCGATGGCCATAACGGTCATGGCTGCTGAACTGCGGCTTGTTCTGGTTGGCCAGAAAGCCTGCGGCCATCAGCGGCCCGCCGGCCAGGGCACCGTACGCGTCGATGCGCTCCTGCGCCCAACCCGCCCCGTAGCGCCGCGACCATTCCTGCAGTGGCAGGTCGATGCGGTACAGGTTGGCCCCGTCCAGGGACGGTGGCTGGTTGGTGACCTCATGGGTTTCAGCGTACTGGTGCAGGTTCATCGAGGGGCCTCCTGGATCCTGGCGTGACTGAATTTTCAGTGAATCACGCCCTGCCCCCCTGTCAAAGTGACAAAAACGCCTAACTAGCCGTGGTTTAACCCTGGCCGAGGCATGCCCAACTGCGCCTGGGGCGGGCTCAAGGGCACGCTCAGGTTCAGCTCGAAACGGCTGCCCAGGCCCGGGTTGGATTCGTGCTGCAGGCGTGCACCGATCAACTCGACCAGCTGCCGGCAAATCGCCAGGCCAATGCCCAAGCCGCCGTATTCACGGGTCATCGAACCGTCGACCTGGAAGAAGCGCTGGTACAGCGTGGCTTCGTCCAGGCAGTCAAAACCGATGCCGCTGTCGCTGACACTGATGCTCAGGCCCAACAGGTCCGGCCCCAGCCGTGTGCCGCGGGCCTGCAACATGACTCCACCCTGGTGGGTGAATTTGATGCCGTTGTCCATCAGGTAACCCAGGCACATGGCCAGCTTGTGTCGATCGCCGATCAGTACGTCAGGCAGCTCCGCCGGGATATCCAGGCTCAGGTACAAGCCCTTGGCCATGGCCGGCGCGGCGTATTCGGCACGCACTTCCTGCAGCAGCGAGCGCAGGCTGAACGCTGCATTTTGCGCGCTGAGGCGGCCGGCCTGCAGTTCGGTGAGGATGAGGATGTCATCGACCATGCCCATCATGTCCTGGGCCGCGGAGCTTGCGGTGTGCTGGTACTGGGCCAGCTCGCCGTCCAGCGACATGGTCTGCATCAGTTCCAGCGAACCGATCACACCGTTCATCGGCGTGCGCAGTTCGTGGGTGACGGTAGCCAGGAACTGGTCCTTGAGACGGTTGCTGTTGGCCAGCTCGATGTTCAGCTGTTCCAGGGTGCGGCCGGTTTCGCGCAGGGTCCGGGCCTGCTCGTCGCGCATGCTGTTGATGCGGTCGGCCAGGGCCAGGGACAACAGGCCGACCTCCAGCGCCGAACCGATCTGGCTGGCATACATGGTCAGGAACACGTTCGGCAGATAACCCAGCACCATCAGGGTGTTGACCAGGCCGCCGAGCAAGAATGCCGACCAGGCGATGATGAAGTAGCGGGCCACGCGCAAACCGCGGCGCCAGGCGAAAATCCCGGCGGCGAAAATGCACACGGTAAACAGCAGGGCCAAAGCGGTGGCCAGGCGCAGGGCAACACCGTAGCTGCTGGTCAGCGACAACAGCATGACCAGCGCGCCGCAGCCCATCAGCACCTTGAGCACTGCATCGAAGACACGGCTGTGATTGCTCAATTGCAGGAAACTGCGGGCAAACTGGCAACCGAACAAACCTGCCGCGCCGATGAACATCGGCGTGGCGGCGTTCGCCCACCAGGGACTGTCCGGCCAGAAATACGCCACGCCAGCGCCGTTGACCGACACCTGGTACAGGCCGAACGAGGCGATGTAGAGGATGTAATACAGGTAACTGGTGTCGCGTACGCTCAGGTAGATGAACAGGTTGTACACCAGCATCCCCAGCAATACGCCGTAGATCAGGCCCAACACGTACAAGCGGGTGGGCTGTGCTTCGAGGTAAGCCTGGGCCGACCACAGGGTCAGCGGCGCTTGCACCGAACCTTCGCTGTGCAGGCGCAAATAAGCGGTGGTGGTCTGGCCGGGGGTGAACGGTAATTCGAACAGGTAGTTGTTCTGTTTGATCTGCCGGCTGGCATAGGGCAAGGCGTCGCCGGTGCGCTGGGCCAGGTGGAAGGTGCCGCTGGCGTCGGCCAGGTAGAGTTCCAGGTGATCGAGCGGCGGGTAGGCCAGTTCCAGCAACCAAGCGCGGGGCGCAGCCGAGGGCAAGGCGGTGTAGCGCAGCTGGACTTTCAGCCAGAACACCGAGGTGGAGTAACCGGCGTTGAGGACCTCGGCCCGGTGCGGGCGAAAATGCTCGGCGAACGAGGGCGCACTGACCTGCGCAATGCTGGCATTGCCATCGCGGTCTTCGAACACTTGCATCACTTGCCCCAGCGGCAAGCTGCGGGTGGAGTCGTCGAAATCGACCGCCGGGGCCAGTAACGGCAACCAGCCCAGCACAACAATCAGCAAATAGCGCATACAGCCCCAGCATGGCCTGTCCCGGTCGCGTCGCGTAGCCTCCTGTCCGTTTGAGGCGATGCAATCCGGCAGTAACCGTTATCGGTTTATTCGAGCACTCTAGCATAGCTTTCCGAGCCTGCCAGATGCCACTGAAAACTTTACGCCGAAGGCTCTAGAACGCCACTTTCAGCGATTTCACAAGTACAGTTCAAACGCCCGTTGAAAAATCCCCGGCGCCGGGGCGGACCCAGCAAAAGCGTTTGGTGATAAGCTCGCGCACCATGAATACCTACAGCTCCCGCCCCGTTGTCCTCTGTCTCTCCGGCCACGACCCCAGTGGCGGTGCCGGCTTGCAGGCAGATATCGAAGCCCTGATTGCGCAAGGCTGTCATGCCGCTCCGGCCGTGACCGCCCTGACCGTTCAGGATACCGTCAATGTCACTGACTTCCGTGTCCTCGACCGCGAGTGGGTACTGGCCCAGGCCAATGCCGTGCTTGCCGATTCGACCGTAGCGGCGGTCAAGCTGGGCATGCTCGGCTCGACCGAAATGGTCGATACCGTGGTCGAACTGCTCAGTGCCCACCCGCACCTGCCGCTGGTCTGCGACCCGGTCCTGCGCGCTGGCGGCGGTGGCCGCCTGGGCAAGGATGAAGTCGGCTACGCCATGCGCGAACGCCTGCTGCCGCTGGCAACCATTGCTACCCCCAACCTTCCCGAAGCGCGCATCCTGGCCGAGCTGCCCGACGGCAGCGCCGATGAATGCGCCGAAAAACTCCTGCCGTTTGTCAGACACCTGCTGATCACCGGCGGTCACGGTGACGAACACGAAATCCACAACCGCCTGTACAGCCGCGACGGCCAGCGTCATACCTGGACCTGCCAGCGCCTGCCCGGCAGCTACCACGGTTCCGGCTGCACCCTGGCCAGCGCCCTGGCCGGCCGCCTGGCCCTTGGCGAGCAACTGCAAAGCGCGGTGCGTTCGGCCCTGGACTACACCTGGCGGACCCTGCGCGACGCCGAGCAACTGGGCAAAGGCCAGTACGTGCCGCGCCGCCTGCCCCTGGATTTCTGTTCCTGATCTTCGCTTGAGGTCTACACCATGAAGTTACGCGGCCTGTATGCCATCACTGACAGCCAGTTGCTGGCCGGCAAGTTCCTGCCCTATGTCGAAGCGGCGCTTGAAGGCGGCGTGACCTTGCTGCAGTACCGTGACAAAAGCCAGGACGAGTCCCGTCGGCTGCGCGAAGCCGAAGCCCTGGCCGAGCTTTGCGCACGCTACAAGACCCAACTGATCATCAACGACGATGCCGAGCTGGCCGCGCGCCTGGGTGTCGGTGTGCACCTGGGCCAGACCGATGGCCCGCTGACGCCAGCGCGCACCCTGCTCGGCCGCGAAGCGATCATCGGCTCGACCTGCCATGCCCAGCTTGAGCTGGCCGAACAGGCCGCCCGCGAAGGCGCCAGCTACGTCGCCTTTGGCCGCTTCTTCAACTCGGTGACCAAGCCGGGCGTGCCCGCCGCCGACATCGCCTTGCTGGAACAAGCGCGCACCCGCATCAAGCTGCCGATCTGCGTGATCGGCGGCATCACCCTCGACAACGCCGCCCCGCTGGTCGCCCACGGCGCCGACCTGCTGGCGGTGATTCACGGCCTGTTCGGCGCCGACAGCACGCAGGAAGTCACCCGCCGTGCACGCGCCTTCAACGCCCTGTTCGCTTCTGCCTGATTGAGAGAGCCCATCATGTCTCGTTCCGAAACCCTGTTTGCCAACGCCCAGAAACACATCCCCGGTGGCGTCAACTCGCCGGTGCGGGCGTTCAAGAGCGTTGGCGGCACGCCACTGTTCTTCAAGCATGCCGCTGGCGCCTATGTCACCGATGAAGATGACAAACGCTACGTCGACTACGTTGGTTCCTGGGGCCCGATGATCCTTGGCCACAGCCACCCGGACGTGCTCGACTCGGTGCGCAAGCAGCTGGAACACGGCTTGTCTTACGGCGCGCCAACCGCCATGGAAACCGAAATGGCTGACCTGGTCTGCTCGATCGTGCCCTCGATGGAAATGGTCCGCATGGTCAGCTCCGGCACCGAAGCGACCATGAGCGCCATCCGTCTGGCCCGTGGCTACACCGGCCGCGACAGCATCATCAAGTTCGAAGGCTGCTACCACGGCCACTCCGACAGCCTGCTGGTCAAAGCCGGCTCCGGCCTGTTGACCCAGGGCGTGCCAAGCTCGGCCGGCGTGCCGGCAGCCTTTGCCAAACACACCCTGACCCTGCCGTTCAACGACATCGACGCGGTCGAGAAGATGCTCGCCGAAGTCGGCCAGGAGGTTGCCTGCATCATCGTCGAGCCGGTAGCCGGCAACATGAACTGCGTACCGCCGGCGCCGGGCTTCCTCGAAGGCCTGCGCACACTGTGCGACAAGCACGGCGTGGTGCTGATTTTCGACGAAGTGATGACCGGTTTTCGCGTCGCCCTGGGTGGCGCCCAGGCGCACTACGGCGTTACCCCGGACCTGTCGACCTTCGGCAAGATCGTCGGCGGCGGCATGCCGGTGGGCTGCTTCGGCGGCAAGCGCAAGATCATGGAACAGATCGCGCCGCTGGGCCCGGTCTACCAGGCCGGCACCCTGTCGGGCAACCCGCTGGCCATGGCCGCCGGCCTGACCACCCTCAAGCTGATCAGCCGCCCGGGCTTTCATGACGAGCTGAGCGCCTTCACCAGCCGCCTGCTCGATGGCCTGCAACAGCGCGCCGATGCTGCTGGCATCCCGTTCGTCACCACCCAGGCCGGTGGCATGTTCGGCCTGTACTTCAGTGGCGCCGACGATATCGTTACTTTCGATGACGTCATGGCCAGCGATGCCGAGCGCTTCAAGCGCTTCTTCCACCTGATGCTCGAAGGTGGCGTGTACCTGGCGCCAAGCGCCTTCGAAGCCGGCTTTACCTCGATCGCCCACGGTGACACCGAGCTGCAGATCACCCTGGATGCGGCTGAGAAGGCGTTTGCCAAGCTGTAATTCAGTGGACCATCGCGGGGCAATCGTGCGCCTGCAGGCGCACGATTGCCCCGCGATGGGGCCTTGCAAAGCAGAAAATCGAGTAAAGACTTTGTAAGGTAGGCGCTGCTTATCCCATAATGTGCCACCAGACACTTTGGCCGCAGCTTTGCAGAGGTATGTCGATCCCCATGAACCGCACCGGCCGCGCCCTCGCCCTGGGCTGCCTGTTGCTTCTTCAGCCCCTGCTGGCCACGGCAGGCGGTAACTCGTTGCTGATTCCGGCAACGGGCCGCTGCACCCTCGATTCCCAGCCCGAAGACCTGCCGCAAGCCCTCGCCGCCTGCCAGGACGCGGCAAAGTCCGGGGATGCCCAGGCCCAGTACGAGTTGGGTGAGTTCTACTACGAGGGCACCAACACCCCGCGCGACCTCAACCAGGCCCTGAGCTACTTCGAGCAAGCCTCGCTGCAAGGCCACGCCGAGGCGCAATACCGCCTGGGCAGCATGTTCTACAAGGGTGAAGGTGTGGCGGCCAACAATGTGCAGGCCTACATCGTGCTGAAGATGGCGGCGGTCAACGGCGCCGAAGATGCCCTGGACATGGCCGACGAGGTGTCTGCGAAGATGCCCCGCGATGAACTGGAAGTCGCCACCCAGGTACTGGGGCAGATTTTCCGCAAGTACCTGCTGGAGCTGCAGACCGCCGAAGGCCGCACGCCCTTCTCGCCGCTGCCCTGATCCCCGCTTACTTTTCCGGCATTGGCATCGGGAATGGCATTACATTGCCAGTACCGCGTGCTTCGCTGATCTTCGGCGTGCCCAGACGCTCCACCTCGTCGATACGCACGATCGAATGCATCGGCACAAAGCTGCGCACCACGCCTTCGAACTGGGCCTTGAGCTTTTCTTCGCTCGGGTCGACCACCACCTGGGTGCGCTCGCCAAAGACAAACTCCTCGACCTCAAGGAAGCCCCACAGATCGCTTTGGTAGATCTGTTTGGCGTACATCTCGTACACCTGGCCCTGGTTGAGAAAGATCACTTTGTAGATCGGAGCTTCGCGTTTGGTCATTTTGGGCGGGGACAATCAAGGGTGGTAAAGAAGTCGCAAACTATAACATAGGCACCGGGCCGACAACGCTAGG
This sequence comes from Pseudomonas sp. B21-035, assembly GCF_024748945.1. NCBI lineage: Bacteria > Pseudomonadati > Pseudomonadota > Gammaproteobacteria > Pseudomonadales > Pseudomonadaceae > Pseudomonas > Pseudomonas sp. B21-035. The sequence goes on from NZ_CP087179.1 coordinate 5,110,628, forward strand.
ATCCACGGCGCCGGCCCCTTATAATGTGCGGTTCTTCGAATTACCAGATGATCTCCCATGGCCAAGAAGCTTTACATCGAAACCCACGGTTGCCAGATGAACGAGTACGACAGCTCGCGCATGGTCGATCTGCTGGGTGAACATCAAGCCCTTGAAGTCACGGCCCGCGCCGAAGACGCCGACGTCATCCTGCTCAACACCTGCTCGATCCGCGAGCGTGCCCAGGACCGGGTGTACTCCCAGCTGGGCCGCTGGCGTGAACTCAAGGACCTCAAACCGGACATGGTCATCGCCGTCGGCGGCTGCGTGGCCAGCCAGGAAGGCGAGTCGATCCGCAAGCGCGCGCCCTATGTCGACGTGGTCTTCGGCCCGCAGACCCTGCACCGCCTGCCGGAGATGATCGACGCCGCACGCACCACGCGCCTGCCGCAGGTCGATGTGTCGTTCCCGGAGATCGAAAAATTCGACCACCTGCCCGAGCCACGCATCGACGGCCCCACCGCCTATGTCTCAGTGATGGAAGGCTGCAGCAAGTACTGCACCTTCTGCGTGGTGCCCTACACCCGCGGCGAGGAAGTCAGCCGGCCGTTCGACGACGTGCTGGCCGAGGTCATCCACCTGGCCGAGAACGGCGTGCGTGAAGTCACCCTGCTGGGGCAGAACGTCAACGGCTACCGCGGCCAGACCCACGACGGCCGCCTTGCCGACCTTGCCGAGCTGATCCGCGTGGTCGCCGCCGTCGATGGCATCGAGCGCATCCGCTACACCACCTCGCACCCGCTGGAATTTTCCGACAGCCTGATCCAGGCCCACGCCGAGGTGCCGGAGCTGGTCAAGCACCTGCACCTGCCGGTGCAATCGGGCTCCGACCGGGTGCTGGCGGCGATGAAGCGCAACCACACCGTCCTCGAGTACAAGTCCAAGCTGCGCAAGCTCAAGGCGGCGGTACCGGGCATCTGCATCAGCTCGGACTTCATTGTCGGCTTCCCCGGCGAAACCGAGAAAGACTTCGAGCAGACCATGAAGCTGGTGGCCGACGTCGGTTTCGATTTTTCCTACTCGTTCGTCTACAGCCAGCGCCCGGGCACCCCGGCCTCGGACTTGCCGGACGAAACCCCGGAAGAACTGAAAAAAGAGCGCCTCAAGGCCCTGCAGCACCGCCTCGACACCCAGGGCTTCGAGATCAGCCGACAAATGGTCGGTACGGTCCAGCGCATTCTGGTCACCGACTACTCGCGCCGCGATCCTGGCCAGTTGCAGGGGCGTACCGAGAATAATCGTATCGTCAACTTTCGCTGCGACAATCCCAAGCTGATCGGCCAGTTCGTCGATATCCATATCGACGACGCGCGCCCACACTCGCTGTTCGGCTCGCTGGCCCACTGAGCTGTCCTGCCGGGCCTGGTTACAGGCCCGGCGACCCTTGATCGTTTCAGCGCTTTCGCCCTGCAGCGGCTAGGGTTATCCTTGAGACCATATCCTTTGCCGTTGGGCGGCTGAAAAACGACCTTGAACGCACCTATCGAACCACATCGTTTCATCCTCGAGCCTTTCGAGGCCCATCGCTTCGCCAACCTGTGCGGGCAGTTCGACGAGCATTTGCGCCTGATCGAACAGCGCCTGGCCATCGAAATCCGCAACCGCGGCAATCAGTTTGAACTGATCGGCGAACCCAAGCACACCTCCTCTGCCGAGCAACTGCTGCGCCGCCTCTATCGCGAGGCCAAGGCCACCGAGCTGTCGCCGGAAATGGTCCACCTGTACCTGCAGGAATCGGCCGTCGAAGAGCTGGAGAACCCGGCCGTCAACGAAGTCAGTGTTTCCTTGCGCACGCGCAAGGGCATGATTCGTCCGCGCGGGCTGAACCAGCAGCGCTACGTGAAGGAAATCCTCGGCAACGACATCAACTTCGGCATCGGCCCGGCCGGTACCGGCAAGACCTACCTGGCCGTGGCCTGCGCGGTTGATGCCCTGGAGCGTGAACAGGTGCGACGCATCCTGCTGGTGCGTCCGGCGGTCGAAGCGGGTGAAAAACTCGGCTTCCTGCCCGGCGACCTGGCACAGAAGATCGACCCGTACCTGCGCCCGCTGTATGACGCGCTGTACGAGATGCTCGGCTTTGAACACGTGGCCAAGCTGATCGAACGCCAGGTGATCGAGATCGCGCCGCTGGCCTACATGCGCGGGCGCACCCTGAACAACAGCTTCATCATCCTCGACGAAAGCCAGAACACCACGGTCGAGCAGATGAAGATGTTCCTCACCCGCATTGGGTTCGGTTCCACCGCGGTGATCACCGGTGACATCACCCAGGTCGACCTGCCGCGTGGCACCAAGTCGGGCCTGGCCCATGTCATCGAGGTGCTCAAGGGCGTGCCGGGCATCAGCTTTACGCACTTCCAGCCCAAGGACGTGGTCCGCCACCCGTTGGTGCAGCGCATTGTCGAGGCCTACGAGCGCTTCGACAGCCAGCAGCAGAACCCGACCGAAGGCAAACACCGCGATGCTTGAGCTCGATCTGCAGCTGGCAAGCGATGCGAACCACCCGACCGAAGATCAATTCCGCCAATGGTGCGAGCTGGCCCTGCGCCAGCGCACGGCCGACTCGGAAATGACCATCCGTCTGGTCGATGAAGCCGAAGGCCGCGAACTGAATCACACCTGGCGGCACAAAGACTACGCCACCAACGTGCTGTCGTTCCCGGCCGATGTGCCTGACGAGTTGCTCGACATTCCGCTGCTCGGCGACCTGGTGATCTGCATCGCCGTGGTCGAACGCGAGGCTGTCGAACAGGGCAAGGCGCTCGAGGCCCACTGGGCGCACCTGGTCATCCATGGCTGCCTGCACCTGCTGGGCTACGACCACATCGACGACGATGAGGCCGAGGAAATGGAAGCACTGGAACGAACGTTGCTTGCTGAACTGGGTCATCCGGACCCGTACGCCGACGACGAACACGACGACAATTCAACACTGATATCTGCAAAGGATCACGAGTAACCGCCATGAGCGAAGATCGATCGAGCAACGGGCAAAAGTCCTGGCTGGGCAAACTGACCCAGGCTTTTGCCCACGAGCCGAAAAACCGTCAGGAGCTGCTTGAGCTGCTGCGCGAAGCCCATCAGAACAAGCTGCTCGACAGCGAGGCGCTGACCATTGTCGAGGGCGCCATCCAGGTCGCCGACCTGCAGGTGCGCGACATCATGGTGCCGCGCTCGCAGATGATGAGCATCAAGGCGACCCAGTCGCCGCGTGAGTTCCTGCCGGCGGTGATCGACGCCGCCCACTCGCGCTACCCGGTGGTCGGCGAAAGCCACGATGACGTGCTCGGCGTGCTGCTGGCCAAAGACCTGCTGCCGTTGATCCTCAAGGAGAACGGCGACAGCGTCAACATCAAGGACCTGCTGCGCCCGGCCACCTTCGTGCCCGAGTCCAAGCGCCTGAACGTGCTGCTGCGCGAGTTTCGCGCCAACCACAACCACATGGCCATCGTCATCGACGAGTACGGCGGCGTGGCGGGCCTGGTGACCATCGAAGACGTCCTCGAGCAAATCGTCGGCGACATCGAAGACGAGCATGACGTCGAGGAAGACAGCTACATCAAGCCGCTGCCCAGCGGCGACTTCCTGATCAAGGCGCTGACGCCGATCGAGAACTTCAACGAGTTCTTCGACAGCCAGTTCTCCGACGACGAGTTCGACACCGTCGGCGGCCTGGTGATGAGCGCCTTCGGCCACCTGCCCAAGCGTAACGAGACCACCGAGATCGGCCCGTACCGTTTCCGTATTCTCAACGCCGACAGCCGCCGGATTCACCTGCTGCGTCTGACCCCTATCACCCGTTAAGGACAACCATGCGCTGGATCACCCGCCCCGGCTGGCCCGGTAACCTGCTGGCCGTGGCGGCCGGTGCAATCACCACCCTGGCCCTGGCGCCGTTCGACATCTGGCCGCTGGCATTGCTTGCGGCCGGCCTGTTCTACCTCGGCCTGCGCGAGCTCAGCCCGCGCCAGGCCCTGGGCCGCGGCTGGTGCTTCGGCTTTGGCCTGTACGCCGCCGGCACCAGCTGGATCTACGTCAGCATCAATACCTACGGCGGCGCCACGCCGCTGCTGGCCACCGGGCTGTTGCTGGCGTTCTTTGCCGCCATTGCCTGGTTCTTCGCCCTGCCCGCCTGGCTCTGGGCGCGCTGGCTACGGCGCAACGAGGCGCCGTTGGCCGATGCTCTGTGCTTCGCCGCCTTATGGGTCGGCCAGGAGGCGTTCCGCGGCTGGTTCCTTACCGGTTTCCCCTGGCTGTACTCCGGTTACAGCCAGCTCGACGGCCCGCTGTCGGGCCTGGCGCCGCTGGGCGGCATGTGGCTGATCTCGTTCTGCCTGGCGCTGTGCGCGGCGCTGCTGTGCAACCTGCCACGCCTGCGCGCGCGCACGTCGTTTCTGGCAGTGGCCGTGGTCTTGCTGCTGGCGCCCTGGGCCATCGGCCTGGCGCTGAAAAACCATGCCTGGACCAGCCCGGCGGGCAAGCCGCTGACCGTTGCTGCGCTGCAAGGCAACGTCGAGCAAGAAATGAAGTGGAACCCCGAACACGTCAACGCTCAACTGGCCCTGTACCGCGACATGAGCTTCAGTTCCAAGCCGGTCGACCTGCTGGTGTGGCCGGAAACCGCGGTGCCGATCCTCAAGGACCAGGCCCAGGGCTACCTGGACATGATGGGCAACTTCGCCGCCGAGCGTAATACCGCCTTGATCACCGGGGTTCCGGTACGTGAAGTGGTGCACGAGCAACGCCGCTATTACAACGGCATCACTGTCACCGGCGAAGGCGATGGCACCTACCTCAAGCAAAAACTGGTGCCATTTGGCGAGTACGTGCCGCTGCAGGACATGCTCCGTGGCCTGATCGCCTTCTTTGACCTGCCAATGTCGGACTTCGCCCGTGGCCCGGCCGATCAGCCACTGTTGCAGGCCAAGGGCTATCAAATCGCGCCGTACATCTGCTACGAAGTGGTTTATCCGGAGTTTGCCGCAAGCCTGGCGGCCCGCAGCGATATCCTCCTGACCATCAGCAACGACACCTGGTTCGGCACCTCGATCGGCCCCCTGCAGCATCTGCAAATGGCGCAGATGCGCGCCCTGGAAGCCGGCCGCTGGATGATCCGCGCCACCAACAACGGTGTCACCGGCCTGATCGACCCGTTCGGGCGCATCACCGCACAGATCCCGCAGTTCGAGCGTGGCATCCTCTATGGCGAAGTGGTGCCGATGCAGCAACTCACCCCGTACCTGCAGTGGCGCTCCTGGCCATTGGTGATTCTCTGCGCGCTGCTGCTGGGCTGGGCCCTGCTGGCCAGCCGGATCGCCAAGACCGTCTAGTAGAACAGCTTGTAGCCGAGCAGGCCGACTGCCTCATTGAGCAGTTGGCCGCTCTGCCACAACGACTTGCCTTCCGGCAGCCAGCCACCGAAGGGCCGGGCATGGTCACGACCCAGAAAGCCCACCGGTGCCGGCACCACGACAAACCCCGCCTGCTCGAAGCTCCAGCGTGAACGCTGCATGTGCCAGGCCTGGGTCACCACCACTACGCGCTTGATCCCCAGAGGCTGCAACAACTCGGCACTCATCTGCGCGTTTTCCCAGGTGGTACGGCTGCGTTCTTCCTTCCAGCGTACGCTCACGCCCAGATCGCGTTGCAACGAGTCGGCCATCAGCTGTGCTTCGCTGGGCGGCGTACCGTAATGCAGACCGCCGCTGGTCAATACTGGCAACCCCGAGGCCTTGGCCAGCTGCGCGGCGTAACGCATGCGCTCCATGGCCACGCCCGTGGGCTGGTCCTGCGAGTCCCAGGCAGGGTCGCCGCGCTCGCGCCCGGCCCCGAGGATGACGATGGCATCGGCCTGTTGCGCAAGCCCCACCCACTGGCTGCGGGCCAGTGCCGGCTCGCTTTCCAGTTGCCGGGCAGCCTGCTCCACCACGATCGGCAGGCTCATCAGCCACAAGCCGCCCAGGCCCAGGACAAAGCACAGGGTCGACAGCCGCGGCCAGGAATTGCGTAGCCACCAGGCAGCAATCAGCAAAAGAAACAGGATGCCGGGCGGCATGATCATTTGTTTGATGAGATAGCGAATGGGCACAGGACACCTCCTTGGAGGTGCGCAGCCTAAGAGGAACGGCACCTGGCAACAATAGTCAGGTGCCGCTCCGGGAAGTTTTTGCTGCAGTGGCGCACTCCGCCTTGCGCCGGAAAAACCCGAACAGCTACTTGAAATGCAGCGTCCTGGACTTCGCTGTGGTAGCGGAGCGCTTGTCCTTGAGCCAGACAACTCTGGCCGCAGGTGGCGTCTCCACGTGTGGCAATGCGCCGACGCGTCCATGCCCGCCCTCCGGAAGGGATTCCAGATAGGCCTTGATCACTTCGAATTCAGCGCGGCTCAAACCACGCAACTCCAATTCAGCAGGCACTTCATCGCGTAATCGAACGGAGGTTCTGGCGACCTCGAGGGCCAGGCCCAGACGATCGATCAGCCGTTCGTAAAGCTCCGGTTTGGTTACTTGTTGCTGCGACTCTCCCATCCGTTCACCTCATTGAAGATAAATATATCTCCCCCCACACATGAGCTTAGCGTTACTCGCAAAAGCAGCCGGACGCCGCGACCAACGGCCCGCCGCGCCAAAGGCGGTGCAATCAGGGTTTCCCTCGGTGGACAGGGGTCATGTATGCTAGGGCGTTCACCATACTTGACACCGGATTGCCGATGCAGCGGTTTGATCGCTGCCTGGATAAGGTCTCCCATTTCTCAGCGCAAAGTAGCCATGCACGAACTCTATCAGCCCCGCGAAATCGAAGCCGCCGCCCAGTCTTACTGGGATGAGCGAAAGTCTTTTGAAGTCAGTGAACAGCCAGGCAAGGACACGTACTACTGCCTATCGATGTTCCCGTACCCAAGCGGCAAGCTACATATGGGCCACGTGCGCAACTACACCATCGGTGACGTGATCGCCCGTTACCAGCGCATGCTCGGCAAGAACGTCCTGCAGCCAATGGGCTGGGACGCCTTCGGCATGCCGGCGGAAAACGCCGCGATGAAGAACAACGTCGCCCCGGCCAAGTGGACCTACGAAAACATCGACTACATGAAGACCCAGCTCAAGAGCCTGGGCCTGGCATTCGACTGGTCGCGTGAAGTCACCACTTGCAAGCCGGACTACTACCGCTGGGAACAGTGGCTGTTCACCCGCCTGTTCGAAAAAGGCGTGATCTACCGCAAGAACGGTACCGTGAACTGGGACCCGGCCGACCAGACCGTGCTCGCCAACGAGCAGGTCATCGACGGTCGCGGCTGGCGTTCGGGCGCGCTGATCGAGAAGCGCGAAATCCCGATGTACTACTTCAAGATCACCGACTACGCCGACGAGCTGCTGGAAAGCCTCGACGAGTTGCCGGGCTGGCCTGAGCAGGTCAAGACCATGCAGCGCAACTGGATCGGCAAGTCCCGCGGCATGGAAGTGCAGTTCCCCTACGACCAGGCCAGCATCGGCCACGCCGGGGTGCTGAAAGTCTTCACCACCCGTCCGGACACCCTGATGGGCGCCACCTACGTGGCCGTTGCCGCCGAGCACCCGCTGGCCACCCAGGCCGCCCAGGGCAACCCCGAGCTGCAAGCCTTCATCGATGAATGCAAGAGCGGCAGCGTCGCTGAAGCCGACATCGCCACCCAGGAGAAAAAGGGCCTGGCCACCTCGCTGTTCGTCGAGCACCCGCTGACCGGCGAGAAGTTGCCGGTGTGGGTCGCCAACTACGTGCTGATGCACTACGGCGATGGCGCAGTAATGGCGGTACCGGCACACGACGAGCGCGATTTCGAGTTCGCCCACAAGTACAACCTGCCAGTGAAGGCCGTGGTGCGCACCAGTGCCGGCGATGAAGTCGGCAACGAGTGGCTGGCCGCCTATGGCGAGCACGGCCAGCTGATCAATTCCGGCGAATTCGACGGCCTGGACTTCGCCGGCGCGTTCGACGCCATCGAAGTGGCGCTGATCAAGAAAGAGCTGGGCAAATCCCGCACCCAGTTCCGCCTGCGCGACTGGGGCATCAGCCGCCAGCGCTACTGGGGCTGCCCGATCCCGATTATCCACTGCCCGTCCTGTGGCGATGTGCCGGTACCGGAAGAGCAACTGCCGGTCATCCTGCCAGAAAACGTCGTGCCCGATGGCGCCGGCTCGCCGCTGGCGCGCATGCCCGAGTTCTACGAGTGCAGCTGTCCGAAATGCGGCACCGCGGCGAAGCGTGAAACCGACACCATGGACACCTTCGTCGAGTCGTCGTGGTACTTCGCCCGCTACGCCTCGCCAAACTACGAAGGCGGCATGGTCGACCCGAAAGCAGCCAACCACTGGCTGCCGGTCGACCAGTACATCGGCGGTATCGAACACGCGATCCTGCACCTGCTGTACGCGCGCTTCTTCCACAAGCTGATGCGCGACGAAGGCCTGGTCACCTCCAACGAGCCGTTCAAGAACCTGCTGACCCAGGGCATGGTCGTTGCCGAAACCTACTACCGCGTTGCCAGCAACGGCGGCAAGGACTGGTTCAACCCGGCCGACGTCGAGATCGAGCGCGACGCCAAGGCCAAGATCATCGGCGCCACGCTGAAAACCGACGGCCTGCCGGTCGAGATCGGCGGCACCGAGAAGATGTCCAAGTCCAAGAACAACGGCGTTGACCCGCAGGCGATGATCGAAGCCTACGGCGCCGACACCTGCCGCCTGTTCATGATGTTCGCCTCGCCGCCGGACATGAGCCTGGAATGGTCCGACTCCGGTGTCGAAGGTGCCAACCGCTTCCTGCGCCGCGTCTGGCGCCTGGCCCAGGCCCACGTGGCCCAGGGCCTGCCGGGCAAGCTGGATGTCGCCAGCCTCGATGACGGGCAAAAAGTGATCCGCCGCGCCATCCACGCAGCCATCAAGCAGGCCAGCACCGATGTCGGCCAGCACCACAAGTTCAACACCGCCATCGCCCAGGTGATGACCGTGATGAACGTACTGGAGAAAGCCCCGCAAGCCAGCGAACAGGACCGCGCCCTGCTGCAGGAAGGCCTGGAAGCTGTAACCTTGCTGCTGGCGCCGATTACCCCGCACATCAGCCACGAGCTGTGGCAGCGCCTGGGCCACCAGGACGCAGTGATCGATGCGGCCTGGCCGGTACTGGACGAGGGCGCCCTGGTCCAGGACAGCATCGTCCTGGTCATCCAGGTCAACGGCAAGCTGCGTGGCCAGATCGAAATGCCGGCCGCCGCCAGCCGTGAAGAAGTCGAAGCCGCCGCGCGCAGCAACGAGAACGTGCTGCGCTTCACCGAAGGCCTGAGCATCCGCAAGGTCATCGTGGTACCGGGCAAGCTGGTCAACATCGTCGCCAACTGACAGGAAAAGCCGGCCCGCCACAGCGCGGGCCGGCGCACAGAATCGGCCCACAAGGGAGCTACAACATGATCAAACGCAATCTGCTGGTAATGGGCCTGGCCGTTATGCTCAGCGCCTGCGGTTTCCAGCTGCGCGGTACCGGCAACACGGAACTGGCGATCAAGGAACTGGACCTGAGCGCGCGTAACGCCTACGGCGATACCGTGCTGCAGTTGCGCCAGGCATTGCAAAGCAACGGCGTCAATGTCCACGCCGGCGCGCCTTACAAGCTGGTGCTGACCAACGAACAAGAGTCCCAGCGTGCGGCAACCTACGCCGGTTCCGGGCGCTCGGCCGAGTACGAACTGACCACCGTGCTGAGCTACAGCATCGAAGGTCACAACGACACCAACCTGCTCAACGACAAGCTCGAAGTGCGCAAGATCTACGTGCATGACGGCAACAACATCACCGGTTCCGACCAGGAAGCCAACCAGACCCGCAAGGAAATGCGCCGCGACCTGGTGCAGAACATGCTCGTACGCCTGCAACTGCTGACCCCGAGCCAGCTTGAAGGCCTGCAACAAAAGGCTGACGAACGCGCGCAAGCCGAAGCCGACGCCCTGGAAGCTGCCCGCCGTGCCCAGGACGAAACGCCTCAGCAGTCGCCGCTGCAACTGCCGCGCAACTGAGACTGAACGGGGCACTTCGGTGCCCCGTCTGCCATCATGAAACTCACTCCCGCCCAGCTCAACAAACACCTGCAAGGCAGCCTCGCGCCGGTTTACGTGATCAGCGGCGATGACCCGCTGCTGTGCCAGGAAGCGGCCGACGCCGTGCGTGCCGCGGCGCGCCAGCAAGGCTTCGATGAACGCCAGGTGTTCAGCGCCGACGCCAACTTCGACTGGGGCACCCTGCTCCAGGCCGGGGCCAGCCTGTCGCTGTTCGCCCAGCGCCGCCTGCTCGAGCTGCGCCTGCCCTCCGGCAAGCCTGGCGACAAGGGCGCGGCAGCACTGATCGAGTACTGCGCCAAGCCTGCCGAAGACAACCTGCTGCTGATCAGCCTGCCCAAGCTCGATGGCAGTGCGCAGAAGACCAAGTGGGGCAAGGCCTTGATCGAAGGCCAGCACGTCCAGTTCGTGCAGATCTGGCCGGTAGACAGCCACCAGTTGCCGCAATGGATCAGCCAGCGCCTGTCCCAGGCCGGGCTGAGCGCCCAGCGCGACGCGGTTGACCTGATCGCCGCCCGGGTTGAAGGCAACCTGCTGGCAGCAGCCCAGGAGATCGAGAAGCTCAAGCTGCTGGCCGAAGGCAATCAGATCACGGTTGAAACGGTCCAGGCGGCAGTAGCCGACAGTGCCCGTTTCGATGTGTTCGGCCTGGTCGATGCGATCCTCAATGGCGAGGCAGCCCATGCTTTGCGCATGCTTGAGGGCTTGCGCGGCGAAGGGGTCGAGCCACCGGTGATTCTCTGGGCCCTGGCCCGGGAACTGCGCCTGCTGGCCGGGCTTGCCCAGCAGTTCAGCCAGGGCGTGCCGCTGGACAAGGCCTTCAGCCAGGCCCGGCCGCCGGTCTGGGACAAGCGCAAGCCGCTGATGAGCAAAGCCCTGCAACGCCATTCGGCGCAGCGCTGGAGCCAGTTGCTGCAGGATGCCCAGCGCATCGATGCGCAGATCAAGGGCCAGGCCCAGGGTTCGCCGTGGACCAGCCTGGCGCGCCTGTCGTTGTTGATGGCGGGGCAGCGCCTGGCTTTGCCGGCGGAGTGAAATGTATCGCGGGGCAAGCCCGCTCCTACCGATTTGTGTGGGAGCGGGCTTGCCCCGCGATAACTTCACACCTATATTGCGCCCCACACCCACCCTGCAGGACTCCCTGTCATGAGCAAAAAACCCGCAAAGCCCGGGCCCAACAAGGCCAAATCCATCGTCGCCCAGCCCTTGTTCCGCAGCCGCCAGGAACGCGCCGGCAAAGGCAAAGGCAGCTACCGCCGCGAAGCCTTCCAATCGAGAGATTGGGAGGCTTCTTACTTTTTGGCCGCATAAAGGCAAGAATCCGGCAGGCATGGTATGGTCGGCACCTGACCTGAAATACCTGGACCTGTGCATGCCCCTTTGTCTTTCCCGTCGCTGGCAACCTCGCCAGCTGATTGCCGCCTCCAGCCTCATCCTGCTTGTCGCCTGCGCGGAGAAACCCACCGCCGCCGATGCGCTGCCGCTGGCCCCTGCCCAACCGGCTCCAGTCGTCACCCTGCCCACCCCTGCCGTCGACACGCTCAGCGAGATCCAGCCGCTGCAAAGCTTCGCCCAATGGCAGGCGGGATTCCGCCAGCAAGCCCTGCAAGCGGGTATCAATGCCAGCACCTTCGACCGCGCATTCCTCGGTGTCACACCCGACATGGACGTGATCAAGGCCGACCGCAGCCAGCCTGAGTTTACCCGGCCGGTATGGGAGTACCTCGATGGTGCGCTGTCGCCACTGCGGGTACGCAACGGCAAAGGCCTGCTGGAAAAACATGCCGAGTTGCTGAGCCAGATCGAACAACGCTACGGCGTCGACCGCAATGTGCTGGTGTCGGTGTGGGGAATGGAGAGCAACTTTGGCCAGTTCCAGGGCAACAAATCGGTTATCCGCTCTCTCGCCACCCTGGCCTATGAAGGCCGCCGCCCGGCATTCGCCCAGGCGCAGTTGATCGCGGCGCTGCAAATCCTGCAAAACGGTGATATCCAGCCCGACGCCATGAAGGGCTCGTGGGCCGGGGCCATGGGCCAGACCCAGTTCATCCCCACCACCTACAACACCCATGCCGTGGATTTTGACGGCGACGGCCGCCGGGATATCTGGAACAGCTCGGCTGACGCCCTGGCCTCGACTGCGCATTACCTGCAGAGCTCCGGCTGGAAACGCGGCGAACCCTGGGGTTTTGAGGTGCAGCTGGCGCCTGGCTTCGACTACTGGCTGGCCGATGGCAGCCAGCGCAAGCCGGTATCGGAATGGCTGCAGATGGGCCTGAAACTGCCCGCCGGCGTACGTTTGCCAGCCGGCAGCGAGCAGCTGTCCGCCGCCCTGCTGTTGCCGGCCGGTTATCGCGGCCCGGCATTCCTGGTACTGGACAACTTCCGCGCGATCCTCAAGTACAACAACTCGTCGTCCTACGCCATGGCCGTCGGCCTGCTCGGCCAGCGCTTCGATGGCTCGGGCTACATTGCCGGCTCATGGCCCAAGGATGACCTGCCACTGAGCCGCAGCGAGCGTGTCGAGCTGCAGACCCTGCTCAGTGCCCGCAACTACGACGCCGGCGCCGCCGACGGTATCATCGGCGCCAACACCCGCAAGGCCATCCGCAGCGCCCAGCAGGCGCTGGGCTGGCCGGCTGATGGCTATCCGACGCACAAGCTGCTCGATAGCTTGCGTCAGCGCTGAAGCACCTCGCGGGGCAGGTCACTCTGACCTGCTCCGCGATGGCGCTCAAACAAATCCTGCTCCAGTCGCAAACACTTGCCATCGGCATCCAGGCACACCCTGGCCCCCATCGGCAACGTCAGGTTCGGGTCGCAATGACCACTGCGCCAGCCGGCCAGCACCGGCACCTGCAGCGGTGCAAAGAACTGGCGCAGCAAGGGCGCCAGCGCCTCTAGTGCAATCCCGGCAAAATCCCCGACCAGCACGCCACGAATCCCTTCGAGCTTGCCCGCCAGACGCAATTGCGTCAGCAGGCGGTCGACCCGGTACAGCGGCTCGTTGACGTCTTCGATAAACAGAATACCGCCATCACAGTGGAGTTCTGCCGGGGTGCCCAGGGTCGCGCACAACAACGACAGATTACCCCCCAGTAAAGGCCCGCTGGCAGTGCCTGGCAGGATGGTGGTCAATGGCCAGGCCTGAGGGTGCTCAAGACGGTCACCGGCGCCCAGCTGGCCGCGCAGCTGCTCGAACAGCGAAGAGAGTGTCGGCTCCTGCTTGTTGCCCAGCAGCTCCGACTTGAGCATGGCACCATGGAAAGACACAAACCCGGCATGACGGGCAATCGCCGTGTGCAGCGCGGTAATGTCGCTGTAGCCGACCAACGGCTTGGGATGCCGGCGCAGCAAGTCGAAATCGATGTTTTCCAGTAGGCGCATACTGCCGTAGCCACCGCGCAGGCAGATGATGGCATCGACATCCTTAGCAGCAAATGCACTGTGCAGGTCCTGCAGGCGCTGCGCATCGCTACCGGCCAGATAACCCTCGGCGGCGGTAACTCCCGGGTAGATCCGGCAGCGATAGCCGCGCGCCTCGAACCACTGGTTGACCTTGAGCGTATCGACCTGGGCGGGACCTGCCGGGGCGATGATTGCGATCAGCCCGCCAGCGGGCAAGGCCATGGGCAACGGCTGGGCGTGAGACAGCACATCGGCCTGATGGGTGAAGGGAAGGTTCATCCAGACGACTCCTTGTGTGGACAGGTCGGCAAACAAAAATGCCGATGTCGCTTTGCAGCAGACATCGGCATCGAGACAACCAGGCTGTCGATCAGAGCTTGATCTTGGCCTCATGCGCCTGCTGGTCGGCATGGTACGAAGAACGCACCAGCGGACCGGAAGCAACGTTCTTGAAGCCCATCTTGTAACCTTCTTCGGCGAACCAGGCAAAGGTGTCCGGGTGCACGAAACGCTGCACCGGCAAGTGGCTGCGCGACGGCTGCAGGTACTGGCCGAGGGTCAGCATGTCGATGTTGTGCTCGCGCATGCGATGCATCACTTCGATCACTTCTTCATCGGTTTCGCCAAGGCCCAGCATCAGCCCGGACTTGGTCGGTACGTGCGGCACCAGTTCCTTGAACTTCTGCAGCAAGGTCAGCGACCACTGGTAGTCCGAACCCGGACGCGCGGCCTTGTACAGGCGCGGTACGGTTTCGAGGTTGTGGTTGAACACATCCGGCGGGGTTTCGGCGGTAATCGCCAGGGCCACATCCATGCGCCCGCGGTAGTCCGGCACCAGGGTCTCGAGCTGCACACCCGGCGACAGCGCGCGGATCTCACGGATACAGTCGGCAAAATGCTGGGCACCACCGTCGCGCAGGTCGTCGCGGTCCACCGAGGTGATCACCACGTACTTCAGGCGCAGGTCGGCAATGGCCACGGCGAGGTTCTTCGGCTCGTCGACGTCCAAGGGCTTCGGCCGGCCATGGCCGACGTCGCAGAACGGGCAGCGACGGGTGCAGATGTCACCCATGATCATGAAGGTCGCGGTGCCGCCCGAGAAGCACTCGCCCAGGTTCGGGCAGGAGGCTTCTTCGCAGACGCTGTGCAGCTTGTGCTTGCGCAGCAGTTGCTTGATGCGGTCGACTTCCGGCGAAACCGGGATACGCACGCGAATCCAGTCAGGCTTCTTTGGCAGCTCGTCAGTGGGGATGATCTTTACCGGGATACGCGCGACTTTTTCCGCGCCACGCAGTTTGACACCCGCCTCGACCTTCGGCCGAGGCGCTGGCGTCACGCTTTGCACTGGTTCTTGCACAACAGTAGTCATATTCAGAAGATTCCGCCCGTAAGGGTCGTCTGCTCAGCATAGTCGAGGTGCTTGACCAGCTGCCCGCGCAGCCTTGCCCTTACCTCAGAGAGTTCGATCGAGCCTGCCTGGTCGCGCAGCTGGGTCATGGCCAGCCCCGCATACCCGCAGGGGTTAATCCGGCGGAATGGCGCCAGGTCCATGTCCACGTTCAAGGCAAGGCCGTGGAACGAACAGCCATTGCGAATCCGCAGGCCGAGCGAGGCGATCTTCGCCCCGTCGACATAAACGCCTGGGGCATCGGCCTTGGCCGCCGCCTCGACGTTGTAACTGGCCAGCAACTCGATCAGGCAGCGCTCGATGCGGCTGACCAGATCGCGCACGCCAAAACCCAGGCGGCGTACATCCAGCAGCAAGTACGCCACCAGCTGACCCGGGCCGTGATAGGTCACCTGGCCGCCGCGATCGGTCTGCACCACCGGGATGTCACCCGGTACCAGCAGATGCTCGGCCTTGCCGGCCTGGCCCTGGGTGAACACCGCCGGGTGTTCAACCAGCCATACCTCATCCGCGGTACCCGGGCCACGCTGGTCGGTAAACCGACGCATGGCCTCCAGCACCGGCTCGTAAGGCAGCAGGCCGAGGTCGCGAAAGCCGAGACACGCGGGCATCAGAGCACCATTTTCACGATTCCGGTCGCGCGCAGGGCGCTGTTGATATCGTGCAGCTGGTCTTCACCCGTGGCGATGATGTGCAGTTGCACCGTGGTGTACTTGCCTTCCTTGCTCTGACGTTCAGCCAGGGTACTCATGTCGACCGTGGCGTACTTCTTGAGGATCTCGATCACCGTGTCCTTGAAATTGACCACGGTGTCGCCGATGACCTTGATCGGGTAATCGGCGCAGGGGAATTCGATTTTGTGCGACTTGTCAGCTTCGGTCATAGCAGTAACGGCCTCGTAAGCCGTGGCAACAACAACGCCCCCGCATGAGTGGCGGGGGCGTGGCAGGTCACGATATCAGTTGAACAACCCGTAGAAGAATAGCCGAATGCTATCCCACACACGACGGAAGAAACCACCTTCCTCAACGCCATCCAGCGCGATCAGGTCGGCACTGTGGACAACCTTGTCATCCAGTTTGACTTCCACTTTACCGATCACGTCACCTTTGTTGATCGGAGCGATCAATTGCGGGTTCATGGTCATGCTTGCGGCCAGCTTTTTCAATTGGCCTTTAGGCAAAGTCATGGTCAGGTCTTCGGCGAGACCGGCTTTGACCTGATTGGTTGCGCCCTTCCAGACCGGTGCCTGGGCAAGCTCGGTACCCTTCTGGTAGAAGGTCTGGGTTTCGAAGAAGCGGAAGCCGTAGGTCAGCAGCTTCTGGGTTTCGGCCGCACGCGATTGCTCGCTGTTGGTACCGAAGACCACGGCGATCAGGCGCATGCCGTCACGTACTGCCGAAGACACCATGCAGTAGCCGGCTTCGTCGGTGTGGCCGGTTTTCAGGCCGTCGACGGTCTTGTCGCGCCACAGCAGCAGGTTGCGGTTAGGCTGCTTGATGTTGTTCCAGAAGAACTCTTTCTGCGAGTAGATCGCATAGTGAGCCGGGTCTTCGTGGATGATCGCGCGCGCCAGCACTGCCATGTCGTGGGCCGACGAGTAGTGCTCGGGGTTCGGCAGGCCGGTCGGGTTCATGAAGTGGCTGTTGCTCATGCCCAGGTCGCCGGCGGTCTTGTTCATCATGTCGGCGAAGGCGTCTTCGCTGCCGGCGATGTGCTCGGCGAGGGCGACGCTGGCGTCGTTACCCGACTGGATGATGATGCCGTGCAGCAGGTCGCTGACGCTGACCTGGGTGCCGACCTTGATGAACATCCGCGAACCGCCGGTGCGCCAGGCGTTTTCGCTGACGGTGACCGGGTCGTTTTCGCCGATCTGCCCGCGGCGGATATCCAGGGTCGCGATGTAGGCGGTCATCAGCTTGGTCAGGCTCGCCGGAGGCAGACGCTGGTCACCATTGTTCTCGACCAGGATGTTGCCGCTGGAGGCTTCCATGAGCACGTAGGACTTGGCAGCCAGTTGCGGCGGCGACGGCATCATTTGCTCTGCCGCGAAGGCGGCGGGGGCAATCATCAGCGGTACAAGCAGGCAAAGGCGTTTGGCAAAGCTGGTTATGTTCATCCGTCTCTCGAAATGGCTAATGGGCTCATGCCCTCATGGGCAAAACGTTTACAGGCGCATGGCCTGACGGGCAAAACCGCCATTGTACATGGCGGCTGCGCCCGGCTGCATGACAAACCGATCAGTCCCCCCGATCAGTCTGCCGTGACGACTTTGGGCTGCCCCAGATTGGCCAGGCGCACGCTGTCCTGCATCTGCTGGGCTTCACCCTGGCTGTTGATCGGCCCCAGGCGGACCCGGTGCAGGGTCTGCTGGTTGCGCACGATCGAACTGATGAACACCGGTGCGCTGACCATGCTGCTGAGCTTGGAGCGCAGCAGTTCGGCGGCATCGGGGTTGGCAAAAGCGCCGACCTGCAAGTAAAGACCATTGCTGGCCATCGTGTTGTTGCTGGCGACTTGCAGGGGTACGACCGCAGCGGCGTGCTGCTGCGGCGGTGGCGTCCATTGCTCGACCGTGCCGGTGCTGGCCGGCAGCGCCTGGGTCTGGGCCACTTGCGGCTGGTCGAGGACCATCGGCGCCGGCTGGCCGCGCTGGGCCCACCATTGTTTCGGGTCGATGCCTTCGACGCGCACCCGCGCGGTGCCGGTCTCGGCATAGCCGAGCTTCTTCGCCGCCGCGTACGACAGGTCGATGATGCGGTCGGAATAGAACGGCCCGCGGTCGTTGACCCGCAGGATCACGCTGCGCTGGTTGTCGAGGTTGGTAACCTTGACGTAGGCCGGCAGCGGCAGGGTCTTGTGCGCCGCGCTCATACCGTAGAGGTCATAGACCTCGCCGTTGGCGGTGTTCTGGCCGTGGAACTTGGTGCCGTACCAGGATGCCGTGCCCTCGGCGCGGTAGTTGCGCGAGTCGGGGATCGGGAAGTAGGTCTTGCCCAGCACGGTGTAGGGGTTGGCCTTGTAGTTGCCGGTGTGCACAGTCGGGGTCGCGTCGGGGATCTTCGAGACGTCGACGTCCCACCAGGGCGCGCCGTCCTTGTGGGCCCGGTTGATGTCCAGGCCGGGCTTGGCCCGCACGACATTGGCATTACCCTGGGTGGAGGTGCTCGGGCGGCTGCTCGAACAGCTCACCAGCACCAGGCCCAGGGCCGCGCAACCCAGCAGTTTCAGCGATGTAGCGGAGAACATTACGCGCATTACTTGGCGCCCCGTGCTTGAACCAGCAGGTCCGAGAGCTGATGCACTGCCATGGCATACATCACGCTGCGGTTATAGCGAGTGATCGCGTAGAAGTTTTTCAGGCCCAGCCAGTATTCCGGGCCGTTGTCACCTTCGAGCCGGAAGGCGGTGACCGGCAGATCATCGCGCAGCGCATCATGACTCGACCAGCCCAGTGCCCGCAACTCACCGACCGTCTTGACCGCGTCGATGCCCGGGCTCAGGCCTTCGTCGACGCGTTCGCCACGCACCGTGGCGCGGCTGACCACCTGTTCGCCGGCTACCCAGCCATGACGCTTGAAGTAGCTGGCAACGCTGCCGATGGCATCGTCCGGGTTGTTCCAGATATTGATGTGGCCGTCGCCGTCAAAATCCACGGCGTAGGCGCGAAAGCTGCTCGGCATAAACTGCGGCAAGCCCATGGCCCCGGCGTAGGAGCCCTTGAGGGTCAGTGGGTCAACCTGCTCTTCACGGGCCAGCAACAGGTACTCGCGCAGCTCCTTGCGGAAGAATTCGGCACGCGGCGGATAATCGAAGCCCAGGGTCGACAGCGCATCAATCACCCGGTAATTGCCGGTGTTGCGGCCAAAGAAGGTTTCAACGCCGATGATCGAGACGATCACCTGGGCCGGCACGCCGTATTCCTGTTCGGCGCGGGCCAGGGTGGCCTCATGCTGGCGCCAGAAGTCGACGCCGCGGGCGACCCGGGCGTCGGTGAGGAACATTGGCCGGTAGTCTTTCCAGGGTTTTACCCGTTCAGCCGGGCGCGAGATCGCGTCAAGGATCGACTGCTTGCGCTGAACCTCGCGAAACACCCCCATTAGTTGCTCACCGGCAAAACCGTAGTCGCGGGTCATTTCGCCGACGAACTCGGCTACCTGGGGCGAGCCGTCGTAGTCGCCGGCAGCAGCGCCTTGCGCTCCGCCGAGCAAACCTACAAAGCCGACCCAGGGCGCACAACGAGCCGCCCAGCCACGCATTGCTTGCATGTAATTCTTCACCTTATTCAAACCTGCGCAATCCATTTGCGATGCGTATGGATCGACATTAAAACCCCAAACGCTGACAGCAGCGTCACCAACGAAGTTCCGCCATAACTAATGAAGGGCAGCGGCACCCCCACCACGGGCAACAAGCCGCTGACCATACCGATATTGACGAACACATAAACAAAGAAGGTCATGGTCAGGCTGCCGGCCAGCAACTTGCCGTAGAGCGTCTGGGCCTGGGCGGTAATCACCAGGCCGCGGCCGATCAGCAGCAGGTAGATCAAAAGCAGCGCGCAGATGCCGACCAGGCCGAACTCCTCGCCAAGCACGGCGATGATGAAGTCGGTGTGGCTTTCCGGGAGAAAGTCCAGGTGCGACTGGGTGCCCAGCAGCCAGCCCTTGCCGAACACCCCGCCCGAGCCGATCGCCGCTTTCGACTGGATGATGTTCCAGCCGGTGCCCAGCGGATCGCTTTCCGGGTCGAGAAAGGTCAGTACCCGCTGTTTCTGGTAGTCGTGCATGACGAAGAACCACATCGCCACCGCCACCGGCACTGCCGCCGCCACCACGCTGAGGATCCAGCGCCAGCGCAGGCCGCCCATGAACAGCACGAAGGCGCCGGAGGCGAGGATCAGCAAGGCGGTACCCAGGTCTGGCTGGCGCACGATGAGGATGAACGGCAGGCCGATCAGGATCAGGCTGATCACCACGTGCTTCAAATGCGGCGGCAGCGAGCGCTTGGCCAGGTACCAGGCGATGGTCGCCGGCATGATGATCTTCATGAACTCCGAGGGCTGGAAGCGGATCACCCCGGGAATGTTGATCCAGCGCGTGGCGCCCATGGCGTTGTGGCCCATAACGTCGACCACCACCAGCAGGATCACCCCGACCACATAGGCAAGGGGCACCCAGCGCGCCATGAAACGTGGTTCGAGCTGGGCAATGACGAACATCGACACCAGGCCGATGCCGAACGAACTGGCTTGCTTGAGCAGCAGGTCCCAGTTCTTGCCGCTGGCCGAATAGAGCACGAACAGGCTGCCGGCAGCCAGGGTCAGCAGCAGGATCAGCAACGGGCCGTCGACATGGATGCGCTGCAGGAAGCTTGCGCGACGACGCATTACGTCCTCGCTGGAAAGCATGCGATCGAAATTGTTCTTCACTGGGCCGATTCCTGAACGACGGTGGCGGGAGCGAACTCGGATTTGAGCCGGCCATGCTCGTCGAGCAACCAGGCGTCCATTACCTGACGCATCACCGGCGCCGCGACGCGGCCACCCGCTTCGCCGTTTTCGATCATCACCGAAACCACGATCTTCGGGTTCTCTGCCGGGGCGAAGCCGACGAACAGGGCGTGGTCGCGGTGGCGTTCCTGAACCTTGTTGCGGTCGTACTTCTCGCCCTGCTTGATCGCTACCACCTGGGCGGTACCACTCTTGCCGGCAATCCGGTACTGGGCACCGGCGGCGGCGGCGCGGGCGGTACCGCGGGCGTTGTGCATCACCTGCTCCATGCCATGGGTGACCCTGGCCCAGTCGGACTTGTCACGCAAGACGATGTCTTCCATCGGGTTCTCGTCCACCGGTGGCTGGCCTTCGATGGTCTTGGCCAGGTGCGGACGGTTCCACTTGCCCTTGCTGGCGATCAGGGCGATGGCCTGGGCCATCTGCAGCGGCGTGGTCTGCATGTAGCCCTGGCCGATACCGAGGATCAGCGTCTCGCCCGGGAACCAGGCCTGGCGGCGGGTGGCGCGCTTCCATTCGCGAGTCGGCATCAGGCCGGCGGACTCCTCGAACATGTCGAGGGAGACTTTCTGCCCGAGGCCGAACTTGTTCATGTAGCTGGACAGACGGTCGATGCCCATCTTGTGCGCCAGGTCGTAGAAGTAGGTGTCGTTGGAGCGCATGATCGCCAGGTCGAGGTCGACCCAGCCGTCGCCGCTGCGGTTCCAGTTGCGGTACTTGTGGTCATAGTTGGGCAGTTGGTAGAAGCCCGGGTCGAACACCCGGCTGCTGGCGGTGACCACGCCACTGTCGAGGCCGGCGATGGCCACTGCCGGCTTGATGGTCGAACCCGGCGGGTACAGGCCACGCAGCACGCGGTTGAACAGCGGTCGGTCGATCGAATCGCGCAGCTCGGCATAGGCCTTGAAGCTGATGCCGGTGACGAACGGGTTGGGGTCAAAGCTTGGCTGGCTGACCATCGCCAGTACTTCGCCGGTATTTGGGTCGAGTGCGACAATGGCGCCGCGGCGCCCGCCCAGCGCGGCCTCGGCAGCTTCCTGCAGCTTGATGTCGAGGCTCAGGACGATGTCTTTGCCGGGGATCGGGTCGGTGCGCTTGAGCACCCGCAATACCCGGCCACGGGCGTTGGTCTCAACCTCTTCGTAACCCACCTGGCCGTGCAGTTCCGGCTCGTAGAAGCGCTCGATGCCGGTCTTGCCGATATGGTGGGTGCCGCTGTAGTTGACCGGGTCGAGGGTCTTCAGCTCTTTCTCGTTGATCCGCCCGACATAACCGACCGAGTGAGCAAAGTGCGCTCCCTGCGGGTAATGGCGCACCAGTTGGGCGACCACCTCGACGCCGGGCAGGCGGAACTGGTTTACCGCAACCCGGGCGATCTGCTCTTCGGTCAATTCGAACAGGATCGGCACCGGCTCGAACGGCCGGCGGCCCTGGCGCATGCGCTTTTCAAACAGGGTGCGGTCGTCCGGGGTCAGCTCGAGCACCTCGACGATCACATCGAGTACCTGCTGCCAGTCGCCGGAGCGCTCACGGGTCATGGTCAGGCTGAAGCTTGGCCGGTTATCGGCGACGATCACCCCGTTGCGGTCGAAGATCAGCCCGCGAGTCGGCGGAATCGGCTGCACATGCACCCGGTTATTTTCCGACAGGGTCGAGTGATAGTCGTACTGGATCACCTGCAGGTAATACAGGCGGGCGATCAACACGCAAATCAGCAGGACGATCGCCACTGCACCGACCACGACGCGGCTACGCACCAGACGGGCGTCTTTCTCGTGATCCTTGAGGCGAATCGGCTGCGACATTGAAAAGGCTTAAGGCTTATTTGTGGTAGGGGTGCCCGGACAATACGGTCCAGGCGCGGTACAGCTGTTCGCCGATCAGTATCCTTACCAACGGGTGGGGCAGTGTCAGCGGCGACAGCGACCAGCGCTGCTCGGCCCGCGCACAGACTTCCGGCGCCAGCCCTTCGGGGCCGCCGACCATGAAGTTGACGGTACGCGAATCCAGCCGCCAGCGGTCCAGCTCGACCGCCAGTTGCTCGGTACTCCAGGGCTTGCCATGGACCTCCAGGGTGACAATCCGTTCCCCTGGCTGGACCTTGGCAAGCATGGCCTCACCCTCCTGACGGATCAGGCGGGCGACGTCGGCATTCTTGCCCCGGGTATTGAGCGGTATTTCCACCAGCTCCAGCGACAGCTCCGCGGGCAGGCGCTTGGCATATTCATGCCAACCGTCCTCGACCCACTTGGGCATGCGCGAGCCGACCGCGATCAGACGCAGACGCACGAGCCTTCCTTATTCCCGATCTTTCAGCTTGTCTGCAAAGTCGTGGGTGTTTTCCGGGCTGTGGTGCTTGCCATCGGCGGCACGGCTCTGCTCGGCACCCATCCACAGACGCTCAAGGTCGTAGAACTGACGGGCAGCGGCAGTCATCATGTGGACGATGACATCATTCAGGTCCAGCAGTACCCAGTCGCTGTCGCCCTTGCCTTCTTCGCCCAACGGCTGCACGCCCTTGGCCTTGACCTGCTCACGGACCTTTTCCAGCATCGCGCTGATCTGGCGGTTGGAGGTACCGGTGGCGATGATCATGTAGTCGGTCAGGCTGTGCTTTTCTTTTACGTCGATAACCTGGATGTCCTGGGCCTTGACGTCTTCCAGGGCGGACTTGGTCAGTTCGACCAGCTCTTCGGCGCTGACGTTGTGTTTTTGCTTGGTCATATAAAACTCATTCAACTCAATAGTATGAGGCGCTTCTCAGCACCCTCAGTTCGGCGCACGGTAAAGGTTGTGCGCATCGATGTAGGCCAGTACTGCGTCCGGCACCAGAAACCGCACCGACTTGCCGCTGGCCAGCAGCTGTCGGATCTGCGTGGCTGACACCGCAAGCGGCGTCTGCCAGACGAATGCAATATTCCCGGCAGGCCCTTCAAGGGCCTGCGGATCACTGACCGAACGTGCGGCCAGCAGGTTGCGCAAGGCATCCGGCGGCTCGACGTCGGCATCCGGGCGTTGCAGCACCAGGATGTGACAGTGTTGCAGCAATTCTTCCCAACGGTGCCAACTGGGCAGGCCGCAGAACGCGTCCCAGCCCAGCAGCAGAAACAGTTGCTCCGAGGCGGCCATTTCAGCACGCATCAGTTCCAGCGTTTCGATGGTGTACGACGGCTTGTCACGGGCCAGTTCGCGGGCATCGACCGACAGCGTAGGCACGCCCTGAACCGCGCACTGGACCATCGCCAGCCGGTCCTGGGCCGACACTTGCGGCGTATCACGGTGCGGCGGGCGGGCGTTGGGCATCAGCCGCAGCTCGTCGAGCGCCAGCACTTCGGCGACCTCCAGCGCACTGCGCAGGTGTCCGATGTGCACCGGGTCGAAAGTCCCGCCGAGCACGCCGATGCGCCGGGCGGGCGACATCGTCGAGACTGGGGCGAGCGGTTTGCGCTCGGCCAAGTCAGAGCGACTCCTGTCCGCGCAGCTGACCGTCGCCGATCACCACGTATTTTTCGCAGGTCAGGCCTTCCAGGCCAACCGGGCCTCGGGCGTGCAGCTTGTCGGTGGAAATCCCGATCTCCGCGCCCAGACCGTACTCGAAACCGTCGGCAAAGCAGGTCGGGGTGTTGATCATTACCGACGACGAATCGACCTCGGCCATGAACTGGCGAGCCTGCGCCTGGTGTTCGGTGACGATCGAATCGGTATGGTGCGAGCCATAGCGATTGATGTGTTCGATGGCCTGGTCCAGACCGTCCACTACGCGGATCGACAGAATCGCCGCGAGGTATTCGGTGTTCCAGTCCGTTTCGGTCGCCGGCAGCGCCTCGATGATTTTCAGCGTGCGCTCACAACCGCGCAATTCGACGCCTTTTTCCCGAAATTGTCGGGCCATTTCCGGCAGGAACTCGGCCGCGACCGACTGATCGACCAGCAGGGTTTCCATCGCCCCGCAGATGCCGTAGCGGTAGGTCTTGGCGTTGAAGGCGATGCGCCGGGCCTTGTCCAGCTCGGCGTGCTCAGCCACATAGACGTGGCAGATACCATCGAGGTGCTTGATCACCGGCACGCGCGCGTCGCGGCTGATGCGCTCGATCAGGCCCTTGCCGCCACGCGGCACGATGACGTCGACGAACTCCGGCATGCTGATCAATGCGCCGACCGCCTCGCGATCGGTGGTTTCGACCACTTGCACCACCGCCGCCGGCAAGCCGGCCTCGGCCAGGCCGCGCTGGATGCAGGCGGCAATGGCACGGTTTGAGTGGATGGCTTCGGAGCCGCCGCGCAGGATGGTGGCGTTGCCCGACTTCAGGCACAGGCTGGCAGCGTCGATGGTCACGTTCGGACGCGATTCGTAAATGATGCCGATCACCCCCAGCGGCACGCGCATCTTGCCGACCTGGATACCCGATGGCCGGTAGCTCATGTCGCGGATCGCGCCGACCGGGTCCGGCAGGCTGGCCACCTGGCGCAGGCCGACGATCATGCCGTCGATGCGTGCCGGGGTCAGCGCCAGGCGCTCGAGCATGGCCGCTTCCAGGCCATTGGCGCGGCCAGCAGCGAGGTCCAGCTCGTTGGCGGCGGTCAGCTCGGCGCGGGCAGCGTCCAGGGCGTTGGCGGCGGCTTGCAGGGCGCGGTTCTTTTGCGCAGTGCTGGCACGGCCGATCACGCGCGACGCCGCGCGGGCAGCGCGACCCAGGCGGGTCATGTAGTCAAGAACGGACTCAGTCATGGGCTCAGTGGTCTTGGCGAAGGGGAAAATCGGATGATTATAACTGTCGTGTGGCCCCACGCCCAGCGGTGACAGGCGGATGGTCGAAAAGAGTGCCGGCCCCTCGCTTCATAATGGCCATTCAGGGTTGGTTAAGACAGAAATTGCTATCATCGCCCACCTGTCCACCCGCGAACCTGCCCGCATGCCAGACTCCGCCCCCTGCCCGCCCAAGGCCCTGCCCGACAGCTTCTTCGACCGCGACGCTGGCGTATTGGCCAGGGCCCTGCTGGGCAAGGTCATCCGCCACCGCCACGGTCCGTACTGGCTGGCGGCACGGATTATCGAGACCGAGGCCTACTACCTCAGCGACAAGGGCAGCCACGCTTCGCTCGGCTACACCGAAAAACGCCGGGCGCTGTTTCTCGACGGCGGGCACATCTACATGTATTACGCCCGCGGCGGCGACTCGCTGAACTTCAGCGCCCACGGGCCGGGCAATGCGGTGTTGATCAAATCGGCCTACCCCTTCGTCGATGCCTTGTCGGATGACAACAGCCTGGCACAGATGCAACTGAACAACCCTGACGCCAGCGGCCAGGCGCGCCCGCCCGAACGCCTGTGCGCCGGCCAGACCCTGCTGTGCAAGGCCCTGGGCCTGAAAGTGCCGCACTGGGACGGCAAACGCTTTGATGCCGAGCAGCTGTTTGTCGAGGACTGCGGTATCAAAGTGAAACAAATTATCCAGACCACCCGCTTGGGGATTCCCCACGGCCGCGATGAACATCTGCCCTACCGTTTCGTCGACGCCGACTTTGCCCGCCATTGCACACGGAACCCGCTGCGCCGGGGCCAAGTCGAAGGCCGGGACTACTTTTTACTGACACAAGGAAACTGACACGATGGGCCCATGGCTCGACAGCCTGACCACCTGGCTCAGCGCCAACCCGCAGTGGCTGGGATTAGCGATTTTTCTGGTGGCCTGCGTGGAATGCCTGGCGATTGCCGGGATTATCGTCCCCGGCACCGTTTTGCTGTTCGCCGTCGCGGTACTGGCCGGCAGCGGTGCCTTGAGCCTGGGCGAAACCCTGTTGCTGGGCTTTGCCGGTGGTTTGCTCGGCGACGCGATCTCCTACACCTTAGGCCGGCGCTTTCACCAGAACATCCGCCGCTTGCCGCTGCTGCGCCACCATCCGGAATGGATCGGCAGCGCCGAAACCTACTTTCAGCGCTATGGTATCGCCAGCCTGCTAGTCGGGCGCTTCATCGGCCCGCTGCGGCCGATGCTGCCCATGGTCGCCGGCATGTTCGACATGCCGCTGCCGCGTTTTATCGCCGTCAGCCTGCTGGCCGGGGCCGGTTGGGCAGTGGCTTACCTGCTGCCGGGCTGGGCAACCGGCGCGGCCATGCGCCTGCCGTTGCCGGAAGGCTTCTGGCCACAGGCTGGGGTAGTGATGGGCGGCCTGGCGGTGCTGGTCGGCCTGAGCATCAACAGCAGCCTGCGCAGCATGCGCCGCGGCACCCGGCTGATTGCCGGGATGAGCTTGCTGGCCCTGACCGGGCTGTTTCTCGGCTGGCCATACCTGACCCAGTTCGACCAGGGCCTGATGACCCTGATCCAGGAGAACCGCAGCCGCGCCATCGACGGCACGGTGGTGCTGATCACCCGCCTCGGCGATTTCCGAACCCAGTTCTTCCTCGGCGGCCTGCTCACCGGCCTGTTATTGCTGGCCCGCCAGTGGCGCCCGGCGATTTTCGCCGGCAGCACCCTGATCGGCACGGCCCTGGCCAATGGCAGCCTCAAGTGGCTGTTTGCCCGGGCGCGCCCGGAGGTACTCACTGATCCGCTGACCACCTACAGCATGCCCAGCGGCCACAGCTCGGCGTCGTTTGCGTTCTTCCTGGTACTGGCGGTGCTGGCCGGGCGCGGGCAGCCGCCGCGCATGCGCCTGACCTGGATCATGCTGGGCTGCATTCCCGCGCTGGCGATCGCGCTGTCACGGGTGTACCTGGGGGCGCACTGGCCGACCGACATCCTCGCCGGCGCCATGCTCGCCTGCTGCGTGTGCGCTACCAGCCTGACCCTGACCCAATACCGGCAACCGCTCACCGCCCTGCCGCTACGGGTCTGGTGGCTGATCCTGCCGGCCTGCGTCGCCCTGCTGGCGTTCTTCGCCCTGCACTCGCTGCCGCACGCCTTGCTGCGCTACCAGTACTGAGGCATCAGGCGAACAGCTCGCCTTGCAGCCGGTCAAGCAGCGCCTGGATAGCCTCCAGGCGCTTGTGCGGTGAGTCGATGGCCAGCAGGTCGAGTTTGTCTTCATCAACGAACGGCAGCAGGTAGGCGAGCTGGTTGGCCAGGGCCTGCTGGCCGTGGACCGTCACCGGCATGCCCAGCGCCTCGACCATCGGGTGCTCGCCCAGGGCTTGCAGCAGCGCCAGCAAGTCGTGATGGTCATCTTCCAGCGGCTCGTCGGCAAGCTCCGGCAGCCACGACACATCAGCGACCAGCAACTGGTCCTTCTGCACCTCGAACGGCCCGACACGAAAGCGCCGGGTGCCTTCGACCCGAATCCCCAGCAGGCCGTTGTCCTGCTGCTGAAAATCGCGAATCAGCGCCTCGCAGCCAACCTGCGAGAAACCGCTGGGCGCAGCGCCAACCTGCTCGCCCTCAAGGATGCACACCACGCCAAAACCGCCGCCCTGCTTCATGATGCGACCGATCATGTCCAGGTAACGCGCCTCGAAGATCTGCAGATCGAGAAAGCAGCCCGGGAACAGCACGGTATTGAGCGGAAACAGGGGTAACGTCATTGCAACTCCTCAAGCAACCAGGCTAACCGCCAGTGGCAGGAATACCGCCGTGGCAACCCCCATCAGGCTCATCGCCAGGGCCGCGAAGGCCCCGCATTCTTCACTTTCCTGCAGCGCTACCGAAGTACCAACCGCATGCGCAGTCACGCCTAAAGCCATGCCGCGCGCTTCAGGGCTGTGCACACCACAACGCGACAGCAGCGCCGGGCCGAAAATCGCCCCGATCACCCCGGTGATCAACACGAACACCGCCGCCAGCGCGGCCACGCCGCCAATCTGCTCGGCCACCAGCATGGCAATCGGCGAGGTCACCGATTTTGGCGCCATGGTCATCAGGATCATGTGCTCGGCGCCAAACCACCAGCCCAGCAACAGGCAGGCGCCGGTGGCGAACACCCCTCCGATTACCAGCGTAGTAAAGGTCGGCCAGAACAGCTGGCGAATGCGCCGCAGGTTGAGATAGAGCGGCACCGCCAGGGCCACGGTCGCCGGGCCCAGGAGGATGTTCATGATCTCGGTGCTTTTGCGATATTCGCTGTAAGTCAGGCCACAGCCCAGCAGTACGCCAATGACTACCAGCATCGACACCAGCACCGGCTGCAGGAAGATCCAGCGGGTTTTCTCGTAGGCCGCCAGCACCAGCTGGTAGGCGCCCAGGGTGATGCCGATGCCAAACAGCGGATGGTGAATGACGGCGTTGACGGCGCCGCTCCAGTCCAGGCTCATGGCTGCTCCTCATGGCTGCCCTGGCGGGCCATCAGCTTGTGCATCAGCACGCCGACGAACACCAGGGTGAGCAGCGCCGACAGCACCAGGGCGCCGACGATGGCCCAGAAGTCGGCGGCGATATCTGCGGCATAGACCATTACCCCCACCGCCGGCGGCACCAGCAGCAGTGGCAAGTAGCGCAGCAGGCTGTTGGCCGCCTCGCTCAGGGGCGCGCCCACCTCGCCACGCAGCATCAGGTACACCAGCAGCAACAGCAGGCCGATGATCGGCCCGGGGAGGATCGGCACCACCAGGTGATTGATCGCCGTTCCGAGCAACTGGAACAGCACCAGCCAGGTCAAACCACGCAACAGCATAAGCATCTCCTTGAGGCCTGGCGGCCATTATAAGCACGCTAACGACCGGGCTATAAGCCGATCTTCGCCGACTTGACCACTTCCTGCAGGCGTGCTGATCTTAGACTTTCGAATCTGCCGAAGTCATAACAAAACCAAAGACAATCTGGAGAGTCACAATGCCCTATGTACCTGTTGCAGAGCTTTCGCAGTACGTTGGAAAGGAACTGGGACGTTCCGAATGGCTGACCATCGATCAACAGCGCATCAACCTGTTTGCCGAGGCGACCGGCGACTTTCAGTTCATCCATGTCGACCCGGACAAGGCGGCAAAAACGCCATTTGGCAGCACCATCGCTCACGGTTTTCTCACCCTGTCGCTGATCCCCAAGTTGATGGAAGGCATTCTGGTTGTGCCTGAAGGCCTGAAAATGGCCGTCAACTATGGCCTGGACAGCGTGCGTTTCATCCAGCCGGTGAAAGTCGACAGCAAGGTGCGGCTCAAGGTCGATCTGGCCGAGGTGACCGAGAAGAAACCCGGACAGTGGCTGCTCAAGGTCACCGCCACCCTGGAAATCGAAGGCCAGGAAAAACCTGCCTACATCGCCGAACCGCTGTCGCTCTGCTTCATCTGAGCCAGGCACTGGGTGAAACCGTCCTGGCGACTGTTTCACCCCCCGCGTTCTACGGCATACTCGGGGCCTCACTTGTCCGGACCCCGCCATGCGCCCACTCGTTCCCCTTGCCCTGACCCTGCTACTGGCCGCTTGCGGTGACGGCGAACCCCTGTCGCCGCCCGATGCGCGCCTGCCCGATGGCGGCCGCTATCGGGGCGAGGTGGTCGACGGCCTGCTGCAAGGTGCCGGGCGCATCGACTACCCCAACGGCAGTTGGTACAAGGGCAACTTCCTCAATGGCCAGTGGCATGGCCAGGGTGAATGGCATGGTAGCAATGGCGAGGTCTACCGCGGCGGGTTCCAGCAGGGCCTGTTCCACGGCCTGGGCACCCTGAAAACACCGGGCAGCAGCTACACCGGTGGGTTCAAGCTCGGCCGCCGCGACGGCGAAGGCACCCTCAAGGAACCCGGCCTGCTTTACCGTGGCCAGTTCAAGGACGACCAGTACCACGGCGCCGGCCATCTCGAACTGGCTGACGGCAGCCAGTACCAGGGCCTGTTCGCCCGCGGCAAACCCAATGGCGAAGGCATCCGCAGCGACGCCAGCGGCAACCAGTTCAGCGGCCGTTTCGTCAACGGCCAGCTCGAAGGCAGCGGTACCTTCAACAGCGCCGAAGGCGACCAGTACATCGGTGCCTTCCATGACAACCGCCTGGAAGGCCGCGGCCGTTACGAAAACACTGATGGTGACGTGTGGATCGGCCAGTTCAAGGACGGCTCGCTCAGCGGCAAGGGCGAGCTGATCGGCAGCGACGGCAGCCACTACAAGGGTTATTTTCGCGACTGGCGGTTTTCCGGTAACGGGCGCCTGCAGTTGCCGGACGGCAGTGTCTATGTCGGCGGCTTCGAGAACGACACCTACCAGGGCAACGGCCGCCTGACCCTGCTCGACGGGCGCAATGAAAGCGGCCAGTGGCTCAATGGCCAGCGCGTGCGCGACGAGCACGGCAAACTGCTGCCCGACCCGCTGGAACTGGCGCTGCTCAACCAGGGCGGCCTGCTCGACCAAGCGCTGGCCAAGGTGCCGGCCTCGACCCCGGACATCGAACTCTACAGCCTGGCCCTGGGGGGCGATGGCAAACAGAGCGTGTTCCTGCGCGAGGCCGATTACGTCAGCAACATGCTCAAGAGCCGCTTTGGCGCGGTCGGCCAGATCAGCCTGGTCAACCACCGCGACCACCTCAGCGACCGGCCCATGGCCACCCGCGAGAACCTTGCCCGCGCCGTGCGCACCCTGGCCGAACGCAGCGGCCCGGAAGACCTGGTGTTCATCTACCTGACCAGCCACGGCAGCCACGAGCACGAACTGGTACTCGACCAGCCGCGCCTGCAACTGGCAGACCTGCCCGCCGATGCCCTGGCCACGACCCTGGCGCCCTTGAAAGACCGCGACAAGATCATTGTCATCTCGGCCTGTTATTCAGGTGGCTATATCGCCCCGCTCAAAGACGAGCGGACCCTGATCATGACCGCCTCGCGCGCCGACCGGGTGTCGTTCGGCTGCTCCGAAGAAGCCGACTTCACCTACTTTGGCGACGCCCTGTTCGCCCAGGCCCTGAACCAGACCGACGACCTGCAGCAGGCCTTCGAGCGGGCCAGCGCCAGCGTCTCCGAGCGCGAGGCCATTGAAGGCTTCGATGCCTCCGAGCCGCAGATCTGGGCACCCAAGGGCGTACTCGATCACTGGCAGCGCCTGCGCCAGCAACAAGCGCGCAAAGCCTTGCAAAGTGATGCGGGCAAGCAACAGGCCGAGCATGCAAAAAATGCTGGCAACCACTAAGCTGACTGTATCAAGGGAGAGACATCATGTACTTGACGCCTCAGCACATCCTGCTTGCCGGAGCCACCGGTCTTACCGGTGAACACTTACTTGATCGGCTGCTCAACGAGCCCACCGTCAGCCGCGTATTGGCCCCCACCCGTCGCCCACTGGCCGAACACCCGCACCTGGAAAACCCGGTGGGTGACCCGGCGGTGTTCCTCCCGCAACTGGCAGGTCGCGTCGACATCGCCTTCTGCTGCCTGGGCACCACGATCAAGCAGGCAGGGTCCGAGCCGGCCTTTCGCGCGGTCGACCTGGACATGGTCGTCGCCTTCGGCAAGCGCGCCCGGGAGATGGGCGCGCGGCACCTGCTGGTGGTCAGCGCCCTGGGCGCCGACCGCAGATCGCCGATCTTCTACAACCGGGTCAAAGGCGAAATGGAGGCCGCATTGAAGGCCCAGGACTGGCCGCAACTGACCATCGCCCGGCCTTCGCTGCTGCTGGGTGACCGCATCGAACCGCGGATGTCGGAACGCTTGGCCGGGCCGCTGTCGAAGCTGATCCCGGGCAAGTACCGGGGCATCGAGGCCTGCCAACTGGCCAGGGCGCTGTGGCGTTTGGCGCTGGAAGAGCAGGACGGGATCCGGATTGTCGAGTCGGATGAATTGCGCCGGTTGGGCAAGTAGCAATCGCGGGGCAAGCCCGCTCCCACAGAGTGTGTGGGAGCGGGCTTGCCCCGCGATCAGGCCAGCCGCTACAACCCGCCCGTCGCCTGAAAGCCAATCCCCAGCGCGGTCAATACCGACAGCGGTAGCAGCACGGTATCAAGCAAGGCACTGCCCGGCAGGTCCAGCCCGGGATACTTCGGCGCCTCGGCGCCAAAGCGGTCAATGGCGCAACAACCGCCCTGCAACGCATACAGATCCAGGCGCGTACCGGCATATACCACCGGCGCCCCCGGTTTGGCCGCATCCAGGGTGCGCACGCTGGCGCAACCGCTAGCCATCACGCACAGCAGCATCACGCCCAGCAGGCGCTTCATTCATCCGCGCCCAGATGATGCTCGCCCCAACGCGGCAGCATGTCCTGGGGAATGTTCAGCAGGTTGAGGATCCGTGCGACAACAAAGTCGATCAGGTCGTCGATGGTTTGCGGCTGATGATAAAAGCCCGGCGCCGCCGGCAGGATCACCGCGCCCATGTTCGACAGCTTGAGCATGTTCTCCAGGTGGATGGTCGAGAACGGTGCCTCACGCGGCACCAGGATCAACTGCCGACGCTCCTTCAGGGTCACGTCTGCAGCCCGCTCGATCAGATTGTTGCAGGCGCCGGTGGCAATCGCCGACAAGGTCCCGGTCGAGCACGGCACCACCACCATCGCCGCCGGCGCGCCAGAGCCCGAGGCGACCGGCGACATCCAGTCTTCCTTGCCATACACGCGGATCTGCCCGGCGGCAGCGCCGGTGTACTCGGTGAGGAAGGCTTGCATGGCTTGCGGTTTGGCCGGCAGCAACACATCAGTCTCGGTGGCCATCACCAGTTGCGCGGCCTTGGAGATCAGAAAATGCACCTCGCGGTCTTCGCGCACCAGGCAATCGAGCAGGCGCAGCCCATACTGCGCCCCCGAAGCCCCGGTCATGGCCAGGGTGATGCGTTCCGGCCCGCTCATTTCAGCGCCTCGGCCAGCTTGCCGTGCAGGCCGCCGAAGCCGCCATTGCTCATGATCACCACCTGAGTGCCGGGCTTGGCCTGGCTCTTGACCCGTTCGATGATCGCTTCAAGGCTGTCGGCCACCACAGCCGGCACCTTGCATTCGGCGGCGGTGGCGGCCAGGTCCCAGCCCAGGTTCGGCGGTGCGTACCAGATCACCTGGTCGGCATCGTTGACGCTCTCGGGCAGGCCATCGCGGTGGGCGCCGAGCTTCATCGAGTTGGAGCGCGGCTCGATCACGGCAATCAGCGGAGCATCGCCGATGCGTTTGCGCAAGCCATCGAGGGTGGTGGCGATAGCGGTCGGGTGGTGAGCGAAGTCGTCATAGATGGTCACGCCCTGTACTTCAGCGACCTTTTCCATCCGCCGCTTGACGCTCTTGAACGCGCACAATGCGGCAATACCCATGGCCGGTACCACGCCGACATGACGTGCAGCCGCCAAAGTAGCCAGGGCGTTGGCGACGTTGTGCTGGCCGGTCAGCTCCCACTCGACCACGCCCTGGGTTTCGCCTTCGAAGCTGACTTCGAAACGCGAACCGTCGGCGCTGAGCAGTTTGACCTGCCACTGCCCGCCTTCACCGGTGGTCTGCACCGGCGTCCAGCAGCCCATCTTGATCACGCGCTCAAGGGCCGGCTCGGTGGTCGGATGGATCACCAGGCCTTCGCTTGGAATGGTTCGCACCAAGTGGTGGAACTGTCGCTCGATGGCGGCCAGGTCAGGGAAGATATCCGCATGATCGAACTCAAGGTTATTGAGGATCGCGGTACGGGGACGGTAGTGCACGAACTTCGAGCGCTTGTCGAAGAAGGCGCTGTCATATTCGTCGGCCTCGACCACGAAGAACGGCGTGCCGCCCAGGCGCGCCGAGACCGAGAAATTCTGCGGCACGCCGCCGATCAGGAAGCCCGGGCTCATGCCGGCGTGCTCCAGCACCCAGGCAAGCATGCTGCTGGTGGTGGTCTTGCCATGGGTGCCGGCAACCGCCAGCACCCAGCGGCCTTGCAGCACGTGGTCGGCCAGCCACTGCGGGCCCGACACGTAGGGCAGGCCCTTGTTCAGTACGTACTCGACTGCCGGGTTGCCCCGCGACAGGGCGTTGCCGATCACCACCAGGTCGGGCGCCGGGTCCAGTTGGGCGGCGTCATAGCCCTGGGTCAGTTCGATGCCCTGGGCTTCAAGCTGGGTGCTCATCGGTGGGTAGACGTTGGCATCGGAGCCGGTGACCCGATGTCCAAGCTCCTTGGCCAGCACGGCCAGCGAACCCATGAAAGTGCCGCAAATACCGAGAATATGAATGTGCATGATCGACCTCGCAAAACGTCGAGGCAGGGTAGCCTAGGGCGCGACAAATCGCATCCTGTGTTTCGCTCAGGCGTCCCGGGCGATGCCGTGTTTGCGAAGTTTTCGATACAAGGTATTACGGCTAACCCCCAACTGCGCGGCGACATGGGTCATGTGCCAGCGCTGCTGCTCCAGCACTGCCAGCAAGGCGTTGCGCTCGGCGCTGTCCAGCAGCGGCGCGGGGTTATCCACAGGTGAGGAGCTTTTGATAAGTGCCGGCGGCTGGCGAACGACCGCCGGCAGGTCGGCAAACTCGATGTGCCCCTCTTCGCTCAGCGCCACCAAGGTACGCAGGACGTTGCGCAGCTGGCGCACGTTGCCCGGCCAGGCGAAATCGAGCAACGCCCGGCGCGCCGCAGGGTCGAGGCTTACGCTTTGCTCACCGGCCTCTTCGGCCAGGATGAAGTCGAGCAACTGCGACTTGTCGCTGCGCTCGCGCAAGGCCGGCAGATCGATTTCCAGGCCGTTGAGACGGTAGTAAAGGTCTTCGCGGAAACTGCCATCCTCGACCCGCTCGAGCAAGTTGCGGTGGCTGGCGCTGATGATGCGCACGTTGACGGCCTGCGGTTCGCCGCCGATGGGCACCACCATGCGGTCTTCCAGCACCCGGAGCAAACGGGTCTGCAGGGCCAGCGGCATGTCGCCGATCTCGTCGAGCAATAGCGTGCCACCGTCGGCCTGCTGCAGCTTGCCGCGCATGCCCTCTTTGCGCGCCCCGGTAAAACTGCCGCCGCGATAGCCGAACAACTCGCTCTCGATCAGGCTCTCGGGGATCGACGCACAGTTAAGCGCAACAAACGCCTTGCTGCTGCGTTGGCTGGCCTGGTGCACGGCTTTGGCGAAGGCCTCCTTGCCGCAGCCGGTCTCGCCGCGCAGCAGCAATGGCACATCGCGTTCGAACACACGAACGGCCCGGCGAAAATCGTTCTGCAGGGCCGGATCGACCAGGCAGATACCACCGGGCTGCGAGGTTTTCGCCGGGGCAACAAACGGCGCCGCTGCCGGCGGCAGCGAACGCACCTGGCCGCGCAGACTGGCGAACAATACCCGGCCATCGCGGGTGCGTAATGGCCAACTGGTGTTGGCCTGGGCAGTGGCGCGGCTGAACAACTCATCCTGCGCACAATCGAAGAACATATCCACAGGCTTGCCGAGCACACCGCCACGGATGGTGCCCAGCAGGTTCAAGGCGCTCTGGTTGACCGCGCAGATCCGCCCGTCGCCATCAAAGGCCAGCAGCCCTTCGCTGAACATCCCTACCGATTCGGCCTGCAGATGAAAGCGCAGGAGGAACTGGTTATCGAAATAGCGCAAAAAGTAGCTGCTCTCGATCATCTTCGCCGAGAGGTTGACCAGCGCCATGGTGTGAAACTGGCTCTGGCGCGAAACATCAGCGCGGGCAGACGAGACATCGAGCACCGCCAGCAACTCGCCGTGCGGGTCGAACACCGGGCTGGCCGAGCAGGTCAGGCCGGTATGACGGCCACGAAAGTGCTCATCCTGGTGGATGGTTACCGCCTGGCGCTCGACCAGGCAGGTGCCGATGCCGTTGGTACCTTCACGTGCCTCGCTCCAGTCGGCACCCAGCCACAGCCCGGCGCGCTCGAAGATGCGCCGTTCGGTAGGCGCGGTGACGCAATTGAGGATGACCCCGCGGGCATCGGTGAGCAGCACCGCATGGCCGGCACCGGACAGCTGCTGGTGCAGGCTGTTCATCTCGTTGCCGGCGATCTGCAGTACCTGCTGCAAGCGCTCGCGGCTTTCCAGCACGCGGCCGTGCTCGAGCACGGTCGGGGCCATGCTCTGGGCCGGATCCAGGTGATAGTCCTCAAGGCAACGCAGCCAGGAACGGGCAATCGACGGATCGCTGCCGGGGCCCTGTGCCAGGGCCTTGCCCTGGGTCACGGTGAGGACTTGCCGGGCATGCCGGCTAAGGTGATTGCTCTGCACTTTTTATTGTTCTCCGCAGACGAGATAAGCCCAGCATCCTCCACCCGTCGGCGCAATGCAATGCTGGCTTGACCGCTGGGTCACGCTTTGTGTCAGCAACGGTACAAAGTGTCACCCAGGCTGTACCGGCGCTGCTACAGCGCCCTTCCTGCACCTGCGTAAAAACCTGCCAAGCCCTTGATTTAACTGGGGTCGACCACACTGGCCCAACCCTTGCTCTATGCTTTACATCCTCCCCAACAAGCACAATAGCCAGGAGAAACATCATGCGTTATGCACATCCCGGTACCGAAGGCGCCAAGGTTTCCTTCAAGAGCCGTTACGGGAACTACATCGGTGGCGAGTTCGTTGCCCCAGTCAAAGGCCAGTACTTCGAAAACACCTCGCCGGTGAACGGCCAGCTGATCGCCGAATTCCCCCGCTCGACTGCCGAAGACATCGAAAAAGCCCTGGATGCCGCCCACGCCGCCGCTGATGCCTGGGGCACAACCTCGGTGCAGGCACGTTCGCTGATCCTGCTGAAAATCGCCGACCGTATCGAACAGAACCTCGAACTGCTGGCCATCACCGAAACCTGGGACAACGGCAAGGCCATCCGCGAAACCCTCAACGCTGACATCCCGCTGGCTGCCGACCATTTCCGCTACTTCGCCGGTTGCCTGCGCGCCCAGGAAGGCAGCGCCGCCGAAATCGACGGCAACACCGTTGCCTACCACATCCATGAACCATTGGGTGTGGTCGGCCAGATCATCCCGTGGAACTTCCCGATCCTGATGGCCGCGTGGAAACTCGCCCCGGCCCTGGCCGCCGGCAACTGCGTGGTACTCAAGCCGGCCGAGCAAACCCCGCTGGGCATCAGCGTACTGCTGGAGGTGATCGGCGACCTGCTGCCGCCTGGCGTGCTCAACGTGGTGCAAGGCTATGGCCGCGAAGCCGGTGAAGCCCTGGCCACCAGCAAGCGCATCGCCAAGATCGCCTTTACCGGCTCTACCCCGGTCGGTTCGCACATCATGAAATGCGCCGCCGAAAACATTATTCCGTCGACCGTCGAACTGGGCGGCAAGTCGCCGAACATCTTCTTCGAAGACATCATGCAGGCCGAGCAGAGCTTC
The DNA here is from genome assembly GCF_024748945.1 of Pseudomonas sp. B21-035. Lineage (NCBI taxonomy): Bacteria > Pseudomonadati > Pseudomonadota > Gammaproteobacteria > Pseudomonadales > Pseudomonadaceae > Pseudomonas > Pseudomonas sp. B21-035. Next base: position 5,148,222 of record NZ_CP087179.1, read on the forward strand.
ATCGAGAAAGCCGCCGAAGGCCTGGTGCTGGCATTCTTCAACCAGGGCGAAGTGTGCACCTGCCCATCGCGAGCACTGGTGCAGGAGTCGATCTACCCGGCGTTCATGCAAGAGGTGATGAAGAAGATCAAGCAGATCAAGCGCGGCGACCCGCTGGACACCGACACCATGGTCGGCGCCCAGGCCTCCGAGCAACAGTTCGACAAGATCCTCTCGTACCTGGAAATCGCCGAGAAGGAAGGCGCCGAACTGCTCACCGGCGGCAAGGTGGAAAAACTCGAAGGCAGCCTGTCGACCGGCTATTACATCCAGCCGACCCTGCTCAAGGGCACCAACCAGATGCGCGTGTTCCAGGAAGAAATCTTTGGCCCGGTGGTGAGCATCACCACCTTCAAGGACGAAGCCGAAGCCCTGGCGATTGCCAACGACACCGAGTTCGGCCTCGGCGCCGGAGTCTGGACCCGCGACATCAACCGCGCCTACCGCATGGGCCGCGGCATCAAGGCCGGTCGCGTCTGGACCAACTGCTACCACCTGTACCCGGCCCACGCCGCGTTCGGTGGCTACAAAAAGTCCGGCGTCGGCCGTGAAACCCACAAGATGATGCTCGATCACTACCAGCAAACCAAAAACCTGCTGGTCAGCTACGACATCAACCCGCTGGGCTTCTTCTAAACGAGATACAGCGCGGCTTCGAACCCGGGCCGCGCTGGCTCGCTTCCTGCAAGACCATCACCAGACAAACCGGCACCCGCCGGTATTGATAAAAACAACAGGTGAATCCTATGCCAAGCGATCATACCGGCAGCGTGCCGGCAGGCTCTTCTGTCGACTTCGAAAAAGTCGGCTCCGACTATTTCCAACAACGTGAACTGAAAAAGGGCGCCGCCGGCTGGGTATTGCTGGTGGGCCTGGGCGTTGCCTACGTGATTTCCGGCGACTATGCCGGCTGGAACTTCGGCCTGGCCCAGGGTGGCTGGGGCGGCATGTTCCTCGCCACCTTGCTGATGGCGACCATGTACCTGTGCATGTGCTTCTCGCTGGCCGAGCTGTCGTCGATGATCCCTACCGCCGGTGGTGGCTACGGTTTTGCCCGCAGCGCCTTCGGGCCCTGGGGCGGGTTTCTCACCGGCACGGCGATCCTCATCGAATACGCGATTGCCCCGGCGGCCATTGCCGTGTTCATCGGCGCCTACTGCCAGTCGCTGTTCGGCATCGGCGGCTGGATGATCTACCTGGCCTTCTACATCATCTTCATCGGCATCCACATTTTTGGGGTCGGTGAAGCGCTCAAGCTGATGTTCATCATCACCGCCGTGGCCGCCATTGCCCTGGGCGTGTTCCTGGTGGCGATGGTGCCGCACTTCGACGTCAACAACCTGTTCGATATTGCCCAGACCGACGCCGTCGGCGCCAGCAGCTTCCTGCCGTTCGGCTATGTCGGGGTATGGGCGGCGATCCCTTACGCGATCTGGTTCTTCCTCGCCGTCGAAGGTGTGCCGCTGGCTGCCGAAGAAACCAAGAACCCCAAGCGCGACCTGCCCCGCGGCCTGATCGGCGCCATGCTGGTGCTGCTGGCCTTTGCCCTGCTGATCCTGGTGGTCGGACCGGGTGGTGCCGGTGCCGAGGCGCTCAAAGCCTCCGGTAACCCGTTGGTGGAGGCGCTGTCGAAAGCCTACGGCGGTTCGACCTGGATGGGCGGTTTCGTCAACCTGGTGGGCCTGGCCGGCCTGATCGCCAGCTTTTTCTCGATTATCTACGCCTATTCGCGGCAGATTTTTGCTTTGTCGCGTGCCGGCTACTTGCCACGCAAGCTCTCGGAAACCAATAAGAGCAAAGCGCCGGTACTGGCCCTGGTGATCCCCGGGATCATCGGCTTTGGCCTGTCGCTGACCGGCCAGGGCGACCTGCTGATCCTGGTCGCGGTGTTCGGCGCTACGCTGTCTTATGTACTGATGATGGCCGCGCACATCACCCTGCGCATCCGTCGGCCGAAAATGGAGCGGCCGTATCGCACCCCGGGCGGCATCTTCACTTCGGGCGTGGCCCTGGTGCTGGCCTGCATCGCGGTGGTGGCGGGCTTTCTGGTCGACCCACGGGTAGTGATTGGCGCCGCGGCGATTTATGCGGTATTGATTGCCTACTTTGCTTTCTACAGCCGGCACCACCTGGTCGCCGGGACCCCGGAAGAAGAATTCGCCGCGATCCAGAAGGCCGAAGAGGCCCTGCACTGATCAACGCCACCTACGCCGCAGGCCAGCCCTGCGGCGTTCTGGAGAGTCTGTATGGCAAGTTTTGTTCACACGGCAGGCAACCAGACCTACCGTTTCGACAGCCTCAAGGAAGTCATGGCCAAGGCCAGCCCGGCGCGTTCGGGTGACTTTCTCGCCGGTGTCGCCGCCAGCAACGACGGCGAACGGGTGGCGGCGCAGATGGCCCTGGCCGACATCCCGCTCAAGCATTTTCTGACTGAAGCGCTGATCCCCTACGAAGACGATGAAGTCACCCGGCTGATCATCGACACCCATGATGCCAATGCCTTTGCCGCCGTCAGCCACCTGACCGTCGGCGGGCTGCGTGACTGGCTACTCAGCGAAGCCGCCGATGAAGACAGCCTGCGTGCCCTGGCCCCGGGGCTGACCCCGGAAATGGCTGCGGCCGTGTCGAAAATCATGCGCGTGCAGGACCTGGTGCTGGTGGCGCAGAAGATCCGCGTGGTCACCCGCTTTCGCGGCACCATGGGCCTGCGCGGGCGGCTTTCGACCCGCCTGCAGCCCAACCACCCGACCGACGAGCCGGCCGGGATTGCCGCGAGCATTCTCGACGGCCTGCTCTACGGCAACGGCGATGCAATGATCGGCATCAACCCGGCCACCGACAGCATTGCCTCGATCTGCGCCCTGCTGGAGATGCTCGACGCCATCATCCAGCGCTATGACATCCCCACCCAGGCCTGTGTGCTGACCCACGTGACCACCTCGATCGAGGCGATCAACCGCGGCGTGCCGCTGGACCTGGTGTTCCAGTCGATTGCCGGCACCGAAGCGGCCAACGCCAGCTTCGGCATCAACCTCAATGTGCTCAAGGAGGGTTACGACGCAGGTCTGAGCCTCAACCGCGGCACCCTCGGGCAGAACCTGATGTACTTCGAGACCGGCCAGGGCAGCGCCCTCTCGGCCAACGCCCACCATGGCGTCGACCAGCAGACCTGCGAAACCCGCGCCTACGCCGTGGCCCGTCACTTCAAGCCGTTTCTGGTCAACACCGTGGTCGGCTTCATCGGCCCGGAGTACCTGTACAACGGCAAGCAGATCATTCGCGCCGGGCTTGAAGACCACTTCTGCGGCAAGTTGCTGGGCGTGCCCATGGGCTGCGACATCTGCTACACCAACCATGCCGAAGCCGACCAGGACGACATGGACATGCTCCTGACCCTGCTGGGTGTGGCCGGTATCAACTTCATCATGGGCATCCCCGGCTCCGACGACATCATGCTCAACTACCAGACCACTTCATTCCATGATGCGCTCTACGCCCGCCAGACCCTGGGCCTCAAGCCTGCGCCGGAGTTCGAAAGCTGGCTGGCGCGCATGGGTATCTTCACCCAGGCCGACGGCCGGGTGCGTTTCGGTGACAACCTGCCACCGGCCTTCCGCCAGGCCCTGGCGCAACTGGGATAAGCGAGTCGACTATGGCCAATACTCCCCAACACGACAACAGCGCCAATCCCTGGCTGGAACTGCGCCGCCTGACCCCGGCGCGCATCGCCCTGGGCCGCACCGGCACCAGCCTGCCGACCGGCGCCCAGCTGGACTTTCAGTTCGCCCACGCCCAGGCCCGCGACGCCGTGCACCTGGCCTTCGACCATGCCGGCCTGCGCCAGCAATTGAGCGAGCGCGGACGTGAAAGCCTGCTGCTGCACAGCGCCGCCGCCGATCGTCACAGCTACCTGCAACGCCCCGATCTGGGGCGCCGCCTGCACGAAGATTCAGCACAACGGCTGCGCGAACACGCCCAGGCCAACCCCGGCGGCGTCGATTTGGCCATCGTCGTTGCCGACGGCCTCTCGGCCCTGGCCGTGCATCGCCATACCCTGCCGTTTCTCGCCCGCCTGGAAGAACAGAGCGCCGCCGACGGCTGGTCGACCTCTCCGGTGGTGTTGGTCGAACAAGGCCGGGTGGCGGTGGCCGATGAAGTGGGCGAGCTGCTCGGGGCGAAAATGACCGTGATCCTGATCGGCGAACGCCCGGGCTTGAGCTCGCCGGACAGCCTCGGGCTGTACTTCACCTACAACCCCAAGGTCGGCCTCACCGACGCCTACCGCAACTGCATCTCCAACGTGCGCCTGGAAGGCCTGAGCTACGGCATGGCCGCCCACCGCCTGCTGTACCTGATGCGCGAGGCCTGTCGGCGGCAGTTGTCGGGGGTCAATCTGAAGGATGAAGCCCAGGTGCAAACCCTTGAGTCAGACACCGATACGCCGAAAAGCGGAAATTTCCTGTTGAGTAAACCTTGAGATCGTAGATTGCGCTTTCTAATTGCTTTCAGGCAGCATCTGCCAAGGCTGCCGGCGATTCGCCGCAAACTCCCATGGACCCTGAGGCCTGCTTATGCGAATCATCAAAGCAACCCTGGAACATCTGGACCTGCTTGCCCCGCTGTTCGTCAAATACCGCGAGTTCTACGGCCAGCTGCCCTACCCGGATTCCTCGCGCTCGTTCCTGAAAAAACGCCTGGAACGTGGCGAGTCGACCATCTACCTGGCCCTGCCGGACGATGACGACAGCAAACTGATGGGCTTTTGCCAGCTCTACCCGAGCTTCTCGTCGCTGTCGCTCAAGCGCGTGTGGATCCTCAACGACATCTACGTCGCCGAAGACTCCCGACGCATGCTGGTGGCCGACCACCTGATGCGCGAAGCCAAGAAGCTGGCCAAGGAAACCAACGCCGTGCGCCTGCGGGTATCGACCAGCAGCGACAACGAAGTGGCGATGAAAACCTACGAGTCCATCGGTTTTCACGAAGACACCGAGTTCAAGAGCTACATCCTGCCTATCAACTCGGACTGATCCGGGCGCAACGGCAGGCGCGACGCCTGCCGTTCACATTCATTCGACATCCGCCGCTACAAACTGCGCAGGCACAATCTGTTCGTGGCCGTATAATGCGCCTCTTCATTGTGTGTGAAACTTTACCCATCTTCCGGGTAGCGACCGTCCGCATTCGCACTGCCAGCCATCGCAAGCCCGTCGCCCGGGTCAAGAACACAAGGTGCTGTACATGGATTTCAACCCGCTGGACCTTATTCTGCATCTCGACGCTTACCTGGACCTGTTGGTCAACAACTACGGCCCGTGGATCTACGCGATCCTGTTCCTGGTGATCTTTTGCGAGACCGGTCTGGTGGTCATGCCGTTCCTGCCGGGTGACTCCCTGCTGTTCATCGCCGGCGCCGTGGCCGCAGGCGGCGGTATGGACCCGGTGCTGCTCGGCGGCCTGCTGATGGCGGCGGCAATCCTGGGCGACAGCACCAATTACGTGATTGGCCGAACAGCAGGCGAACGCTTGTTCCGCAACCCCAACTCGAAGATCTTCCGCCGCGACTACCTGCAGCAGACCCACGACTTTTATGAGCGTCATGGCGGCAAGACCGTGACCCTGGCGCGCTTCCTGCCGATCCTGCGCACCTTTGCGCCGTTCGTCGCCGGCATCGCCAAAATGCACTACCCGCGTTTCGTCGGTTTCAGCGTCGCCGGCACCGTGCTCTGGGTAGGCGGCCTGGTCACCCTCGGCTACTTCTTCGGCAACGTGCCGTTCATCAAGCAGAACCTGTCGCTGATGATCGTCGCCATCATCCTGCTGTCGCTGGTGCCGATGATCATCGGCATCGTGCGCAGCCGCATGGGCCGCAACGAAGCCAAGGTTCACTAAGCCCGGTTTATGTGGTCGCTGAGCGCCTGGCGCCGTCGCCGCACCCTGGCCCGACACCCGCTCGACCCGCAGCGCTGGCAGCGGGTGCGCGAGCGCCTGCCGATGCTCGATGGCCTGAGCGAAGAAGAAGACCAATGGCTGCGTGAAGCCTGCGTATTGTTCCTCGATCACAAGCACCTGACCGCCCTGCCCGGGGTAGAGCTGGACGGCGAGCAGCGGCTGTTTCTTGCCGCCCAGGCGCAACTGCCGCTGCTGCACCTGGGCGAGCTGAACTGGTACCAGGGTTTTCACGAAATCATCCTCTACCCCGACGACTTCGTAAGCCCCCAGCGCCATCGCGACGCCAGCGGCATCGAGCACGAATGGGACGGCGAGCACAGCGGCGAAGCCTGGCAGCAGGGCCCGGTGATCCTGGCCTGGCCTGGCGTGCTGGCCAGTGGCGGCTGGGAAGGCTACAACCTGGTGATCCACGAACTGGCGCACAAGCTCGACATGCTCAATGGCGATGCCAACGGCCTGCCGCCGCTGCACAGTGACCTGCGCGTCAGCGACTGGGCCCAGGTCATGCAAGCGGCCTTTGACGACCTCAACGCCCAGCTCGACCGCAACCCCGACGCCGAAACCGCCATCGACCCCTATGCCGCGGAAAACCCGGCAGAATTCTTCGCCGTCACCTGCGAATACTTCTTCAGCGCCCCGGACCTGCTCAACGACGCCTACCCCGCGGTGTACCAGCAATTGCGCGGCTTCTACCGCCAGGACCCGCTGGCCCGCCTGCAGCAGTTGCAGCGCCACCACCCGCATTACCAGGACGCGCAGGACTGAGCCTGCCGGACATCCGCCCGGGCGTGGCAAGCGCGCTGGAATGTGCCTATAATCGCGACCAATTTTTGGCCAAACATGGGGGCACTGCCCAATGAGCTACAGCAAGATTCCGGCTGGCAAAGACCTGCCGAACGACATCTACGTCGCCATCGAGATTCCAGCCAACCACGCGCCGATCAAATACGAGATCGACAAGGACAGCGACTGCCTGTTCGTTGACCGTTTCATGGCTACCCCGATGTTCTACCCGGCCAACTACGGCTACATCCCCAACACCCTGGCCGACGACGGTGACCCCCTCGACGTGCTGGTTGTTACCCCGTACCCGGTAGCGCCAGGCTCGGTAATCCGCGCCCGTCCGGTCGGCATCCTGAACATGACCGACGACGGCGGCGGCGACGCCAAAGTCATCGCCGTACCGCACGACAAACTGTCGCAACTGTACGTCGACGTCAAAGAATACACCGACCTGCCAGCCCTGCTGATCCAGCAGATCGAGCACTTCTTCGCGAACTACAAAGATCTCGAGAAAGGCAAGTGGGTCAAGATCGAAGGCTGGGATGGCGCTGACGCCGCCCGCGCTGCGATCACCAAGTCGGTTGCCGCTTACAAAGGCTAAGCAAGCGCTTGAGCAAAAAGCCCCGCACACGCGGGGTTTTTTTATGTCTGGCTGAAAAAATTCCTACAGCATCCTAAGCCAACGCCTGTAAACCGATCACATTCCCCGGCAAAAGAAGAACTTTGCGTTTATTTCCCGCAGCCGATAAGCCCACTAAACTCGGGCCTCATGAATACATCCGGTGATCGTCTCAAAGCGCTCCTGAGCGAGTGCAACCTGTCCCCTTCCGACTTTGCCGCGCAGCGCAAGGTTACGCCGCAGCACGTCAACAACTGGTTCAAGCGCGGCGTGCCCCTGGCCCGGCTGGATGAAATCGCCGAACTGCTGTGCGTGCGCAGCCGCTGGCTGCGCAACGGCGAAGGCCCCAAGCACCCCAACCCCTTGCCGCGCCTCAACAGCCAGGCCGCCCGCCCAGGCGTTGAAGGCCCCGATGCCAGCGCGCTGGCGGCACACAGCTACAACGACATCCAGGTGCCGTTCTACAGCATCCAGACCCGCCAGCTAAAACCGGTCGAAGACCGTTACCTGCGCCTGCCGCTGCGTGCCCTCGACGCCGTCGGCGTCGACCCGGGCGATGCCCTGTGCCTGAGCATGCCCGGGCACAACATGAGCCCGCTGCTGCCACGCGGCACCACCCTGGCCGTCGACCGCAGCCTGACCCGGGTGGTCGAAGGCGAAATCTATGCCTTGCTGCACAACGGCCGCCTGCGCATCAACAGCCTCAGCCGCCGCGCCAACGGCGCCTTGCGCCTGCACAGCCAGGACAGCGACGAATACCCCACCGAAACCTACAGCCCGGCACAACTGAAAACCCAGCGTCTGGAAGTACTGGGCTGGGTATTCTGGTGGGGCCACCTGCGCGACAGCCGCCCGGGCTGAGCACCGGCCAGTGATTTTTTGCTGGGCATCGCCGGCCAATCCCAGTATGCTACGCCGCACATTTAGCCCGACGGCCCAGCCCGTCCGCGGCCCTGGCGCGGCACCCCACAGCTTGCCCGCCACCTCCCGGCCCCAGCGCCGGAGCAACGATTTTAAGGCGGTTGCGGCTTACCAAAAATTAGCCAAGCCCGTCCCCGGAAGCCGGCCACAAGCCGGCTTTTTAATGCCTGAAACATTCCCCTGCGCACACCTGAGCTGCCAAGCCTACACTTCGAGCCACACCGGGAAAAACTCGACTACTTTTACTCGGTCGTAACCTGTTCTCACTGGAGTGGTCATGAAATTCATCGGCATGCTCGATTCCCCCTACGTGCGCCGCGTCGCGGTATCGCTGGAGCTGTACGGCATCAGCTTCGAACACCAGGCGCTGTCGGTGTTTCGCAATTTTGCCGAGTTCGCCGCGATCAATCCGGTGGTCAAGGCGCCGAGCCTGGTGCTGGACGACGGCACGCTGCTGATGGATTCGACGCTGATTCTGGATTACTTCGAAGCCCTGGCCGTACCCGCCAAAAAGTTATTGCCACAAGACCCGCTGGCCCGCGCCAGCGATTTGCAGGTAATCGGCCTGGCGCTGGCGGCCAGTGAGAAGTCGGTGCAGATCTACTACGAGCACAACCTGCGCCCGCAAGAGAAGCTGCACACGCCCTGGCTGGAGCGGGTGACCGGGCAGTTGCAGGCGGCGTATGCGCGGCTCGACGGCTTGCTCGCCGAACAGCCGAGCAAGTGCCCCACCCTGCCCTTGAGCCAGGCAGAAATCACCACGGCGGTGGCCTGGTCGTTCACCCAGTACGTATGCGCCGAGGTGGTTGCGGCCAGCGACTATGCGCATGTGCAGCGTCTGGCGCAGAAGATCGAAGGGCATCCGGCGATGCTCAAGTACCCGATCGAATAGCGTCCGGCGCCAACCCCTCGCGCAGCATCTGCACGAAGGCATCCCGGGCCGGATGCCTTGCTGCCTGGGCATGCCAGTAGAAGGCGTTGCTGATGGCCTTGAGTTCGGCGAACTCATGGCCGCTCCAGCCGGCGCCCTTGCGGTATTGCTCGAAGATGCCCCTGGGCACCAGCGACACTCCGGCGCCAGCACTGACGCAACTGACGATGGCGCCATAGCTGGCAATGCCGACAATCGGCAGTTTTTGCCCCTGTTCGAGCAACCAGTGCTCCAGAGCCGCGCGGTATGGGCAACCTTCCGGCCACATGAAGATGGCCTTGCCCTGCAGGTCTTCAGCACCGCGAATCGGCCCCAGCGATTCAGGCGCGATCAGCACCAGGTCTTCCTGGTACATGGGCGTGCGCTTGAGCAACGGCCGCTCGACCTCCACTGCGACAATCGCCCCGTCGAGGCGATGGTTGAGCACGTCATCGAGCAGTTGCGACCAGGTGCCCGTGCTCAATTCCAGTGATACCTGCGGGAAGCGCGCATGGTATTCGGCCAGTAACCGCGGAAGCCGGCCACTGGCCGAGGACTCGATGGCGCCGATACGCAGGCGCCCGCTGGGCATGGCTTGCGGGCTCAGAGCGGCCTTCGAGGCTTCGACCAGGGCGAGCATCTGGGTGGCGTATTCAAGGAAGGTTTCGCCTGCCGGGCTGATCTTCAAACCGCGACCATGGCGAAAGAACAGCGCCACGCCCAGCTCTTGTTCAAGCGCCTTGATCCGCGCAGTGATGTTCGACGGCACGTAGTGCAACACCTCGGCCGCACGGGCGATGCTGCCGGTGTCGTAGACCGTCTTGAACATGCGAATCTGCATCAGCTCCATACATCACCCAAAGTGAACGATACGCTCAGTATAAGTCGATTGTGGTGAGCATAGGCCTTTCTGATACTGAAGCTCCCAGCCCCCCGGAGCCTCTTGCGATGCCACGCGCCCAATCCCTGAAAATCGTCCTGGCGACCCTGTTCGTGGTGCTGTGCTGGGCCTACTCACCCACGGGCATCCATATCGCCCTGCAAGGCTACGAACCGGGCCATCTGGCCTTGGCGCGGTTTATCGTGGCGTCGGTATTCATGGCCTTTGTCGCACTGTGGCGAGGGATCAGCCTGCCCCGGCTCAAGGACTTGCCGCTGTTGATGCTGCTCGGTTTTTTCGCAGTGTTTGCCCACCATGTGGCGATCAACTTCGGCCAGCGCGGGATCAGTGCCGGGGCATCCAGTGTGCTGGCGCAATCCACACCATTGTTCAGCCTGTTGATCGGCTGTTTTGTTCTGCGTCAGAAGGCCAGCGCCTGGCACTGGGGCTGCCTGGTGCTGGGCATGCTTGGCGCGGCGATGGTGGTTGCCGGGGATCACGGGCCAGGCGCACTGAACGCCCACGGCCTGCTGGTGCTGTTGGCCGCGCTGTCGTGGAGTATCTACTTCACCCTGCAGAAACTTCATGGCCATCGGTACGACGGCCTGACCATGGTCTGCTACACCATCTGGGCCGGCACCGCCTTGCTGCTGGTGTATCTGCCGGGCCTGGCCGGCGCCGTGAAGGCCGCGCCACTGCAGGCAGACCTGGCGGTGTTGATGCTGGGCGTATTTCCCAGCGCCCTGGCCTACCTGGGCTGGGCCTTTGTACTGAGCCACACGCAGGTCAGCCGGGCAACCATGGCGCTGTACCTGATCCCGCCCTGCGCCATGCTGATCGCGGCCTCGCTGCTCGGCGAGCAGCCTTCGCTGATGGTGATAGTCGCAGCGGTGGTCGTGTTGATCAGTGTGCTGGCCTTGAACATTCCATCACGGCGGCGCATTCAACGGCCTGAACAGTTGCACCAATAGCCGGCCAAGTATGTAGAACAGTGGTACCGCGAACAGCAGGCTGAACAGCACGATGTTCATCGCTTCACCGGCAATGACCTGCGGATCGCAACTGATCGGCCCGCTATTACCGCGCCCAAGGCGGATACACCCGGACTTGGGGTGGGCCGTCCAGTACGCCGCCGCGATGCACAAGCCGACCATCACTGAAAGCAGCAGCATCACCACCTGATCGCTGCCGCTTATCTGCAACCGTCGCCAGCGTTCTCTCACGCGCAGCTTCAGCATGCCGCGCTCTGAATCACGTCCTTGTTCATGCTCAACTCCTTTGCGTAACGGCGCACCGTCAGGCCGCCTCGGCAAATTTCACCTTGAAGTAATCCAGCAGGGTTTTGCCCCGGTAAAAAACCTCGCGTACCTCGGCACTTTCTTTGAGCAGCGCCTCACTGGGGAGCGCATGCTGATCTGCCGGCAAGGGCCGGGACCACTCCTGCACCGCTTTGGGGAACAGGGCCCTGGGGCGATTGTTGACCCAGTTGGAGATATGGCACGGCAAGGTCCAGCCACCGAACGCCTGGACGAACAGAAAGCCGAACACGTACTGCAGCCACGGGAAATTTTCCCGATAGCCGAGGCGCGCCATGTGGAAAAACGCCACCGTGCCCTCTTCGAATTCTTCTGACGGTGGCGCCGGCAAGGCTGCCGGGCCCTCTTCCATGTAGGCGCGAATCGCCTCCCACTCGGCCACTGCAGCGCGCAGGCTGCCGCAGGCCACAGTCAGCCAGAGGACGTTACCGCTGGCGGCGTCACGCAGGCCGATCATCAGTTTGAACTCGGGCAGCACCGCGTATTCGGTGACCAGTTTGCCGGCCGAGACACAGGCGATAACCTCTTCCCACGGCACATAATGGGGGGCTGCACCTTTCTTCGGCACCATCGCCACTTCGCGTCGCTGGCGGTTGAAACGGATCGGCGGCTGGACTCTGAGCTCGCGCACGGTCTTGCAGAAAATGAACACGTACATCAGCGCCAACGCGCCGATAAAGCCCCAGATCGGCGGCGAGGCGAGAAAGTCGAGAACACCCGACCAGAACGGCTCGTACTTGCGCCGTGCCCAGCCCGCGAGCAGCGCCGTCATCACAAAACTGGTGATCACGCCCATGACCGCGGCAATGCCGCAGCGGGCCATGAACTCGAAGTTGCCCCGGCCGATGCCGAAGTCCAGGTAGACCTCGTTGGCATCACGGTGCAGGAGCTGGTAGCTGTAGGCCTCGACGCCCGTGGGCAAGGGTTTGGGCGACAGGTAGACAATCTCGGTGCCAGAGACTTGCTCGAAGTCTCCGGCATGGGGCAGGCGTTGGTACTTACTGTCAGGCATGAAAACGGTCCGAGTCCTTTCGACAAGGAAGGCACGCCAAGGCGCGCCTCCTATGAATAACGCCGCACAGTATCGCGCAAATAGTCATCTAGCTGTTGCGTATCACCGCGCAGCCGCGGCAAGGCTGGTGAAGTTTCTGCACGCAGCAGCTCACTGTCGATGAACTGCTGCAGCACCACCCTTCGCGGCCCGTAATCGGCCTCGACCGCCTGGCGCTTGATGCGCAGCAATTCATCGATCTCGGAAAGCATCTGTGGCTCGTTCAAGGTGCCTGCCAAGAGGTCGGCAAAGGCCGTCGGCGGCATGCCCAGGCCCAGGTCGATCCAGCGCACCGCCAACAGCGAACGCAGCACGTAAAGGTACTTCTTGAAGCGCACCTGCTCGCCCTGGAGAAAGTCGCGGTGGTTCTTTTTCGCCATCGACAAGTAGTGATGCCGCGCCGCCCGGGCGCTGTAGAAGTTCAGCGCCAGCGCCCGCAGCGACTCGACCGCACCGGGCTCGGCGCGATACACCAGCGGCGAGCCGAGCCATTCGAGCAGGGTCGGGTTGGAGTTGCGCAGCAGCTTCAGGGTCTTGCGCAACTCCCAACCGCTGATGTCCAGCTCGTCGGTCAGCGGCCGTTCGATCACGTCGCGCGGCTCGTCGACACGCAGGTACCAGTCCTGGCGCGGGACGTAGATGAAGCGCACGTCGAAATCGCTGTCGGTGGAGGCAAAGCCCCAGGCACGGCTGCCGGATTCGCAGGCGTAGAGCACGCGCACATCGTGTTCAAGCTCGACCCGGCGCAATTCTTCAAGCACCCACTCGCGCATGGCGCCCGGCAGTGGGTGACGGTCTTCCTTGTTCATGGTGTATCCCTTCCTATCCCTTTACGCACACCACCTGACGCAGGGTGTGCACTACTTCCACCAGTTCGCGCTGGGCCTGCATCACCGCGTCGATGTCCTTGTAGGCCATGGGGATCTCGTCGATCACGTCCTTGTCCTTGCGGCATTCGACATGGGCAGTGGCGCGGCGCTGATCCTCAACGGTGAACGCCTGCTTGGCCCGGGTACGGCTCATCACCCGCCCGGCGCCATGGCTGCAGGAGCAGAACGCCTCTTCGTTGCCCAGGCCACGAACGATGAAACTCTTGGCGCCCATGGAGCCGGGAATAATCCCCAGCTCGCCCTTTTGCGCCGACACTGCGCCCTTGCGGGTGACCAGCACGTCGTGGCCAAAGTGATGCTCGCGCTGCACATAGTTGTGGTGGCAGTTGACCGCTTCGAGGTTGGCCTCAAAGGGTTTGCCGAGCACCTTGCGTGTAGCGGCGATCACCGCGTGCATCATCAGCGCACGGTTCTGCCGGGCGAAATCCTGAGCCCACTCCACCGCCTCGACGTAGTCGGCAAAGTGCCGGCTGCCTTCTTCGAAATAGGCCAGGTTGCGGTCCGGCAGGTTGGCGATGTGCTGGCGCATGTCGGCCTGGGCCAGTTCAATGAACAGGTTGCCGATGGCATTGCCGACCCCGCGTGAACCGCTGTGCAACATGAACCAGACGCGGTTGGCTTCATCCAGGCAAACCTCGATGAAATGATTGCCGCCGCCGAGGGTGCCCAGGTGCTGGCGGTTGTTGGTTTTCTCAAGCTTCGGGTACTTGTCGGTGATCGCCTTGAAGCGCGCCGCCAGGTCGTGCCAGGCACGGTCGGCCATGGCCGGCACGCTGTCCCAGGCGCCCTGGTCGCGGCGGCCGAAGGTCTTGCCGTGGGGCACAGCCTTTTCGATCGCCGAGCGCAGGCCGTGCAGGTTGTCCGGCAGGTCGCTGGCGGTCAGCGAGGTGCGCGCGGCAATCATGCCGCAGCCGATGTCGACGCCAACCGCCGCCGGGATGATCGCGCCCAGGGTCGGGATCACGCTGCCGATGGTCGAGCCCTTGCCCAGGTGCACATCGGGCATCACCGCCAGGTGCTTGAAGATGAACGGCATCTTCGCGGTGTTCAGCAGTTGCTCACGGGCGCCCTCGTCCACCGGGACGCCGTCGGTCCAGAGCTTGATCGGCTTGCCGCCGGCCACTTCGAGTATGTTCATGTCGGTACTTCCATTTTTATCTGTTGCTGCCGGGCTGCTTGAGCCCGGCAACGCTCATCCGGCCTTGATGCTGACCAGTCCATTCAACACCTGATCCAGGCCGCCGAACACCGAAATCCGGTCGATGCGCTCGGCCACCCGCTCCAGGGTCTCCAGTTCCTTCAGGCGCAGGGCCGTCGGGTTGTCTTCCATGACTTTGGCGGTGTTGAGCAGCGATCGGGTCGCCGAGGTCTCTTCACGGCGGCGGATGACGTTGGCTTGCGCCGCTTTCTCTGCCTCCACCACCTGCGCCAGCAGGGTTTTCATCTCGCCTGGGAGGATAATGTCGCGCACCCCCAGGCCGCTGACTTCGATGCCGCTGCCAGCGAGTTTTTCCTGCAGGTACTGGCTGACCGAATCGTCGATCAACTGCTTGTTTTCCAACAGCTCATCGAGGGTGCGGGTACCCACCGCCGCCCGCAGGCCGAACTGCACCTCGCGGTACAGATGCTCCAGCGGTTTGCTCAACTGCGCGAACGCACCGAGCACATCGCTGTAGCGCCAGTTGGCCGCAAGATTCAGGCGCAGGCTGACCTTGTCGCGGGTGAGAATTTCCTGCCCGCTGATTTCCATGGCCTGGATCCGCATGTCGACCAACTCGACACTCACCTGACGGTTGAAGCGCCAGAAGCCGTACTGCCCGGCACCCAGCAACTCTTCCACCACGCCATCGACCTTCAATACACCGACATGGAACGCCGGCACCGCCGCCAGCAACACCGCATCCAGCCCGGCCAGGCTGCGACCGCGCAGTTTAGGCTGGTTGAGCTGGGCTACCAGGGCGCTATCCAGGCGATAGGTCTGGCTCAGGTCGATGCGCTGCAGGGTCTGCGCGCTCTGGCCCTTCCAGTACAGCTGGCGGCTGCCCGGAGCCAGCAATTCGACCAGGGCACCGTCCTCAAAACGCAGGCCGGCTTCGTTTTCCGCCAGGTCCATGCGCTCGAAATACTGCTCGACCAAGGCCGGCTCGCTCTGACGCAGGTAGCCCGCCAGGCGATGTTCGAACAGCGAAGTATTGAGGCTGAAGGTTTCTACCGTCAGCCGGTTGTGCAGGTCGAAACGCTTGTGCACGCCAGGTTCGAGGATCGACACAAAGTCGCCTTCGCAGAACAGCAGGCCGCGTTCGTTCTTTTTCACGATAAAGCGTTTCAACAGTTTCATCTTGATCATCCTGTGCAATTAAGTCCTTGGTGCCGGTGTTGCCAAAGCGCCGAGCGTTGCGGGCGTGGCCCGGAGGAGGCAGTTGCCGGGACTTCCTGTCCACTGACCGCATCCTGCGGTGCGGCAACTGCCTTGCTCCGGGCCCGGCCGGCAAGCCGGGCAAATCGGCGGTGGGCGTGTGCGCTCCGTGCGCACCTTGCAGCCTTGCCTGGCTACGCCCCACCGGCGGGTACAACATTCGAATACCTTGGAGGGTATGTAAGGTTCGAGTCAGGCCTCGAGACCAGCGTCTCCGTGAGGAGCCACGCTATCGACTGCACGTTGCGGCGGCGGCATGCACGACACCTACACCAGGGGTGGGCTCGTGCACCGGCGGGGACATAAACCCCGTCCCGTTGGCCAGCTTGGCGATGCGGTCGGGGAAGAGATTGCGAGGGGCGTGCCAGGTTTTGAATCAGGTCCGATATTAATTTTTAACTTGTTGATTTATAAGGTTTTTATTTTTACCAACAGAAAGCCACGACTTTTCTCAGCCTACACCAGACAATATTTTTATATATTATGGGATACATATTTATCTATTGAGCTAAACAGCAATGAGCAAGCGCAGCGTCGCCATCGGCTTTCTCGGCACCACCCTGGATCGCAACGGCAAAGGCGCGGCGCGCTGGCAGCGCTGGCGGCCGACCATCAGCCTGTGCCAGCAGGCACAAACCCCCATCGACCGCCTGGAGCTGATCCACGGCACCAGCGCTCGCGACCTGGGCCTGGCCGAGCGCATTCGCGAAGATATCCAGAGCATCTCGCCGCACACCGAGGTGCGTTTGCAGCCGATGGTTCTGCGTAACCCTTGGGACTTCGAGGAGGTCTATGGCGCGCTGCACGACTTTGCCAGCGCCTACCCCTTCGATACCGAGCACGAGGACTACCTGGTGCATATCACCACCGGTACCCACGTGGCGCAGATCTGCTGGTTCCTGCTGACCGAGGCGCGCTACCTGCCGGCGCGGCTGATCCAGACCTCGCCAGCGCGCGGCAAGGAAGACATCGCCGACCCGGCCGGCACCAGCACGCTGATTGACCTCGACCTGTCGCGCTATGACCACATCGCATCGCGCTTTCAGCGCGAACAGGCCGACAGCCTGAATTTTCTCAAGGCCGGCATCGCTACCCGCAACGCCGCCTTCAACCGCTCCATCGAGCAGATCGAGCGGGTGGCGCTGCGCTCACGGGCACCGATGCTGCTGGTCGGCCCGACCGGCGCTGGCAAGTCGTTCCTGGCTCGGCGCATCTATGAGCTCAAGCGCGGCCGCCATCAGCTGGAGGGACGCTTCGTTGAAGTGAACTGCGCCACCCTGCGCGGCGACGGCGCCATGTCGACACTGTTTGGCCATAGCAAAGGCGCCTTCACCGGCGCCCAGAACGCCCGCGAAGGTCTACTGCGCGCCGCCGATGGCGGCATGTTGTTCCTTGATGAAATCGGCGAACTGGGCGCTGATGAACAAGCCATGCTGCTCAAGGCCATCGAAGAAAAACGCTTCTTCCCGCTGGGCTCGGACCGTGAGGTAGAGAGCGACTTCCAGCTGATCGCCGGCACCCACCGCGACCTGCGCAGCCGGGTCGCCGAAGGGCTGTTTCGCGAAGACCTGTACGCGCGCATCAACCTCTGGACCTTCGCCCTGCCAGGCCTGGCAGGGCGCCGCGAAGACATCGAGCCGAACATCGATTTCGAACTGCAGCGCCATGCCCGCGAACAGAACCGCCAGGTGCGCTTCAACCTCGAAGCCAAGCGCCGCTACCTGGCCTTTGCCAACTCGCCGCAAGCGCGCTGGACCGGTAACTTTCGCGAGCTGTCGGCGTCGATCACGCGCATGGCCACCCTCGCCGACAGCGGCCGTATCGACGAGCCGCTGGTACTGGAAGAAATCGAGCGCCTGCAACACGCCTGGGGCCTGGAGCAAGGTGCCGACCCACTCGACGCCTTGCTCGGCGACCAGGCCCTTGACCAGTTCGACCGTCTGCAACTGCAGGCGGTACTCAAGGTGTGCGGCAACGCCCGCACACTGTCCGAGGCCGGGCGCCAGTTGTTCGATGTCTCGCGCCTGGAAAAAGAAAAGCCCAATGACGCCGACCGTTTGCGCAAATACCTGGCACGCTTTGGCCTGGACTGGAATCAACTCAAGGGCTGAACAGGGTGCTAGAATCCGCGCCCTCTTCGGCCGCACCTGGCCGAGCACTACCGAAAAAGGACTCTCGGCCATGTCATTGCTGACAGCGACCCGCCTGCACCTCTGCTCCTTCGGCCTGCTGGCCGGCCTCAGCCTCACCGCAACCACTGCTTTCGCCGACGAGGCCACCGACCAGGCCCTGCACAAAGGCCGCTGGCAAGGCATGGCCGCCATGGCCAACCTGTACCTCAACAACGCCACCCCGGCCGAGTTCATGGATGCCGGTGACAAAGAGAAGAGCGAGCACGACAACTATGCCGGCGCCCTGGCCTTCTACCTGACCGCCGCCCGCCTCGACCCGAAGAACGCCTTCGCCGCGTACCAGGCCGCTGCCGCGCTGTCGTCCATGGACAGCCCGGAACTGGCCGCGCAATACCTCGACGAGGCCCGCGAGCGCGGCTTCTGGCAAGCGGTGATCCTCAAGGAAGACGACGAACTGGAGCCGATGAAAAACGACCCGGCCTACCAGAAGCTGCTGCAAGCGGCCGAGAAGAACTACCCGACCCAGGCCAAGGACGCCGGCCTCGCCGCCTTCAGCATCCCTGAAGGCAAGGCCCCGGCTGGCGGCTGGCCGGTGGTGGTGTGGCTGGCAGGCTTTGGCACCGAAGGCGTCAAGGGCACCAACATGCGCGCCGACCTGGTCGGCGACAAGGCCGTGCTGGTGGCCCTGAACGGTACCCTCAAGCGCGACGAGCATCAGTTCATGTGGCAGCAACAGTCGGTCGAGCCGACCGAACAAGCGGTGGCCGCAGCGCTGAAGAAGCTGGAAAAAGACACCCGCATCGACCGCTCGAAAGTCGCCCTGATCGGCTTCTCCCAGGGTGCTGAACACGCCGCCCACCTGATCGCCCAGTACCCGCAGAACTACAGCGGTGCGGTGCTGCTGTCGCCGGGCGGCTTCAAGATCCCGTTCACCGTGCAGAAGGCCAAGGACAAGCGCCTGGTCGTGGTCCACGGCGCTCAGGAGCATGAAAGCAACCTGCAACTGACCGCCACCACCGAAAAAGCTTTCGCCAGCAACAACAAGGTGCAGAGCCACGAACACCCTGAAGGCCACACCTTCCAGGACGACTGGCGCAAGGCCTACCCAGGCTACCTGGACTACGCCCTGGGCCTTTGAGTGCGCGCCAGGCAGCCCCGGAAAGCACCTGAGAAATAATCTGTTCGAGAAAATTTACAGCCCTGCAGACAGCTACTAAGGTGAATGCAGAGGAATGAACCGCGACTGATTCAAGGCAGTCGCATCGTGCTGAGCGGGGGCGGTTGCACGCCCCCGGGTTTGCCTCTGTTAAGGGGCGGGAAGACGACTTCATGGGGCGCCGCAAGCCAACCCTGAGTCGTCCCCGCCTCTACTTTTTTCTGCCCTACTTCAAGCCCAGCTGGTTGCGCAGAAACTCGTGCAGGCCGGCCGCGCTTTTCTTGTAGCCATCAGCCGTCAGGTGCACCAGATCACCACGGGCCAGGCCCGACGCCTGCCAGCCGACAATCGAGCACTGCCCGCCCATGTACGCCTGCCAATCCCAGAACAGCGCATTGGCCTGATTGGCCGCCTGGCGCTGGATGCGGATCACCTGGGCCAGTTGCTGCGGCTGGCGCGCACTGCAGCTACGAGCCTTGCGCTGCTTGATCGAGTCCGGCGGGCCGACCAACAATATCACCGCGCGCGGCAGATCCTGGCGCAGGCGCTTGAGGGTGTTGCGCAGTTGCGTCTGGTACAGGCCAAGATCAAGGGTGTCATCGAAGGCTTCGTTGGTGCCGTAGGCGAGAATCACCAGGTCCGGGCGCAGGGTCTTGAGGTTGTCCTGCCAGCCGGCCTGCCATTTATCCTGCACTTCCAGGCGCGCGCCATTGATGCCCAGCGCCGAGTAGATCACCCCGGCATTCTTCTGGCCCTGGATATACCAGCCACCCAGCAGCGTGCCCGGGCGGTTGCTGACGCTCAGGTCCAGCGGCAGAGCCAGGTTGCTGACTTGCGGGCCGAAGCGCCACTGCCCGCCGGTGGCCGCCAGCAGGCGCTGGTTGCGCCCACGGCCATCGCGCAGCACCAGGGTGCTGTTTTCCCGCGCCTGGTACAGCGCCTGCACCCGATAGCGTTGCGCCGTAGGCTCGCGGGCTTCGATGCGCACGCTGGGGTTGGCCGCCATCGGCACCGACAGGTAACCGCCAAGCGGGAATTGCGTGCTCTGCTGGTTGCGCGCCGACACCAGCTCCCACTGGCGCTTGGCGGTTTTCAGGATCACCTGGTCGTAGCGGGTGCCGGGCACCGGCGTGGCGGCAATCAGGCCGATACCGCCATCGCCATAACGCGCCTGCAGCAGGCGGCGCATCTCGCCGCTGAAGAGGTCGGCAGCGGTGTGCGAATCGCCGAACTGGATGATGTTGACCGGTGCGCGGTTGGCGTTCTTGAACTTGCCCGCCAGTACCGCCAGGTTGCCATCGACGCGGCTGGCCGGGGCCTTGGCCGCCGTATTGGCAGGCTTGGCCGAGGTGTTGACCGCCGCCACCGGGCTACAGCCCGGCAACGCGCAGATCAGCAGGGCCAACCCCAGAATGTTGTGCAGTCGAGGCATCAGTGTCCCGTTACAGTGAGGCCGGGAAAGGCGATCAACGAGAGAATCCGTTCCGAGATCAGCTTCTGTCCGGTGGTAGTGAAATGGATGCCGTCATCGACCCGGGTCTTGATCCGTTTGCCCTGAGCGTTCTGCAAGGTATAGGAGAAACTGTCGTCGTTGTAACCCAGGACCGGGTTGGCCGAAACGTAATGCTGCTGATACAGGCCGGTCTGTTGCTCGTACAGCCCGCTCAGGTAAGCCATGGCCGTAGACAGCTTGGGCTTTTGCATGTTCGGCGGCCCGACCCAGATCACCTGCACATTGTGCTCACGGGCCTGGTCGAGGATCGAGTCGATACGCTGGCGATAGGTGACTTCCCACTCCGGCGACTTGAAGCGCAAAAACGGCTTGCCCTTGCCCTGGGGCATGTCCCACGGGTCGTTGGGGCCGAGGAAGATCACCATCAGGCGGATGTTCGGCTCGCTTTCCAGGGTCTTGGCCACAGTCTGCGGCCAGTTGAAGAAACCGGGATAGGCAAGGCCGGTGCTCTGCTTGCTGAGGTTGACGCTCTTGATCTGGTAACGCTTGCGCAGGCTGTTGGCCAGGTGCGGAGCGACGCCCTGCATCAGTGAGTCGCCGACCAGGAAGACTTCGTCACCCGCCGCCAGGGACACCACGGTGCCGGCTTGCAAAGGTGCCTGGGCAACTTGCGCTGCGGGTTGCGGCACTGGCGTAGCCACTGTTGCCGGCACACGCGCAGACGTTGTCGCAACCTTGACTGGCACCGGGTGAGCCGCAACCGGCGGCTTGTCCAGGTGCACCGGGACCACAGGAATCGGCGCTGGCAGCTCCACGGTGTCGTTGGTCTCAACCTTGGCCACCAGCACCTGCTCGCTGCGTTTTTCCAGGCTGTCGATAAAGCTGTCGCGAGCATCGCCCAGGGCATGGGTGAGGTTGCCACCCATGCGCCAGGCCGGGCTCTGGCCAAGTACCGGCAGCTCGCAGCTCTGGTGATACTTCTGCTGGCAATACAGGCTGATCGAATCCTGGTTCAGCCAGAACAGCAACAGCGTGGTGATGACAACGGCGTAGAAAGCCTTGGCCGCGCCCAGTTGCGACGACAGCAAACGACCGGCATTAGAAGCTTGCATAGATGAACCCCGGTACGCCCGATTGCGAAGCAAAAATGACCAAGGAAATGAACAACCCCAGCGGTATTGGATACAGCTGCCAGGGCAAGCGCGTGGTGGTAGCAAAGAACTGGCGCAGCAGCACCAGCAACTGCGGGTAGACGGCGACATACAACACGCTCGCCAGCAACAGCAGGCCGGTACTGGAGAACAATCCATCCAGGCTCAAGCCGCCGATACCGGCGAGCATGTCCATGGCTTCATCAAGGCTGGCGCTACGGAAGAAGATCCAGGCGAAGGCCACGTAGTGGAAGGTCAGCAGGCGCGCCGCCAGGCCGGCGCCCGGCCAGCGCATCGGCTGCGGCAGGATGTAGGTCGAAGCCTTGTACAGCGCCAGGCCAATACCATGCAGCGCCCCCCAGATGATGAAGTTGATGCTCGCCCCGTGCCACAGGCCGGAAATCAGCATCGCCAGCAGCATGTTCAGGTTGCCGCGCCACACCCCCTGGCGATTGCCGCCCAGCGGAATGTAGACATAGTCGCGAATGAACAGCGACAGGCTGATGTGCCAGCGGCCCCAGAACTCCTTGAGGTTGTGCGCGGCATAAGGCGCATTGAAGTTGTCGGGCAGGCGAAAGCCCAGCAGCAAGGCAATGCCGGTGACCAGGTTGGTGTAACCGCTGAAGTTGAAATAAATCAGAAAGCTGTAGCCATACACGCTCAGCAGTATCTGCTCGGGCGAATAGCTGCCCGGCGTCTCGAACACCGGGTCAACCCACTCACTGGCCAGCCAGGCACTGCAGAAGAACAGCTTGACCACCGCCAGGGCAATCAACCCCAGGGCCCGTTGCGGCTCCAGCACTTCACGGATAGTACTCGTGCGAATCTGCGGCAGCATGTGGCTGGCGCGGTTGACCGGGCCGGCGATCAGACTGGGGAAGAACGCCAGGTACAGGGCCAGGTCGAACGGCGAAGCCGAGGGCATCTCGCGGCGGTTGATCGACACCAGGTAGCTGACCGAGTGAAAGGCGTAGAACGACAGGCCGATCGGCACCAGCACTTCCAGCACCGGCAGCGACACGTCCAGCCCGGCACTGGCCAGGGCGCCCTGCACGCCGCCGACAAAGAACTCCTGGTACTTGAACAGGTAGAAACAGCCCAGCACCAGCAGCAACACCAACAAATAGCTGAAGCGCCGCCCGGGATAACGCTCACCGACCAGGCCGAGCAGATACACCAGGGCGCTGTAGCCCAGCAGGATGTACAGGGAGTTGAAGCTGAAACTGGCCACCAGGCCGTAACTGGCGGCCAGCAGCAGGACGTTCTGCAAGCGAACGCTCCAGCACAGGCTCCAGTAAACGATGAAAAACAGTGTGAAGCAGAGGCCGAACTCGATCGAAAGGAAGCTCACAACGTAGTCCATTACGTGACAACAGAAATAGGAGGCGTTACCGCCGCAGAGCCGCGGGGCAAAGCGGGCGCGATTATGGCAGAGAGCCACAAGCCCTCACAATGCGAGCCCTGTAGAAAAATCAAGACTTCACCGTGGGCCTTTGTGCAACAGAATGCGACGAAAGATCGACCCTATCGATTTGCTCCCCCCGCCCCGCTCTGCTAGTGTCGCGCCGTTTATACTGCCACCGAGACAGCCGCCATGGCCCGAAAAAAAGCCTCCATTGATTTCGAGCAATCCCTCGCCGACCTGCAGGTCCTGGTCGAGCGCCTGGAGAACGGCGAGCTGTCGCTGGAAGACTCGCTGACTGCCTTCGAGCAAGGCATCAGCCTGACCCGCGACTGCCAGAGCGCGCTGGCCCAGGCCGAACAGAAGGTCCAAGTGCTGCTCGAGCGCGATGGCGAACTGGCGGCCGAGCCTTTCGATGCGGAACAGCCGGAATGATCGCCGCCTACCAGGCCAGTTGCCAGGCGCGGGTCGACGCCGCCCTCGAACACCTGTTCATCGCCCCCTCGGTTGAGCTCAGCCGCCTCTATGAGGCCATGCGCTACAGCGTCATGAATGGCGGCAAACGGGTACGCCCGCTGCTCGCCTATGCCGCCTGCCAGGCCCTCGGTGCTGCACCGGAGCAGGCCAACGGCGCGGCCTGCGCGGTCGAATTGATTCACGCCTACTCGCTGGTGCACGACGACCTGCCGGCGATGGACGATGACGACCTGCGCCGCGGCCAGCCGACCACCCACAAGGCCTTCGATGAAGCCTGCGCGATCCTCGCTGGCGACGGTTTGCAGAGCCTGGCCTTCAGCGCCCTGCTCGACCCGCAATTGAGCCCGCAGCAAGACAGCATCCGCCTGGCCATGGTCCAGACCCTGGCGCTGGCTGCAGGGCCTGCCGGCATGGTCGGCGGCCAGGCCATCGACCTGGGCTCGGTGGGCCTCAAGCTCGACCAGACGGCGCTGGAGTTCATGCACCGGCACAAGACCGGCGCGCTGATCGAAGCCAGCGTCAAGCTCGGCGCCCTGGCCAGCGCCCGCGCCGACCAGACCCAGCTCAAGGCCCTGCAAACCTATGCACAGGCCATCGGCCTGGCCTTCCAGGTTCAGGACGATATCCTCGACGTCGAGAGCGACACCGCCACCCTGGGCAAGCGCCAGGGCGCCGACATCGCCCGCGACAAGCCGACCTACCCGGCCCTGCTCGGCCTCGAAGCAGCCAAGGCCTATGCCCTGGAACTGCGCGACCAGGCCCTGCATGCCCTGCGTCCGTTTGACGCGGCAGCCGAGCCGCTGCGCGAACTTGCGCGGTACATCGTTGAGCGCCGTAACTAAGCAGCGCGGGTATCGCGGGGCAAGCCCGCTCCCACAGCGATCACTGTAGGAGCGGGCTTGCCCCGCGATTAGCTCAAATGGGCAGCCAACACCGCAATAAGGTAAACTGCCGCCACTTCATATCTATAACGATTCGCCTGATGCCCACGACGTTTCAAGAGTTCCCCCGCGAACGCCCGGTCACGCCGCTGCTTGACCGTGCCGATACGCCTGCCGGCCTGCGCCGCCTGGCTGAAGCCGACCTGGAGAACCTGGCCGACGAGTTGCGCCAGGAATTGCTCTATACCGTTGGTCAGACCGGCGGGCATTTCGGTGCCGGCCTGGGCGTCATCGAGCTGACGATCGCCCTGCACTACGTCTTCGACACCCCGGACGACCGTCTGGTGTGGGACGTCGGTCATCAGGCCTATCCGCACAAGATCCTCACCGGTCGCCGCCAGCGCATGCACACCCTGCGCCAGAAGGACGGCCTGGCCGCCTTCCCGCGCCGCGCCGAGAGCGAGTACGACACCTTTGGCGTCGGTCACTCCAGCACCTCGATCAGTGCGGCCCTGGGCATGGCCATCGCCGCCCGTCTGCAGAACGATCCGCGCAAGTCGATTGCCGTGATCGGTGACGGCGCGCTGACCGCCGGCATGGCCTTCGAGGCGTTGAACCACGCCCAGGAAGTCGACGCCGACATGCTGGTGATCCTCAACGACAACGACATGTCGATTTCGCGCAATGTCGGCGGCCTGTCCAACTACCTGGCCAAGATTCTTTCCAGCCGCACCTACTCGAGCATGCGCGAGGGCAGCAAGAAGGTCCTCTCGCGCCTGCCCGGCGCCTGGGAAATCGCCCGCCGCACCGAAGAGTACGCCAAGGGCATGCTGGTACCCGGCACCCTGTTCGAAGAGCTGGGCTGGAACTACATCGGCCCGATCGATGGCCACGACCTGCCGACCCTGGTCACCACCCTGCGCAACATGCGTGACCTCAAGGGCCCGCAGTTCCTGCACGTGGTCACCAAAAAGGGCAAGGGTTTCGCCCCGGCCGAAGTCGACCCGATCGGCTACCACGCGATCACCAAGCTTGAGCCTGTGGACAAACCCGCCGCCGCGCCGAAACAGGCTGCCGGACCGAAGTACTCCGCAGTGTTCGGCCAATGGCTGTGCGACATGGCGGCTGCTGACCAGCGCCTGGTCGGCATTACCCCGGCCATGAAGGAAGGCTCCGACCTGGTGGCCTTCAGCGAGCGCTATCCGGATCGCTACTTCGATGTCGCCATCGCCGAGCAGCACGCGGTCACCCTGGCTGCGGGCATGGCCTGCGAAGGCGCCAAGCCGGTGGTGGCGATCTATTCGACCTTCCTTCAGCGCGCCTACGACCAGTTGATCCATGACGTCGCGGTGCAGAATCTCGACGTGCTGTTCGCCATCGACCGCGCCGGCCTGGTCGGCGAAGACGGCCCGACCCACGCGGGCAGCTTCGACCTGTCGTTCCTGCGCTGCATCCCCGGCATGCTGGTGATGACCCCGAGCGACGAGAACGAACTGCGCAAGATGCTCAGCACCGGCCACCTGTACAACGGCCCGGCCGCCGTGCGTTACCCACGTGGCAGCGGCCCGAACGCAACCATCGAGAGCAACCTTGAGCCACTGGAAATCGGCAAGGGCATCGTCCGCCGCCAGGGCAGCAAGGTC
Organism: Pseudomonas sp. B21-035; assembly: GCF_024748945.1. NCBI lineage: Bacteria > Pseudomonadati > Pseudomonadota > Gammaproteobacteria > Pseudomonadales > Pseudomonadaceae > Pseudomonas > Pseudomonas sp. B21-035. Next base: position 5,174,294 of record NZ_CP087179.1, read on the forward strand.
GCCTTGCTGGTATTCGGCGTGCAGCTGAGCGAAGCCCTCAAGGTTGCCGAGCAGATCGATGCCACCGTGGTCGACATGCGTTTCGTCAAACCGCTGGATGAAGCCCTGGTGCGCGAGATTGCCGGTAGCCACGAACTGCTGGTGACCATCGAAGAGAACGCCATCATGGGCGGCGCCGGTGCGGCAGTGAGCGAGTTCCTCGCCCGCGAAGCGGTGCTCAAGCCAGTGCTGCACCTGGGCCTGCCGGATGTGTATGTCGAGCATGCCAAGCCTGCGCAGATGCTCGCCGAGTGCGGCCTGGATGCCGCCGGCATCGAGGCTTCGGTGCGTCAGCGGATGCAACTGCTCGGTCTTTGAGACCGCATCGCGGGTCAAGCCCGCTCCTACAGGTTTTGTGGGAGCGGGCTTGACCCGCGATAGCAATGGAACTGCCCATGAAATCTCTGCGTCTTGCCCCCCTCCTGCTATTGCCAACCACCCTGCTGGCCGACCCGATCGACCGCGAAAGCGCCCTGAAGCTGCCCAACACGCTGATCAGCGCCAACCGCCAGGTCGAAGACCGCACGCAAACCAGCGCCGCCAATACGGTGTTCACCCGCGACGACATCGACCGCCTGCAGCCTTCCAGTGTTACTGACCTGCTGACTCGGGTGCCGGGGGTTCAAATTTCGCGCACAGGCGGGCGTGGCAGCTTGCCCGGCATTTTCATTCGCGGCACCAAGTCGGCCCAGAGCCTGGTGCTGGTCGATGGCGTACGTATTGCCAACACCTCGTCCGGCGACAGCGGCCTGCAGTTTCTCAACATTGATCAGATCGAGCGGGTCGAAGTGTTGCGCGGTTCGCGCTCGGCGATCTATGGCAGCGATGCGATTGGCGGGGTGATCCAGATCTTCACCCGCCGCGCCAGCAAGCCCGGCCTGCAACCGCGCCTGCACTTGGCCGGTGGCAGCAACAAGACCTGGCAGCGCGATGTCGGCCTGTCCGGAGGTGACGAGCGCACTCGTTTCAACCTCGCCGCAGGTCTGGACGAAACCGACGGCATCAACGCTACCCGCGAGTCATTCCCGGCCAACGGCGATCATGATGCCTACAGAAACAAGAGCCTGAGCCTGAACCTCAGCCATGTTGCCAGCGACTCCCTGGAACTGGGCCTGAATCTGCTCGACAGCCGCGGACGCAGCGAATACGACAACCTGTTTGGCGACCACAGCCAGCCCTACACCGATTTCACCGTCAGTAGCCTCGGCACCTATGCCGACGCACAGCTCAGTGAGATGTGGCATTCACGCCTGGAGCTGGGCCACAGCGAGAACCGCGATACCAAGCGCGACTCGCTGCAGCCGGGCGGTAGCGAGTTCAACACTTACCGCGACTCGATCAACTGGCAGAATGACCTTAGCTTCGACGAGCGCAACAACCTGTTGCTCGGTGGCGACTGGTATCAGGATCGCCTGCATGGCAGCACGACCTTTGACGAAGACAGCCGCTGGAACCGCGCCGCTTTTGTCCAGCATCGCTACAAAGGCGACAGCTTCAACACCGAAATCGGCGTGCGCCGCGACCAGAACCAGCAATTCGGCAGCCAGAACAGCTGGAGCGCCAGTCTCGGCGTGCCGCTCAACGTCGACAACGACCTGCTTCTGTCCTACAGCGAAGGCTTTCGCGCACCGACGTTCAACGACCTTTACTACCCGGATTTCAGCAACCCCGACCTCAAGCCCGAGCGCTCGAAGAGCTACGAGCTGCAATGGCGCAGCCAACTGACCGACAGCACCCGGCTGGAGGCCTCGCTGTACCGCACCGACCTGCGCAATGCGATCTCCCTGGGCCCCAACTTCATTCCACACAATGTCGGCTCGGCACGCATCAATGGTTTCGAAGCCAGTCTGCATCAGCAGTGGTTTGGCTGGCAGAGCAGCCTCGGCCTGGCACTGATCGACCCGCGTGACCGCGATTCCGGGCACACCCTCGAACGTCGCGCCCGCCGTACCCTGAACCTGGACCTGGATCGCCAGTTCGATCGCCTCGGCCTGGGTGCCAGCTGGCAGGCAGTCAGCAGCAGTTACGCCGACGCCGACAACAAGCGCTCACTCAGCGGCTACGGTCTGCTCGGTTTGCGCAGCAGCTGGAACCTGAGCCGCGAGGTTCGTCTGGAGCTCAAAGCCGATAACCTGCTGGATAAAACCTACAGCCGTGCGCAGTACAGCTACGGCACAGGCTATGCCGATTACCGCGAAGAAGGCCGCACCTGGCTATTGGGCGTCACCTGGACACCGGCGCTTTAGCCTGCAGCAGTTCGCACAGCTTGGCCGTCGCTTCGATCATCTGCCCGCTGGGGCGCTCCAGGCCTTTGTCCGGCACCTGCAGCAACAGGCCATCACGCACGGCAGCGACGTGCGGCCAGGCCTTCCAGGCCTCGAGCTGGAGCTGATCAGGGGCAAGGATCACCTGCGGGTTGCGCGCCAGCACGGTCTCCAGGTTAACCTGCGGCGCCGGCTGGGGGAGGTCGGCAAACACATTGCGCGCGCCGCAGACACTCAGCGCATCGGAGATGATCTGGTAACCACCAACCGTATACAGCGGCTTGTCCCAGACCTGGTAGAACACCGTCAGCGCCTGCTCGCGATGGTACTGCTGGCGCAACGCGGCAAGGCGCTGGCGCAAGGCTGTGGATAACTGCCCGCCCTGCGCCTTGCGCCCGATCCGCAGGCCAATTTCGTCCACCTGCGACACCAGGTCATCCAGCTCGTGCACATCGACGCTGTATAGCGGGATACCCAGGCGTTCGAGCTGGTCGCGCTGGGCCGCCGGCACGCTGCCCGGCCAGTACAGCACCAGGTCCGGGCGCACGCTGAGCAGGCGCTCCATGTCCAGTTGGCCATAACGGCCCACCAACGGTACGGTGCTTAACTGCGTCGGCCGTTCGTGCCACTCGGCCATGCCCACCAGCAGGTCGCCGGCTTGCAGCTCGAGGATGATTTCAGTGATCGAGGGCGCCAGGCTGACCACCCGCGGCGCCGCGGCCAGCGGCATACCGAAGGCCAGCAGCAACAGCCACAGGTAGCGACGCATCAGCCGAGCTGGCGAGGAATGCGATAGAGGTAGAGCAGGACCACGCTGGAGATTGCCAGGAGGATCTGCGGCACCGCCTCAAGGCCAACGAATACCGACAACGCGGCGACCCAGGCCGGCAGGCAGGCGAACAACATGCCCAGGCGGCGGATACGTGCCAGCTCGATCCAGGCCGCAGGTTCATCGTCGCTGTTCAGGGCTTTCTGGGTGGCGATCAGCCCGTGCTTGTAGGCGCCAAAGCGCGGCAGGCTGAGAAACATCGAGGCCACGCCGGCGATAAACATCGGCATGGCCAGGATCGGAATCAACGCCTGCACGCCACCGAAGGCCCAGGCAAACACCAGCAACGGCGCCAGCGCCACCGCCAGGTACTGCCACCAGGCCAGCTCCAGGCGACGGCGAACCTGGGCGCGGGTCACGCCCGACCGGCCTCGCCCTGGTGCTCGTTGCCCATCATGTGGCCGAGCTTGCCGGCTTTGGTCGCCAGGTAGTGTTTGTTATGCGGGTTGTGGCCGGTGTGCAGCGGCACCCGCTCGGCAACCGGAATGCCCATGCCGGTCAGTGCCTTGACCTTGCGCGGATTGTTGGTCATCAGCCGCAGCGACTTGACACCCAGGTGCTCGAGCATCGGCTGGCACATGCCGTAGTCACGCTGGTCGGCGGCAAAGCCCAGGCGTTCGTTGGCTTCGACGGTGTCGGCGCCGCCATCTTGCAGCTCGTAGGCGCGGATCTTGTTCAACAGGCCAATGCCACGGCCTTCCTGACGCAGGTACAGCAGCACGCCGCGGCCTTCGCGGGCGATCGCCTGCAGGGCCGCTTCGAGTTGCGAACCGCAGTCGCAGCGCTGGCTGAACAAGGCGTCGCCGGTCAGGCATTCGGAATGCAGGCGCCCCAGCACCGGCTGCCCATCGGCCACATCACCCAGGCTGAGCACGACGTGCTCGCGGCCGGTGGCTTCATCGAGAAAACCATGCATGGTGAAGGTCGCAAACGGGGTAGGCAGCTTGGAAGCGGCAACAAAAACGACGGGCACGTTGTGCTCCTGATCAGTAACTTGAAAATTGACGTGGGCCGATTGTATCAGCAGCGTGGCGCCGCTGCTTAGGCTGAATTATTGGGCAAACAGATCGACAAGTTCGATATCAGCTACGGCCGCTTGCCCTCGCCGTCGAACGGATAGGGCTGCTTCCAGTGCTCGAAGATCGCCCGCAACTCGCCACTGGCCACCAGCTTGTCCATGCGCTGGTCGAACAGCGCGCGCAACGCCTTGCCCTCGGCGGTGCGGCCAAAGGCCAGGTACAGCGGCAGCTCCGCCAGGTGGCTGCGGCGAAACAGCTTGGGATCGGGGGCCTGGCCGAGCACATAGTCGACTTCGGTCAGGGCATCGATGTAGTAGTCGACGCGATCATGTTCAAGCATCGGCAAGATCCCCTCGCGGCGCTGGATTTCGCGAAAGTGACCGACATTGGGCAGATAGCTTTTGTAGTCATAGCCGCGCACCCAGGCCAGGCGATACTGGCCGAGGGTCTGCTGGGTCGGCACAGGGCTGGTGGCCAGGCCCAGGGCATAGATATGGTCCATATCGAAATGCCAGCGCGGATAGAGGTTGTCGGCGTTCTCTTCGTGATAGGAACCGACCCAGGCATCGGCCTCACCGCGTTTGACCAGGCCTACCGCGCGGCTGTACGGCGCACTCTGGGTGCGAACCTTGACGCCGGCCGGCTCGAACACCTTGCGCAGCACGTCCCAGGCCAGGCCGCTGCCGTCGGCGTTGGTGTAGTCGAGCCACTCTTCACTGACCAGACGAACCTGGCCAGGTGTCGCCGACGGCGCGTCCGCCGCCTTGACCACACCTGCCGCCAGGACCAGCAACACCAGCAACAGCCGCCATCCCGTCATCGCCCCGCTCCTTAGGTGAAACTCCATACCAGAACCTGCATGCCCAGCCAGGCAAACACCCCGGCCAGAACATCGTCGAGCATGATCCCGACCCCGCCATGCACATGACGATCAATCCAGCGGATCGGCCAGGGCTTGAGGATGTCGAAGAAACGGAACATCAAAAAGCCCGCCAGCAGCCACATCCAGCCCTCCGGCACCAGCCACAGGGTTATCCACATGCCGACCATTTCGTCCCAGACGATGCCCTCATGGTCGTGGACCTTGAGGTCATCCGCGACCTTGCCGCACAGCCAGAAGCCGAACAGCATGGTCAACCCGAGCATCAGCCAGTAGCCCCAATCGGGCAGCATCTGCCACAACGGGATAAACGGTAGAGCCACCAGCGAGCCCCAGGTTCCCGGCGCCTTGGGCAGGGTTCCGGAGCCAAAGCCGAATGCCAGGAAATGCCAGGGATTGCGCCAGACCGACGGCGGAACGAACTCCGCAGGCACCTGTTTGGGGTGATCGGTCACGGTGTCTCCTTAAAATGTTGATAGCCCCGGGTGTGCGGGGTGATGTCCTGGCCACTGCCATCAAGCAGGCGCACGCCGCTGCCGGCACTCACCCGCCCGACCACATGGATCGGCCAGCCGGCCGTCAGCAACGGTGCAAGCTCGGCTTCGGGCAAGGTGAAGGCCAGGACGTAATCGTCGCCGCCGGCCAATGCCGCCTGTTGCGCGCCTGCGCGACCGAAAAAGGCCAGCAGCGCCGCCGACAACGGTAGCCGCTCCAGCTCGACCTGCAATGCCACCTGCGACGCCTTGGCGATATGTCCGCAATCGGCGAGCAGGCCGTCGGAGATATCCAGCGCCGAGGTTGCCTTGCCGCGCAGCACCTGGCCCAGCGCCAGTTGCGGTTGCGGCGACCAGTAATGGGCCAGCAGCGGATCGGCCTGGGCCGCCTCGGCCATGCGCTCGCCCAGCACCAGCGGCAAGGCGCCGGCGGCATTGCCCAGCTCGCCGCCGACGCACAGCAGGTCACCGGCGCGGGCACCGTTGCGGGTCAGGGCCTGGCCGCCGGGTACGCGGCCAAACACGGTCATGGTCAGGCTCAGCGGGCCACGGGTGGTGTCGCCGCCGATCAAGCTCAGCTGGCAGCTTTCGGCCATCTGGTTCAAACCGCGGGCATAAGCCTGCAGCCAGTCGGCGCGAACCTCGGGCAGGGTCAGGGCAAGGGTAAAGCCGATGGGCGTGGCGCCCATGGCAGCCAGGTCACTGGCAGCGACGGCCAGCGAACGCTGACCGAGCAGAAAAGGGTCGCAGACAGCCGGGAAATGCACCCCGGCCACCAGCGTATCGGTGGAGATCGCCAGCTGTTCGCCGGCTGGCACGCTGAGCAAGGCGCAATCATCGCCAATGCCCAGGGCCACACCTTCGCCGCCTTGCGCACAGGACGCGGCGGCGAAGTAATGACGGATCAGCTCGAACTCACCCATTGGCACAGAGCGCCGGAATCAGCGCTTGAACGCCTTGACTTCGGCTTCACGCAGGCGTGGTGCAAGCTTGTCGAGCACGCCGTTGACGAACTTGTGGCCGTCGGTCGAACCGAACACCTTGGCCAGTTCGATACCTTCGTTGATCACAACGCGGTACGGAACATCAACGCGCATCATGAACTCCCAGGTGGACAGGCGCAGCACCGCCAGTTCAACCGGATCGAGCTCTTCAATAGTCAGGTCAAGGCACGGCTTGAGTGCTTCGTCGATTTCGACTTTCTTCGCCGGAACCCCATGGAGGATTTCGCGGAAGTAGGCGCCGTCGACATCGGTGAAATCGTTATCGACCCGGAACTGCGCTTCGATCTCGTTCAGCGACTGCTTGGCCATATGCCATTGGTACAGGGCCTGGGTCGCGAGCTGACGGGCTTCGCGACGCTTGGCGCTTTTCGATGGCTTGCCAGCATCCGCAGGTTTTGGATCGCGCGGGTTGAAACGATCGCTTTCGTCGCTAATCACTTGGCCTCCAACTGCGCCAGCAGGCTGACCATTTCCAGAGCGGACAGGGCAGCTTCGGCGCCCTTGTTGCCGGCCTTGGTGCCGGAACGCTCAATGGCCTGTTCGATCGAATCGACGGTCAGGACACCGAAGGAGACCGGCACGCCGAACTCCATGGACACCTGGGCCAGGCCCTTGGTGCATTCGCCCGCAACGTATTCGAAGTGCGGGGTACCGCCACGGATCACGGCGCCCAGGGCGATGATCGCGGCATATTCGCTTTGCTGGGCGACTTTCTGTGCCACCAGCGGGATTTCGAAGGCACCCGGGGCACGGATGATGGTGATGTCGCTTTCGTTCACACCGTGGCGAACCAGGGCATCAACGGCACCGCTCACCAGGCTTTCGACGACGAAGCTGTTGAAGCGGCCAACCACCAAAGCATAGCGACCTTTGGGGGCAATGAAGGTACCTTCGATGGTCTTCAGGGTCATTGCGGAGTTCTCATCTTAAAGAGCCAGGCCGCAAACGGGCGGCCTGTGGGTGTTTGGGACACGAATGGCAGCGCGAAAAACCGCCTGCTTTATTCGGAGGGCACGTATTCTACAACTTCCAGATCGAATCCGGATATCGCATTGAACTTCATTGGCGAACTCATCAGGCGCATTTTGCGCACGCCCAGGTCGCGCAGGATCTGCGAACCGGCACCGACGGTGCTGTAGGTGGTCGGGGTTTTCGCCTGGGCGCCAGCGTCGGCGCTTTCGCGAATGTGCGCCAGCAGCACGTCGCCATCGAGCGGGTGGCCGAGCAGCAGCACCACGCCGCTGCCGGCGTCTGCAACGGCGCTCATGGCCGCGCGCAGGCTCCAGCGGCCCGGTTGCTTGACCATCAGCAGGTCGCGCAGCGGGTCCATGTTGTGCACCCGCACCAGGGTCGGTTCTTCGGCGCAAATGTTGCCCAGGGTCAGCGCCATGTGCACGTCGCCTTCGACCGAATCACGGTAGGTGACCAGGTTGAAATGGCCCAGCTCGCTGTCCAGCGGCTGCTCGGAAACCCGCTGAACGGTACGTTCGTGGATCATCCGGTAGTGGATCAGGTCGGCAATGGTGCCGATCTTGATGTTGTGTTCGGCGGCAAAAGTCTCGAGTTCGGCGCGACGCGACATGGTGCCGTCGTCGTTCATCACCTCGCAAATCACCCCGCTCGGCTCGAAACCGGCCATGCGCGCCAGGTCGCAGGCAGCTTCGGTGTGGCCGGCACGGGCCAGGGTACCGCCAGGCTGGGCCATCAGCGGGAAAATGTGACCGGGGCTGACAATGTCTTCGGCCTTGGCATCACGGGCGGCGGCAGCCTGCACGGTGCGCGCGCGGTCGGCGGCGGAAATGCCGGTGGTGACGCCGGTGGCGGCTTCGATCGACACGGTGAACTTGGTGCCGAAACCCGAGCCATTGCGTGGCGCCATCAGCGGCAGCTTGAGCGTTTCGCAGCGCTCGCGCGACATCGGCATGCAGATCAGGCCGCGGGCGTGCTTGGCCATGAAGTTGATGTGCTCGGCCTTGCAGCACTCGGCGGCCATGATCAGGTCGCCTTCGTTCTCGCGGTCTTCGTCATCCATGAGGATGACCATTTTGCCTTGGCGGATGTCTTCGACCAGTTCTTCGATGCTGTTGAGCGCCACTCGGCACCCCCTTTCAAATCAGGATTTCAGGTAGCCGTTGGCGGCCAGGAAACTTTCGGTGATGCCGCTGCCTTTGCTTGGCTCGGCGGCCTTGTCACCCAGCAGCAGACGCTCCAGGTAACGTGCCAGCAGGTCGACCTCAAGGTTCACCCGACGACCTGGACGGTAGTCGGCCATGATGGTTTCGGCCAGGGTGTGCGGGACGATGGTCAGCTCGAACTCGGCGCCATCGACGACGTTCACCGTCAGGCTGGTGCCGTCGACGGTGATCGAGCCCTTGTGGGCAATGTACTTGGCCAGCTCCTTGGGTGCACGGATGCGGAACTGGATGGCGCGGGCGTTATCGCTGCGCGAGACCACTTCGCCGACGCCGTCGACATGGCCGCTGACCAGGTGACCGCCCAGGCGGGTGGTCGGCGTCAGGGCTTTTTCGAGGTTGACCCGGCTGCCGCTTTTGAGCTCGTTGAAGGCGGTGCAGTCGAGGGTTTCGCGGCTGACGTCGGCCCAGAAGCCATCGCCAGGCAGCTCGACCGCGGTCAGGCACACGCCGTTGACGGCGATGCTGTCGCCCAGCTTGACGTCGCCCAGGTCGAGCTTGCCGGTTTCGACATACACCCGCACGTCACCGCCTTTTGGGGTCAGGGAACGGATGCTGCCAATCGATTCGATGATGCCGGTGAACATGAAGTCCTCCTCGAGAACAGGGCTGCGCATGGCGCTAGCCGCAAATTATACGCCGGGCGCAGGCTTGGGTACTGCAGTGACTCGCCAGTCATCGCCTACTGCGCGCATTTCGGTGATCTGCAAATGGGGCGCCTGGCTCATTTTATCCAGGGGCCAGTCGAGCAACGGCCGGGCACTGGAGCCAAGGATGCGTCCGGCGACAAAAATCTGGTACTCGTCGATCAGTCCCTGCCGGGCAAAGGCGCCGACCAGGCCGGCACCGGCTTCGACCAGCACTTCGTTGACGCCACGCGCGGCCAGCTCAAGCATCAGCGCCGGCAGGTCGACGCGGCCAGCACTGCCGGGCAGGCTCAGCAGCTCATGACCGGCCTGGGCATAACGTGCGTCGGCTTCAGCGGCGGTGACCACCAGGGCCGGGCGGGCGGTAAAGAACGGCGCATCGAGCGGCACACGCAAGCGACCATCGATCAACACCCGCAAGGGCGGACGCGCCAGGGCCAGCGCGGTGGTTGCCGGGTCCAGGCCCAGTTCTTCGGCGCGCACGGTCATCCGCGCGTTGTCGGCCAATACGCTTTCGGCACTGGTCAGCACCACGCTGGAGCGGGCGCGCAAACGCTGCACTGCCGAGCGCGCCGCCGGGCCGGTAATCCACTGGCTCTCGCCGCTGGCCATGGCCGTGCGGCCGTCCAGGCTCATCGCCAGCTTGGCCCGGACGAACGGCAGGCCGTGTTCCATACGCTTGAGAAAGCCCGGGTTCAGGGCGCGGGCCTCGGCCTCCAGCACACCGCTGGCAACCTCGATACCCGCATCGGCCAGGCGCTTGAGGCCGTTGCCGGCGACTTGCGGATTGGGGTCCTGCATGGCCGCGACCACCCGCGCCACACCGGCCTTGACCAGCGCCTCGGCACACGGCGGCGTGCGCCCATGGTGGCTGCACGGCTCAAGGGTGACGTAGGCGCAAGCGCCGCGGGCCAGCTCGCCGGCCTGGCGCAAGGCATGCACCTCGGCATGCGGCTCGCCGGCGCGCACGTGCCAGCCTTCGCCGACCACCTGGCCGTCGCGGACGATCACGCAGCCCACGCGCGGGTTCGGGTGGGTGGAGTACAAGCCTTTGCGGGCTAGCTCGATGGCCCGGGCCATGTAGTGCGCATCAAGCACCGCGCGTTCGCTGGACATGCTCACTCTTTAGCCGGCACACGGGCCAGGCGGTCGATTTCTTCACGGAACTCGTTGAGGTCCTGGAAACGCCGGTACACCGAGGCGAAGCGGATATAGGCGACTTCATCGAGCTTTTGCAGCTCGGCCATCACCAGCTCGCCGACCACCAGCGACTTGATCTCGCGCTCACCGGTAGCCCGCAGCTTGTGCTTGATATGCGCCAGCGCCGCTTCCAGGCGCTCGACGCTGACCGGACGTTTTTCCAGAGCACGCTGCATACCGGCACGCAGTTTTTCTTCGTCGAAAGGCTGGCGGCTGCCGTCCTGCTTGATCAGCCGGGGCAGAACCAGTTCGGCGGTTTCGAAGGTGGTGAAGCGCTCACCGCAGGCTACGCATTCGCGCCGACGGCGCACTTGCTCGCCCTCGGCAACCAGTCGCGAGTCGATGACCTTGGTGTCGTTGGCACCGCAGAAGGGACAGTGCATGGTGGCAGGCAACAAAAAAAGGGAGGGCCATGGTAGCGCATCCCACTGGCAAGACAAGCCAAAGGGGTTACCATCCAGTGAGGAAATACGCCGCGAAGGAATTCCCCATGCCATCAAGAGCGCTTGTCGTGCTCAGTTTTGCTGCCGTGCTGAGCGCGTGCAGCAGCGATAAACCCCAGCCTGTGCCGGCGCCCAAAGCCCCGGTAGCCAGCAAACCGGCCAAGGAGCTCGGGCCGCTGCCGGCCTATCAACGCGAATTGAGCGGCACCTTGCAGAACATTCCGGCCGGCGCCGAAGTCGAACTGGCCCTGCTAGTGATCGATGAACGCGGGCGGCCGCAAGGCTTGCTAGCCAGCAGCACGTTCAGCGGCAATGGCCTGGACCTGCCGTTTCGCCTGCGCTTCAACCCCGAGGCCTTTCCCGCCGGGGCGCGGGTCGAGCTGCGCGGTCGCGCGAGCAAGTCCGGCCAGTTGATCCTGCACCTGCCGCCCCTGCGCATCGCCCAGGCGCAAACCCAGGCCACCGGCCCGCTGCGCTTCGAAAAGGCGCCATGATGGCGCCCGCTCCACTGCAACAGGCCTTGAGCGAGTTGCTTGGGGATGCGCAACTGGTGGTCAGCGACCTGCCCGAGTGCGCGCTCAAGTTGTGGCTGATCGATGCGCAGAACATGGACCGCGCCTTCAGCTCCGAAGAAACCCGGCGCATCCTTCACGAGCCGCCGTACTGGAGTTTCTGCTGGGCCAGCGGCCTGGCCATGGCCCGCTACCTGGATGAGCATCGGCATTGGGTCGAAGGCAAGCGCGTGCTGGACTTTGGCGCAGGCTCCGGGATTGCCGGTATCGCGGCAGCCAAGGCCGGCGCGCTGGAAGTGGTGGCTTGCGACCTTGACCCGCTGGCGCTGCAGGCCTGCCGGGCGAATGCCGAGCTCAATGAGGTGGAACTGAGTTATTCCAGCGATTTTTTCCAGGAGGCCGACCGTTTCGACCTGATCCTGGTCGCCGACGTGCTCTACGACCGCGCCAACCTACCGTTGCTGGACGAGTTTCTCAGCCGTGGCCAGCAGGCCCTGGTCGCCGATTCGCGGGTACGGGATTTCCGCCACCCGTTGTACCGGTCGCTGGGCGTGCTCGATGCCCTGACCCTGCCGGACCTGGCCGAGCCCCACGAATTCCGCCGGGTCAGCCTGTACCACGCCAGCCGCCAGCCTTTATAGTGATGCCATTCACGGATTTTCGAGAGTCGCGATGAACCCTGCTACCCCGTACATTTTCGATGCCACTGGCGCCGACTTCGAACAGTCGGTGATCCAGAACTCTTTCCATAAACCGGTACTGGTCGACTTCTGGGCCGAGTGGTGCGCGCCGTGCAAGGCACTGATGCCGCTGCTGGCGCAGATCACCGAGAGCTACCAGGGCGAACTGCTGCTGGCCAAGGTCAACTGCGATATCGAGCAGGACATCGTCGCCCGCTTCGGCATCCGCAGCCTGCCCACCGTAGTGCTGTTCAAGGATGGCCAGCCGGTCGACGGCTTTGCCGGTGCCCAACCCGAGTCGGCGATTCGCGCCCTGCTCGAACCCCATGTACAACTGCCGCCACCGGCTGCCGCCGACCCGCTGGAGCAAGCCCAGGCGCTGTTTGCCGAAGGCCGTTTCAGCGAAGCCGAAAGCACCCTCAAGGCGCTGCTCAGCGAAGACAACAGCAATGCCGGCGCGCTGATCCTCTACGCCCGCTGCCTGGCTGAGCGCGGCGAACTGGGTGAAGCCCAGACCGTGCTCGACGCGGTCAAGAGCGACGAGCACAAGGCTGCCCTGGCCGGTGCCAAGGCGCAGCTGACCTTTCTCGGCCTGGCCGCCAGCCTGCCGGAAGTCGCCGACCTTAAAGCGCGCCTGGCGCAGAATGCTGAAGATGACGAGGCCGCGTACCAGCTGTGCATCCAGCAGTTGTCGCGTCAGCAGTACGAAGCGGCGCTGGAAGGCTTGCTCAAGCTGTTCAAGCGCAATCGCAGCTATGACGGCGGGGTGGCACACAAGACCTTGCTGCAGGTGTTTGACCTGCTGGGCAACGACCATCCGCTGGTCGGCAGCTACCGTCGCAAGTTGTTTGCTGCCTTGTATTGAATTGATCGCGGGGCAAGCCCGCTCCTACTGATCTTGTAGGAGCGGGCTTGCCCCGCGATACCCTCATTACCCCACCCAGTGATAAACCGGCGCATCCGCCCCGCTTTGCACCTTCACCTCGGCACTGTGGCGCAGGCGCACCAGCAGTCGCTTGCCCGCCGCGGTATTGCCCGCCAGCCCTTCCAAGTGTTCAAGCAACTCCGGCCCGTTGAGCTGCCCGGCCTTGCGCAGTACCTCGCGCGCCGCCTGCCAGAGCGCATCATCCGGTCGCACCGCCGCAACCGCACTCGCCGCTGCTGCAGGCGCTGGCGTCACAGCGGCCAGCTGGCCGCCCAGTTGCGCCCATTCCGCCGGGTCCAGTTCCAGGGTCAGGTCTACCGGCCAGTCGCCGATGTGTCCGCGAATTCGCATGGGGGTGTCCTTGTGCGCAGTCAATGGGCCCATGCTCCCACGCCAACGCTTCATCGCCAAGCACACTGGCGCACGCCGAACAAGTTGTTATAACATTACCAAATCATTCCAGTGCCTCCGCGGAGTCAGCCCATGCGTCGTCTGTTGCTCGCCTTGCCGTTTGCCTTGTTGCCCCTGGCCGTCGCCCACGCCCATGAAGGCCACGACCACGATCATGACCACGCCCATGGCAGCCTCGGCGCCCATGAACACGGCGTCGCGCGCTTGAATGTGGTGCTCGACGACAAGTCCCTGGAACTGGAACTGGACAGCCCGGCGATGAACCTGGTCGGCTTCGAACACCCGGCCACCAGCGCCGCCGACAAAGCCAAGGTTGCTGCCGTGCGTTCACAATTGGAAAAACCATTGGCGCTGTTCGGCCTGGCCAAGGCGGCCAACTGCAGCGAAAGTGACCAGGAGCTGGAAAGCCCGCTGTTCGGCGACAAGCCGGCAGTCGATGATGACGGCGACGAGCACGAAGGCCATGAGCACAGTGAGGTCCATGCCCATTACCGGCTGACCTGCGACAAGCCCGCTGAGCTCAAGAGCCTCGACCTGACTCCGTTGTTCAAGGCCTTCCCCGCCACCCAGAAAATTACCCTGCAACTGATCGGACCCAACGGCCAGCAAGGTGTCGAAGCGACCCCGGCCAAGGCCACGATCAACTTCTGATAGCCCTTTTGCAGCGAAACGCCCGGGGTAACCCGGGCGTTCATTTATGAGCCAGGCACTGATTGAACTGACCGACCTGGGCTTCGCCTGGCCGGGCCAAGCCCCCCTGCTGGAGATTCCCGCCCTGCGCCTGGAAGCCGGCGAATCGTTGTTTCTCAAAGGCCCCAGCGGCAGCGGCAAGACCACCCTGCTGGGCCTTTTGGGCGGAGTGCAAAAGCCCGATCGCGGCAGCATCCGCCTGCTCGGCCAGGACTTGAGCGAACTGAAGCTGGCCGCCCGCGACCGTTTTCGCGTCGATCACACCGGCTACATCTTCCAGCAGTTCAACCTGCTGCCGTTTCTCTCGGTACGGGAGAACGTCGAACTGCCCTGCCGCTTCTCGCGCAGCCGCGCGCAACGCGCCGCCGAGCGCCATGGCAGCATCGACCAGGCCGCCGCCAGCCTGCTCGCCCACCTGGGCCTGAAAGACCCGGCGTTGCTTGCCCGCCGCGCGGGCAGCCTGTCGATCGGCCAGCAACAGCGCGTTGCCGCCGCCCGGGCCTTGATCGGCCAGCCGGAGCTGGTAATCGCCGACGAGCCAACATCAGCCCTCGACGCCGACACCCGCGAAGCCTTCATCCGCCTGTTGTTCGCCGAATGCCGTGCGGCCGGCTCGAGCCTGCTGTTCGTCAGCCACGACCAGAGCCTGGCACCGTTGTTTGACCGCCAGCTGTCCCTTGCCGAACTCAACCGCGCGGCCCGCCCGGCCAACGACCTGGAGGCCTGATGTACCTGCTCCGCCTTGCCCTGGCCAGCCTGGCCAACCGCCGCTTTACTGCATTTTTGACCGCCTTCGCCATCGCCCTGTCGGTGTGCCTGCTGCTGGCGGTCGAGCGGGTGCGCACCGAAGCCCGCGCCAGCTTTGCCAGCACCATCAGCGGCACCGACCTGATCGTCGGCGCCCGCTCGGGCTCGGTGAACCTGCTGCTGTACTCGGTGTTTCGCATCGGCAACGCCACCAACAACATCCGCTGGGAGAGCTTCGAACACTACGCCAGCGACAAACGGGTGAAATGGGCCATTCCCATCTCCCTGGGCGATTCCCATCGCGGCTACCGGGTGATGGGCACCGACGCGCGCTATTTCGAGCACTACCAGTACGGCCGCAAGCAGAACCTGCAACTGGCCGAGGGCCGCGCTTTCGCCAGCGACCCGTTCGAGGTGGTGCTTGGTGCCGAGGTGGCCGATGCCCTGCACTACAAGCTGGGCGACAAGCTGGTGCTGGCCCATGGCGTGGCGGCCATCAGCCTGGTCAAACACGATGACAAACCGTTCACCGTGGTCGGCGTGCTGCAACGCACCGGCACCCCGGTCGACCGCACCCTGCACATCAGCCTGGGCGGTATGGAAGCCATCCACATCGACTGGCACAACGGTATGCCGGCCCGCGGCGCCGGGCGTATCAGCGCCGATCAGGCGCGCAACATGGACCTCAAGCCCGCCGCCATCACCGCCTTCATGCTCGGCCTGAACAACAAGGTGGCCACCTTCAGCCTGCAACGGGAGATCAACGAGTACCGCAACGAGCCGCTGCTGGCGATCCTCCCGGGCGTGGCCCTGCAAGAGCTCTGGAGCCTGATGGGCACGGCCGAGCAGGCGCTGTTCGTGGTCTCGCTATTCGTGGTGCTGACCGGCCTGATTGGCATGCTCACGGCGATCCTCACCAGCCTCAACGAACGACGCCGGGAAATGGCCATCCTGCGCTCGGTCGGCGCGCGTCCCTGGCACATTGCCGGGCTGCTGGTGCTCGAAGCACTGGCCCTGGCGGTGGCCGGCATCATCGCCGGGGTGGCTTTGTTGTACGCCTGCATCGCCCTGGCCCAGGGTTACGTGCAGGCCAATTACGGCCTGTTGCTGCCGCTGGCCTGGCCCAGCGCCCATGAATGGACCCTGCTGGGCATCATCCTTGGCGCCGCCTTGCTGATGGGCAGCGTGCCGGCCTGGCGCGCCTATCGCCAGTCGCTGGCCGACGGCCTGTCCATTCACCTGTGAGTAACTCGATGAACCGCGCCTTGCTGCTGTTGCTGTTGTTGATTGCCTCGCCCCTGTGGGCCGCTGAACCGCGCACCCTGGAGTGGCAGCAACTGATCCCGGCCGGGGCGCCGGTGATCCAGCCGCAACTGGCGCCGCTGCACGACCTTTCGCAACTGAGCGACGCCCTGGCTGCCGAATCGGCACCCGCTGCGCGGCAAACCGCACCCAATGCCCCGGTGGTCAAGGCCCTGGATGGCCAGCAGGTCAAACTGCCGGGGTATATCGTGCCGCTAGAGGTCAGCGAAGAAGGCCGCACCACCGAGTTCCTGCTGGTGCCTTACTACGGCGCCTGCATTCATGTACCGCCACCGCCGTCGAACCAGATCGTTCACATCTTCAGCGAGATCGGCGTCAAGGTCGAAGACCTCTACCAACCGTACTGGATTGAAGGCCAGATGCAGGTCAAAGCCTCCAGCAGCGAGCTGGCCGATGCCGGATATCAGATGGAAGCCGAGAAAATCTACGCATACGAGCTAGAATGAATGGCCGCTTGTCAGCCTTTGACGATTTCATTGAGCTGCGTCAAAAGTCGCCGTCCGTCAGCTCCTTACCATTGGACTCATTAAATTCTAAACGTCCTTTGGGAGCTTCCATGAACAAGTCCTTGCTTGGCGCCTCGCTCGTTGCTCTGGCGCTTGCAGCCCCTGTTGCCCACGCCCACCAGGCTGGCGACTTCATCCTGCGTGCCGGTGCGATCACTACCGCTCCCAACGAGAACAGCGGCGACATCAAGCTCGACGGCACCAAGATGTCCGGCACCAAGGCTACTCTGGACAGCGACACCCAGCTGGGCCTGGCGTTTGCCTACATGCTGACCGACCACATCGGCCTCGAGCTGCTGGCCGCCACTCCGTTCCAGCACACCGTGGGCGTCAAGGGCCTGGGCGCTGGCCTGGATGGCAAGCTGGGCGACATCAAGCAACTGCCACCGACCCTGTCGCTGCAGTACTACCCGATGGAAGCTTCGTCGAAGTTCCAGCCTTACGCCGGTATCGGTCTGAACTACACCATGTTCTTTGACGAAGACCTGAGCAGCAACCGCAAGGCTCAAGGCTTCAGCAACATGAAGTTGAAGGATTCGGTCGGCCTGGCCGGTCAGTTGGGCATGGACTACATGATCAACGACAACTTCCTGATCAACGCCGCGGTCTGGTACGTCGACATCGACACCAAGGCCACCATCGACGGCCCAAGCGCCCTGGGCGTTGGCAAGACCAAGGTCGACGTCGATGTCGATCCATGGGTCTACATGGTTGGCGTGGGTTACAAGTTCTAAGCGTCTTCAAACGCACATCGCGGGGCAAGCCCGCTCCTACAGCGTGATGTAGGAGCGGGCTTGCCCCGCGCTGCTTTTCAGCGTCCTAAAAGTCGCGCCAGCCCCACCACCAGCGGCGTCGGCTCAGGGAAATCAAAACGCGCCAGCAAGCGCTGGTTGTTCGCCCGCGAATGGCGGATATCGCCCGAGCGCGCCGGCCCATGGCTGATCGCCGGCAAATCGCCAACCACCGACTTCAATGCCGCCAGCAACTGGTTCAGCGAAGTGGCCTGGTTCAGGCCGATGTTCACCGCGCCCTCCTCGACCTGTGCCAACTCCAGCGCCTGGACCATTACCGTGACCAGATCGCCAACATAGAGAAAATCGCGGGTCTGCTCACCGTCGCCAAACAGGGTGATCGGCGTGCCGTTCAGGGCGCGCTCGCAGAAGATGCTGATAACCCCGGAATACGGCGAGGAAGGATCCTGGCGCGGGCCGAAGATATTGAAAAAGCGGAACACCACCGGCTCCAGGCCATGCTGGCGGCGGTAGAAGTCCAGGTACTGCTCGCTGGCCAGTTTATCCACCGCGTAAGGCGTCAACGGCGCCTTGGGCGTGTCTTCGACAATCGACTGGCCTTCGCCATTGTTGCCGTACACCGCCGCGCTGGAGGCAAACAGCACGCGCTTGATGCCGTTCAGGCGCATGGCCTCGCACACGTTGAGGGTGCCGATGAAGTTGCTCTGGTGGGTTTTCACCGGGTCGTCCACCGAGGCCTGTACCGAGGCGACCGCGGCCAGGTGCACCACCGCCTGGCAACCGGCCGCGGCGCGCTTGACCAGTTCGGCGTCGGCGACATCACCTTCGACCAGTTGCAGCCGGGGGTTGTCGATCTGCAGGTTGCTGCGCTTGCCCGTCGACAGGTCGTCGAGGATACGCACGCTATAGCCTTTTTCCAGCAACGCATCGCTGAGGTGGGAACCGATGAAGCCGGCGCCACCGGTGATCAGAATAGGGGCATCAGCCATGACGATAGAAGCGATCCAGTAAGGGCGGCAAACCGGCGCGCCAGGCGCGGGGCTTGATGCCGAAGGTGTGGAGGATTTTCTTGCAGGCCAGCACCGCATGCTGCGGTTCTTCGCTGGCGTCCGGGCGCGCGGCGTGGGCCTGCGCGGTCGGGGCCTGTACCGCCAGCTTATGCAACTGGGCCGCTTCCGTGAGGATAGCCTGCCCCAGCGCCAGCGGCGTGGTCGCCTCGTTCCCGGCGTAGTGATAGGTGCCCCACAGGGGCGCGGCGCAATCGAGCTGCTTGAGCACCGAGAGGATTACCCGCGCAGCGTCGTCCACCGGCGTCGGGTTGCCGCGCCGGTCATCGGCCAGCAGCAGTTCCTGCGGTTGCTCGGCGCGGGTCAGGAAGCGGCCGAGGACGCCATCGATACTCTCGTCGAGCACCCAGCCAAAGCGCAGCAACACATGCTGCGGGCAGGTGGCGCGCACGCTCTGCTCGATGCGCCACAGGGCCTGGCCACGCAGGCCCAGCGGCACTGGCTCGTCCTTTTCGCTGTAGGCGGTCGCCCGCGAGCCATCGAAGACCCGGTAGCTGGACGGCTGGACAAGAATGATGTTGTGGTGCTGACACAGCTCGGCCAAGCGCTCGACGGCGCGCTCCTGCTGGGCCAGGCGCTGCTCGCTGACCGCTTCGGCCTGGAACCAGTCGAAGTAGTAAGCCAGGTTGATCAGCGCATCAGGGCGGGTGTCGTCGAGCAACTGGGTCAGGCTCGCCGGATCCCAGCCGCTGTCCGGCGGGCGCGGTGCCAGAAAGCCGATATCTTCCTCGGCCCCGAGTCGAATCAGCGCTTGCCCGAGGGCACTTCCACCACCCAACAGCATCAGGCGCATTCGCATAGAGTCAGCAGGTCCGATCAGATTATTGGAAGAAAGCCTTCATTTTGCGGTTTCCGGCAGGGGAAGTCCAACACAGGGGCGCCCGTCCTGCCCGGCGCGGCGCTGAAGGCAAGGTTTTTCCTGTGCTTACACAAATCCGGAAACTGCCTATACTGCGCCCGGAATGAGCTGACTCGCCTGAATGGATTAACCAGGAGAATAGTTAGCTTATTCGTTCGCCGGGGCGCAGCAGCACTTTCTGCACCCTGGCCGGCACGGATTGCCAGATAAAACCAATAACAAAGGAATGTTTCCCATGCAGGATTCGGAAGTCGCGTACCTGAGTTTCGACCAAGACCAGGCCCGTACGCTGGCAGCTGCCAGCCAGCACCTCGCCGAACTCGGCGGCCCTCAGGCCCGCGGAGTCGCCAACCAGGCGCGCCAGTGGGCACAACGCCTGCACCCTACCCTCGACGCCAGCCAGAAGGCCGTGTTGCAACGCTTTGCCGATGGCCAGTTGTCCGCCCTGATGTGCTCGCAGATGGCCTGCCTCGGCAGCGATCCGCTGCCCGAGCATCTGCCTGAGCTGGCCACCCTGGCTCAGAGCGAGCGCTGCCTGTACCTGGCCTCGCGCAACCAGTTGCTGCTGGAGCTGGTGAACTACCGGGCCTTTGCCTTCGATATCGACAACGAAGGCCAGATCATGCGGCTGGTCGGCAACTTCAAAGGCGGCGGCAGCGTGCCCCGCCCCGACGAACACCAGCACACCGAAGTCGAACTCAGCTCTCACGCCGGGTTGCGCCTGGGCCCGCATACCGAAGCGCCCTACAACTGTTCGGTTGCCGCCAGCGAGGGCCGCTCACCTGCGCCGTCAGCGCTGATCCTTTCCGCGCGCTGGAACCCGGCGGGCGAACCGACCCGGATCATCCCGCTGCGCGCCATCATCGAGCAACTGGGCAGCCTGCATGCGCTGGCGTTGACCTCGGCCTCCTTCGACTTCACCCGCAGCGAGTGCTTTGTCGCCGGTCAAGGCGAGGCCGGCCAGGCCACGTCGATGCTGCAGTTCGATCCCGACGGCGGTTTCAGCCTGCGCTACAACTCGTATCGTTTCTCGTTGAACGATCACGCCAGCGACGCCGCAGCCCGTGCCTTCGACGCCTTCCAGGCGCTGGTCCGGGACGCCCAGCCCTTGCCGTTCGTGCTCCAACCCGATAGCGCCTTGCTGATCAATAACTGCCGCGCCCTGCATGGGCGCGACATTCTCCAGGACAACCGGCGCCTGCTGGTGCGCCTGTTCGGCTACTCGCGATTCGCGCGCCCGATAGTCCTCAACGATGACCCGCTGCTGGTACGTGGCTGAACAAGGGAACCCCCCGATGATGGAAATTGATATCACCCTGCTGCTGACCCTGGCGTCGGTAGCGCTGATGGCCGGATTTTTCGATGCCATCGCCGGCGGCGGCGGGCTGATCACCCTGCCGGTGCTGTTCGTTGCCGGCATCGACCCGCTGGCAGCGATCGCCACCAACAAGTTCCAGGCCGCCTCGGCGACGGTCTCGGCCACCTTTGCCTTTGCCCGCAAGGGCATGATCGACTGGAAGCGCGGCCTGCCCATGGCGGCCATGGCTTTTGCCGGTGGCGCCCTCGGGGCGCTGTCGGTGAGCCTGGTGCCCAAGAGTTTCCTCCAGGCCTGCGTACCGGTGCTGCTGATCCTGGTGGCCGCCTACTTTGCCTTCAGCCCCAAGCCGGACGAGCAGCAGCGCAAGGCGAGGATCTCGATCAGCCTGTTCTGCCTGGCGGTGGCGCCAGTGATCGGCTTCTACGACGGGGTGTTCGGCCCCGGCGTTGGCTCGTTCTACATGGTGGCGTGCGTGGTTCTGCTCGGCCAGCCGATGCTGCGCGCGGTGTGCAACAGCAAACTGCTCAACGCCGCCTGCAACCTCGGTGCGCTGTCGGTGTTTTCCCTGAGCGGCGCGATCGTCTGGCCGCTGGCCCTGGCGATGGCTTGCGCGGCCTTCGTCGGCGCGCAACTGGGGGCTCGCTGCGCGGTGCATTTCGGTCCTAAACTGATCAAGCCGCTGCTGGTCTGCGTGTGCTGCATCATGGCCCTCAAGCTGCTGCTCAGCGCCGGCAACCCCCTTGGCGAATGGCTGCAACATCAGTTTCTATAGGCGGTGTCCATGCACCTGGAAGCAATTTCGACCCAACGTTCCACCTGGCAGTACGACGAACCCGCGCCGGCTACCGAGCGCTTCATCAGCGAAACCTTCGACGGTTTCCAGCAACAGGCGCGGCTGCTTATACCTGACCAGGAGCGCGCTGCGCCGATGTTCGTGATCGGTGGCGCGCGCTCGGACTTCACTCGCCTCAACCCGCTGCTGTATCGCCTGCAGCAGCAGGGGATCGGCTCGCTGACCGGCAACCTCTCCGGCCACAGCCTGGCCGCCGAGCCCGGCGCGACGCAGCCGTCGCTGACCACCAACCTGGAAGAAGCGCAGCGCTTTCACCGGCATATCGCCGAGCGCTGCCAGACCCTGCTCGGCCACAGCCTGGGCGGCGCCATCGCGTTGAAACTGGCAGCGCAAACGCCGGCCATCGACAAACTGGTGCTGATCTGCCCGGCGGTTTACCCGGACGCCGCCCACCAGGCGCCGTTCGGCCCGGCCTTCAGCGCAGCGATCCGCCAGCCCTACGGCTTTCTCGACTGCGACAGCTACGAGTTTCTGCGCTCGTTTGCGGGCCGAGTGCTGCTGGTGATCGGCGAATTCGACGGGCTCAACTCCAAAGCCTACGGGCAAGCCGAAGGCACCTCGGCCGGCACCTTGTGGCTGGCCGGCGCCCAGCGCTATAGCCCGATCCCTGAAGAAGTCACCCAGGCCCTGCTGCGCGCCGTGCCGGCACCGCACCTGGAATGCCTGCTGCTGACCGACTGCGATCACGGCATTGCCGCACACCTGCGCGACAAGCCGGCGGTGGCCAATCAGGTGGCGCAGGTGGTGGCCGAGTTCATTCTCGGCTAAGCGGGTTATTCAATCTCGAACAGGCCGTTGCGGATCGGCCCGGCGCTCAGGCGTTCACGCACGTCGTCGTCGATCCGTGGATCGTCCGGGCGGTACAGCTTGACCTGGCGGTAGGCGCTGATGCGGTTGATCTCGGTGCCGAGGAACTCCCACACCACCCGGGTGCAGGCCGGGGTGCGCCGGTCACCGCTGGAAACCCCGGTCTTGAGACCGTTGAGGCGGGTGATGCGGCTCTTGAAGCTGGGAATGAGGATGGTCTGGCTCATCTCGTTGACCGTCAGCGATTCGTAATCGAGCAGAAACAGGCGGTCCTGCAACTGGAACGCCGCGCCCAGGTAACGGCAGCGCACCCAGTCTTCGGCCTGCACATCGGTACTGCTGGAGCGCTCCTGACGCTCCTGGCGCTCGAACAGAAAACTGCCGCGCTCTTCGCGCAGGTGCACCAGCGACAGCAGGATGGAGCCGGGTACCGACATGCAGTTGGAGTATTCGAAGTAGTAACCGCAATAGCGCGACAGGTTGCCGGCGTGTTCGCGCAACGGCCGCAGCAGCTCGGCCAGCGGATCGTTGTGGCTGAGCGCCTGGTTGGCGGTACTGCGCGCACCAATCAGGCGCGCGAACTGCTCCGGCGGCAAACCCAGTTCGTAATCCTCGACACCGAAGAAATCGCCGATGCGCTTGAGGTTGTACGCCGTCGGCTGGCTTTGCCCGCTCAGGTACTTGTTGAACTGTGCACGATTGATCGACAGCTGCCGGCAAACTTCCGAGATAGAGCGGTAGTGGCTGCAGGCGAGCTTGAGATTGGCGCCGAGATGTTCGCTCATGTGAGCTGTTCCAGGTGATGCGACAGGCGCCAGTTTAGCATCAAGTCGCATCAACTGAGAGCAACCCGCGAAATTGTAACCAGTCTTGTCATGACCAACCATGCGCCCCACGGACACGGCGCATCGACGCCGACCTGTCGTCTTTCATGCGAAGAATAAGAATCGAGGTCATTTCATGCTCGAAGCGCTCAACGATTTCCTCTCGGGGAAACTCCTCATCGTGCTTATCGTCGGACTCGGCAGCTACTTCACCCTGCGCTCCCGTTTCGTCCAGTTCCGCCATTTCGGCCACATGTTCAGCGTCTTCAAGGAATCCCTACGCGGCCAGGCAGGCCAGCTGAGCTCGTTCCAGGCGCTGATGCTGAGCCTGGCCGGCCGCGTCGGTGCCGGTAACATCGCCGGTGTCGGCATCGCCGTGACCCTCGGCGGCCCGGGCGCGGTGTTCTGGATGTGGGTGACCGCGCTGGTGGGCATGTCCAGCAGCTTTTTCGAGTGCACCCTGGCCCAGGTCTACAAACGTAGCGACGGCGACGGCCTGTACCGTGGCGGCCCGGCCTACTACATCCAGCACGGCCTGAAGCTGCGCTGGATGGCGATGGTGTTCGCGATTCTGCTGCTGGTGACCTACGGCTTTACCTTCAATGGCCTGCAGTCCTACACCGTGACCCACTCGCTGCAGAACGCCTTCGGCTTCGAGCCGAAATACACCGGTATCGCCCTCGCCGCCCTGCTCGGCCTGGTGTTCATCGGCGGTATCAAGCGTATCGCCTCGGTGTCCGACCTGCTGGTCCCGGTCAAGACCCTGGCCTACATCGGCGTGACCCTGTACGTGATCTTCACCCAGATCGAACACGTGCCGGCCATGCTCGAAACCATCGTCAAGAGCGCTTTCGGCCTTGATCCGGCCTTTGCCGGCCTGCTCGGCAGCGCTATCGTCATGGGCGTCAAACGTGGCGTGTTCGCCAACGAAGCCGGCCTTGGCAGTGCACCGAACGTCGCCGCCGTGGCCGCGGTGAAACACCCGGCCGCCCAAGGTGTGGTCCAGGCGTTCAGCGTGTTCCTCGACACCTTCGTGATCTGCACCTGCACCGCACTGCTGATCCTGCTGTCGGGCTTCTACACCCCAGGCTTTGAAGGTGACGGCATCGCCCTGACCCAGAACTCCCTGGCTGCGGTAGTCGGTGACTGGGGACGGATTTTCGTCAGCGTCGCGCTGTCGCTGTTCGTCTTCACCTGCATCCTCTACAACTACTACCTGGGCGAAACCAGCCTGCAGTTCTTCACCCGCAACCGCCTGGTGCTGCTGGGCTACCGCGGCCTGGTACTGCTGCTGATTCTCTGGGGTTCGGTGCAAAACCTGTCGACCGTGTTCGCTTTCGCCGACATCACCATGACCTGCCTGGCGTTCGTCAACCTGGTAGCCCTGGCGCTGCTGTTCAAGGTCGGCCTGCGGGTGATGCGCGACTACGACGAACAGCGCCGCGCCGGTATCGCCCAGCCAGTGTTCGATGCGTCGAAGTTTTCCGACCTGGACCTGGACCCGGCCGCCTGGCCAGTGAATCCGCAGGTCGAGACCCGGACCGACGTCAACGTCGCCAACGCACAGACGCAGAGCTGACATGCGCGCCGTCAACAACCTTCTGGTGCTGTACACCGGCGGCACCATCGGCATGCTGCAAACCCCGCAGGGCCTGGCGCCTGCCGGCGGCTTTGAAGCGCGTATGCGCGAGCACCTGGAACAACTGGCCGATGCACCGCTACTGAGCTGGCGGCTGCGCGAACTGCGGCCATTGATCGACAGCGCCAACATGCAGCAAAGCAACTGGCTGGCCATGCGCGAGGCGATTGTCGAAGCGGTGGAGCGCGATGGCCACGACGGTATCCTGCTGCTGCACGGCACCGACACCCTGGCCTACACCGCAGCGGCGCTGTCGTTTTTGCTGCTCGGCCTGCCAGTACCGGTACTGCTGACCGGCTCGATGTTGCCGGCCGGCACCGCCGACAGCGACGCCTGGGACAACCTTTGCGGCGCCCTGCGGGTGATGGCATCCGGTATCGACAATGGCGTGCAGCTGTATTTCCACGGCCAGCTGCTGCACGGCGCGCGCACGTCGAAGCTGCGCAGCGAAGCCTTCGATGCCTTCGCCGCGCTGCCGCGTGAGCGCGATGGACAACGCGCCGAGTCGCTCCCGGCCTGCCTGGATTACCGCCAGCCACGCCAACCGGTAAACCTGATGGTGCTGCCGGTGTTCCCCGGGCTGCAGGTCGGCCATCTGCGCGGCCTGCTCTCTAGCGGCGTGCAGGGCTTGCTGCTGGAGTGCTACGGCAGCGGCACCGGGCCATCGGACGATCAGGACCTGCTCGATGCGCTGCACGACGCCCGCCAAGGCGGGGTGTTGATTGCGGCCATCAGCCAGTGTCCGGAAGGCGCGGTGCACTTCGACACCTATGCGGCCGGCAGCCGCCTGCGCGATACCGGCCTGGTCAGCGCCGGCGGCATGACCCGCGAAGCGGCGCTGGGCAAGATGTTCGCTTTGCTCGGTGCCGGGCTCGATGTGCAAGCGGCGGAACACTGGTTCGCCCAGGACCTGTGCGGCGAGCGCGCCCAGTAGAAATGGCGGAAGGCAGCGGGAGTCGAACCTGCCCGGGAACGGCTGCCGTCCCCAACCGGGTTTGAAGCCCGGCCGCGCCACCGGGCGCGATTGCCTTCCTTGAACGGGTTACTGCCCCGGCGCCTGGGCCAGGGCATTGTCGGCGCGAACCTGGCGTCGGTCACCGACACGCCGGGTCAGGCCGATACGGTCGAAGTACTCGAGTACCTGCACACTGCGCTTGCGCCCGATCCCCAGCACATCGCGAAACGCCGCCACCTGCACCACCGGATCGTCGCTGGCCAGCTGCAAGAGCATAGCCGCCATTTGCCGGATCGTGGCCTCAGGATAGAACAGATCGCGCACCACCTGGTGCACCTGGCCCAAACGCCCAAGCTTGCGCAGCAACAGGCGCACCTCGGCTTCATCGACTTGTAGCGACCTGGCCAGGTCGCGTACCCAGGGCGGGTCGAACAGCCCCTCGACCAGCAATGGCTGCACCTGGCTCCACAGCTGCGAGTCAGCATCGCTCAAGCGTATCTGGTGCTCGGGCAGGTGCAGCCAGGGCCCACTGCTGACCAACTTGCCGCTGGCGAGCAGTTCATCCACCAGGCTGATGAAGGCCGGGCGCTCAAGGGTCAGGCCAACAAAGCGACGCAAGCGATCACGATCAGGACCGAGCTGGTCCGGCTCCTGTTCATGAAACCGCGTCAGCCCCTCCAGCAACGCCGTTTGCAATGTTTGCCAATGCTCATCGGTGAACAGCAGCGGGCCTTGGCGAGTGGCGATTACCTGGACATTGGCCGGCAGTTGCCAGCGGCTGCGCAGGCGATTGAACTGGCGCTCCAGGCGTTGCGGGTCGAGGCCCAGGTCATCACTGGCCAGCAGCGCCGGCAAGGCCTGCTCAAGGCTGTCGGCGCCAGCCAGGGCCTGCAACTGGGCAATGCGCGCCTCGCTGCGGCGCTGGCGCGCAGGTGCAAAGGGATCGAGCACCCGGCCGCCACCGAGGGTACGTTGCGCACGCTGGTCACGCAGCACCAGGCGATCACCGTGCACCGCCTGTACCGGTGCATTGGTGAGCAGTTGGGCGAACATGCGCTTGCCCGGTAGCACATGCTCGCCCTGCAACAACGCTACCCGGGCGGTGACATCCTGGGTGCCCAGGTGCACATGCACCGGGCTGAAGTGCTCGAAGGCGCGCAGTTCGCTGGCCAGCAGTTGCAGCTCGATGTCCACGCGCTGGGTCGGCGCATGCAGCCACTCGGCAAGCAGCCAGTCACCGCGGTGAATCTGCTCAAGGGCCAGGCGCTCGGCACTGATGTTCAAGGCCACCCGCTGCCCAGCTTGGGCCTCGACGGCGGCCTGGTTCTGCGCATGCAGGCCACGCACCCGCACCGGCTTGCCGGCTTTGCCGAGCAGCAAGCTGTCACCCAGTTGCACACGCCCGTCCAGCGCCGTGCCGGTGACCACGATGCCGGCACCGGCAACCGCAAAAGCGCGGTCAATGGCCAGGCGAAAACCGCCCTGGCTGCTGCGCTGGCTAACCTCAGCCTGAGCCGCCAGCAAGGCCTGGCGCAGCGCCTCGATGCCCTCGCCAGTGACGCTGGAAACTGCAAACTGCAATGCCCCCGCATACGGCCCGGCAGCCAGCAGCACGCTGACCTGGGCTTGCACTTCCTGCAGCCGCTGCGGCTCGACCCGGTCGCATTTGCTGATCACCACCAAGGCCTGGGGAATGCCCAGCAGCTCGACAATCGCCAGGTGCTCGCGGGTCTGCGGCATCACCCCGTCATCGGCGGCCACGACCAGCAGCACCAGGTCGATGCCCTGGGCACCAGCGAGCATGTTGTGGATAAACCGCTCGTGACCGGGCACGTCGATAAAGCCGGTTAGAGCTGCGCCAGGGCTGAGGGCGGCATAACGATAACCGAGGTCGATGGTCATGCCGCGCTCGCGCTCTTCCCGGCGCTGGTCGCCCGCCTGGCCGGTCAGGGCCTCGAGCAAAGCGGTCTTGCCGTGGTCGATATGCCCGGCGGTACCGATAATCACGCCTGCACCTGCGCCAGTTGCGCCAGCCACGCGGCTTCATCATCGAGCTGGCGCAGGTCCAGCCACAGCGCATCGTCATCGATGCGCCCGAGCACTGGAATCGGCAAGGCCCGCAGCGCGCGTTCCAGGCCATGCAAGGCGCGACCGCGCAGGCGCTTGGACACCTGCGGGCGCACACACAAGGCCGCACTGGGCAAGCGCGCCACCGGCTGGCTGCCACTGCCGATCATGCCCAGTGCGGGCTCTGCGCTGACCGTCCACTGTTCGCCCAGCTGTTGCGCCAACGCTGGCTGCAAGCGCTCGGCCTGCTGGAGAATCTCGGCCTGCGGCCGGGTCAGCAGGCGCAGGCTGGGCAGGCGCTCGGCCAGTTGATCAGGATTACGGTACAAGCCCAGCACCGCCTCAAGCGCTGCGAGGGTGAGCTTGTCGACCCGCAAGGCGCGCTTGAGCGGGTTCTTTTTGATCCGCGCGATCAAGTCCTTGCGCCCGACAATGATGCCAGCCTGTGGCCCGCCCAACAGCTTGTCGCCGCTGAAGGTGACAAGATCGGCGCCATCGGCCAGGGCCTGGCGCACAGTCGGCTCGGCCGGCAGGCCCCAGCGGCTCAAGTCGAGCAGGCTGCCGCTGCCGAGGTCTTCGAGCAGGGGCAAATCATGGCGATGAGCCAAGCGCGCCAGTTCTGCGGTCGGCACCTGGGTGGTGAAGCCTTGAATGCTGTAATTGCTGCAATGCACGCGCATCAACAGGCCGCTGCGCGGGCCGATGGCCGCCTCGTAATCGCGGGCATGGGTGCGATTGGTGGTGCCCACCTCATGCAGCTTGACCCCGGCGCGGGCCATGATGTCGGGAATGCGAAAAGCGCCACCAATCTCGATCAACTCACCGCGCGAGATGATCCCCTCTTTGCGCGCACCGAGGCTGTTGAGCGCCAGCAGCACGGCCGCGGCGTTGTTGTTGACCACGGTGACGGCTTCGGCGCCGGTGAGTTCGCGGATCAAGCCTTCAATCAGGTCATCGCGATCGCCGCGCTTGCCGCTGGCCAGGTCGAACTCGAGGTTGAGCGGATAGCGGGCCGCCAGTTGCACGGCGTCGATGGCTTCCTCGGGCAGCAAGGCCCGGCCCAGGTTGGTGTGCAGCACCGTGCCGGTGAGGTTGAAGACCCGCCGCACCTGGCTGCGGTGGCGAACCACCAGGCGCTCGCCGGCGCGGCCGAGCAGCACCGGCGCGGCCAGTTCAGCGGCGTCCAGTTGGCCGAGCCGGGCGTCCTCGCGCAGGTCGTCGAGCAACTGGCGCAAGGTCGCCAGCAGCGCGTCGCGGCCATAGCGCTCGGTCAGCGGCTGGCTGGCGGGGTGACGCAACAGAGTGTCGATGGAGGGCAGGCGGATCGGGAGCTTGGCGAGGTTGGACGGCATTCAGACGGTTCTCAACTTCAGTGGGCGCTGGCCATGGGCAAAACCTCAGTGTAGACCCGATCTCACTCCCCTCCCGGCGCCAGCAAAAGGTTCGGCGCCAGGCGCTGGAAGCCTTCCTGATCCAGGCGCAGGTCCAGCGCCAGGCTGGCAAGGTCGGCCGACAGTGCTTCGGCATCGGCGTCGTTTTCCAGGTAGATATGCTTTAGGTAGGTGTTGCAGCCCGGACAGCATTCGGCCTGCAGCGGCGCCTTGGCGCTGGCGTAGCGGTCATCCTCGAAGCTGAAGTACTTGAGGCCCTTGCTCTGTTCGCAGTACACGCATTTGACCCGCACCACATGCCATTCGCAGGCACACAGCGAACACACCAGGTAACGTAGGCCGTTGTACTTGCCGCGATGGCGGATGACCCCGGCCATGGCCGGCGAGCCACAGGCCGGGCATTGGCAGAGGCTGTCCGCCGCTTTCAGTTCGACCCCCTGCAGGCTCAGCAGCCAATGGCTCCAGGCCGCCTGCAACGCCGCGCCCAGGAACGGCACCAGCGCCGCCGGCACCAGGCTGTACGAACCTGTGAGCAAGGCGATGGCCCACAGCTTGCGCTGCTCATCGGCGGCGCATTGCAGCACAGACACGGCATCGGCCACGGCGCCACTCGAAGCCGGATAGCGCTGCAACAACGCCTGTAGATAAGCCAGCCAGTGTCCGTCGCGCACCAGGCTGTCGGCAGCCAGCGGCGGCAAGCCATGCTCGACACACAGGCGCTGGCGTTCGCTGTCGCTGGGAGCTGCGGCAGGCGGCTGGTCGAGCAGGCTCTGTTGCACATGGCAGAGGCCGGCCAGCAGACGCAGGTAATCCACCAGCGGGTTGCCCTCGGCCAGTTGCTCCAGGCGCTGCGCACGCAGGGCGAACAGGTTCTTCGGCGGCAGGTAGAGAAACGGCGGCGTGCTGGCCGCCGCTTCGATCTGCCCGGGTTCCAGAAGAGTACTCAAGCGCTCATCCTTTTTTATTGATCGGCGGTGGCGGCTGTTTGTCGCCGGTCACTTCCCGATACCACAGCTCATGGTGTTTTTTCGCCCAGGCGCGGCTGACCCAGCCATGCAGCATGGCGCTGACCGAACCCTTGATCCAGATCCCGGCGTAAATATGGACGATGATGCTCAGCACCAGCACGAACGCCGCCAGGGCGTGCGCCAGGGTCGCCAGGCGAATCGAACCGATACCGAAATAACTGCTGAAGTAGGCCCGCCAGATCACCACGCCGCTGATCAACAGCACCAGCATGCACAGCAGCAAGGTCCAGAACAGCAGCTTCTGCCCGGGGTTGTACTTGCCGATTGGCGGTACGCCCTCCTCTTCGTTGCGCATCACCCGGTCGATACGCTTGAGCCATAGGCGGTCGTTGGCGATGAAGTAGTTCGCCCGCCAGAAACGCAGCACCAGGCCAACAAAAAACACGAACATCAATACGCCCATGAACGGATGCAAAATCCGTGTCCACGGCCCGCCGCCGAACAGATGGCTGAGCCAGAACAGTGCCGGGTGAAACAGTGCCAGCCCCGACAACCCGGCCATGATGAACAGGATCGCCACCAGCCAGTGATTGGTCCGTTCGTTGGCGTTGTAGCGCAGGATAGGTTTGTCGTTCATGGTCGTTCCTCCCCTTGCCCGCCCGGCCGGTTCGGGTCATAGACATGCACCGCCGGGTCGACCACCTGCACACTGGTATCCGCAGGGCTCGGGTGCTCGTCCTCTTCGACCCGCTGCGGGCCGACGCGCACATAGTGGAAGAACCCGGCGAGCACCGCCGCGCCCATGGCCAGCAGCGCCAGCGGCTTGGTCACGCCTTTCCACAGGCCTACCAGCGGGCTGATGATCGGCTGGTCCGGCAGGCCCGCGTACAAACGCGGGGTATCGGCATGGTGCAGCACGTACATCACGTGGGTACCGCCGACACCATCGGGATCGTACAGGCCGGCGTTGTCGAAACCCCGCGACTTGAGGTCGACGATGCGCTCGGCGGCGTGCTCCTTCATGTCCTGCTTGCTGCCGAAGACAATGGCGCCGGTCGGACAGGTTTTCACACAGGCCGGCTCCAGCCCCACCGACACCCGGTCGGAACACAGGGTGCACTTGTAGGCCTTGTGGTCCTTCTGCGAGATTCGCGGGATGTTGAACGGGCAGCCGGTGATGCAGTAGCCGCAGCCAATGCAGTGGTCCTGGTTGAAATCGACGATGCCGTTGGCATGCTTGATGATTGCCCCCGGGCTCGGACAGGCCTTCAGGCAACCGGGATCGGCGCAGTG
Source organism: Pseudomonas sp. B21-035 (assembly GCF_024748945.1). NCBI lineage: Bacteria > Pseudomonadati > Pseudomonadota > Gammaproteobacteria > Pseudomonadales > Pseudomonadaceae > Pseudomonas > Pseudomonas sp. B21-035. The sequence goes on from NZ_CP087179.1 coordinate 5,205,892, forward strand.
CATGCAACCGTCCTTGCGGATCAGCCACTCCAGGTTGCCGTCGCCGGTTTCGTGCTCGGTAAAACGCATCAGCGTCCAGGTTTCGGCGCTCAGGTCCTGGGGGTTGTCGTAGGTGCCATGGTTGTGACCGACCTCGTCTCGCAGCTCGTTCCACTCCGAACAGGCCACCTGGCAGGCCTTGCAACCGATGCACTTGGTGGTGTCGATCAGCTTGGCCACCTCCTCCAGCTGGCGGATCGACGAGGGCGGTGTGGTGGTGGCCGAACGGGCGATGATGTCTTGGCTAGCCATCAGATTTTCTCCACGTTGACCAGGAACGACTTGGATTCCGGCGTCTGCGTATTACCATCACCGAGGAACGGCACCAGGGTGTTGGTCAGGTAGCCGTGGCGGGTACTGCCGGTGAAGCCCCAGTGCAGCGGAATGCCGATCTGGTGCACGGTCTGGTTGTTGACCTGCAACGGCCGGATGCGCTTGGTGACCACCGCCACCGCCTCGATATGCCCGCGCTTGCAGGTGACCCGCACGCGGTCGCCGGCGACGATGCCCTTCTCTTGCGCCAGCACTTCGCCGATCTCGACAAACTGCTCGGGCTGGGCAATGGCGTTGAGCTTGCAGTGCTTGCTCCAGAAGTGGAAATGCTCGGTCAGCCGGTAACTGGTCGCCGCGTAAGGGAAATCCTTGGCCTGGCCAAGGGTGTCCCACACCGAATCGAAGATGCGCCCGGCCGGGTTGCTGGTCGCCTGCTTGTTGTTCGGGTGCAGCGGGTTGATGCCGATCGGCGTTTCGAAAGGCTCGTAGTGCTCGGGGAACGGGCCTTCGGTCATCTTGTCGACGGCAAAGAAGCGCGCCACCCCTTCAGGGTTCATGATGAACGGGTTCATGCCGGCCTCTGGCGGCACGTCTGCCTTGTAGTCCGGGGTATCGGTGCCGCCCCAGGCTTTGCCGTTCCACCACACCAGGCGCTTGTTCGGGTCCCACGGCTTGCCTTGCGGGTCGGCCGAGGCGCGGTTGTAGAGGATCCGCCGGTTGGCCGGCCAGGCCCAGGCCCAGCCGAGGTTCTGCTTCATGCCGAATGGGTCGCTGTTGTCGCGCCGGGCCATCTGGTTACCCTGCTCGGTCCAGCTGCCGCAGAAGATCCAGCAGCCAGAAGCAGTACTGCCGTCATCCTTGAGCTGGGCAAAACCGGACAACTGCTGGCCGGCCTTGAGGGTAGCGCCAGTGGCATCAGTGAGGTCGCTGACGGCGTTGCCGTTGAGCTCCCTGGCCAGTTCTTCGGGCGACGGTTCATCGGCTACCTTGTAGGGCCAGCTGAGGTTCAACAGCGGCTCGGCAAAGGCGCCGCCTTCGGTCTGGTAGCGTTTGCGCAGGCGCAGGAACAGCTCACTCATGATGCGCACGTCGGTGCGGGTTTCCCCCGGGCCGTCGGCGCCCTTCCAGTGCCATTGCAACCAGCGGCTGCTGTTGACCAGCGAGCCGTCCTCTTCGGCAAAGCAGGTGGTGGGCAGGCGGATGACTTCGGTCTGGATAGCCTCGCTCTGCACGTCGTTATAGGGCCCGACGTTGCGCCAGAACTCCGAGGTCTCGGTGGCCAGCGGGTCCATCACCACCAGCCACTTGAGCTTGCTCAGGGCCGCAGTCACGCGGTTTTTGTCCGGCAACGCGGCAATCGGGTTAAAGCCCTGGCACATGTAGCCGTTGACCTTGCCCTGGCCCATCAGGTCGAACATCTTCAGCACGTCGTAACCGGGAATATCCAGCTTCGGCAGCCAGTCGTAGCCCCAATGGTTCTCGGCGCTGGCATTGGCGCCATACCAGGCCTTCATCAGGCTGACGTGGAACTTGCCGTAGTTCTGCCAGTACGACAGCTGCCCCGGCCGCAACGGTTTGAGCGCCCGCTTGGCGATGTAGGCGTCGTAGTCCTGCTCGGCATCGCCCGGCAGGGTCAAGTAGCCCGGCAGCGAGTTGGACAGCAGGCCGAGGTCGGTCAGGCCCTGGATGTTGGAGTGCCCGCGCAGGGCATTGACGCCGCCACCGGGCATGCCGACGTTACCCAGCAGCAGTTGCACCATCGCCGCACTGCGAATGATCTGCGCACCGATCGAGTGCTGGGTCCAGCCCAGGGCATAGAGGATCGTCATGGTCTTGCCCGGTTGCGAGCAAGTGGCGATCTCTTCCCAGATCTTCAGCATGCGGTCTTGCGGCATGCCGCAGGTCATGCTCGCCAGTTCCGCGGTGTAGCGGCTGTAGTGCAGCTTCATCAGCTGGTAGACGCAGCGCGGGTCCTGCAGGGTCGGGTCGACCTTGGCAAAGCCGTCCTCGCCCAGCTCGTAACCCCAGCCGGACTTGTCGGTGTAGCTGCGCTTGGCCGCGTCATAGCCACTGAACAGGCCATCCTCGAAGCCAAAGCCGGCTTTGACGATAAACGACACGTCGGTGTAGTTGCGCACGTACTCGTGCTGGATCTTGTCGTTACTCAGCAGGTAATTGATCAGGCCCCCCATGAAGGCGATATCGCTACCGGTGCGAATCGGCGCGTAGTAATCGGCCACCGACGCGGTACGGGTAAACCGCGGGTCGACCACGATCAGCCGGGCCTTGTTATGGGCCTTGGCTTCGGTCACCCATTTGAAGCCGCACGGGTGCGCTTCTGCAGCGTTGCCGCCCATCACCAGGATCAGATTCGCGTTGGCGATATCGGTCCAGTGGTTGGTCATGGCACCACGGCCGTACGTCGGGGCAAGACTTGCCACCGTCGGGCCATGTCAGACACGCGCTTGGTTATCGAACCCCAGCATGCCCAGGCTGCGAATGACCTTGTGGGTCAGGTAACCGGCTTCGCTGGACGCCGCCGATGCTGCCAAAAAACCCGTGGTCAGCCAACGGTTGACCGTCTGCCCCTGGGCGTTCTTCTCGATGAAGTTGGCGTCGCGGTCGGTCTTGACCAGATCGGCGATACGGTCCAGCGCCTCATCCCAGGACACCCGCGTCCACTCGCTGCTGCCGGGCTTGCGCACTTGCGGGTACTGCAGGCGGCTGGGGCTGTGGATAAAGTCGAGCAGGCCGGCGCCTTTCGGGCACAGCGTACCGCGGTTCACCGGATGGTCGGCGTCGCCTTCGATATGGATGATGTTCTGCGCAACGTTCTTGCCGCCGTCCCCCTGGCTGTACAGGATCAGGCCACAGCCGACCGAGCAATAGGGGCAGGTGTTGCGCGTTTCCTTAGTGTGCGCCAGCTTGAAGTGGCGCACCTGCTCGGCGAAGGCAGGTGTCGGGGCCATGCCCAACGCTGCCAGGCTCGAGCCTCCAAGGCCAACTGCTGCGACCTTGAAGAACTGCCGACGGTTGAGATCCATCGTGCACTCCTGATCAGGTGGTGGACGCGCGGGACGTTGCCGGCGTCTCTTGAAACGATCACGGTGGCGGCAGATTGATGGCTGCCAACTGTCACTCTAGTCAAGATTCCCGGGAGCGGGATGAAAACGGATTGTCGGTCGACAAAAAGCAAAACGCCCGATGCGATGCACCGGGCGTTTTGAGGGTATTGCGGTCAGCGTGGCGAATCAAAAGGGTTCTATTCACCAAAAAAGCGTCAACAGCTCAGATTTCCCTTGTGAGTCAACATATTGAAAATCAGGTGCGCATCATTTTCCAAAAAAACGTAAACACCACCAGGTTTTGAAGCACCGTTGTTTACACTTTTCTACCATGCTGAAGCCGGTCGAGCACCTGGGTTAAGACCAGAAAGGTCGGGCTTGCCAGCCTGGGACTAGACCTAGCTCTGCAGTAGTTAAGCCAGCCTTCGCCAGCACCGCCGTTGGTAGCGTCGTCAACAGGTGCTTGAAACGCGTTTTCCAATCGGAAGTAGGATCGATCTTGGCAAGCAGGGCCTACACAACCACCGCCCGGGCAAAAATCCGACCGCAGTCATTTTGGGAGGGGATTTCGAACTTGACAGCATTGGCAACTTCTGACCCAGCACCGGTAGACCTGATCGTGATCCTGCAATATCAATGCAGCATTTTGATCGCCAGCTCAAACGAATACACTCGCATGAGGCAAGGTGCCACCAACCAGTTACGCTACGGATACCCGCATGGATTACACACGCATCAGGGGCATGGAATCAGGACAGCGCCTCGCCTTCGAAGAGCTTATCTGCCAGCTAGCTCGACGGGAAAGGCCAGCCGCTGACGCGGAATTCAGGCGAATAGAAGGTGCCGGCGGGGACGGGGGAATCGAGGCATATTGGTTGCTCGATGATGGAAGCGAGATCGGGTATCAAGCCAAATACTATACGAAGTCTCGAGAAATAAGTTGGGCAAACATTGATGACTCTGTAGAGACCGCTCTAAAGGCTCACCCAGAACTGACAAAGTACGTCATTGCGCTCCCATGTGATCTTACTGACAAAACTGGAAAGCAAGGTCGTGGCAACACAGGTTGGAATTCTTGGAATACACGAAAAGCTAAATGGGCTGAACTTGTTGCGCCAGGAAAAAGCATAGAGTTCATTGTTTGGACAGCCTCTGATATCACTGACCGGCTAACCCATCCGTCAGCAGAAGGCCTCCGCCGCTTCTGGTTTGGAGATTTTGAGTTCTCGGCCCGTTGGTTCTCTGACCACATCGCTTTGGCCATCAAGTCGCTGGATGAAAGATATCACCCTGAAGACCATGTAGAGGTCGGGATACAGCGAGTATTTCGAATAGCGTTACGCGCCCCCTGCATCATCACAGAGATCCAAGAACAGATCGCCAAGATTTACGCTGCAGCTCAACTCAAATCCGTTGGAAAAACCTTAGGTGGCCAGGCCGACCAAATAGAAAAAATCGAGCGGGAAATTGGTTCGCTCGAAAGGCTTTCTCAGCAATTCACAACCGACGCTTGGAAAAATTGGCCCCTAAGGGAAGTCGTACAAACCGTTGAGAATATCTCGGAAAACGTCCACGACTTAGAACGGGCCGTGTGGAATTTGCGAGAGTCAACGCCGGAGCAGCCAAAGTCCGGATTCTCCGCGCTGGACTCAGCAGACCAGTCACTGAGAAAGCTTAGCGATGCGGCTTACATTTTCAGATCATTTATTCAGAACCGCCATTTCTCCGCCGAGTACCGACGCAGCATTTTCATATATGGAAAAGCAGGAACAGGAAAATCACATCTGTTAGGGAGCATCGCCGAAAGCGCCATATCGGAAGGTCGGCCTGTCTTCTTCATCCTTGGCCAGCATTTAACAGCAGAAAATATCTGGACTCAGATATCCAGACGGCTCGGTATAGATGAGATCAATCCTGATGCTTTACTGCAGGCGCTAAGCGCGGCAGCTGATGCCAGCGGAAAGCGCGGTTTAATTTTGGTAGATGCGGTCAATGAAGGCGCGGGGTTGACGCTTTGGCGTAATGAGCTAGCTGAGTTCATCGCCAGGGTTGAGCGCTACGCCAATCTCCTACTAGTGTTCAGTTGCAGAACTGAGTACAAGCCTTATGTCGTCCCTAGAACTGTAGAGGAGACGATTCCATCGTTCAGAATTCAAGGATTCGAAACTAAGGAAGAGCAATCACGAGCAGCGAGAATATACCTAGGCGGACGTGGTATCTCTCAACCAAATACCCCATGGCTGGCAGCGGAATTCGTTAATCCGCTCTTCCTGCGCAGCGCTTGTGTGGCTCTGAAGCGAGAAGGCCTCAGACATTTCCCTAAGGGACTGGTGGGTACGAAGCAGGTATTCTCTTTCTACACAAGAAGCATTGCCCGGAACTTGGGAGTAGGAAGGGATGGCAGCGACGAGCTGGTCATACCCACCAACCAGGCACTCGCTGCAATTGCTGCTTATATGGCAGCCCATAGGCGAGACTTTGTACCTCACATTGATGCTATTCGAATCGTAGGAGAAAAGTTTCACGCGTATCCTACCCCCCCTGGGATAACTTGGTTCGAGGCCCTTCAGAGAAACGGACTTTTCAGACTAGATCCTAATCCCAGAGGCTGGGATGCTGATCCGTTCGCAGTTCCGGAGGACATAGTTCGTTTTAGCTTTCAACGCCTTCAGGACTATCTAATGGCCTCTGGCCTTCTGAAGGAGGTTAATGACCCATCGGAAGCATTGCGAGCTGGCACCCTTCAATTTATCCACGATGGCGAGAGTATTCACGGCGAATGGGCCGGGCTTACAGATGCACTTTCCGTGCAGCTACCTGAGCTATTTCATCAAGAGTTACTTGATCTACTACCTGGAGACATCGGGGTTTGGGCAGATGACTACGCCGTTGGCAACGCATTCATCGAAAGCCTAAGATGGAGGAATAATGACTCTTTCACTGAGCGCACCCTAGAAATATTCGAGGCGTTCGTAAAAGCTGAAGAGGAACACTTCGATATTATTGTCCAGGTAAGCGCGAGTGTGGGGCACCCATGGAACGCTAGGGTACTTCACAAAAAGTTGATCAACCGAAGCATGGCAAATCGGGATGCATACTGGACTGTACTTGTTAACGGGCTTCCCTTGGGCGAGGGTGATACCGCACGGAAACTGATCGAGTGGAGTGCCCTTGAGCAAAATGACCATACTGATCCGGAAGTTCAGCACCTCTGCGCGATAACTCTCACGTGGTTCCTCGCGAGTTCAAACCGCGAGCTACGTGATAAATCAACCAAGGCGCTCACGTCCTTGATGATCCGCAACCTATCCCTTTATGCGAAGCTCTCTCAAGCCTTTTACGAAGTCGACGACCTTTATGTGCTGGAGCGCCTCCACACAGCCGCTTACGGCGCGTGTTGCATCAGAAATGACGAGCAAATTCTACGTGAATTTGCTGCCGTGGCTTACAAGACCGTATTTAGTCGTGAAGATGTTCCCGCATCCATTCTGCTCAGAGATGCTGCTTTCGGAATCATTGAGCTTGCACACGCCAGAGGCTACCTGCCCAGTACCGTAGACATGCTGCAATCAAGGCCGCCCTATACCTCCAAGGTAATTCGCCTGGCAGTGACTGAGGAAGCGCTGGATAAAGCGGCCAATCGAGCGGGCGACTCCCAAATACAAGACTCTTGCGCTCAGTGGGGAGGTGATTTTGGATGCTACGAGATACGCCCGCGCGTTAGCTCATTTGCGAACGTGTCCCTGAGCAAGGCAGAGCCTCTCACTCCGACCGAACGGTATGAAGTCTTCGAGCAGGAAGTCATAGATCATTGCCCTTTACGTGTCGAGCTCCTGGAGCTGATGCGTAGCTTCGCACCCAATCGCTTCCGAGATCTCGCCATGCGTCGGAAGGGCAAAGCAGCAAAAGACTACTCAGAACACTTCAGAGACTGTGAAGGGCTGCTTCTGATGCAATTGAGCACAAAGGAAAAAGCCCGGTATCACAAGGAGTACAGGCCACGTTTCAACAATGAAGATAGGCGACCAGATCCTTTGCCGCACATCGACATAGCCGCTGCCCAACTCTGGGTTGCCAATCGAGCCTACGCACTGGGGTGGACGAAAAAGCTCTTCCCCAATGACCGAAGCAGGCGGCATGACTACAGCCGAGACCGGCCTCTCGTCGAGCGGATCGGCAAGAAGTACCAGTGGCTGGCTTTGGATGAGCTCCTCTGCAGCCTTGCTGACAATAAATGGATGTCGGAGCGAGCCCTCCACGGGTCGCGCCAGTATGCAGGGCCACTCGACATCGGCTTCCACCGAGACATTGATCCCACGATCCTGCTTCCTGCCGACCTCCCAGCCAAGCCCGGAGACTCTATTGCGAGGTGCGAGATCAGCATGCGAGAGACTTCCGAGGCAGAGCTTGGCAAGTGGCCGTTTGAAGAGAATCCCGCGACGAACATGCCAAACCTATTGGTCAGGAAGGATTCGACTGGCCAGGACTGGGTGGTTCTGCACGAGCATCGCTCGGAGACAGAGCGTTATAAGGACAGATCCGACCGCGAGCACGGGCAAAGAAAGCAGGAATGGCGATTTCTGTTGCCAGTAATTGTCAGGCAGGAAGACGAGGAGGCCCTCATAAAGTACATCCGCCTGCAGAAAGAGATCCGGGTGGACAATTGGTCGACGCGCAACTCAACGGACAATGGCTATCTCCTGGAGGCCCCATGGCGCTCAACTTGGGATCAGGAGCAGTGGTCAATTATGGACTTTTACAACATCGGCGAGGTTGAGGTTGCTTACCCTTGTTTCCGCTACCACTGGGAGTCACACCTGGACGCCTCGCTGACGGACGGCGCCCATGCTCTGATGCCTGCGCCCTGGTTAGCCAAACGCCTCGGCCTGAAACCAGATCACGCAAACCCGAATATTTACGTTGGTACTTCCGGTACTCCTCTCTTCGTGAGTGGGCAGAGCAGAGATGACGGCTCACACGCCTTCATTGACCGAGATCTATTCAATACCTTCCTTGAGGAAGATGGTTTCTCGTGCATATGGGTGTTCGTCACCGAACGTGGAGCTTGGCCTGATGGAGGAAACCACCATGCGTCCTGGCGCCGTTCTGAAGGCGTCGTCTGGCACAGCAAGGGGAAACCCCAGATCCTTCACTGGAAACGGGACACCGACAAGAGTGAGAAAGTGGAGCCGCTTGATTTTTAGTCGTGAGATCAGAGGTGTGAAACAGGCTGATTGACCTGAACTCAGCTCGGTTTCGCTTCACGCCTCACCTCGAATTGATTGTATGAAACAACTCGATCCGATGGATAAGCAACCAAGGAGGAACTCATGTCAAAGAAAAAGAAAAAAACGCATCGCCCCGGCAAGATCACTACCCCCCTGGCCGGTCACAAGAAGATAGGGAAAGCCTTGGTTCCTCCGTTCATGCAGCTCCCCGGCATGAGCTTTTCCTCTTGGGCAAATGATCGCCTTCCAGACATGTTGTGGGCATGCCTAGTCATCACCGTCATCCCTCGAGAAGAGGCGATTGAGGTCTTCCGAGACATTGCTGGTATCGGTCTTAAGTATCGACAGGATGATGAGCTCCAACAGGGTGCAGAGCCCAAGCAAGCTCGCGGTTGGACACTTCGCCATGCTGACTTGCCAAATCAGCCTATAGAGCTATTCAACGCATTGGTGGCTCGGGTGCTCCGTTGTCACGCTGGCCTTCAGGCACTACGACCGCTTTTGCTCCTCGACAACCTTCCGGTGCTGCAGTGGTGGAAGGCGGCACTGGACATTGATCCTGTAGATGATGATTGGCAGACCCTGGGGGAAGCGGTACTCAAAACTTTCGACCATCAATCGCAAGAAGCTACGGATGTGCGCTGGTTGAGTGGTCTTTTCAAGATCGGGCTGGGCGAGCTGCTTGTTTTCGAAGGCCTGAGGGAGCGAGTACAAGAGCTCATTGAATATCCATACCGTGGCGAAATGAGATCCGTCCGCCCCTCAATTCGGTCAATGGAAATGGCGGTCACTACTCTGAAGCCAGATCAAGCGCCCAATCTGTGGCCCGAGTCATTCTGGGCCTACATGCTTGAGCATACCGATTGCCTGCCAGCTCCTCTGGAGTCGAGAGGCCGCGCTAGTCACGACCCGCTGGCTTTAGTAAAGGCCATCAATGACGTTCGAGAGGCGCTGCTCGAGCATTGGTACACGTCCCTAAGCACATCAGGTTTGAATCCCAAGCATGATGGCGTCTTCGGGTTCGGTTTCTACGCGCTGGCCTGTCTCGCCGAGATGGGTATGGGGCCTATGAGCTCGGCAATCACAGGCCGCCTGCTACTCCGCTCGCTCACAGAATGCCGAATATCGCTGGCCTACCTTGTTCGAAACGGCACCGACGAGATGTGGAAGAAGTTCCGATCTTATGGCGCCGGCCAGGCCAAGCTAGCTTTGTTGAAGCATGAGGAAATGTGTGGGCAGAAGCCTCGGTTCGTTACCCTGGAAACGCTTGAGGCGCTGGCGAACGAAGACTACTTCCAGGAGTACGTGGAAATCGACCTAGGGCACTGGTGCGGGAAAGATCTTCGCCGGCTGGCAGAGGAGTCTGGAACGAAGGAGGACTACGACCGCTACTACGGCTGGGCCTCTGGCTTTGTCCACGGCCAATGGGGAGCGATGCGCGACACCAACTTCACTCACTGCCTGAACCCTTTGCACCGTTTCCATCGCATCCCACTACCGTTCCACCGCATGTTGGAGCCCACGATTGACGACGCGTTGCATCTCGTGAACTGCGTACTCGACGAGGTGAACACAGCCTATCCAGGCTTCAACGCTCGCTTCTCTGTCGAGGATGCACCAGGGGGCGAAGAAGAGAGCGCTGAAGCACCTGCTGAGCCGGCTTGAAGCCTATTTCGCACACCGCCCGACCAAGCCTCGGAGGAGCGAGCACTGGTTGGCAGGCGGCCTTAAAATTCGTCCATACAACATAGGTCAAGAATTGCACATATCCGCTGGGATTCGCCGCAAGCGCCAATAACGGCATAATGAACGCCGCCTCTCGAGGCGGTTGCGACGCTAGGTGCATAGCTACGGCTTACGGAGCTCGCTGATCGAATAGTTTTTCAAGGATGGTAGATGCGACTGAATTCAATCCCAAACAAGGTAGTCTTCTCAACTATTCTTGGAGTGCTGTTTTTAATTTGTATAGCCACGATGTATTACGGCGTGAATGATGCCTTTTTTGAGCTTACCGAAAACCAAATAATGTATTTGTATTCGACTTCGGCTCAGGTCTTGGCCGCTGTGTACGGTTTAACACTGACAGGCTATATATTTTTCCGGGGCGAGCTCGGGCGAGAAGCTAGGGCTGACGCCACCCGTACCGAGCCGATTGCGAAGCTCGAACATAGATATTTCCAGCAGTTGGCTGTCATCACCGCACTCGTCATGTTCACGATGCTATTTACAAGCCTTGTGTTCGCCTATGAGAACTCTTCCAACACTTTGCTACTGACCATTCTGCTGAACCTCGCCCAATCACTCTTCGCTGTGTCCTTCATCACCATTGCGTTTTTTGTTGTGGACATTGTTGAGCCCGATGGGCTTGAGTCTGCCAGTATCGCACTCCAAAATGAGATTGACCCTAAAAATCAAGCAGGGGAGAGGAACGGAAAGCTAGATGATTTCGTTAAGAACTACAATCAGATTGAAGGCCTTTTAGCTTCAGCCACCAATTTCGAAACGATGGTCATGGCAGTAGCAGAGCCCTTTAAAAACAATAAGCGAACCTCTAATAGCCGGCTGGCTAGGCTTTTGCTCCAGAGCGAAAAAATTACGGCAGAACTGTACAACAAACTAAGAGAACTCATTTCACTTAGAAATGCGATTATCCATGGTGCAGACCCAAAAGTTAGCCACCACATGGTGGTGCAATCCTCGGAAGTCCTTAAAGAACTTCAGGACTCCCTCGGCGAGCCTTCTTCGCTATGATGGCTAATCTGAGCCCAGGCTGTTCATAGGGTGAGTGCAAACCTTCAGTGCAAGCCGCTCGATTTCTTGGATAGGTCCCTGCTCATCAACCGCTCTCTGAATCCCCCCGCGCAGGTAACACTTATGGGTTTTCCCACAGTGCCTCAAGATTGACATCATCACTCGCGGGCCTGTGCCCTTCCAGCAGTGGATCTACCTTCAGGATCATCGGCAAGTCGAAGGCCGTTCCAGTGAGTACGCAGCACCCTTTGGCCAAGGTAGGTATCAATGATTTGGACGAAACGTCCAATGTACTGATCGTATTATCGAGCAACATCAAGTCACGCTCGTTGACCAGACGATGAATGAAGAAATTATGTATTTGGGAGACGATAGTGGGAGAAATGTCCGCAGGCCGTTGGCTGGAGAGCGTCAGGTACACACCATATTTTCGTCCTTCCTTGATTATTTCCTCAAACAGCTCCAAGCGATAATCCTTCCAGATTTCATGCTCTCGTGTTGATTGCTCTGAAAGAATGTTATGCGCCTCATCAATGATCAGGTGCAGGGTTTTCGTCGGAGGGCTGTTCAACCCTTCAGCTTCCTTGTGATTCACATAAAAATTCTTGGCAATGAGCATCGGCAGAATTTTTTTCACATCGGTCTTACATTTCTTCAGCGAGATGACATGCAACAGAGCGGGCTGCGGTGCGTCATCGACGATATGCAGGACGTTACGCAATCCCGCCAGAGATGACCTCGCCCTGGCCAATACGGGCTGGATATGCTCGTATTGCGCGTAGCCCATCACCACATCATTGCAAAGCTGTAGATAACACCGCAAAAGTAGCTCATCGAATTGATCCAGCGCCTCCAGGTTCACATGCTCGGCGAGGAAAGGTTTCAAAAAATCAGAAAATGATTTTCCATCTGAATCGTAGTAATGCCCCTCCAGCGCTCTGAAGTATTTATTTTGCGCATGGTATTTGACCCCGGCCAAATGGTGTTGCAACGCTTCCGACTCAACAATTCAGGCGACCTCGCGCGCCAACTCAAGCGCTTCAGGCTTAGGCTCTGCGGCAGCAAACACCCGCTCAAAGGTTTTGACCAAGAAATGCGAGAGCGGAATGTCTTTAAACTTCTCCCTCCCTGATAGGACCCGCCGCAGAAACGGAGCCTGCGTGTTCGTGGTTGCCTGAAAAAGTAGGCTGAGGGTTTCTGCATCCCAGAAGTGAGCGCTCTCCAACGTGAACTTTTGCGCGCCTTTCTTGGAATCTAAAACCGTCACTTTTTTATCTGCGGTGGCCAGGATCTGGCCGCCCGTGTACTCACCATTGAAGTCAATGATAACGAACTGACTCTTCCCTTTTAACCCCTCAAGCTTTTCCCGAAACAAGGTCGTGTAGAGCTTGGCCAACGTGTTCGATTTCCCACTGCCCGTGTTGCCAAAAATGCCCAAATGACTGTTAAACAGCCGCGTCCAAGGAAGGCTGATAGGTACGTTTTCCTTGAGCATCGCACCGATGGTGAAGCTGGTCCCATCGTTCACACCGTAGATCTTCCCGACCATCTCCTCACTGAGCAGAGAGGCACGGTCTCTGATCATCGGCAGATACTTCACGCCTTCATAGAACTGATGATCGGCCACGTAGCCGATGGGCCGGACATCGACTCTCCTGATGTAGGCAGTTTTTTCGGCGGATTCGTCCAGCTTGCGCTCATCGAGGTATTCACCTTCGACCAGACAGACGATATCGATGAACCCGCGCTGGATCAGCAAATGCTCTCTGATTGACACCCCTCTGTACTTCACCCCATCGTGAAACAGAGTCTCCTGGTTGGAATCCTCGAATATCCTCAAGGTAATCCTGACGCCGCTGACGGCGATAACCTCACCTACAGAGATAGTCATCAGTGAGCATCTCCGGGCTCGTAGCTTTGAGGACTGAGCGAAAGCACATGCTTATTGAAATTGGCAAAATTCAAGTCAGCCCCCTCGGGCGGGCCGATGACCTTGACGTTTCTCCAGGCCCCAAACTCGTCGCGCATCTTCTGCGCGCCCCGCTGGCTATAGGCACAGACAAACGTCTGGAGCTTGGGGTTTGACAGCGAGCGCTGAACGAGTTTGAGGATGTGCTCATCCGCAAAGGAGAACCCGAACGTGATCAGGATCGAGTTAGGTCGCTCCAGCTCGTAGCTGAGGAGCCTGAGCATTTGATAGTAGTGCTCTTCAAAAACCGTCTCGTGAAACTTCCATTTTGTAGGATTCACGATGGGCAACTTGTTGTATTCGTACCAAAATCTATCCATCTGATGATGGGTGAGCTTCACCATCGGGACCTCGTCAGTGACGCCTCCTTTGGTAACTAGATACTTTGAAAACTCCGAAATCTTGTTTTCGACGTGTGGAGTGAGCAAGTTCTTGAAGTCATTCTTGTAGCTCACCTCAATCTTGTCACCGCTCTTGGCCCAGTAAACCGAGCCATGCAAGTTAATAATATTGAGCTGCGGGACGCCATAAGCGGCACGCTCGAAGACCCCGGTCTGGCATTGAAACGTGTTGAAATTTTTGGCGTGCAAATGCTTCTTATAGAACCCTGAGGTTCCATCGTTCACAACAAATTCATGCGCCCCTTTCACGAGTAGGCGATCAGCTGCGTGCGCCAGGCAGCCATCATAATTGGTGGTGAAGATGTTGATCTTGCGGTTAGCATCCTTTCGTCTGTCTAGAAATCCTAATAACGTACGCAAAAACACTTCGTAGTGGTGAAGATTTTCCAGCCCCTCAGGCGTGTTGATCGCTGACGGAGTGAATGTCTGTACGGGATGGATGCACGTATTGTAATAATGCATAAACAGCGCCGCATTCTTCTCGGGGCGCAATGCATACTTGGTCGACAGTGTTTCAATCGTCTCCCAGTTGCCCTGCGCATCCCGAATCTGCAGGCCCAGAGTGGGAAACAAATCTGCCGACGCACCCGAGCCGATCAGGATATTGACGTTTTTGTTGTAGATATCCAGCGCTTCTATGGGCTCAAACATTCAACCTCCTGTCTCTCGGCCTATCTACTTGTCCTGTTCTGCGTCCTCCACGAAAGGTTTTCGAGGCGCCTGCGTAGCAAGCTACTGTTTTGCCACCATGGTGTCTACTCATGACCTGCCGGCTATCTCATTGCACGACTAGGTATCAACTACTTGCCTGCCTGGAAATAGCAGTGAGGCATGGGGCCGAATACGGCACCATGCTCCATGCTGCCCAATCAGTAACCGCCTTAAGCATCTGTTAATTGGGTGTCAATTTCCGCCAGCAAGCTCTGAATCAACCCTGCTGCAAAACGCTGTCGACCCACAAGCTCATCCTCTTCCTCGTCGCCGTAGAAACGCGCGTAGGCGACTGCTCCTACCTTCTCGAAGCCCTCACTATGCTGGTCATCCCCAAATCGCCTGGCAAGAGCCGCTAATCCATCCCGCACCGCCTCTGGGTGCTGTTCCGAACGAATACGCTCGACAAATAGGGCTGCGACTTCCTTGATCGAGCCTGAGTACCTCACAACATGAATGAGGTCGGCGGCATCCTTCCTCTCCTGACGCTGATCCAGAGCCAGTGCCTTCAAGATTACGAACGCAGGCACATCTGCAAATCGCACAACATCTACTGACACTCCATCACCATCCAGAAGTTCGGCAGAAATCTCCATCTCCTGATACCAGTCGTGGACAATTCGGGCGTGCTTGATTGTCAGTGCCGATACCCTTTCTCCGTCGACGTTGATGGACCTACCTGGCGCCTCATCACCTGCGTCTCGAAGAAGCTCAACGACGACCTCGATATGCTCGCTAACCCGACGACGCCAGCGCCACGATGCTGCCCGTCCCTCTTCGACCCAGCGGGTGAAACCGCGAGCATTTAGCTGTTCCGCGAGGCTGGCGTATTCGTTGCCAGCAGCCAACACCTCAAGATTTAACACAATGTCTACGTCTGAAGTGCCCGCATGCATCGGAACGTCTGGTGGGGTCGCAGGAGTGAGGTAGCGAGGAACAAGGCCTCCGACAAGTCTCAGCGTCTCCTTCAGATTCCCAAAAGCGCTCAGCAGCGTGAGTAACGTCCTCTCACATGCCGAAGTAACATCCTGATCGTATCCATCCGCTGTACGAGGCTTTAGTCCCGTTGCCATAATGACTCCAATTTCTCTCTTAGATGGTCTGCCAGTTCTTTGTTTCTGCCACGGCCATCCAACAAGTCCAAGTACAAGATGTAGGCACTGGCAAAAAATGCAGGGTGATCTGGGTGTCTGTAACGGTAGAGCAAACTCGCAGGTTCTCGCTCGATGAGCGTGACGTTTGCCCCCTTGGTGACTGGCTTCAGTCCTACCATGTCAGCCATCCTTTCTGCATAGCCTTTTGGCACGATGATTTCCACACCATCAGTGCTAGTCAGCAGCGGAGCAACGACATTAGCAGCAGAGGCCCCAGTAAACGCCCACGGAAAGTCGACTCGGGCGCGATCTATGCGATCAGCCAAGTGAGCCAGCATGTGCTTGGGGTTTTCAACGAAGGTGTACCACTTCGTCTGCTTCTCTTTGCGCTCTTGCCATTGCTCAGCCCAAGCATCTAGAAGCTTTTCAGGACGAACGAGCATTCTGCGCTTACTCGGCCCTCCACCAGTAGACTCCACCCATTCACGCAACGTCAGCTCTTGCAAAACCACAGAGCAGGTATACGGAGAGGTCTCAGCCTGCTCTGCTAGCTCCGCGCCTGTCAGCCATGCGTTTGCATGCATCAGAAGGGCATGTACCACACTCCCACGTGCGTCGGTGAAAAGATCTACGCCGTGTGAGTAACTTTTTAGACGCTTGGAGGGCTTATTGATACTGATAAGCCAAGTCTCGTGCCTCAGATGAAGGCTGCCCCCCAGATCGAAGAAAGCTATGTTCTCGGCCTTCAGTTCATCCTTTGCTCCAGGGCTTAACGAACCAGCAGCAAGCATCCCAATAGCGTCGTGTGCCTGGTCTTGGTAGCGCATGTATTTATTCAGCGACCATACGGCGTCCCTAATGTCTCGGGGGTAAACGTCCCTTTTGACCTCGACATAGACCACCAGCGTTTTGTAGGGGGTTTGGATCTCGATTAATCCATCTGGCTCGGAGTCAGCTGACGAAGCAAACGGCATCCCCTCTACACGTCGTACGATGGCATCGGGTCCCAAGGCCTCGTTGAGAGTCCTCGTTAGCTCCTCTAGGACAAGGTTCTCGAATTCGAATCCGCCCGATTGACGATGATAGTGATCCATTTACCTTAGCCTCATGTGCCTTTTTAGCTGCACAGCAAAGATTGTCGCATCAGCTAATCTTAGGTCTAAGGTTATCATTAGCTGACCAGCTAACAAACCATTCTAGGCTAAGGATAAGGCTCAGGCTTCCCCGCTTTCCCCTTTCCAGGGGTTCTCCGGCGATGTTGGCGACGTAACATTGAGAAGTCGCTCCGCAACCTCTGGCTGAAGTCCTTCACGCTGCCCGATGGTATTTCGGCCTTTATGACGCGGCAGCCGCGCGTCCAGCGCATCTTTGCATGACGCCCATTCATTCCAAAGCCGCTCTCCCTCAGTTGCACCCAAGTGATAGCGAGCCATGTGGTATCTCACCAGCCAATCAAGATAGTCGCGAATGACCCGAATACGGTTAGCTGCGGTATGACCCGCCACCTCAGCGGGGACAGGTTGTCGTTGAAGAAGTCGCACACTTTCTGCGGAGGTTTTACGAATGGATTGCGGAGAAGGACAAAGTGAACTGTGCTTCAGCTGATCCGCGACAGGCCGCCTGCAGTGCCGGACAAGTTCGTCGAGCTCGCTTAGACGAAAAACCCCGCCCTGTCGGATCCGATGTTCAATATCGATCCCGCTCGAGTCGAGGAATAGCTGCAGTACCATGATCGACCGCAAGACCTGGTCAATCGTATTGCTTGCTCTGTTGGTAGCTCGAATCTCGCTGAGCACGTAAACAGATGGCTCGAATAGGGGAGCACACGTGGCCAGTGCAATGAGCACCGGCAAGCGCTCCTCGGACGTCAACAAGAGCGTCTTTACCGCGTAGGAATTGAGGGCCATTTGTTTACACCTTCGAAAGGTAAACGCTTAACAAATGTAGCCCTTACGCCACAAAAATCTGTTAACAATAAAAAAGCGAAGCCAAATCAATGGCTTCGCTTTTATTGTTTACAGCTCTGAAAAAGCTGGGTTTCAGAACGGAATATCGTCATCGAAGCTGTCGAAGTCCGGAGCCGGCTGCGGTGCGGCCTGCTGAGGCGCCGGGCGCTGTTGCGGCGCGGACTGCTGTGGACGCGGAGCCTGTTGGCGTGGCGCCTGGTTGTAATTGTTGCCGCCTTGCGGGGCGCCGTCCTGGTTCTGCGGGCGGCCGCCGAGCAGCTGCATGGTGCCCTGCATGTCGACAACGATTTCGGTGGTGTAACGCTTGATGCCGTCCTTTTCCCACTCGCGGGTCTGCAGCTTGCCTTCGATGTAGACTTGCGAGCCTTTGCGCAGGTATTCACCGGCGATTTCGGCAACTTTGCCGAACATCGATACGCGGTGCCATTCGGTGCGCTCGACCTTCTGGCCGGTCTGCTTGTCGGTCCACTGCTCGCTGGTAGCCAGGCTCAGGTTGGTCACGGCGTTACCGTTGGGCAGGTAGCGGACTTCGGGATCCTGGCCGCAGGTACCGACCAGAATGACTTTGTTAACCCCACGGGCCATAACGTTCTCCTAGGCTTCGCACGCGGAGGAAGCCGGGTTTACCAGGCGTTCCAGGGTCGTGCGATCCAAAATTTGTGTATCAAGTTTGATATAGATGGCGGCTTCATCGGCCACCACCACTGCGTCGGTCACACCCGGGACGGCCATCAGCCGCTCGGTCAGCCCCGCTTCCCGTACCGCCTCGGCCGATAACGGCATGCGCAGGCTGGTCACGTACGGCGGTTCACGCATGCTCAGCGCCACGACCCACCACAGGGCACACAACGCTGCGCAGCCAAGGAACACCGTGCTCAGGCCACCGTGCTGGAACAACCAGCCACCGAGAATTCCTCCCAACGCGGCACCAAGGAACTGGCTGGTGGAATATACCCCCATGGCCGTGCCCTTGCCGCCGGCGGGCGACACCTTGCTTACCAGTGAAGGCAAGGATGCCTCCAGCAGGTTGAAGGCGGTGAAGAATATCACGGTGCCGATCACCAGTTCGTGCAAGTTGTCTGCTGACAGCCAGAAGAATAGCTCGGTGAGCATCAACACACTGACCGCGCCCAGCAGGACACGTTTCATCTTGCGCTTTTTTTCGCCGTAGATGATGAACGGGATCATTGCAAAGAATGAAATCAGCAAGGCGGTCAGGTACACCCACCAGTGCTCTTCTTTCGGCAGGCCGCCGCGCTCGACGAAAGCCAGCGGCAAAGCGATGAAACTGGCCATCAGAATGGCATGCAAGACGAAGATGCCCACGTCCAGGCGCAGCAGGTCCGGGTGGCGCAGGGTCGGCATCAGCGCCTGCTTGGCGACCCCGGACTCACGATGCTGCAACGCGCCGTGGGACGGCGGCACGACAAAGGCAATGATCGCAATACCGACTACGGCCATGGCCGCGGTGGCCAGGAACAACCCCGAGAGGCCAAAGGCACGGGTGACCAGCGGGCCGACGACCATGGCCACGGCAAACGACAGGCCGATGCTCATGCCGATCATGGCCATGGCCTTGGTGCGGTGCTGTTCGCGGGTCAGGTCCGAGAGCAAGGCCATGACCGCGGCAGAAATCGCCCCGGCGCCTTGCAGGATGCGTCCGGCAATCACCCCCCAGATCGAGTCGGCCTGGGCCGCCAGCACGCTGCCCAGGGCAAAGATCACCAGGCCCAGGTAAATCACCGGGCGACGGCCGATGCGATCGGAAATCACCCCGAACGGGATCTGCAGGAAAGCCTGGGTCAGGCCGTAGGCACCAATGGCCAGGCCGATCAGTGCCGGGGTGGCACCGGCCAGGTCCATGCCATAGGTCGCCAGTACCGGCAGGACCATGAACATGCCCAGCATACGGAAGGCGAACACCAGGGCCAGGCCGCCTGCGGCGCGGGTCTCGCTGCCACTCATGCGTTCGCTGTGGGGATCGTGCATGGATAAACCTCGTGTGAACCGGCGGCGATTCTACCAGTCCCATCGCATAACGGCATATACGCGACGCTTTGCCGCGTAATGGCATGGAGCCGTATACTCAACCGTTTATGCCCGCCGAGCGAGGCCGCAGTGGACAAGATCCTGATTCGTGGGGCACGTACCCACAACCTGAAGAACATCGACCTGACCCTGCCCCGGGACAAGTTGATCGTCATCACCGGCCTGTCCGGTTCCGGCAAGTCGTCCCTGGCCTTCGATACCCTGTACGCCGAAGGCCAGCGCCGTTATGTCGAATCCCTGTCGGCGTACGCCCGGCAGTTCCTGTCGATGATGGAAAAGCCCGACGTCGATACCATCGAAGGCCTGTCGCCAGCGATCTCCATCGAGCAAAAGTCGACCTCGCACAACCCGCGTTCGACCGTCGGCACCATCACCGAAATCTACGACTACCTGCGCCTGCTCTACGCCCGCGTCGGTACCCCGCGCTGCCCGGACCACGACATCCCGCTGGAAGCGCAGACCGTCAGCCAGATGGTCGACCTGGTCCTGGCCCAGCCCGAAGGCAGCAAGCTGATGCTGCTGGCGCCGGTGATTCGCGAGCGCAAGGGTGAACACCTGGCGGTATTCGAAGAGCTGCGCGCCCAGGGCTTCGTCCGCGCGCGGGTCAACGGCAAGCTGTTCGAGCTCGATGAACTGCCCAAGCTCGACAAGCAGAAAAAGCACACCATCGAAGTAGTCGTCGACCGCTTCAAGGTGCGTGATGACCTGCAGCAGCGCCTGGCCGAGTCGTTCGAAACCGCGCTGAAACTGGCCGACGGCATCGCCCTGGTCGCTTCGATGGACGACCAACCGTTCGAAGAAATGATCTTCTCCGCCCGCTTCGCCTGCCCGATCTGCGGCCATGCGATCAGCGAGCTGGAGCCCAAGCTGTTCTCCTTCAACAACCCGGCCGGCGCCTGCCCGACCTGCGACGGCCTGGGGGTCAAGCAGTTCTTCGACATCAAGCGCCTGGTCAATAGCGAGCTGACCCTGGCTGAAGGTGCGATTCGCGGCTGGGACCGGCGCAACGTCTATTACTTCCAGATGCTAGGCTCGCTGGCCGCGCATTATGACTTCAGCCTCGAGATCCCCTTCGGCGAACTACCGGCCGAGCAGCAGAAAGTCATCCTCCACGGCAGCGGCAAGCAGAACGTTGATTTCAAATACCTCAACGACCGCGGCGACATCGTCAAGCGCTCGCACCCGTTCGAAGGCATCGTGCCGAACCTGGAACGCCGCTACCGCGAGACCGAGTCGGCGACCGTGCGCGAAGAGCTGGCCAAGTTCCTCAGCACCCAGCCCTGCCCGGATTGCCGTGGCACGCGCCTGCGCCGTGAAGCGCGGCACGTGTGGGTCGGCGAGAAGACCCTGCCGGCAGTCACCTGCCTGCCGATCGGCGATGCCAGCGGTTACTTCGGTGGCCTCAAGCTGACCGGTCGCCGGGGCGAAATTGCCGACAAGATCCTCAAGGAAATCTGCGAGCGCCTGCAGTTTCTGGTCAACGTCGGTCTCGACTACCTGACCCTCGATCGCAGCGCCGATACCCTCTCCGGCGGTGAAGCCCAGCGTATCCGCCTGGCCAGCCAGATCGGCGCCGGCCTAGTCGGGGTCATGTACATCCTCGACGAGCCGTCCATCGGCCTGCACCAGCGCGACAACGACCGCTTGCTCGGCACCCTCAATCACCTGCGCGACATCGGCAACACGGTGATCGTGGTCGAGCATGACGAGGACGCCATTCGCCTGGCCGACTACGTCGTCGACATTGGCCCGGGCGCCGGCGTGCATGGCGGCCAGATCGTCGCCGAAGGCACCCCGGCCGAGGTCATGGCCCATCCCGACTCGCTGACCGGCAAGTACTTGTCTGGCCGAGTGAAGATTGCCGTACCGGCCAAGCGTACGCCACGTAACAAGAAGCTCTCGATCAAGCTCAAGGGCGCGCGCGGCAACAACCTGCAGAACGTCGACCTGGAAATTCCGATCGGCCTGCTGACGTGCGTGACTGGCGTGTCCGGCTCCGGCAAATCGACCCTGATCAACAACACCTTGTTCCCGCTCAGCGCCACCGCCCTCAACGGTGCCAGCACCCTGGAAGCGGCGCCGCACGACAGCTGCGATGGCCTGCAGCACCTGGACAAGGTGGTCGACATCGACCAGAGCCCGATCGGCCGTACCCCGCGCTCGAACCCGGCGACCTACACCGGACTGTTCACGCCAATTCGCGAGCTGTTCTCCGGCGTGCCGGAGTCGCGCTCGCGCGGCTACGGCCCGGGTCGTTTCTCGTTCAACGTCAAGGGTGGGCGCTGCGAAGCGTGCCAGGGCGACGGCCTGATCAAGGTCGAGATGCACTTTTTGCCGGACATCTACGTGCCGTGCGATGTGTGCAAGAGCAAGCGCTACAACCGCGAAACCCTGGAGATCAAGTACAAGGGCAAGAACATCCACGAGGTCCTGGAAATGACCATCGAGGAAGCCCGCGAGTTCTTCGACGCGGTACCGGCGCTGGCGCGCAAGCTGCAGACACTGATGGATGTCGGCCTGTCCTACATCAAGCTCGGCCAGTCGGCGACAACCCTCTCCGGTGGCGAAGCGCAGCGGGTCAAGCTGTCACGCGAGCTGTCCAAGCGTGACACCGGCAAGACCCTGTACATCCTCGACGAACCGACTACCGGCCTGCACTTTGCCGATATCCAGCAGTTGCTCGATGTGCTGCACCGCCTGCGCGATCACGGCAACACCGTAGTGGTGATCGAGCACAACCTGGACGTGATCAAGACTGCCGACTGGATCGTCGACCTCGGCCCCGAGGGCGGTTCCAAAGGCGGACAGATCATCGGCTTCGGTACACCGGAACAAGTGGCCGAGATGAAGCAGTCGTATACCGGCTACTACCTCAAGCCGCTGCTGGAACGTGACCGCGCCTGATTCGGCCCGCTCGCAAATGAAAAAGCCCCGCACTGGCGGGGCTTTTTTTGTTCCGGAAAATTACATCTGCGATTGCAGGTAGTTTTCCAGACCGATCGACTTGATCAGGCCCTGCTGTTTTTCCAGCCAGTAGGTGTGATCTTCTTCGGTATCGGCCAGCTGCAGGCGCAGGATGTCGCGGCTGATGTAGTCCTTGTGCAGTTCGCACAGCTCGATGCCTTTGCACAGTGCGGCGCGCACCTTGTACTCCAGGCGCAGGTCGGCGGCGATCATGTCCGGCACGGTGGTGCCGACGTCCAGGTCATCAGGACGCATGCGCGGGGTGCCTTCGAGCATGAGGATACGACGCATCAGGGCATCGGCGTGTTGCGCCTCTTCTTCCATTTCGTGGTTGATACGCTCGTAGAGCTTGCTCAAGCCCCAGTCCTCGTACATCCGCGAGTGAATGAAATATTGGTCACGTGCCGCCAGTTCGCCCGTCAGCAACGTGTTGAGATAATCGATTACGTCCGGGTGACCTTGCATCGCCCTGCCTCTCCCTGTGTGAAAGTCATAGTTTGAACCAGGATGACCGGAAGGTCACTGAGAATTGGGCAAAAAAGTGCAAAAAAGCGGGTAAACGGTAGTGATATTCATTGAAAAACCGCCCAAATGAGGGCGGTTCTTCTTATCACTTCGACTTAGGCGAGATTTATGCCCAAAGCCTTGGCAATCCCTTCGCCATAGGCCGGATCGGCCTTGAAGAAGTGTTGCAACTGACGCTGGACCACCTCTTCAGAAACTCCGCCCATGGCGCCGGCGATGTTGCTGATCAGCAGCGCCTTCTGCTCCGGGTTCATCAGGCGGAACAGCGCACCGGCATGGCTGTAGTAGTCGGTGTCTTCGCGGTGATCGTAACGATCGGCGACACCGTTGAGTGCCAGTGGCGGCTCAGCGTACTGCGGCGCTTGCTTGGGCGCATTGGCGTAGCTGTTCGGCTCATAGTTAGGCGCCGCACCACCGTTGCTGCCAAACGCCATAGAACCATCACGCTGGTAGCTGTTTACCGGGCTGCGTGGGGCGTTTACCGGCAGTTGCTGGTGGTTGGTACCGACGCGGTAGCGATGGGCGTCTGCGTAAGCGAATACGCGCCCCTGCAGCATGCGGTCTGGCGACAGGCCGACACCCGGCACCATGTTGCTCGGGCCAAACGCGGCTTGTTCGACTTCGGCAAAGTAGTTCAGCGGGTTGCGGTTGAGTTCCAGTTCGCCGATCTCGATGAGCGGGTAGTCCTTCTGCGACCAGGTCTTGGTCACATCAAACGGGTTCTCGTCGCGGCTGGCCGCTTCTTCTTCGCTCATCACCTGGATGCACACGGCCCATTTCGGGAAGTCACCGCGCTCGATCGCTTCGAACAGGTCGCGCTGGGCGTAATCCGGATCGGTGCCGGCCAGGCGCGCGGCCTCGGCAGGAGCCAGGTTCTTGATGCCCTGCTTGGTCTTGAAGTGCCATTTGACCCAGGTGCGCTGGCCCTGAGCGTTGATCAGGCTGTAGGTATGGCTGCCAAAACCATGCATGTGCCGGTAGCCGTCCGGAATGCCGCGGTCGGAGAACAGGATAGTGACCTGGTGCAGCGCTTCAGGCGAGTGCGACCAGAAGTCCCACATCATCTGCGCGCTCTTCAGGTTACTTTGCGGCAGGCGTTTCTGGGTGTGGATAAAGTCGGGGAATTTCAGCGGATCACGGATGAAGAACACCGGGGTGTTGTTGCCAACGATGTCCCAGTTGCCTTCCTCGGTGTAGAACTTCAGGGCGAAACCACGCGGGTCGCGCTCCGTGTCGGCCGACCCTCGCTCGCCACCGACGGTGGAGAAACGCAGGAAGGTTTCGGTCTGCTTGCCGACGTTGCTGAACAGCTTGGCGCAGCTGTACTGGGTGATATCACGGGTAACGGTGAAGGTGCCATAGGCACCCGAGCCTTTGGCGTGTACGCGGCGTTCAGGGATGTTCTCGCGGTTGAAATGCGCGAGCTTCTCGATGAGATGGAAGTCATCCAGCAACAGCGGGCCGCGTGGGCCTGCCGAACGCGAATTCTGGTTGTCGGCTACCGGGGCGCCGCTGGCGGTGGTCAGTATTTTGTTCTGGCTCATGCTCTCTCTCCCTATCGGTCTTGAACGGCCGGCTAATCGGCTTGGGAGGAGTATCGACCACAACTATGACAACAACAAATTCATTGCCTGACTCAGATCAATAGATTATTACAATACACATAGACACAAAAAACCGGGCACTAGGCCCGGTTTCTTGTTACAGACTGTTCGCCTTACTCAGCAGCTTCAACCGAGCCACCAACAGGACGATCAACCAGCTCGACGTACGCCATAGGTGCGTTATCGCCAGCGCGGAAGCCGCACTTGAGGATACGCAGGTAGCCGCCCTGACGGGTGGCATAGCGCTTGCCCAGATCGTTGAACAGCTTGCCGACGATTTCTTTCGAACGGGTACGGTCGAAAGCCAGACGACGGTTAGCAACGCTGTCTTCCTTGGCCAGGGTGATCAGCGGCTCGGCAACGCGGCGCAGTTCCTTGGCTTTTGGCAGAGTAGTTTTGATCAGCTCGTGCTCGAACAGCGACACCGCCATGTTCTGGAACATGGCCTTACGGTGAGAGCTAGTACGGCTCAGGTGACGTCCACTTTTACGATGACGCATGGGTTCATTCCTTACCAAACACTACGTTCGGTGATTACGACGATCAGGCAGTCGCCTTGTCGTCCTTCTTAAGACTTGCAGGCGGCCAGTTGTCGAGGCGCATGCCGAGGGACAGACCACGGGAGGCCAGAACGTCCTTGATTTCGGTCAAGGATTTCTTGCCCAGGTTCGGAGTCTTCAACAGTTCTACTTCGGTGCGCTGAATCAGGTCGCCGATGTAGTAAATGTTCTCCGCCTTAAGGCAGTTGGCCGAACGCACGGTCAATTCCAGATCGTCAACCGGACGAAGCAGGATCGGATCGATCTCGTCTTCCTGTTCGACTACCACTGGTTCACTGTCACCTTTGAGGTCGACGAACGCAGCCAGCTGCTGTTGCAGGATGGTTGCGGCACGACGGATGGCCTCTTCAGGATCCAGGGTACCGTTGGTTTCCAGATCAATTACCAGCTTGTCCAGGTTGGTACGCTGCTCGACACGGGCGTTTTCCACCACGTATGCGATACGGCGAACCGGGCTGAACGAAGAGTCGAGCTGCAAGCGACCAATGCTGCGGCTTTCGTCTTCATCGCTCTGACGCGAATCGGCCGGCTCATAACCACGACCACGAGCTACAGTGAGCTTCATGTTCAAGGCGCCATTCGACGCCAGGTTAGCGATTACGTGATCGGGGTTAACGATCTCGACATCATGATCCAGCTGAATATCGGCAGCGGTAACCACCCCCGAACCCTTCTTCGACAAGGTCAGCGTAACTTCGTCACGACCGTGCAGTTTGATAGCCAGGCCTTTCAGGTTCAACAGGATTTCAATGACATCTTCCTGTACACCTTCGATTGCCGAGTACTCGTGGAGTACACCGTCAATCTCGGCCTCGACTACTGCACAGCCAGGCATGGAGGACAACAGGATGCGGCGCAGCGCGTTGCCCAGGGTATGGCCAAAGCCACGCTCGAGAGGCTCGAGCGTGATTTTAGCGCGGGTTGGACTGACGACCTGCACATCGATGTGGCGGGGCGTCAGGAACTCATTTACCGAAATCTGCATGGATGCACCTATTTTCTAGCCCTTACTTGGAGTAGAGCTCGACAATCAGGCTTTCGTTGATGTCGGCGGACAGGTCGCTGCGAGCAGGAACGTTCTTGAAAACGCCCGACTTCTTGGCAGCATCCACATCTACCCACTCAACGCGGCCACGCTGGGCGCACAGTTCAAGGGCTTGAACAATGCGCAGCTGGTTCAGCGACTTCTCGCGAACCGCGACCACGTCACCCGGACGAACTTGGTAGGACGGAACGTTTACAGTCTTGCCGTTTACGCTGATCGCTTTGTGCGAAACCAGCTGACGGGATTCGGCACGAGTAGCGCCAAAGCCCATACGATAAACGACGTTATCCAGACGGCACTCGAGCAGTTGCAGCAGGTTCTCACCAGTAGCGCCCTTCTTGGAGGCCGCTTGCTTGTAGTAACCGCTGAATTGACGCTCAAGTACGCCGTAGATACGACGGACTTTTTGTTTCTCACGCAGCTGGGTGCCGTAGTCGGACTGACGACCGCGGCGCTGACCGTGGATACCTGGGGCTGCTTCGATGTTGCACTTCGATTCCAGAGCGCGAACGCCGCTCTTCAGGAACAGATCGGTGCCTTCACGACGAGACAGTTTGCATTTTGGACCAATGTAACGTGCCATTTATCTGTCTCCTGATTACACGCGGCGCTTCTTCGGCGGACGGCACCCGTTATGCGGGATTGGCGTCACGTCGGTGATGCTGGCGATCTTATAGCCACAGCCGTTCAGAGCACGAACAGCGGACTCACGACCTGGACCTGGACCCTTGACGTTGACGTCGAGGTTCTTCAGACCATATTCCAGCGCAGCTTGACCAGCACGTTCAGCAGCTACCTGAGCAGCGAACGGGGTGGACTTGCGGGAACCGCGGAAACCCGAACCGCCGGAGGTAGCCCAGGACAGAGCGTTACCTTGACGATCGGTGATGGTCACGATGGTGTTGTTAAAAGAGGCATGGATGTGGGCGATGCCATCAACCACTGTCTTTTTGACTTTTTTACGAGGACGAGCAGCAGGTTTTGCCATTTCTAAATTCCTGTCGATTCGCTGGTGCGATTACTTGCGGATCGGCTTACGCGGGCCCTTACGGGTACGCGCGTTGGTCTTGGTACGCTGACCGCGTACTGGCAGACCCCGACGATGACGCAGGCCGCGGTAGCAACCCAGGTCCATCAACCGCTTGATTTTCATGTTGATGTCACGGCGCAGATCACCTTCGGTGATGTACTTCGCGACTTCAGTACGCAGCGATTCAACCTGCTCGTCGCTCAGATCCTTGATCTTTGCGGCTGGGTTGACCCCAGTCTCTGCACAGATTTTCTGTGCAGTAGTGCGACCAACACCATAGATGTAGGTCAGCGAGATAACAGTGTGCTTGTTATCTGGAATGTTGACGCCTGCAATACGGGCCATTCAGTGGGACTCCAATTGACAGCTACCTACGCCCCGGAAGCCAAGAAATAGGGCGCGAGATAATATCGCTGTAGAAACAAATAATCAACCCAGCAGCGCACTAGCTGCTGGGTTTGTAGCGCAGATCACAATCAGCCTTGGCGCTGCTTGTGACGTGGTTCCGCACTGCAAATTACTCGAACGACACCTTCGCGGCGAATAATTTTGCAGTTACGGCACAGCTTTTTCACCGATGCACGAACTTTCATCACCAACTCCTCGAACCTTAAGGGTCAATCAGCGCAGCAGACCGCTGCCACCGTAGCCTTTCAGGTTGGCTTTCTTCATCAGGGATTCGTACTGGTGCGAAACGAGGTGCGATTGTACTTGGGACATGAAGTCCATCACAACCACTACCACAATCAGCAACGAGGTCCCGCCAAGGTAGAACGGAACGTTTGCCGCGACCACCAGGAACTGGGGAAGCAGACACACGGCCGTCATATAAAGAGCACCGAACATGGTCAAGCGGGTCAGAACGCCATCAATGTAGCGCGCCGACTGCTCACCTGGACGGATGCCCGGAATAAAGGCACCGGACTTCTTCAGGTTTTCCGCTACGTCTTTCGGATTGAACATCAACGCCGTATAGAAGAAGCAGAAGAAAATAATCCCTGCACTAAACAGCAGAATATTCAACGGCTGACCAGGAGCGATCGACTGCGAGATGTCCTGCAACCAGCCCATACCTTCGGACTGACCGAACCAGGCACCCAGCGAAGCCGGGAACAGCAAGATGCTGCTCGCGAAAATGGCAGGGATTACACCCGCCATGTTCACTTTCAACGGCAAGTGGCTGGTCTGCGCAGCGAAGACCTTGCGGCCCTGCTGACGCTTGGCGTAGTGAACGGCGATACGACGCTGACCACGCTCAATGAACACCACGAAACCGATAATCGCTACTGCCAGCAAACCGATAGCGACCAGGGCGAAAATGTTGATATCGCCTGTGCGTGCAGACTCGAAAGACTGCCCGATTGCTCTCGGAAGACCGGCGACGATACCTGCGAAAATCAACATCGAGATACCGTTGCCTACACCGCGCTCGGTGATCTGCTCGCCCAGCCACATCATGAACATCGCGCCGGCCACGAACGTGGACACCGCAACGAAATGGAAGCCAAAGTCAGCAGAAAACGCCACGCCCTGACCGGCCAGGCCAATGGACATGCCAATGGCCTGGACCAGCGCCAGGATAACGGTGCCGTAGCGGGTGTACTGGCTGATCTTGCGACGGCCAGCTTCACCTTCCTTCTTCAACTGCTCCAGCTGCGGGCTGACGGCGGTCATCAATTGCATGATGATCGATGCCGAAATGTACGGCATGATCCCCAGCGCAAAGATGCTCATCCGTTCCAGCGCGCCGCCGGAAAACATGTTGAACAAGCTAAGAATGGTCCCCTCATTCTGTCGAAACAGTTCCGCCAGCCGGTCCGGGTTGATACCTGGAACTGGGATGTGTGCGCCTATCCGGTAGACGATGATCGCCAGGAACAGAAAACGCAGACGAGCCCAGAGTTCAGACATCCCGCCTTTGCCGAGCGAAGAGAGAGCACCTTGCTTAGCCATTTATTCCTCGAACTTGCCGCCAGCTGCTTCGATAGCCGCACGCGCACCTTTGGTGGCTGCGATACCCTTGATGGTGACCGCGCGAGTAACTTCGCCGGACAGCATGATTTTCACACGCTGTACGTTTTGGTTAATCACGTTGGCATCCTTCAGGGATTGCACGGTGACAACGTCGCCTTCCACTTTGGCCAGCTCGGACAGACGCACTTCTGCGCGGTCCATGGCTTTCAGGGAAACGAAGCCGAATTTCGGCAGACGACGGTGCAGCGGCTGTTGACCGCCTTCAAAGCCTGGAGCAATGGTGCCACCGGAACGGGAGGTCTGACCTTTGTGGCCGCGGCCACCAGTCTTACCCAAACCGCTACCGATACCACGGCCCGGACGATGCTTCTCGCGACGGGAACCCGGCGCTGGACTCAGATCATTGAGTTTCATCGATTAACCCTCGACGCGCAGCATGTAGTAAGCCTTGTTGATCATCCCGCGATTCTCGGGAGTATCCAGGACTTCTACAGTGTGACCGATGCGGCGCAGACCCAGACCCTTAACACACAGTTTGTGGTTAGGGAGACGGCCGGCGGTGCTTTTGATCAGCGTTACTTTAACGGTAGCCATGATCAGCGGATCTCCTCAACGCTCTTGCCGCGCTTGGCAGCAATGGACTCAGGAGATTGCATAGCCTTCAGACCCTTGAAAGTGGCATGAACCACGTTCACTGGGTTGGTCGAGCCGTAGCACTTGGCCAGGACGTTCTGAACGCCAGCAACTTCCAGGACGGCACGCATTGCGCCACCGGCGATGATACCGGTACCTTCCGAGGCAGGCTGCATGTACACCTTCGACGCGCCATGGGCGGACTTGGTGGCGTACTGCAGAGTAGTGCCGTTCAGGTCTACCTGAATCATGTTGCGACGGGCAGCTTCCATGGCTTTCTGGATCGCAGCAGGTACTTCGCGCGATTTGCCACGGCCGAAGCCAACACGACCTTTACCATCACCCACCACGGTCAACGCGGTGAAAGTGAAGATACGGCCGCCTTTGACGGTTTTAGCAACGCGGTTAACTTGAACCAGCTTCTCGATGTAGCCTTCGTCGCGCTTTTGATCGTTATTTGCCATAACTTAGAACTCCAGCCCGCCTTCACGAGCAGCATCAGCCAGCGCTTTGACGCGGCCATGGTACTTGAAGCCGGAACGGTCAAAGGCAACTTGAGATACACCGGCGGCTTTCGCGCGCTCAGCTACCAGCTTGCCAACCTTAGTGGCCGCGTCGATGTTGCCGGTGGCACCATCACGCAGTTCTTTGTCCAAGGTCGAGGCACTGGCCAGAACCTTGCTGCCGTCGGCCGAAATGACCTGGGCGTAGATGTGCTGCGAGGAGCGGAACACGCAGAGACGCACGACTTCGAGTTCGTGCATTTTCAGGCGTGCTTTGCGAGCGCGACGCAGTCGAGTAACTTTTTTGTCGGTCATTTGCTAGGCCCTACTTCTTCTTGGCTTCTTTACGACGGACGACTTCGTCCGCGTAACGCACACCCTTGCCTTTGTACGGCTCTGGTGGACGGAAGTCGCGGATTTCAGCGGCCACCTGACCTACCAGCTGCTTGTCGATACCCTTGATCAGGATATCGGTCTGGCTTGGGGTCTCTGCGGTGATACCGGCCGGCAGTTCGTAATCCACTGGATGCGAGAAGCCGAGTGCCAGGTTCAGCACGGTGCCTTTGGCTTGTGCTTTGTAACCAACACCGACCAGCTGGAGCTTACGCTCGAAGCCTTGGCTTACGCCCTGGACCATGTTGTTCACCAGGGCGCGGGTAGTACCGGCCATAGCGCGAGTTTGTTGATCGCCATTGCGAGCAGCGAAACGCAGCTCACCAGCTTCTTCAACGATTTCAACCGACGAGTGAACGTTCAGTTCGAGAGTGCCCTTGGCACCCTTCACCGAAAGCTGTTGGCCGACGAATTTGACTTCGACACCGGCTGGCAGCTTAACGGGGTTCTTAGCGACGCGAGACATGCTTATCCCCCCTTAGAACACTGTGCAGAGAACTTCGCCGCCGACACCGGCAGCGCGCGCAGCACGATCAGTCATCACACCTTTGTTGGTGGAGACGATAGACACGCCCAGACCGCCACGTACTTTCGGCAGTTCTTCGACGGACTTGTACTGACGCAGGCCTGGACGACTTACGCGCTTGACTTCCTCGATGACCGGACGGCCTTCGAAGTATTTCAGCTCGATGGAAAGCGATGGTTTTACTTCGCTGCTGACTTGGTAGCCAGCGATGTAACCTTCATCTTTCAGAACTTTGGCTACCGCAACCTTCAGAGTCGACGAAGGCATGCTTACGACGGACTTTTCAGCCATCTGGGCATTACGGATGCGAGTTAGCATGTCCGCTAACGGGTCCTGCATACTCATGGGCTAGACGCTCCTGATACAAGAAAAATTAGCCTCTCGGCTACTACAGTCCCCTGAAATCGCCGGGCGTAAAAACCCGGGCTCAGGAGAGCCGGTCATTCTAGACAGTTCCCAGAAACGAAACAAGCCCCAGAAGGGGCTTGTTTCGTTGCAAGGTCACCGGTGGTCGGAAGATTGCTCCCCCGCCACCTGGACGCTGCCGGTACGTCTTACCAGCTGGCTTTAACCAGACCTGGAACGTCACCGCGCATTGCTGCTTCACGCAGCTTGTTACGGCCGAGGCCGAACTTGCGGTAAACGCCGTGTGGACGACCGGTGATGCGGCAACGGTTACGCAGGCGCGAGGCGCTGGCGTCACGTGGTTGCTTCTGCAGAGCTACGACAGCGGCAAAACGCTCTTCTGGAGTTGCTTCCAGGTTGACGATGGTCGCTTTCAGCTCGGCACGCTTCTTGGCGTACTTGGCAACAGTGAGCTGACGCTTCAGCTCACGGTTTTTCATGCTCTTCTTGGCCATTTTCCTACTCCAATCAGTTGCGGAACGGGAATTTGAAAGCACGCATCAGAGCGCGGCCTTCGTCATCGTTCTTGGCAGTGGTGGTCAGGGTAATGTCCAGACCGCGCAGAGCATCGATCTTGTCGTAGTCGATTTCCGGGAAGATGATCTGCTCTTTCACGCCCATGCTGTAGTTGCCACGACCGTCGAAGGACTTGGCATTCAGGCCGCGGAAGTCGCGAACCCGAGGCAGGGAGATCGCCAGCAGGCGGTCCAGGAATTCGTACATACGATCACGGCGCAGGGTAACTTTAACGCCGATCGGCCAGCCCTCACGGACTTTGAAGCCCGCGATGGATTTCCGAGCGAAAGTCACAACGGCTTTCTGACCGGTGATCTTCTCCAGGTCAGCAACAGCGTGTTCGATGACTTTTTTGTCGCCGACAGCTTCGCCCAGACCCATGTTCAGGGTGATCTTGGTAACGCGCGGAACTTCCATCACGTTCGCCAGCTTAAGTTCTTCCTTAAGCTTGGGAGCAATCTCGTTCCGGTAAATCTCTTTCAGTCGTGCCATGGTCTTCTACCTAGCAGTGTTCAAGCATCAACCGCTTTTTGGGTCGACTTGAAGACACGAATTTTTTTGCCGTCTTCTACTTTGAAACCAACGCGGTCAGCCTTGTTGGTTTCGCCGTTGAAAATGGCGACGTTGGAAGCGTGCAGTGGCGCTTCTTTCTCGACGATACCGCCCTGTACGCCCGACATCGGGTTAGGCTTGGTATGACGCTTCACCAGGTTGATCCCACCAACGACCAGACGGTCGTCAGCGAGAACCTTGAGCACCTTACCGCGCTTACCTTTGTCTTTGCCGGCGATCACGATGATCTCGTCGTCACGACGAATCTTTTGCATGTCGGATCTCCTTACAGCACTTCTGGGGCGAGCGAGACGATCTTCATGAACTTCTCAGTACGAAGTTCACGGGTCACTGGCCCAAAGATACGGGTGCCGATCGGCTCTTGCTTGTTGTTCAACAGAACAGCAGCATTGCCATCAAAGCGGATGATGGAGCCGTCAGCACGACGGACACCGTGGCGAGTGCGGACTACAACAGCAGTCATCACTTGGCCTTTCTTCACTTTACCGCGAGGAATTGCTTCCTTGACGGTTACCTTGATGATGTCACCGATGCCGGCGTAACGGCGGTGCGAACCGCCGAGAACCTTGATGCACATGACGCGACGAGCGCCGCTGTTATCGGCCACATCGAGCATGGATTGAGTCTGAATCATAAAATTTCTCCGACCCTTAGCCCTTAGACTTCAACAGCGCGTTCGAGAACTTCAACCAGTGCCCAGGACTTGGTCTTGGCCAGCGGACGGGTCTCACGGATGGAGACCTTGTCGCCGATATGGCACTGGTTGGTTTCGTCGTGCGCGTGCAGCTTAGTCGAACGCTTAACGTATTTACCGTAGATCGGGTGCTTTACGCGACGCTCGATCAGTACGGTGATGGTTTTGTCCATCTTGTCGCTGACGACACGGCCAGTCAGCGTACGGACGGTTTTTTCAGCTTCAGCCATGATCACTTACCTGCCTGCTGGTTGAGCACAGTTTTCACGCGAGCGATGTCACGCTTAACTTGCGAGAGCAGGTGCGACTGCCCCAACTGGCCAGTTGCTTTCTGCATACGCAGATTGAACTGGTCGCGCAGCAAGCCGAGCAGTTGCTCGTTCAGCTGCTGTGCTGATTTTTCACGAAGTTCATTCGCTTTCATCACATCACCGTCCGCTTAACAAAGGAGGTGGCGAGAGGCAGCTTTGCAGCCGCCAGGGCGAAAGCCTCACGCGCCAGCTCTTCAGAAACACCCTCGATCTCGTACAGGACTTTGCCTGGCTGGATCTGGGCAACCCAGTACTCCACGGAACCTTTACCTTTACCCATCCGCACTTCGAGAGGCTTCTTGGAGATCGGCTTGTCCGGGAACACACGGATCCAGATTTTACCGCCACGTTTTACGTGACGGGTCAGAGCACGACGTGCCGACTCAATCTGGCGGGCGGTGAGACGACCGCGAGCAACAGCTTTCAGAGCAAACTCGCCGAAGCTGACTTTGCTACCGCGCAGTGCCAGACCACGGTTGTGGCCAGTCATCTGCTTGCGGAATTTTGTACGCTTTGGTTGCAACATTTGGCGTACCCCTTACTTAGCAGCTTTTTTACGAGGCGCTGGTGCTTGTGGTTTCAGTTCTTCTTGGCGACCACCAATTACTTCGCCTTTGAAAATCCAAACCTTCACACCGATCACACCGTAAGTGGTGTGAGCTTCGTAGGTGGCATAGTCGATATCGGCACGCAGGGTGTGCAGCGGCACACGACCTTCGCGATACCATTCAGTACGTGCGATTTCAGCACCGCCGAGACGACCGCTCACTTGGATCTTGATGCCTTTGGCACCAATGCGCATGGCGTTCTGTACGGCGCGCTTCATGGCGCGACGGAACATCACACGACGCTCCAGCTGCTGAGCTACGCTCTGAGCTACCAGCATACCGTCGAGTTCCGGCTTGCGGATCTCTTCGATGTTGATGTGCACAGGCACACCCATTTGCTTGGTCAGGTCCTGACGCAGTTTCTCAACATCTTCACCTTTCTTCCCGATAACGATACCTGGACGAGCGGTGTGGATGGTGATGCGTGCAGTTTGGGCCGGACGATGGATATCGATACGGCTAACGGACGCGCTTTTTAGTTTGTCTTGGAGGTACTCACGCACATTCAGATCTGCGAGCAAATAGTCCGCATAAGTCCGACCGTCTGCGTACCAGACGGAGGTGTGCTCCTTGACGATTCCCAGGCGAATGCCAGTGGGATGTACTTTCTGACCCATCTGATCGACTCCGTTACTTGTCCGCAACCTTGACAGTGATATGGCAAGACCGCTTGACGATGCGATCAGCGCGGCCTTTGGCACGCGGCATGATGCGCTTCAGCGAACGCCCTTCGTTGACGAAAACGGTGGAGACCTTCAGGTCATCAACGTCTGCGCCTTCGTTATGCTCGGCGTTGGCTACGGCCGACTCGAGGACTTTCTTCATGATTTCAGCGGCTTTTTTGCTGCTGAAAGCCAACAGGTTGAGCGCTTCGCCCACCTTCTTCCCGCGGATCTGGTCGGCGACCAAGCGGGCTTTCTGGGCGGAGATTCGAGCGCCCGACAACTTAGCGGCTACTTCCATTTCCTTACCCCTTAACGCTTGGCTTTCTTGTCAGCCACGTGCCCACGATAAGTGCGGGTACCGGCAAACTCGCCCAGTTTATGGCCGACCATGTCTTCGTTCACGAGAACTGGGACGTGTTGGCGACCGTTGTGTACCGCGATGGTCAGACCGACCATTTGTGGCAGGATCATGGAACGGCGCGACCAGGTCTTAACTGGTTTGCGATCGTTCTTTTCCGCCGCCACTTCGATCTTCTTCAGTAGGTGAAGATCGATAAAAGGACCTTTTTTCAGAGAACGTGGCACTGTCGTATCCCTCTATTTACTTGCGACGACGGACGATCATGTTGTCGGTACGCTTATTACCACGAGTCTTCGCGCCCTTAGTCGGGAAGCCCCATGGCGATACCGGATGACGACCACCGGAGGTACGACCTTCACCACCACCATGTGGGTGGTCAACCGGGTTCATGGCAACACCACGAACGGTTGGGCGAACGCCACGCCAGCGTTTGGCACCAGCTTTACCCAGCGAACGCAGGCTGTGCTCGGAGTTCGAGACTTCACCCAGGGTCGCACGGCATTCAGCCAGGACTTTACGCATTTCACCAGAGCGCAGACGCAGGGTCACATAGACACCTTCGCGAGCGATCAGCTGAGCCGAAGCACCAGCGGAACGAGCGATCTGTGCACCTTTGCCCGGCTTCAGTTCGATGCCGTGAATGGTGCTACCCACTGGGATGTTGCGCAGTTGCAGGGAGTTGCCTGGCTTGATTGGAGCCAGAGCGCCTGCGATCAGCTGGTCGCCAGCAGCAACGCCTTTAGGGGCGATGATGTAGCGGCGCTCGCCGTCTGCGTAGCACAGCAGTGCGATGTGAGCAGTACGGTTTGGATCGTATTCGATACGCTCGACAGTGGCGACGATGCCATCTTTGTCGTTGCGACGGAAATCGACCATACGGTAATGCTGCTTATGACCACCACCTACGTGACGAGTAGTGATACGGCCATTGTTGTTACGACCACCAGACTTCGATTTCTTCTCGAGCAGCGGTGCGTGAGGAGCGCCTTTATGCAGCTCCTTGTTGACCACCTTGACCACGAAACGGCGGCCAGGGGAAGTCGGTTTGCATTTAACGATTGCCATGATGCACCCCTTCCTTACTCAGCACTGCTGCTGAAATCGAGATCTTGGCCTGGCTGAAGCGAAACGATCGCTTTCTTCCAGTCATTGCGCTTGCCCAGACCACGTGCGGTACGCTTGGTTTTACCCAGAACGTTTACAGTCGACACGTTTTCGACTTTTACGCCGAACAGGCCTTCGACAGCTTTCTTGATTTCCAGCTTGGTTGCGTCAGTAGCAACCTTGAATACGAACTGGCCTTTTTTCTCAGCCAGAACGGTAGCCTTCTCGGAAACATGCGGGCCAAGGAGGACTTTAAATACGCGTTCCTGGTTCATCCCAGCAGCTCCTCGAATTTCTTCACGGCCGACACAGTGATCAACACTTTGTCGTATGCGATCAGACTGACCGGATCGGAACCCTGTACGTCACGTACGTCGACGTGCGGCAGGTTACGAGCAGCCAGGTACAGGTTCTGATCAACAGCGTCCGAAACGATCAGAACGTCGCTCAGACCCATGCCGTTCAGCTTGTTCAGCAGGTCTTTGGTTTTCGGTGCTTCAACAGCGAAGTCCTGAACCACGACCAGACGGTCGGTACGCACCAGCTCAGCGAGGATGGAACGCATTGCTGCGCGGTACATCTTCTTGTTGAGCTTCTGCGAGTGATCCTGAGGACGAGCTGCGAAAGTGGTACCGCCGCCACGCCAGATTGGGCTACGGATAGTACCGGCACGAGCACGGCCAGTGCCTTTCTGACGCCATGGGCGCTTACCGCCACCAGCAACGTCGGAACGGGTTTTCTGCTGCTTGGTGCCCTGACGGCCGCCGGCCATGTAGGCCACGACTGCTTGGTGTACCAGCGTCTCGTTGAATTCGCCGCCGAAAGTCAGTTCGGAAACTTCGATCGCTTGAGCGTCATTTACATTTAGTTGCATGTCAGCTTCCCCTTAACCGCGAGCCTTGGCAGCCGGACGCACAACCAGATCGCTGCCAGTTGCGCCTGGAACGGCACCCTTGACCAGCAACAGATTGCGTTCAGCGTCGACGCGCACTACTTCGAGGGACTGAACGGTCACGCGCTCGGCGCCCATGTGACCGGACATTTTTTTGCCCTTGAATACACGACCAGGAGTCTGGCACTGGCCGATAGAGCCCGGGACGCGGTGGGAGACGGAGTTACCGTGGGTGTTATCTTGACCGCGGAAATTCCAGCGCTTGATGGTACCGGCAAAGCCTTTACCCTTGGACTGGCCGGTAACGTCTACCAGCTGACCTGCAGCGAAGATTTCAGCGTTGATCGAATCACCGGCCTGGAACTCACCTTCTTCAAGGCGGAATTCCCAGACACCGCGACCCGCGGCAACGTTCGCCTTGGCGAAGTGACCTGCTTGAGCAGCAGTCACGCGCGAAGCGCGACGCTCACCGACAGTGACTTGCACTGCACGATAGCCATCGGTTTCTTCAGTTTTGAACTGGGTGACGCGATTCGGCTCGATCTCAATGACCGTGACCGGAATGGAGACACCTTCTTCGGTGAAAATACGGGTCATACCGCATTTACGACCGACTACACCAATAGTCATGTTGTAAACCTCATGAGTGTACGGGGCTTTCACCCGCTATGGCCGCCCATTTCAGAGCGTTACACGACTAAGACCGTGTCTTAGCCGAGGCTGATCTGCACTTCCACACCGGCCGCAAGATCAAGCTTCATAAGAGCATCAACGGTTTTATCCGTTGGCTGGACGATGTCCAGTACGCGCTTATGAGTACGGATCTCGTACTGGTCACGCGCGTCTTTGTTGACGTGCGGGGAGACCAGAACGGTGAACCGCTCTTTACGGGTAGGCAGTGGAATTGGACCACGCACTTGAGCACCAGTACGTTTCGCGGTTTCCACGATTTCCTGGGTGGATTGGTCGATCAGGCGATGGTCAAAAGCCTTCAACCTGATACGGATTTGCTGATTTTGCATTGGATTTCAGACTCCAGGCTGCTATTCCCACCGGGCGCACTACGCCCGTTAAAAGGAGGCGTGATTCTATAGAGGGCCCCACTGAGTGTCAACCCAATAAAAAAGCCCCCGCTGAGCGGGGGCCTTTTTAAGCGATCAACGATTACTCGATGATTTTGGCTACGACGCCGGCGCCGACGGTACGACCGCCTTCACGGATAGCGAAACGCAGACCATCTTCCATCGCGATGGTTTTGATCAGGGTAACAGTCATCTGAATGTTGTCACCTGGCATTACCATTTCAACGCCTTCTGGCAGCTCGCAGTTACCAGTCACGTCAGTAGTACGGAAGTAGAACTGTGGACGGTAGCCTTTGAAGAACGGAGTGTGACGGCCGCCTTCTTCTTTGCTCAGAACGTAAACTTCTGCGGTGAACTTGGTGTGCGGCTTGACCGAACCTGGCTTGACCAGAACCTGGCCACGCTCAACGTCGTCACGCTTGGTGCCGCGCAGCAGCACGCCGCAGTTCTCGCCAGCACGACCTTCGTCCAGCAGCTTGCGGAACATCTCAACACCGGTGCAGGTGGTGGTGGTGGTGTCACGCAGACCAACGATTTCCAGGGCGTCTTGAACGCGGACGATACCACGCTCGATACGACCGGTAACAACGGTACCACGACCCGAGATCGAGAATACGTCTTCGATTGGCATCAGGAACGGCTTGTCGATAGCGCGCTCAGGCTCTGGGATGTAGCTGTCCAGAGTCTCAACCAGCTTCTTGACAGCGGTGGTGCCCATTTCGTTGTCGTCTTTGCCTTCCAGCGCCATACGAGCCGAACCGATGATGATCGGGGTGTCGTCGCCTGGGAAGTCATAGGTGGACAGCAGGTCGCGAACTTCCATCTCGACCAGTTCCAGCAGCTCAGCGTCGTCTACCAGGTCAGCCTTGTTCAGGAAGACCACGATGTACGGAACGCCAACCTGACGGGACAGCAGGATGTGCTCACGGGTTTGTGGCATCGGACCATCGGCGGCCGAGCAAACCAGGATCGCGCCGTCCATCTGGGCAGCACCGGTGATCATGTTCTTCACGTAGTCAGCGTGACCTGGGCAGTCGACGTGAGCATAGTGACGAATGTTCGAGTTGTACTCGACGTGTGCGGTGTTGATGGTGATACCGCGAGCTTTCTCTTCTGGAGCGCTGTCGATCTTGTCGAATTCGACGACGGCCGAACCGAAAACTTCGGAGCAGACGCGAGTCAGAGCTGCGGTCAGAGTGGTTTTACCGTGGTCAACGTGACCGATGGTGCCAACGTTGACGTGCGGAAGGGAACGATCAAATTTTTCTTTAGCCACGACAGTGAACCTCTTGCCTAAAGGGCTGGATTAGCCTTGTTTTTTAACGAGTGCTTCGACGATATTCGACGGAGCTTCGGCGTATTTGGAGAATTCCATGGAGTAGCTCGCGCGACCCTGAGACATGGAACGAACGTCGGTCGCATAACCGAACATTTCTC
The DNA here is from genome assembly GCF_024748945.1 of Pseudomonas sp. B21-035. Classification (NCBI taxonomy): domain Bacteria; kingdom Pseudomonadati; phylum Pseudomonadota; class Gammaproteobacteria; order Pseudomonadales; family Pseudomonadaceae; genus Pseudomonas; species Pseudomonas sp. B21-035. The sequence continues at coordinate 5,245,844 of NZ_CP087179.1, forward strand.
CGAGCGGAACTTCAGCACGGACAACCTTGCCGGACACCGAATCTTCCATACCCTGGATCAGACCACGACGACGGTTCAGGTCACCCATCACGTCACCCATGTAGTCCTCAGGGGTCACAACTTCTACCTTCATGATCGGCTCAAGCACTTTACCGCCGCCTTTGGCTGCGAGTTGCTTGGTCGCCATGGAGGCCGCCACCTTGAACGCCATCTCGTTGGAGTCGACGTCGTGGTAGGAACCATCAAACACGGTAGCCTTCAGGCCGATCAGCGGATAGCCGGCAACGATGCCGTTCTTCATCTGCTCTTCGATACCCTTCTGGATCGCCGGGATGTATTCCTTAGGAACCACACCACCTACAACCTCGTTGGTGAATTCCAGGCCTTCGGTGATGTTGCCTTGTGCGTCCACTGTTGGCTGCGAGAAGCGAATCCAGCAGTGACCGAACTGACCGCGACCACCGGACTGACGAACGAACTTACCTTCGATCTCGACGTTGTCCTTGGTGATCTGCTCGCGGTACGAAACCTGTGGCTTACCAATGTTGGCTTCGACGTTGAACTCGCGCTTCATGCGGTCAACGAGGATGTCCAGGTGAAGCTCACCCATACCGGAGATGATGGTCTGGCCGGTTTCTTCGTCGGTTTTGACGCGGAACGACGGGTCTTCCTGAGCCAGCTTGCCCAGTGCGATACCCATCTTTTCCTGGTCTTGCTTGGTCTTCGGCTCAACAGCTACCGAGATCACAGGCTCCGGGAAGTCCATACGCTCGAGGATGATCGGCTTGTCGGCGTTGCACAGGGTGTCACCGGTGGTGACGTCCTTCATGCCGATCAGAGCAGCGATGTCGCCTGCCAGTACTTCTTTGATTTCTTCACGCTGGTTGGCGTGCATCTGCACCATACGACCAACGCGCTCTTTCTTGCCCTTGACCGAGTTGATCACGGAGTCGCCGGACTGCAGCATACCCGAGTAAACGCGGACGAAGGTCAGAGTACCCACGAACGGGTCGGTGGCAATCTTGAACGCCAGAGCCGAGAACGGCTCGTTGTCGTCGGCATGACGCTCGTCGTAGTCGGCGTCAACCAGCTCTTCTTTCGGCTTCTCGATCAGATCAGGGTGGATACCCTTGATCGCCGGGATTTCGGTCGGAGCAGGCAGGAAGTCGATAACGGCGTCGAGAACCAGGGGAACGCCCTTGTTCTTGAACGACGAACCGCAGACAGCCGGAACGATCTCGCTGGCCAGGGTGCGCGCGCGCAGACCGGCTTTGATTTCTTCGACGGTCAGCTCACCTTCTTCAAGGTACTTGTTCATCAGCTCTTCGTTGGCTTCGGCAGCAGCTTCGACCATATTGGCGCGCCACTCTTCAGCCAGCTCCAGCATATCGGCAGGAATTTCTTCCTCGCGATAAGTGGTGCCTTTGTCGTCGTCGTTCCAGTAGATAGCCTTCATCTTGATCAGGTCGACCTGACCCTGGAAGTTATCTTCAGAACCGATGGCCAGCTGAACAGGAACCGGGGTGTGACCCAGACGGTTCTTGATCTGACCTACGACGCGCAGGAAGTTGGCACCGGCACGGTCCATCTTGTTCACGTAAACAACACGTGGAACGCCGTACTTGTTGGCTTGACGCCATACGGTTTCGGACTGTGGCTCAACGCCGGAAGTGCCGCAGAACACAACGACCGCGCCGTCGAGTACGCGCAGCGAACGTTCTACTTCAATGGTGAAGTCAACGTGGCCGGGGGTATCGATGACGTTTACGCGGTAGTTGTCATACTGGCCACGGGAACCCTGCCAGAAGGTGGTAACAGCAGCGGAGGTAATGGTAATACCCCGCTCCTGCTCCTGCACCATCCAGTCGGTGGTCGCGGCGCCGTCATGCACCTCGCCCATCTTGTGGCTCAGGCCTGTGTAGAACAGGATCCGCTCGGTAGTGGTAGTTTTGCCCGCGTCAACGTGCGCGCAAATACCGATGTTACGGTAGCGGTTGATTGGTGTAGTACGAGCCATAGAGCCCTCGCAAAAATAGTGATGCCAGAATTAGAAGCGGTAGTGCGAGAACGCTTTGTTGGCTTCGGCCATACGGTGTACGTCTTCACGCTTCTTGACTGCAGCACCTTTGCCTTCAGCAGCATCCAGCAGCTCGCCAGCCAGGCGCAGAGCCATGGACTTCTCGCCACGCTTGCGGGCGTAGTCTACCAACCAGCGCATTGCCAGGGCGTTACGACGGGATGGACGAACTTCAACAGGAACCTGGTAAGTGGCACCGCCAACACGGCGCGACTTAACTTCGACCAGCGGAGCGATGGCGTCGAGAGCTTTCTCGAAGATTTCCAGGGGATCGCTGTTCTTGCGTTCTTTAACCTTGTCCAGTGCACCGTAAACGATACGCTCGGCAACGGCTTTTTTGCCGCTTTCCATTACGTGGTTCATGAACTTGGCGAGGATCTGGCTTCCGTATTTTGGATCGTCCAGAATCTCACGCTTGGCTGCTACACGACGTCTTGGCATTGATAAGCCCTCAAACGGTCTTCAGGTTAGCCCGGGACAGTGCCCCTTAAGGGTGCGTGCCCGACCTTACTCTTATCGACTCAATAAAATTGATAACTGCAAACTGCGACAAACGGCCGATTACTTCGGACGCTTGGTACCGTACTTCGAACGACCTTGGTTACGACCTTTGACGCCGGAGGTATCCAGGGAGCCGCGAACGGTGTGGTAACGAACACCTGGCAAGTCTTTTACACGACCGCCACGGATCAGTACGACGCTGTGCTCTTGCAGGTTGTGGCCTTCACCGCCGATGTACGAGGAAACCTCGAAACCGTTGGTCAGACGCACACGGCAAACTTTACGCAGTGCCGAGTTAGGTTTTTTCGGCGTGGTGGTGTACACACGGGTGCACACGCCACGACGTTGCGGGCAGTTCTGCAGCGCAGGAACGTCGGATTTCTCGACGATACGCTTACGCGGCTGACGTACCAGCTGGTTGATAGTTGCCATCTACTAGCTCCACTGTTGTCTTGCGACGCTATTGTCTTGCAAGAAAAGCAAAAATTGGCAGGACGGAGTCCCACCAAATTTAGGGGTACAAGAGTCTAAAGAGGATCTTGCCCCCAGTCAAGACAAGGCCCCGGCCCTCCCCTTCCAGTCATCGGCAACAAATTATGTCGCCGATGGCCAAAACAGGTTTGCCGGGGCCCTATCCTACTTTCAGTTACCGCTGGAATTCAGCGCTTCGGTCAGTGCGGCTTCCACCTCACTGGCACTTACGCGCAGCGGTTTGTCGGCATCACGGCGACGCTTGCGCTCGCTGTGGTAGGCCAGACCGGTACCGGCCGGGATCAGACGACCCACGACCACGTTTTCTTTCAGGCCGCGCAGGTAATCGCGCTTGCCGGTTACCGCCGCTTCGGTCAGTACGCGGGTGGTTTCCTGGAAGGAAGCCGCCGAGATGAACGATTCGGTGGACAGCGAGGCCTTGGTGATACCCAGCAGTACGCGCGAGAACTTGGAGATGAACTTGTCATCTGCGCCGAGACGCTCGTTCTCTACCAGTACCTGGGTCAGTTCCATCTGGTCGCCCTTGATGAAGCTGGAATCGCCGGACTCGGTGATCTCAACTTTACGCAGCATCTGACGCAGGATGGTCTCGATGTGCTTGTCGTTGATCTTCACGCCTTGCAGACGGTAAACGTCCTGAATCTCGTTGACGATGTACTTGGCCAGCGCGCTTACACCCAGCAGACGCAGGATGTCGTGCGGATCGCTTGGACCGTCGGAGATAACTTCGCCGCGGTTAACCTGTTCGCCCTCGAAGACGTTCAGGTGACGCCACTTCGGAATCAGCTCTTCGTACGGATCGCTGCCATCGTTCGGGGTGATGACCAGACGGCGCTTGCCCTTGGTCTCTTTACCGAAGGCGATGGTGCCGCTGACTTCAGCCAGAATCGAGGCTTCTTTCGGACGACGGGCTTCGAACAAGTCGGCAACCCGTGGCAGACCACCGGTGATGTCACGGGTCTTCGACGTTTCTTGCGGGATACGCGCGATAACGTCACCGACGCCGATCTGGGCACCGTCAGCCACACCAACCAGGGCGTTCGCCGGCAGGAAGTACTGAGCCGGTACGTCGGTACCTGGCAGCAGCAGATCCTTGCCATTGGCGTCGACCATCTTGATTGCAGGGCGGATTTCCTTACCTGCAGCCGGACGGTCTTTGACGTCCAGAACTTCAATGTTGGTCAAACCAGTCAATTCGTCAGTCTGACGCTTGATGGTGATGCCTTCTTCCATGCCCACGAAGGTCACGGTACCTTTCATTTCGGTAACGATCGGGTGGGTGTGCGGGTCCCACTTGGCGACGATTGCGCCAGCGTCGACCTTGTCGCCTTCCTTCACGGAAATGACCGCACCGTAAGGCAGCTTGTAACGCTCACGCTCACGACCGAATTCGTCGGCAATCGCCAACTCACCGGAACGCGATACGGCAACCAGGTTACCGTCGGCACGCTCAACCTGTTTCAGGTTGTGCAGGCGAACCATACCACCGTTCTTCACCTGGACGCTGTCGGCAGCCGAGGTCCGGCTTGCAGCACCACCGATGTGGAACGTACGCATGGTCAGCTGGGTACCCGGCTCACCGATCGACTGGGCAGCGATAACGCCGACCGCTTCACCGATGTTCACCTGGTGACCGCGAGCCAGGTCGCGACCGTAGCACTTGGCGCAGATGCCGTAGCGAGTTTCGCAGCTGATCGGCGAACGCACGATCACTTCGTCGATGCTGTTCAGCTCGATGAATTCGACCCACTTCTCGTCGACCAGGGTACCGGCCGGAACGATAACGTCGTCGGTGCCTGGCTTGAACACGTCACGGGCGATAACACGACCCAGTACACGCTCACCCAGCGGCTCTACAACGTCGCCGCCTTCAATGTGCGGCGTCATCAGCAGGCCTTGCTCGGTGCCGCAGTCGATCTCGGTAACCACCAGATCCTGGGCAACGTCTACCAGACGACGAGTCAGGTAACCGGAGTTCGCGGTTTTCAGCGCGGTATCCGCCAGACCCTTACGAGCACCGTGAGTCGAGATGAAGTACTGGAGTACGCTCAGACCTTCACGGAAGTTCGCGGTGATCGGCGTCTCGATGATCGAGCCGTCCGGCTTGGCCATCAGACCACGCATACCGGCCAGCTGACGAATCTGAGCTGCCGAACCCCGGGCACCGGAGTCAGCCATCATGTACATCGAGTTGAAGGACTCTTGCTCGACTTCGTCGCCGTTGCGGTCGATGACTTTCTCTTTCGAGAGGTTGGCCATCATCGCTTTGGAAACTTCGTCGTTCGCCTTGGACCACAAGTCGATGACTTTGTTGTACTTCTCGCCCTGGGTTACCAGGCCGGAGGCGTACTGGCTCTCGATCTCTTTCACTTCGTCGGTAGCGGTACCGATGATGCGGGCTTTTTCATCCGGGATAACGAAGTCGTTAACACCGATGGAAACGCCGGAGATGGTCGAGTAGGCAAAACCGGTGTACATCAGCTGGTCAGCGAAGATCACGGTCTCTTTCAGACCAACCACGCGGTAGCACTGGTTGATCAGCTTGGAGATCGCCTTTTTCTTCATTGGCTGGTTGACCACGTCGTACGACAGACCTGGCGGTACAACCTGGAACAGCAGCGCACGGCCGACAGTAGTGTCGACGATACGGGTGTTCTTGACGCTGCCGCCATCACGATCGTTGACGGTTTCGTTGATACGAACCTTGATCTTGGCGTGCAGGGCAGCTTCGCCGGCGCGGAATACGCGGTCGACTTCCTGCAGGTCGGCGAACACGCGACCTTCGCCCTTGGCGTTGATGGCTTCACGGGTCATGTAGTACAGACCCAGTACAACGTCCTGCGACGGAACGATGATTGGCTCACCGTTGGCTGGCGACAGAATGTTGTTGGTCGACATCATCAGCGCGCGCGCTTCGAGCTGGGCTTCCAGCGTCAGCGGCACGTGAACGGCCATTTGGTCACCGTCGAAGTCGGCGTTGTACGCAGCACAGACCAGCGGGTGCAGCTGGATAGCCTTACCTTCGATCAGTACCGGTTCAAAGGCCTGGATACCCAGACGGTGAAGGGTCGGCGCACGGTTGAGCAGTACGGGGTGTTCGCGAATCACTTCGGCGAGAACGTCCCAGACCTCTGGCAGCTCGCGCTCGACCATCTTCTTGGCGGCCTTGATGGTGGTCGCCAGACCACGCATTTCCAGCTTGCCGAAAATGAACGGCTTGAACAGCTCGAGAGCCATTTTCTTCGGCAGACCGCACTGGTGCAGACGCAGGGTCGGACCTACGGTAATTACCGAACGGCCGGAGTAGTCAACGCGCTTACCGAGCAAGTTCTGACGGAAACGACCTTGCTTACCCTTGATCATGTCGGCCAGGGATTTCAGAGGACGCTTGTTCGAGCCGGTGATGGCACGACCGCGACGGCCGTTATCCAGCAAGGCGTCGACCGCTTCCTGCAGCATGCGCTTTTCGTTGCGCACGATGATGTCCGGCGCGGACAGGTCGAGCAGGCGCTTCAGACGGTTGTTACGGTTGATCACCCGACGATACAGGTCGTTCAGGTCGGAAGTCGCAAAGCGACCGCCATCCAGCGGAACCAGTGGACGCAGGTCTGGCGGCAGAACCGGCAGAACGGTCAGGACCATCCACTCAGGCAGGTTGCCCGAGCCCTGGAAGGCTTCCATCAGCTTCAGACGCTTGGACAGCTTCTTGATCTTGGTTTCCGAGTTGGTCTGCGGAATCTCTTCGCGCAGGCGACCGATCTCGTGCTCCAGGTCGATAGCGTGCAGCAGCTCGCGGACAGCCTCGGCACCCATGCGGGCGTCGAAGTCGTCACCGAACTCTTCCAGCGCTTCGAAGTACTGCTCGTCGTTGAGCAGCTGGCCTTTTTCCAGGGTGGTCATGCCCGGGTCGATAACGACATAGCTCTCGAAGTAGAGAACGCGCTCGATATCACGCAGGGTCATGTCCATCAGCAGGCCGATACGGGACGGCAGCGACTTCAGGAACCAGATGTGGGCAACCGGCGAAGCCAGTTCGATGTGCGCCATGCGCTCACGACGAACCTTGGCCAGGGCGACTTCAACGCCGCACTTCTCGCAGATCACGCCGCGGTGTTTCAGGCGCTTGTACTTACCGCACAGGCACTCGTAGTCCTTGACTGGGCCAAAGATCTTGGCGCAGAACAGGCCGTCACGCTCAGGTTTGAACGTACGGTAGTTGATGGTTTCCGGCTTTTTAACTTCACCGAACGACCACGAACGGATCATCTCAGGCGAGGCCAATCCGATACGGATGGCGTCGAACTCTTCGACTTGACCCTGGTTTTTCAGCAAATTCAGTAGGTCTTTCAAGGCCTTTCCTCCTGGCGGAGCAGGGAGCGGGCTTTTCAGCCACGCTCCCGATTCGCGTCACGTGTTATTCGGTTTCCAGATCGATATCGATACCGAGCGAACGAATCTCTTTGATCAACACGTTGAAGGACTCGGGCATGCCCGGCTCCATACGGTGATCGCCGTCCACGATGTTTTTGTACATCTTGGTCCGACCGTTCACGTCGTCCGACTTCACTGTGAGCATTTCTTGCAGGGTGTATGCCGCGCCGTATGCTTCCAGCGCCCACACTTCCATCTCCCCGAAACGCTGACCACCGAACTGCGCCTTACCACCCAGCGGCTGCTGGGTAACCAGGCTGTAAGAACCAGTGGAACGCGCGTGCATCTTGTCGTCCACCAAGTGGTTCAGCTTGAGCATGTACATGTAACCAACGGTCACATGACGCTCGAACTTGTTGCCGGTACGACCGTCGAACAGCTGCATCTGACCGCTTTCTGGCATGTCTGCCAGTTTCAGCATGGCCTTGATCTCGCTTTCCTTGGCACCGTCGAAGACTGGAGTGGCCATTGGCACACCGCCTTTGAGGTTCTTCGCCAGGTCCAGGATTTCCTGGTCGGAGAAGGTCTCCAGTTGTTCCTGACGACCACCGATCTCGTTGTAGATCTCGGTGAGGAACTTGCGCAGCTCGATGACCTTGCGCTGCTCTTCGAGCATGCGGTTGATCTTCTCGCCCAGACCTTTGGCCGCCAGGCCCAGGTGGGTTTCGAGGATCTGACCGACGTTCATACGCGATGGTACGCCCAACGGGTTGAGGACCACGTCGACCGGAGTACCGTTGGCGTCGTGCGGCATGTCTTCGACCGGCATGATCACCGAGACCACACCTTTGTTACCGTGACGGCCGGCCATCTTGTCGCCCGGCTGGATGCGGCGACGGATTGCCAGGTAGACCTTGACGATCTTCAGTACGCCCGGTGCCAGGTCATCGCCCTGCTGCAGCTTGCGCTTCTTGTCTTCGAACTTGTCGTCCAGCAGACGGCGACGATCAACGATGTAGGCCTGGGCCTTCTCGAGCTGCTCGTTCAGCGCGTCTTCGGCCATGCGCAGTTTGAACCACTGGCCGTGCTCCAGACCGTCCAGGACTTCGTTGGTGATCACAGTGCCTTTCTTCAGGCCTGCACCACCGTCGACAACCTGGCCGTTCAGGGCCGAACGCAGACGTTCGAAGGTTGCGCCTTCGACGATGCGGAACTCTTCGTTGAGGTCCTTGCGGATCTCGTCCAGCTGCATCTTCTCGATGGACAGCGCACGACTGTCGCGCTCGACGCCATCACGGGTGAAGACCTGCACGTCGATGACAGTACCTTTGGTGCCGGTAGGCACGCGCAGGGAGGTGTCTTTAACGTCGCTGGCTTTCTCACCGAAGATTGCGCGTAGCAGTTTTTCTTCCGGAGTCAGCTGGGTTTCGCCTTTTGGCGTGACCTTGCCGACCAGGATGTCGCCAGCGCCAACTTCAGCACCAACATAAACGATACCGGCTTCGTCCAGCTTGTTCAGCGCAGCTTCACCGACGTTCGGGATGTCCGCGGTGATTTCCTCTGGGCCAAGCTTGGTGTCACGGGCCACACAGGTCAGTTCCTGGATGTGGATCGTGGTGAAGCGGTCTTCCTGAACAACACGCTCGGACAGGCAGATGGAGTCTTCGAAGTTGAAGCCGTTCCACGCCATGAACGCGATGCGCATGTTCTGACCCAGCGCCAGTTCACCCATGTCGGTGGACGGGCCGTCGGCCATGATGTCGCCACGCTGAACCGCGTCACCCTTGTTAACCAGCGGACGCTGGTTGATGCAGGTGTTCTGGTTCGAACGGGTGTATTTGGTCAGGTTGTAGATGTCGACACCGGCTTCACCGGTTTCAACTTCGTCATCGGCAACGCGAACAACGATACGGCTGGCATCGACAGAGTCGATCACGCCGCCACGACGGGCCACGACGCAAACGCCGGAGTCACGGGCAACGTTGCGCTCCATGCCGGTACCGACCAGCGGCTTGTCGGCGCGCAGGGTTGGTACAGCCTGACGCTGCATGTTCGAACCCATCAACGCACGGTTGGCGTCGTCGTGCTCGAGGAACGGAATCAGCGACGCTGCAACCGAAACTACCTGCTTCGGCGAAACGTCCATCAGGGTGACGTCTTCCGGCGCCTTGACGGTGAATTCGTTCAGGTGACGAACAGCTACCAGCTCATCGATCAGGTGCTTCTTCTCGTTCATCGTGGCCGAAGCCTGGGCGATGACGTGATCAGCTTCTTCGATCGCCGACAGGAACACGATGTCGTCGGTAACCACGCCCTCTTTCACCACGCGGTACGGGCTTTCCAGGAAGCCGTACTGGTTGGTGCGAGCGTATGCCGCCAGGGAGTTGATCAGACCGATGTTCGGACCTTCAGGGGTCTCGATCGGGCACACGCGGCCGTAGTGGGTCGGGTGTACGTCACGGACTTCGAAGCCTGCGCGCTCACGGGTCAGACCACCAGGGCCGAGTGCAGAGACACGACGCTTGTGGGTGATCTCGGACAGCGGGTTGTTCTGGTCCATGAACTGCGAGAGCTGGCTGGAGCCGAAGAACTCTTTCACCGCCGCCGCAACCGGCTTGGCGTTGATCAGGTCCTGAGGCATCAGGCCTTCGCTTTCTGCCATCGACAGACGCTCTTTGACCGCGCGCTCTACACGCACCAGGCCAACGCGGAACTGGTTCTCGGCCATCTCGCCGACACAGCGGACGCGACGGTTACCGAGGTGGTCGATGTCGTCGACGATGCCTTTGCCGTTACGGATGTCGACCAGGGTCTTGAGGACCTCGACGATATCTTCCTTGCTCAGCACGCCCGAACCTTCGATCTCGGTGCGACCGATACGACGGTTGAACTTCATGCGGCCTACGGCCGACAGGTCGTAACGCTCGGCGCTGAAGAACAGGTTGTTGAACAGGGTCTCGGCGGCATCCTTGGTTGGCGGCTCGCCAGGACGCATCATGCGATAGATCTCGACCAGCGCTTCCAGTTGGTTGCTGGTGGAGTCGATCTTCAGGGTATCCGAGATGAACGGACCGCAGTCGATGTCGTTGGTGTACAGGGTCTCGATGCGAACAACCTGGGCCTTGGCGATTTTCACCAGGACGTCGGTGCTCAGCTCGGTGTTGCACTCAGCCAGGATCTCGCCGGTAGCCGGGTGCACGATCGCCTTGGCGGTAGTGCGGCCCAGGACGTATTCCAGCGGCACGTCCAGCTGCTTGACGCCAGCTTTTTCCAGCTGGTTGATGTGGCGAGCAGTGATACGACGACCTTGCTCGACAATGACCTTGCCGGTTTCGTCATGGATGTCCATGACCGCAACTTCACCACGCAGGCGCTGAGGCACCAGCTCCAGGCTGAGCTTCTCGCCCGACACGTGGAAAACGTTGGTGGTGTAGAAAGCGTCCAGCACTTCTTCAGTGCTGTAGCCCAGCGCGCGCAGCAGAACCGACGCAGGCAGTTTGCGACGACGGTCGATACGGACGAATACACAGTCTTTCGGATCGAATTCGAAGTCCAGCCACGAGCCGCGGTAAGGAATGATCCGCGCCGAGTACAGCAGTTTGCCAGAGCTGTGCGTCTTGCCGCGGTCGTGATCGAAGAACACGCCCGGCGAACGGTGCAGCTGGGAAACGATAACACGCTCGGTACCGTTGATTACGAAGGTACCGTTTTCAGTCATCAGGGGGATTTCACCCATGTAGACTTCTTGCTCTTTGATGTCCTTGATCGCTTTGTTCGACGATTCTTTGTCGAAAATGATCAGGCGGACTTTTACCCGCAGCGGCACCGCGTAGGTCACGCCACGCAGTACGCATTCTTTGACATCAAAAGCCGGTTCGCCCAGACGATAGCCAACGTACTCCAGGGCAGCATTGCCGGAGTAGCTGATGATCGGGAAAACCGATTTGAAGGCCGCATGCAGGCCCACGTCGCGGAACTGATCTTTGGTCGCTCCCGCTTGCAAGAATTCACGATACGAATCCAGCTGGATGGCCAGGAGGTAAGGCACATCCATGACGTCCGGCAACTTGCTAAAGTCCTTGCGGATACGTTTTTTCTCAGTGTATGAGTAAGCCATCAGCGTTCCCCAGCTTGGTCACCTGCTTGTTTGGCTTCTCCCGACGGGAGCAGCCAGAAAATCGTGCAAACCCCTTGGTTTGCGCCACCATCATTGGTGGTTGCAGCTCGTTATCAGCGCCGACCTGGTCAGCTGCCAATAACGGAAAAAGGCCGGTGGCAAGAGCCACCAGCCATCAGCCTTTCGCTTGTCGCTCGGGCTGGAGACGCACAGTCGAAATTATTTCAGTTCGACGGTAGCGCCTGCTGCTTCCAGGTCAGCTTTAGCTTTGTCAGCGGCTTCTTTCGAAACGCCTTCAGCAACAACCTGAGGAGCGGTATCAACCTTTTCCTTGGCTTCTTTCAGGCCCAGGCCGGTCAGTTCGCGAACAGCCTTGATCACGTTTACTTTCTTGTCGCCAGCGGCAACCAGAACAACGTTGAACTCGGTTTGTTCTTCAACAACGGCAGCGGCAGCAGCTGGGCCAGCAGCGGCAACAGCAGCGGTAACGCCGAAGGTTTCTTCCATTGCTTTGATCAGCTCAACAACTTCCAGAACGGTTTTCTGGCCGATTGCTTCGATGATTTGCTCGTTAGTCAGAGACATGACTTAAATCCTGTATTGGGGTGACAGCCTACGCAGCCATCAAATTAAACGTATGATTTCGAAAGTGCTTTCTGCGCCTTAGGCTGCAGCAGCTTCTTTCTGGTCGCGAACGGCTGCCAGAGTACGAGCCAGCTTGCTGGTAGCGCCTTGGATCACGCTCATCAGCTTTGCAATAGCTTCGTCGCGGGTCGGCAGCGAAGCCAACACGTCGATCTGGTTTGCGGCAAGGAACTTGCCGTCGAACGCAGCTGCCTTGATCTCGAACTTGCTCTGACCCTTGGCGAATTCTGCGAACAGACGGGCAGCAGCGCCCGGGTGTTCGTTGGAGAACGCGATCAGGGTAGGGCCGGTGAAGGCGTCGTTGAGGACACTGAATTCAGTGTCAGCAACAGCGCGCTTGAGCAGGGTGTTACGTACAACACGTACGTAAACGCCAGCTTCACGAGCCTCTTTACGAAGTCCGGTCATTGCGCCTACAGTCACGCCACGGGCATCAGCCACGACAGCAGACAGAGCGACTTTGGCAGCCTCGTTGACTTCAGCGACGATGGCCTTCTTGTCTTCGAGTTTAATTGCCACGGGTAAAACTCCTGCTTGTTACCGTTTCATCCAGCCGGGGCCGGATGTCGTTTTGGTGTCTGATTCGGTAAGGAACCAGGGGCACCATCTGCGTAGGCTTGTGGTTTAAGACTTGCGTCGCCTACGGTCTTGGATAGCCCCCGCCAGGCAGGGACCCCAATTTTTCAACCTGGTGCGATCACTCGCACCGGGTTTTGTCTTACGCGTTCAGCGAGCTCTGATCGATGACCAGACCTGGGCCCATGGTGGTGCTCAGGGTAACGCGCTTGACGTAGATACCTTTCGAGGAAGCTGGCTTGATACGCTTCAGATCAGCGATCAGGGCTTCAACGTTTTCCTTCAGCTTGCCAGCTTCAAAGCCGATTTTGCCAACGGAGGTGTGGATGATGCCGTTTTTGTCGGTGCGATAACGAACCTGACCAGCCTTGGCGTTTTTAACCGCGGTGGCTACGTCTGGAGTTACGGTACCGACTTTCGGGTTAGGCATCAGGCCGCGAGGACCCAGAACCTGACCCAGCTGACCTACAACACGCATTGCGTCCGGGGAAGCAATAACGACGTCATAGTTCAGGTCGCCGCCTTTCATTTCGGCAGCCAGATCGTCCATACCAACGCGGTCAGCGCCGGCAGCCAGAGCGGCCTCGGCAGCAGGACCCTGGGTGAAGACAGCTACACGTACGGTCTTGCCAGTGCCGTGTGGCAGCACGGTAGCGCTACGTACGACCTGGTCGGATTTACGTGGGTCAACACCGAGGTTGACAGCAACGTCGAAGGATTCGCTGAACTTCACGGTGGACAGTTCGGCCAGCAGCACTGCTGCTTCTTCGAAGTTGTAGACTTTGCCTGCTTCGATTTTCGAAGCAATGGCCTTTTGGCGCTTGGTCAGCTTAGCCATTACACACCCTCCACGTTGAGGCCCATGCTGCGAGCGGAACCGGCGATGGTACGCACGGCCGCATCCATGTCAGCAGCGGTCAGATCAGCATTTTTGGTTTTTGCGATCTCTTCCAGCTGAGCACGGGTCACAGTACCGACTTTAACGGTGTTCGGACGTGCAGAACCGCTGGTCAGGCCAGCTGCTTTCTTCAGCAGAACCGAAGCAGGGGTGCTTTTGGTTTCGAAGGTGAAGCTGCGGTCACTGTAAACAGTGATGATCACAGGAGTCGGCAGGCCGGCTTCTTGACCCTGGGTACGGGCGTTGAAGGCCTTGCAGAATTCCATGATGTTCACACCGTGTTGACCCAGTGCTGGACCAACGGGTGGGCTTGGGTTGGCCTGGCCGGCCTTTACTTGCAGCTTGATGTAAGCCTGAATCTTCTTAGCCATGAGCTACTCCAATATCGGGTACGAACGCCAGATGGCTCCCCGGATGACTTGCGTTTTATCCCAGTGACGACAAAACCCCGCAGCACATAGGGCTGCGGGGTATGGGATGCTTTGTTCGGCTAGACCTTCTCGACCTGGCTGAACTCGAGCTCTACCGGGGTAGAGCGACCGAAAATAAGCACGGCCACTTGGATCCGGCTCTTCTCGTAGTTAACTTCTTCAACGGTACCGTTGAAATCAGCAAACGGACCATCGATAACACGGACCACTTCGCCCGGCTCGAACAGAGTCTTCGGCTTCGGCTTGTCGCTGCCATCGGCAACGCGACGCAGAATGGCCTCGGCTTCCTTGTCAGTGATCGGTGCAGGCTTGTCTGCAGTACCACCGATGAAGCCCATGACGCGAGGGGTGTCCTTGACCAAGTGCCAAGTCCCTTCGTTCATGTCCATTTGGACCAGCACATAACCTGGGAAGAACTTACGCTCGCTTTTGCGCTTCTGGCCATTGCGCATCTCAACCACTTCTTCAGTGGGGACCAGAATTTCGCCGAAGCCATCTTCCATGCCAGCCAGCTTTACGCGCTCGATCAGCGAGCGCATGACATGCTTCTCGTAACCCGAGTAAGCATGCACAACGTACCAACGCTTAGCCACGGGACACCCTTAGCCAACAATCAAGGAAATCAACCAACCCAGCAGGGAGTCGAGACCCCACAGCAGCAACGCCATCACCAGGACAACCGCCACTACGATGAGCGTGGTCTGCGTGGTTTCTTGGCGGGTTGGCCATACGACTTTACGAATCTCGGTGCGAGCTTCCTTTGCCAGCGCAAAGAACGACTTGCCTTTGGCGGTCTGCAGGGCAACAAAGCCAGCTACAGCAGCAAGGGCAAGCAGTGCAAGTACGCGATACAGAATCGGCGAAGCAGAGTAATACTGGTTACCCACAACACCAACGACTACCAAAGCGACAACAGCCAGCCACTTGAGCAGATCAAAACGAGAGTCTTGGGCTTCAGCCTTGGGAGTCATCTAGGAAGATCCTGTGAAAAGAAAGCCAGACACACGAGGTGAATCTGGCAGGTCAGGAGGGAATCGAACCCCCAACCTACGGTTTTGGAGACCGTCGCTCTGCCAATTGAGCTACTGACCTAAAAGCTTATCAGGCCGACCATTATGCCGGCCTGATCGAGAGAAATCAACTACTTATTCGATAATCTTCGCTACTACGCCAGCGCCGACGGTACGACCGCCTTCACGGATAGCGAAACGCAGACCGTCTTCCATCGCGATGGTTTTGATCAGGGTAACAGTCATCTGAATGTTGTCACCTGGCATTACCATTTCAACGCCTTCTGGCAGCTCGCAGTTACCAGTCACGTCAGTAGTACGGAAGTAGAACTGTGGACGGTAGCCTTTGAAGAACGGAGTATGACGACCGCCTTCTTCTTTGCTCAGAACGTAAACTTCTGCGGTGAACTTGGTGTGCGGCTTGACCGAACCTGGCTTGACCAGAACCTGACCACGCTCAACGTCGTCACGCTTGGTGCCGCGCAGCAGCACGCCGCAGTTCTCGCCAGCACGACCTTCGTCCAGCAGCTTGCGGAACATCTCAACACCGGTGCAGGTGGTGGTGGTGGTGTCACGCAGACCAACGATTTCCAGGGCGTCTTGAACGCGGACGATACCACGCTCGATACGACCGGTAACAACAGTACCACGACCCGAGATCGAGAATACGTCTTCGATTGGCATCAGGAACGGCTTGTCGATAGCGCGCTCAGGCTCTGGGATGTAGCTGTCCAGAGTCTCAACCAGCTTCTTGACAGCGGTGGTGCCCATTTCGTTGTCGTCTTTGCCTTCCAGCGCCATACGAGCCGAACCGATGATGATCGGGGTGTCGTCGCCTGGGAAGTCATAGGTGGACAGCAGGTCGCGAACTTCCATCTCGACCAGTTCCAGCAGCTCAGCGTCGTCTACCAGGTCAGCCTTGTTCAGGAAGACCACGATGTACGGAACGCCAACCTGACGGGACAGCAGGATGTGCTCACGGGTTTGTGGCATCGGACCATCGGCGGCCGAGCAAACCAGGATCGCGCCGTCCATCTGGGCAGCACCGGTGATCATGTTCTTCACGTAGTCAGCGTGACCTGGGCAGTCGACGTGAGCGTAGTGACGAATGTTCGAGTTGTACTCGACGTGTGCGGTGTTAATGGTGATACCGCGAGCTTTCTCTTCTGGAGCACTGTCGATCTTGTCGAATTCAACGACGGCCGAACCGAAAACTTCGGAGCAGACGCGGGTCAGTGCCGCAGTCAGCGTGGTCTTGCCATGGTCAACGTGACCAATGGTGCCGACGTTTACGTGCGGCAGACTACGATCGAACTTTTCCTTAGCCATCGAGACAATCCTCAGCAATAAGAAACAAGCAAGTCAATATGACCATTAAAACAAAGGCAGATATTTTCATATCTGCCTTGTTATATGGAGCTCTTGAGCGGATTTGAACCGCTGACCTCACCCTTACCAAGGGTGTGCTCTACCAACTGAGCTACAAGAGCGTAACACTGTGCAACAACAGCAAACCTGGAGCGGGTAGCGGGAATCGAACCCGCATCATCAGCTTGGAAGGCTGAGGTTCTACCACTAAACTATACCCGCGGAGCTTGCGGCTCTCGCTAAAACTGGTGGAGGGAGAAGGATTCGAACCTTCGAAGCTCTCGCAACGGATTTACAGTCCGTCCCCTTTGACCGCTCGGGAATCCCTCCAGAATTGGCCGGCATTCTATTCAGATACCGATCAAGTGTCAAGCGTTTTTTCAAATTTTTTCAATCAAATCTGAAACTTAGCTGCTTTGACACCGCTTCCAGCTCTACCACCTCAGTGGTGTTCCCTGTGAAGCGGGCGCCATTCTATCAAGCTATTCGCCAGTTGCAATACCCTCGCACAACATTATTTTATGTTTTAAGTCTTTGAAATCATGGGAAAGTGTCCCGAGCACGGTTTGGTCCAGCAAACGCTGGCTCTGGGGCGCAATCTGCAACCACAAACCCGTGCTGTCCCCCAGGCGGCCGGTCACTGGAGCAGCAGCGATATCCAGGGTCAGCAAGCGCTGACGCAGCGCTTTTAGCTGATCCTGGCCCACCAAGCCACCTACATAGAGGCACTCCTGGCCACGCTCGGGCGCAGTTTTACCCTTGCTCGACTCGCTCAGCAGACGAATATCCTGCTGATTTCCCTTGTACAGCGACAACGGCGCCACTTCCTTGGCCTTCAACGGCGCTTCCTGCTGGTGCCAGACGTAATAAAAGACGTTGAGCACCACCAACAACAGAAACAACCAACGCATAGGCACCTCAATCCAGGGGACAAGCCATGGCCAGGCCAACAAATACCAGGTCCGGAACCACCCGGGCCTGTGGAGCGGCCTTTTGCACCAGGAGCGCATCGCCCCCGGTCAGCAACACAGTGAAATCATCACCCCACAACTCATGGGCATGCTCAAGCTGCGAGCGGACAAAGCCCTGAAGCATGTGCACGCAGCCACGCTCTACCGCCTCGACGGTAGAACGCCCAGGGGCAAGGCTCGACAGTGCGCGCTCAGCGGAGGCATCGTCATAGCGGATGCGTCGGGTGTGGGTACGCAGCTGGCTACGCATCAACGGCATGCCCGGGCAGATGAAGCCACCCAGGTGCTCGCCGTCGGCCGAAACGAAGTCAGCCTTGGCCGCCGTACCGAAATCCATCACCAGACACGCGCCACGGGCCAAGTGAAAGCCGCCCAGCACCGCAAGCCAGCGATCCAGGCCGAGGCGCTGGTAATCTTCGTAGCCATTGCGTACGCCAGCGACCTCCCTGGCAGGCTGAGCCACCACGACGCTCAAGCCAAAATGCTGGGCGAGCAGCGCCGAAAGGCCAGCGGTCTCCTCCTCACTTCTGACACTGACCAGGCGGCAGCGCCGGGGCGCTGCAGGGAGCGCCGTGACGGCAGCCACCAGGGCCTGATCGGAGTCCACAATGCCGCCGGCAACAACGGCGCCCTCAGTAGCGCTGATGACTCGCCACTTGATAAAGCTGTTGCCACAATCGAGCTCAAGAATCATCACGCAACCTCAAACTGAGCTCACCACCGCTAAAGCTCTTTTCAACACCATCGACCTCGAGGCGCAGCGCCCCTTGCCGGTCAATGCCTAGAACAATTCCGTCAATCCGGTTGACTCCGGCAATCAAGGACACCGCAGCCCCCTGCCACAGATGGGATTGTTCCCACTCGGCCTGGAACGCGGCGAATCCGGATTGCCGATGGCGCTGCAGATCCTGCTGCAGGTTCTGACTGAGCGCAGCCACCAGTTTATTACGATCGACTGCCACCCCTGTCTCACGACGCACTGACGTCCACAACTGATCGATCTGCTCGTTGACCTGCATGTTGACGTTGATACCAATCCCCAGCACGACGTGACAGACGTCCGCAGGATCTCCGACCAGTTCCAGGAGAATACCGGCGATCTTCTGATTGTTTACCAGAACATCATTCGGCCATTTCAGTCCCGCGCCGGCAACACCAAAGGCCTGCAGCGTACGCATTACCGCCAGGCCAACCACTAGGCTCAGACCTTCCAGCTGGCGCATGCCGCCTTCAATACGCAGCACCAGGCTGTAATAGAGGTTTTCCGCGAATGGGCTGACCCACTGACGACCGCGTCGGCCGCGCCCCGCCGCCTGACGCTCAGCCAGCACCAGGAACGGCGCAGCCTGGCCTTCGCTGATTGAGCGCAGGGCCTGGGCATTGGTCGAGTCGATGGATTCGAATATCAATACTGGCCATTGTTCGCCCTGGGAAAGCTCGGCTATGGCCGATTCTTCCAGCAACGACAACGGCGTGGCCAACTGGTAGCCGCGGCCACGGACTTTATGAATGGGCAGGTTCAGCTCAGCCTCAAGAAGCTGTAATTGCTTCCAGACGGCGGCGCGACTGACGCCCAAGGCTGCGCCCAGGTCTTGCCCGGAATGGAACCGGCCATCCTTGAGGAGCTTCAACAACTTCAGCATGCCAATCTCGACTCACAATGAGGAGGGCATGATAGCCATGCAGGTGGGGATTGCATAGAAAACTGAGCTGTAGGAATGGCCCTCTGTGGTCACCGCCCGCAGAGGAAACAGCCAGAAAGACAAAACCCCTACCTGCATGCGCAGATAGGGGTTTCGGAATTTAATCTTGACGATGACCTACTCTCACATGGGGAAACCCCACACTACCATCGGCGATGCATCGTTTCACTGCTGAGTTCGGGATGGGATCAGGTGGTTCCAATGCTCTATGGTCGTCAAGAAATTCTGTTGCCAGAAGGTCTTGTTCAGACACTCCAGCGAATCGGGTATGTGATGTTTGTGAGTTACAAATCTTCGGCTGTGCAGTCTTCACAACACCGCAATCTGGCTTTCGCTCAAATTGCTTGGGTGTTATATGGTCAAGCCTCACGGGCAATTAGTATTGGTTAGCTCAACGCCTCACAGCGCTTACACACCCAACCTATCAACGTCGTAGTCTTCGACGGCCCTTCAGGGAGCTCAAGGCTCCAGTGAGATCTCATCTTGAGGCAAGTTTCCCGCTTAGATGCTTTCAGCGGTTATCTCTTCCGAACATAGCTACCCGGCAATGCCACTGGCGTGACAACCGGAACACCAGAGGTTCGTCCACTCCGGTCCTCTCGTACTAGGAGCAGCCCCTCTCAAATCTCAAACGTCCACGGCAGATAGGGACCGAACTGTCTCACGACGTTCTAAACCCAGCTCGCGTACCACTTTAAATGGCGAACAGCCATACCCTTGGGACCGGCTTCAGCCCCAGGATGTGATGAGCCGACATCGAGGTGCCAAACACCGCCGTCGATATGAACTCTTGGGCGGTATCAGCCTGTTATCCCCGGAGTACCTTTTATCCGTTGAGCGATGGCCCTTCCATACAGAACCACCGGATCACTAAGACCTACTTTCGTACCTGCTCGACGTGTCTGTCTCGCAGTCAAGCGCGCTTTTGCCTTTATACTCTACGACCGATTTCCGACCGGTCTGAGCGCACCTTCGTACTCCTCCGTTACTCTTTAGGAGGAGACCGCCCCAGTCAAACTACCCACCATACACTGTCCTCGATCCGGATAACGGACCTGAGTTAGAACCTCAAAGTTGCCAGGGTGGTATTTCAAGGATGGCTCCACGCGAACTGGCGTCCACGCTTCAAAGCCTCCCACCTATCCTACACAAGCAAATTCAAAGTCCAGTGCAAAGCTATAGTAAAGGTTCACGGGGTCTTTCCGTCTAGCCGCGGATACACTGCATCTTCACAGCGATTTCAATTTCACTGAGTCTCGGGTGGAGACAGCGCCGCCATCGTTACGCCATTCGTGCAGGTCGGAACTTACCCGACAAGGAATTTCGCTACCTTAGGACCGTTATAGTTACGGCCGCCGTTTACCGGGGCTTCGATCAAGAGCTTCGCGTTAGCTAACCCCATCAATTAACCTTCCGGCACCGGGCAGGCGTCACACCCTATACGTCCACTTTCGTGTTTGCAGAGTGCTGTGTTTTTAATAAACAGTCGCAGCGGCCTGGTATCTTCGACCGGCATGGGCTTACGGAGCAAGTCCTTCACCCTCACCGGCGCACCTTCTCCCGAAGTTACGGTGCCATTTTGCCTAGTTCCTTCACCCGAGTTCTCTCAAGCGCCTTGGTATTCTCTACCCAACCACCTGTGTCGGTTTGGGGTACGGTTCCTGGTTATCTGAAGCTTAGAAGCTTTTCTTGGAAGCATGGCATCAACCACTTCGTCGCCTAATGGCAACTCGTCATCAGCTCTCGGCCTTAAGATCCCGGATTTACCTAAGATCTCAGCCTACCACCTTAAACTTGGACAACCAACGCCAAGCTGGCCTAGCCTTCTCCGTCCCTCCATCGCAATAACCAGAAGTACAGGAATATTAACCTGTTTTCCATCGACTACGCTTTTCAGCCTCGCCTTAGGGACCGACTAACCCTGCGTCGATTAACGTTGCGCAGGAAACCTTGGTCTTTCGGCGTGGGAGTTTTTCACTCCCATTGTCGTTACTCATGTCAGCATTCGCACTTCTGATACCTCCAGCAAGCTTCTCAACTCACCTTCACAGGCTTACAGAACGCTCCTCTACCGCATCACCTAAGTGATACCCGTAGCTTCGGTGTATGGTTTGAGCCCCGTTACATCTTCCGCGCAGGCCGACTCGACTAGTGAGCTATTACGCTTTCTTTAAAGGGTGGCTGCTTCTAAGCCAACCTCCTAGCTGTCTAAGCCTTCCCACATCGTTTCCCACTTAACCATAACTTTGGGACCTTAGCTGACGGTCTGGGTTGTTTCCCTTTTCACGACGGACGTTAGCACCCGCCGTGTGTCTCCCATGCTCGGCACTTGTAGGTATTCGGAGTTTGCATCGGTTTGGTAAGTCGGGATGACCCCCTAGCCGAAACAGTGCTCTACCCCCTACAGTGATACATGAGGCGCTACCTAAATAGCTTTCGAGGAGAACCAGCTATCTCCGAGCTTGATTAGCCTTTCACTCCGATCCACAGGTCATCCGCTAACTTTTCAACGGTAGTCGGTTCGGTCCTCCAGTCAGTGTTACCTAACCTTCAACCTGCCCATGGATAGATCGCCCGGTTTCGGGTCTATACCCAGCGACTAAACGCCCTATTAAGACTCGCTTTCGCTACGCCTCCCCTATTCGGTTAAGCTCGCCACTGAATATAAGTCGCTGACCCATTATACAAAAGGTACGCAGTCACCTAACAAGTAGGCTCCCACTGCTTGTACGCATACGGTTTCAGGATCTATTTCACTCCCCTCTCCGGGGTTCTTTTCGCCTTTCCCTCACGGTACTGGTTCACTATCGGTCAGTCAGTAGTATTTAGCCTTGGAGGATGGTCCCCCCATATTCAGACAAAGTTTCTCGTGCTCCGTCCTACTCGATTTCATGACTAAGAGATTTTCGCGTACAGGGCTATCACCCACTATGGCCGCACTTTCCAGAGCGTTCCGCTAATCTCAAAGCCACTTAAGGGCTAGTCCCCGTTCGCTCGCCACTACTAAGGGAATCTCGGTTGATTTCTTTTCCTCAGGGTACTTAGATGTTTCAGTTCCCCTGGTTCGCCTCTTGCACCTATGTATTCAGTACAAGATACTCAGCTTATGCTGAGTGGGTTCCCCCATTCAGAGATCTCCGGATCAAAGTCTGTTTGCCGACTCCCCGAAGCTTATCGCAGGCTACCACGTCTTTCATCGCCTCTGACTGCCAAGGCATCCACCGTATGCGCTTCTTCACTTGACCATATAACCCCAAGCAATCTGGTTATACTGTGAAGACAACATTCGCCGAAAACTTGTAATTACTCACAAATTTTACCTTAGCCTGAACACACACCAGTGAAAGTGCTGTCCAGTCTATCTTTCTATCACATACCCAAATTTTTAAAGAACGATTCTGAAAAAGTTCAGAAATCAATATTCGATACGAATATTCATTTCTAAGCTTTGACACGGTAGCAAGGGGTGGTGGAGCCAAGCGGGATCGAACCGCTGACCTCCTGCGTGCAAGGCAGGCGCTCTCCCAGCTGAGCTATGGCCCCAACAAGAAACTGGTGGGTCTGGGCAGATTCGAACTGCCGACCTCACCCTTATCAGGGGTGCGCTCTAACCAACTGAGCTACAGACCCAGTTAAGAGCTGTTACCGATATCGTCTTCTTCAATGAATCAAGCAATTCGTGTGGGAGCTCATAAGACAGCTGATGTCTGTCGATTAAGGAGGTGATCCAGCCGCAGGTTCCCCTACGGCTACCTTGTTACGACTTCACCCCAGTCATGAATCACACCGTGGTAACCGTCCTCCCGAAGGTTAGACTAGCTACTTCTGGTGCAACCCACTCCCATGGTGTGACGGGCGGTGTGTACAAGGCCCGGGAACGTATTCACCGCGACATTCTGATTCGCGATTACTAGCGATTCCGACTTCACGCAGTCGAGTTGCAGACTGCGATCCGGACTACGATCGGTTTTGTGAGATTAGCTCCACCTCGCGGCTTGGCAACCCTCTGTACCGACCATTGTAGCACGTGTGTAGCCCAGGCCGTAAGGGCCATGATGACTTGACGTCATCCCCACCTTCCTCCGGTTTGTCACCGGCAGTCTCCTTAGAGTGCCCACCATAACGTGCTGGTAACTAAGGACAAGGGTTGCGCTCGTTACGGGACTTAACCCAACATCTCACGACACGAGCTGACGACAGCCATGCAGCACCTGTGTCAGAGTTCCCGAAGGCACCAATCCATCTCTGGAAAGTTCTCTGCATGTCAAGGCCTGGTAAGGTTCTTCGCGTTGCTTCGAATTAAACCACATGCTCCACCGCTTGTGCGGGCCCCCGTCAATTCATTTGAGTTTTAACCTTGCGGCCGTACTCCCCAGGCGGTCAACTTAATGCGTTAGCTGCGCCACTAAAATCTCAAGGATTCCAACGGCTAGTTGACATCGTTTACGGCGTGGACTACCAGGGTATCTAATCCTGTTTGCTCCCCACGCTTTCGCACCTCAGTGTCAGTATGAGCCCAGGTGGTCGCCTTCGCCACTGGTGTTCCTTCCTATATCTACGCATTTCACCGCTACACAGGAAATTCCACCACCCTCTGCCCTACTCTAGCTTGCCAGTTTTGGATGCAGTTCCCAGGTTGAGCCCGGGGATTTCACATCCAACTTAACAAACCACCTACGCGCGCTTTACGCCCAGTAATTCCGATTAACGCTTGCACCCTCTGTATTACCGCGGCTGCTGGCACAGAGTTAGCCGGTGCTTATTCTGTCGGTAACGTCAAAATACTCACGTATTAGGTAAGTACCCTTCCTCCCAACTTAAAGTGCTTTACAATCCGAAGACCTTCTTCACACACGCGGCATGGCTGGATCAGGCTTTCGCCCATTGTCCAATATTCCCCACTGCTGCCTCCCGTAGGAGTCTGGACCGTGTCTCAGTTCCAGTGTGACTGATCATCCTCTCAGACCAGTTACGGATCGTCGCCTTGGTGAGCCATTACCTCACCAACTAGCTAATCCGACCTAGGCTCATCTGATAGCGCAAGGCCCGAAGGTCCCCTGCTTTCTCCCGTAGGACGTATGCGGTATTAGCGTTCCTTTCGAAACGTTGTCCCCCACTACCAGGCAGATTCCTAGGTATTACTCACCCGTCCGCCGCTGAATCGAAGAGCAAGCTCCTCTCATCCGCTCGACTTGCATGTGTTAGGCCTGCCGCCAGCGTTCAATCTGAGCCATGATCAAACTCTTCAGTTCAATACTGCTTGGGTTTTGAGAAAACCCTAAACTTGGCTCAGCAATCTCAAATGACTTACTTTCAAATCTTTCGATTTTCGTGTAGCCACTTGTGATGCTGATAATCTTTTTGACTATCAGTCTGAGCTCACAAGCACCCACACGAATTGCTTGATTCAGTTGTTAAAGAGCGGTTGGTTAAGAGCCTTTCGTCTCAACCGAGGCGCGCATTCTACGCTTTCCTCAGAGCCTGTCAAGCGTTTATTTTGAAGTTTTTCGTTTCACTTCAAACACTTGACTCGCTGCGATCTCTCGTAGCGGGAGGCGAATTCTACAGCGTTTCAAACCGCTGTCAACCGCCTTTTTCACCGCTGCCGATCTTTCGATCGAAGCACCTCCGGATGACCCTGAAACCGCTAACTCTTTGAAACTCAAGGAGTTTTCAGTTCCGACTGCGCCGGAAGTGGGGCGAATTATAGAGAGATCTGCGGGGGCGTCAAGGACTTATTTCAACTTTGTTTCAGCGGGGGCGTTTTGGCTATAAGTAGCAAGCTTCAAGCTGCAAGTAAAAGCAGAGGCACCGCGCTCAACTTGTAGCTTGCAGCTTATAGCTTGCCGCTACCGCCTACTCAGCCTTGAGGGTAACCCGGGCAAATGCCTTCTTGCCCGCCTGGCATACATGGGTCGCGCCAAGTGCAAACATGAAATCACGATCAACCACCGCACCGTCGACCTTCACCGCGCCGCCATTGAGCAGATCCCGCGCCATCGCCGAGTTCTTCACCAGACCCGCGCGGTTCAACACGGCAGCGATCGGCAAGCCTTCAGCCGCAGAGACCTCAACCTCAGGCAGATCCTCCGGCAACTCGCCCTCTTTCATACGGTTACCTGCCGCGCGGTGAGCATTGGCGGCAGCCTCCTCGCCATGGAAGCGGGCAACGATCTCTTCCGCCAGCTTGATCTTAATGTCACGCGGGTTTGCGCCATTGGCGACATCGGCACGCAACTGCTCGATCTCTTCCATGGAACGGAAGCTCAGCAGTTCGAAGTAACGCCACATCAGGGTGTCAGGAATCGACACGAGCTTGCTGTACATCACCCCAGGGGCTTCCTGGATGCCGACATAATTGCCCAGGGACTTGGACATCTTCTTCACGCCGTCGAGCCCTTCGAGCAGCGGCATGGTCACGATGTTCTGTGCTTCCTGGCCGTAAGCACGTTGCAGCTCGCGCCCCATAAGCAGGTTGAACTTCTGGTCGGTACCGCCGAGCTCGACGTCGCACTTGAGTGCCACCGAGTCATAACCCTGCACCAGCGGATAGAGGAACTCATGGATCGCGATCGGCTGGTTGGTGGTGTAGCGCTTGTCGAAGTCGTCGCGCTCGAGCATGCGCGCCACGGTGTACTGCGACGCCAGGCGAATGAAGTCGGCCGGGGTGAGCTTGTCCATCCAGGTGGAGTTGAACGCGACTTCGGTCTTGGCCGGGTCGAGAATCTTGAACACCTGCTGTTTATAGGTCTCGGCGTTATCCAGTACCTGCTCGCGGGTCAGCGGCGGACGGGTAGCGCTCTTGCCGCTCGGGTCACCGATCATGCCGGTGAAGTCGCCAATCAGGAAGATCACCTGGTGACCCAGGTCCTGGAACTGGCGCAGCTTGTTGATCAGGACGGTATGCCCCAGGTGCAGGTCAGGCGCAGTCGGGTCAAAACCCGCCTTGATCCGCAGCGGCTGCCCGCGCTTGAGCTTCTCGACCAACTCGGACTCGACCAGTACCTCTTCCGCTCCACGCTTGATCAGCGCTAGCTGCTCTTCAACCGACTTCATAACAGACCCGTAAGGCTCAGATTCAAAGGGACCCAACCATACAAGATCAGCCATCAAATACAAGTTTTTGCCCCGAGTGTGACCTCGAAGCCGACTGATGACGTCTGCGCGCTTGCGCTGAAGGGGATTTGGTTATATTTTATACAGTTATTTCATCTTCATCATGTCATTCATCTTTTCCACTTCATCTATTTCAAAGTCAATTCATCTATGACCAACGAACCGCCTAAAGCGCCCCCGCTTTATCCGAAGAGCCACCTGTTGGCCGCCAGCGGCATCGCCGCCTTACTCAGCCTGGCCTTGCTGGTGTTCCCATCCAGCGAGGTCGAAGCCAAGAAAACCACCCTGAACCTGGAGCTGGAAAGCCCGGCAGAGCAACTCAAGCAGGAACAGGACGCCCCACTTACCCAGAACACCGACGCCGCCCCCTCGCCGTTTGCGCAGATCGACAACAGCGCCGCAGCAACCGAGGAAACCGCTAAGACCGAGCCTGCGCCCGCCGCTGCCGAAGCCGCGCCAGCCAAGGACCCAAGCCACCGCGAAGTCACCGTAAGCCGCGGCGATACCCTGTCGACCCTGTTCGCCAAGGTCGGCCTGCCGGCTACCGCTGTGCATGAAGTGCTGGCCAGTAACAAGCAGGCCAAGCAGTTCAGCCAGCTCAAGCATGGCCAGGTACTGCAGATCGAACTGGACAAGGACGGTCAGCTGGCCAGCCTGCACAGCAAGCTCAGCGACCTGGAAACCATTCGCCTGACCAAGAGCGCAAACGGTTACGCGTTCAACCGTGAAATCAGCAAGCCCGTGGTGCGCTCGGCCTATGTACATGGCGTGATCAAGAGTTCGCTGTCGGCCTCGGCCCAGCGTGCCGGCCTGAATCACAACCTGACCATGGATATGGCGCGCATCTTCGGGTATGACATCGACTTCGCCCAGGATATCCGCCAGGGCGACGAGTTCGACGTGATCTATGAACAGAAGGTCATGAACGGCAAGGTCGTCGGTACCGGCAATATCCTCTCTGCCCGCTTCACCAACCGCGGCAAGAGTTTCACCGCAGTGCGCTACACCAACAAGCAGGGCAACACCAACTACTACACCGCCGACGGCAACAGCATGCGCAAGGCGTTCATCCGCACTCCGGTTGATTTCGCCCGCATCAGCTCGCGCTTCTCGGCTGGCCGCAAGCACCCGATCCTGAACAAGATCCGCGCGCACAAAGGTGTCGACTACGCAGCACCACGCGGCACACCGATCAAGGCGGCCGGTGACGGTAAAGTGCTGCTGGCAGGCCGCCGCGGCGGCTACGGCAACACCGTGATCATCCAGCACGGTAACCGCTACCAGACCCTGTACGGGCACATGCAGGGCTTCGCCAAGGGCGTGAAGACCGGCGGCACCGTCAAGCAAGGGCAAATCATCGGCTACATTGGCACCACCGGCCTGTCTACCGGCCCGCACCTGCACTACGAGTTCCAGGTCAACGGCGTCCACGTCGACCCGCTCGGGCAGAAGTTGCCAATGGCTGACCCGATCGCCAAGGCCGAGCGCCAGCGTTTCCTGCAGCAAAGCCAGCCACTGGTCGCGCGCATGGACCAGGAAAAGGCCACCCTGCTTGCTTCGAGCAAGCGTTAAGCAATGCCGCTCTATCTGGGTGTGATGTCCGGGACCAGCCTCGATGGCCTGGACATCGCCTTGATCGAACAGGAGCAGCAACTCACGCTGCTCGCCACCCATTACATCCCCATGCCCGCCGACCTGCGCCAGGACCTGCTGGCCCTGTGCGCCAGCGGGCCGGACGAGATTGCCCGCGCCGCCCTGGCCGAAAACCGCTGGGTGCAGCTTGCCGCCGAAGGTATCCAGCACCTGCTGGCCGCGCGCAACCTCACGCCCGAGGCCATTCGCGCCATCGGCAGCCACGGCCAGACCATCCGCCACGAACCGGCGCGCGGCTTTACCGTACAGATCGGCAACCCGGCGCTGCTGGCTGAGCTTACCGGCATCAGCGTGGTCAGCGACTTCCGTCGCCGTGACGTTGCCGCCGGCGGCCAGGGCGCTCCCCTGGTACCGGCCTTTCACGAAGCCCTGTTCGCCCATCAGGGCCAACGCCTGGCGGTGCTCAATGTCGGTGGCTTCAGCAATCTGAGCCTGATCGAACAGGACAAACCAGTCAGCGGCTTCGACTGCGGGCCGGGTAACGTGCTGCTCGATGCCTGGATTCAGCAGAAACAAGGGCACAGCTATGACACCAATGGTGCCTGGGCGGGCACCGGCCAGGTTATCCCAGGCCTGCTCGCCTCGCTGCTGAGCGATCCGTTCTTCGCAGGCAGCGGCCCGAAAAGTACCGGCCGCGAAGTGTTCAACCTGCCTTGGCTCAATCAGCACCTGGCCCCTCAGCCAAGCCTTCGGGATGAAGACGTGCAGGCCACCCTGCTGGAACTGACCGCCCGTAGCATCGTCAGCTCGCTGCAAGCGGCACAGGATGATACCCAGGCACTGCTGGTCTGCGGCGGCGGCGCCCACAACAGCGTGCTGATGCAGCGCCTGGCAGACCTGTTGCCCAATGCCCGGGTCAGCAGCACTGCCGCTTGCGGGATCGACCCTGACTGGGTTGAGGCCATGGCCTTTGCCTGGCTGGCCCACTGCTGCCTGCAGCGCATCCCCGCCAACCGCCCCAGCGTCACCGCTGCCCGTGGCCTGCGGGTACTGGGCGCGATCTACCCGGCATAACTCGCAGACAGCAAAACGCCGCGCATCAGCGCGGCGTTTGCGGTACTGCCCTGGCGATCAGATCGAGAACGAAGAGCCGCAACCACAGGTCGTGGTGGCGTTCGGGTTCTTGATAACGAAACGCGAGCCTTCCAGGCCTTCCTGGTAATCCACCTCGGCTCCTGCCAGATACTGGAAACTCATCGGATCGACAACCAGAGCCACGCCTTCGCGCTCGACGATGGTGTCGTCTTCGGCAACGTCTTCATCGAAAGTGAAACCGTACTGAAAACCCGAGCAACCGCCGCCGGTCACGAAAACTCGCAACTTCAGGCGATCATTGCCTTCTTCATCGACCAGGGTCTTCACCTTGTGCGCTGCACCCTCAGTGAACTGCAATGCCACAGGGGTGAAGGATTCGACGCTCATGCTGACTATCTCCCGGCGCTATGCCGCCATAATGCGTGATGACGCGCATTATCCGCTTCTCCGAGAAAAGCGGTCAACAATACAAAAGCTGCAAGAGGTGCGCCGCAAGCTATAAGCGGATCGCATGCACCTTTTACTTGCAGCTTGAAAGCTGGCGTTTACGGAAGCAGACCGGCGTGGGAAAGCCCCATGCGCTCGTCCAGGCCAAAGAGGATGTTGAGGTTCTGTACCGCCTGCCCCGACGCGCCCTTGACCAGGTTGTCGATCACCGACAACACCACCACCAGGTCGCCGCCTTGTGGACGGTGCACGGCAATTCGGCAGACGTTGGCACCGCGCACGCTGCGGGTTTCCGGATGGCTGCCGGCCGGCATTACGTCGACGAACGGTTCATCGGCGTAGCGTTTTTCAAACAGCGCCTGCAGATCGACCGAGGTATCGGCGACGGTTGCATACAGGGTCGAATGGATACCGCGGATCATCGGGGTCAGGTGCGGCACGAAGGTCAGTCCGACATCACCACCCGCCGCCCGGCGCAGGCCCTGGGTGATTTCCGGCAGGTGACGGTGCCCCTTGACCGCATATGCCTTCATGCTTTCGCCCGCCTCACAGAACAGCGAGCCCACCGCCGCGCCACGGCCGGCGCCGCTGACCCCGGATTTGCAGTCGGCGATCAGCCGCGAGGCGTCGGCGATACCGGCTTCGAGCAGCGGCAGGAAGCCAAGCTGGGTAGCGGTTGGGTAGCAACCCGGTACGGCGATCAGGCGTGCCTGGCGAATTTGCTCGCGATTGACTTCAGGCAGGCCGTAGACCGCGTCCTTGAGCAGCTCGGGCGCGCCGTGCGGCTGACCGTACCACTTGGCCCACTCATCGGCGTCCTGCAGGCGGAAGTCGGCGGACAGGTCGATAACCTTGGTGCCCGCGGCCAGCAGCTCGCCGGCCAGGGCGTGGGCGACACCGTGCGGGGTGGCGAAGAACACCACGTCGCAGGCGGCCAGGGTCTTCACGTCCGGTACGCTGAAGGCCAGGCCGTCGTAGTGGCCACGCAGGTTCGGGTACATATCGGCAACCGCCAGACCAGCTTCGGAACGCGAGGTGATCACTGCCACCTCGGCCTGTGGATGCTGTGCCAACAGACGCAGCAGCTCGACCCCGGTGTAACCCGTGCCGCCAACGATACCGACCTTGACCATAACGCGTGCCCCTTATCAACGAACCATCAGGAAAGCCCACGATAATAGGGGCGCTGAAACACGCCCACAACTGTTGCGATGGCTCGCCGGGCCCCTTGCCTCTACTATCTGACCACCGTGAACCCTGAAGGAACTCAACCCCATGCTTTTTCTCTGGATCAAAGCGCTGCATATCGTCAGCGTGGTCTGCTGGTTTGCCGGCCTGTTCTACCTGCCGCGCCTGTTCGTCTATCACGCACAAAGCCAGGACAGCATCAGCCAGGAACGCTTCGTGATCATGGAGCGCAAGCTCTACCGCGGCATCATGCTGCCGGCGATGATCGCCAGCCTGGTCTTCGGCATCTGGCTGCTGAGCCTGACCCCGGGCTTCATGAGCCAGGGCTGGATGCACGCCAAGCTCACCCTGGTGGTGCTGCTGATCGGTTACCACCATATGTGCGGCGCACAGCTCAAGCGCTTCGCCCGCGGCGAAAACACCCGCAGCCACGTGTTCTACCGCTGGTTCAATGAAGTGCCGGTGCTGGTCCTGCTGGCCGTGGTAATTCTGGTGGTGGTCAAACCGTTCTAACCTAAACCCATACTCAGCCTCGGGAAACCTGCCATGTCATTGCCTGCCCTGCTCGAACAACGCTTGCGCCTGCCGGTGGTAGCGGCGCCGATGTTTCTGATCTCCAATCCGCAACTGGTACTGGCCTGTTGTGCCAACGGGGTGGTCGGCAGTTTCCCGGCCCTGAACCAGCGCGACAGCGCAGGCTTCAAGGCTTGGCTGGAAGAGATCGAAACGGGCCTGGCGGCCCTCGACAAACCTGCACCCTATGCCGTCAACCTGATCGTGCACCAGAGCAACCCGCGCCTGCAGGCAGACCTGGCGTTGTGCGTCGAGCACAAGGTGCCGATCGTCATCACCAGCCTCGGGGCGGTGAAGGAACTGGTCGATGCCGTGCACAGCTATGGCGGCCTGGTGTTCCATGACGTGACCACCCGCCGGCATGCCGAGAAAGCCGCCGAGGCCGGTGTCGACGGTCTGATTGCCGTAGCCGCGGGCGCCGGCGGCCACGCTGGCACCTGGAGCCCGTTCGCCCTGATCGCCGAGATTCGCCAGTTCTTCGACAAGACCTTGCTGCTGGCCGGTTGCATAAACCGTGGCCAGGAAATCCTCGCCGCGCAGTTGCTGGGCGCTGACCTCGCCTACCTGGGTACGCGCTTTATCGCCACCCACGAGAGCCAGGCGCCGGGGCCTTACAAAGAAATGATGCTTGAAGCCAAGGCAGCCGATATCATCCACACCGCTGCGGTTTCCGGGGTGCCTGCCAGCTTCATGCGCCAGAGCCTGGAAAACGCCGGTTTCGACATGGCCGCCCTGCGCAGCCACACCGAGACCAAGCTCAAACCCATCGACGACGAGGCCAAGGCCTGGAAGACCGTCTGGTCTGCCGGACAAGGTGTCGGTGCCATCGACCAGCTCTGCTCGGTCGAGCAACTGATTACCCGCCTGGATACCGAATACCGCCAGGCGCACGCCTCGGCCACAGCCCTTGGCCATCGCTGGCCGGGCTGACTCACGCTTTATCACGGCAAAGGAAGCCCGCATGTATGACACCCTGACTCTCGCCAACTCGAGCAAACCCAAGGTCATGAGCCTGGAAGGGCGAATTGGCCGCGTGCGCCTGCTGGCCTGGAGCCTGGTCTTGTTCGCTGCGACCATCGGCGGCATTTTCCTGGTGGCCTTGCTGTCCAGTTCAATGTCGCTGGACCTCGGCGGCCTGATGATGATCGGCCTGTTGTCGGCACGGATCCTGAGCATGCTGTTCATCGTCCAGCGCCTGCACGACCTGAACTGGAGCGGCTGGTTCTGCTGGCTGTCGATCCTTCCATGGGTCGGCAACTTCTTCATCCTGGTGCTGGTACTGATGCCCGGCACGCGTGGCAGCAACCGCTTCGGTGCGCCGCCAGTGCCCAACAACAACGCAGTGGTGATCCTGGCCTGGCTGTGGCTGGTCCTGGTTGCCGGGCTTGCATACGTCACCGTCACCCGCCCCGGCATCTAGACACGCCACGGGTAGCAGCACTCCGGGCCCGGCACCTGTAAACTGCGCACTTTGGCCACCCTTCCCGACTGGAGAACTGCATGACCCGTTACGCCATGATCACCGGTGCCTCCAGCGGCTTGGGCCTGGCACTGGCCGAGGCGCTGGCACGTCGGGGACGCAATTTGATCCTGGTGGCCCGACAGCGCGACCCGCTGGAAAGCATCGCCATCGAGCTGACCCAGCGGTTTGGCGTCGAAGTGCTGTTTCGTGCCTGCGACCTGGGCGAGCCGTTGCGGTTGTCGGGGTTCCTGCTGGAGCTGGAAGAAAGCGAGCGGCACATCGACTTGCTGGTCAACTGCGCGGGCATTCGCTCCTACGGGCACTTTCTGGCCCAGGAATGGAGCGATGAGCAGGACCTGATCGAGGTGAACATCCTCGCCCTGACCCGCCTCTGCCATGCCCTTGGCAATGCCATGGCGGTTCAGGGCGGCGGGCAGATACTCAACGTCGCTTCGCTTGCCGCCTTCGCGCCCGGCCCGTGGATGAGCAGCTACGCGGCAAGCAAAGCCTATGTGCTGCACTTTTCCGAAGGCCTGCGCGAAGAGCTCAAACGCACCGGCATCAAGGTTTCGGTGCTGTGCCCAGGCCCGGTGCGTTCGCCGTTGCGGCGTATCCCGCGGCTGGAAAACAGCCAACGCAGCCTGAGCCCGGAAGAAGTCGCGCTGTATACCGTACGCGCCCTGGACAAGAACCGCGCATTGATCATCCCCGGCCGGCGCAACCGCTGGCTGGCCTTCAGCCCGCGCTGGCTATCGCGCTGGCTGGCACGCAAGCTGGCCGGCGCCATCAACCAGGCCTATTGCCCGCGCTAGTTGTACAGGGCTGGGCGCAAGCGTCTGGCCTGCGTACACTCAAGTCCGATTACCCTCATGGAGCAGCCGTAGTGGATACTCTGTTTACCAAGATCATCAACCGGGAAATCCCGGCCAAGATCATCTACGAGGACGACCAGGTTCTGGCCTTCCACGATATCGCCCCGCAGGCACCGGTACATTTTCTGGTCATCCCGAAAAAACCGATCCGCACCCTCAACGACCTGACCGAAGAAGACAAGGGCCTGGCCGGGCACATCCTGTTCACCGCCCAGCGGCTGGCCAAGGAACTGGGCTGCGAAGACGGCTTTCGCGTGGTCATGAACTGCAATGAGCTGGGTGGGCAAACCGTCTACCACATTCATATGCACGTGCTTGGCCAGCGTCAGATGCACTGGCCACCGGGCTGATCCAGGGCAAGCCCCGGCATCGCGATTGGGGTAAACTGTCGGGCACATTCTTGCGGAGGTGCCCGATGGCTACCGAACGTCACTATTCCCCGCTCGACCGCTTGTTGCTGCAGGCCGACACCGCCATGCGCACCTTGCTGCCCTTCAGCGGCCAGCCTTCCCGGCCGTCGCCGGCGATCATCCAGCCGGATGTCACCCTCGACGAAACCCAGACCCGCCATGTGGCCGGGCTCATGCGTATCAACCATACCGGTGAAGTCTGTGCCCAGGCGCTGTACCAGGGCCAGGCCCTGACCGCCAAGCTGCCCCAGGTTCGCAAGGCCATGGAGCACGCCGCCGAAGAAGAAATCGACCACCTGGCCTGGTGCGAACAGCGCATTCGCCAGCTCGGCAGCCACCCCAGCGTGCTCAACCCGCTGTTCTACGGTATGTCCTTCGGCATCGGTGCCCTCGCGGGCCTGGTCAGCGACAAGGTCAGCCTGGGTTTTGTCGCCGCCACCGAGCATCAGGTGTGCAAGCACCTGGACGAACACCTGGAGCAAATCCCGGCCGAGGATGAGAAATCCCGGGCGATTCTTGAGCAGATGCGCATCGACGAAGAGCAACATGCCGAATCGGCCCTGGATGCTGGCGGCTTCCGCTTCCCGGCACCGGTCAAGTTCGGCATGAGCCTGATGGCCAAGGTCATGACCAAAAGCACTTATCGTATCTAGGACCACCGATGACGGAACGCTTCGACGCCAAGGACCTGGCCCGCGCAGTCAGCGCCGGCGTTCTGAACCCGGGCCAGGATCAGGCCCTGCTTGAATTTCTCAAGCTCCAGCCGCAAACCCAGGCCAGTTTCCAGCTGGCCCACGTGGCGTTTTACTTCGGCGCCCTGCTGATCATGGCCGCCATGGGCTGGCTGCTCAGTGAAGCCTGGATGCGCGTCGGTGACAGCGCCCTGCTGCTGGTCTCACTGATTTATATCGGCGTACTGACCCTGGGCGCCTTGCTAATGCAACGCCGCGGCCAGGTCATCCCTGCTGGCGTACTTGCTGCGGTGGCGGTGAGCATCGTACCGCTGGCAGTGTTTGCGGCGGAGCGACTCAGCGGTTTCTGGCTACTGGACAACGCCCAGGGCAACTACCACAACTACTACACCTACGTGCAGGACGGTTGGCTGCTGATGGAGGCGGCGACGATACTGGCCGGCTTGTTGATGCTGCGCCTGATCCCGTTTCCGTTCATCGTCATGCCGATTGCCGTGGCCTTGTGGTTCATGTCCATGGACCTGAGCGAATGGTTCTATGGCGAGGCCTTCGACTGGAATCAGCGGCGTACGGTGTCACTGTGGTTTGGCCTGGCGACATTGCTGGTGTTCCTGGTGATCGACGGTCGCACCCGCCAGGACTATGCCTTCTGGGGCTATCTGGCCGGATTGCTGGCCTTCTGGCTCGGCTTGCCGCTGCTGGATACCGACAGTGAATGGGACAAAGCGCTTTATGGTCTGATCAACCTTGGCCTGATGGGCATAGCACTGTTGCTGCGCCGTCCGCTGTTCATGGTCTTTGGTGGCATGGGCGTGGCGATGTACCTGGGTTACCTGTCTTACGAGGTGTTTGCCGAGTCGCTGCTGTTCCCGGTGGTGCTGACCCTGATCGGGTTGGGCGTGATTGGCTTGGGGCTTTTCTATCAGAAGCACCGCGAGGCTTTGAGCAGCCGTTTGCAGGCGCGATTGCCGCAAGGCTTGCTGAAGCTGCTGCCGGGGTTGCGCCACTGATGATTCGGTTATTTTGCCTTCGCTTGCTGCAAAGCCTGGGGCTGGTGCTGGTGGCTTATCTGTTCGTGTGCCTGCTGACTGCCGGCATGAGCGGGGAACCCTTTAGCCTGAAACTGCCTGACATCTCCCAACCTGATGGCAACAGTGCCGTCGACCTGTGGGTGTTCTCACTGCCCGGGCAACTGCTGTTGCTGCTGGCCGGCTGCTTCATTCACAGGCAGCGCCTGCTTGCCTTGGCCTTTGTGCTATCGGCCGCGCTGACGGCCTGGCTGCAGTGCCTGATATTTGCCGACGCCTTTGGCAATACCTGGAGTAGCGCAGAAATCGTCGGTCTGCTCGTCTTCAACCTGCACTGGTTGGTGGTGGCGCTGGTTCCGGGGCTGGCCTGGCTGATCGGGCTGGAGCGCCTGCGCCGTTAGCCCGCCCCCACAGGAGCGGGCTTGCTGGTAATCAACCGAGCTCGACAATCTCGTAGCTGTGGGTGATCTCGACACCGGCCCGGCCGAGCATGATCGAGGCCGAGCAATACTTCTCTGCCGACAGCTCGACCGCACGCTTGACCTGGGCTTCTTTCAGGCCACGGCCCTTGACCACGAAATTCAGGTGGATTTTGGTGAATACCTTCGGGTCTTCGCTGGCGCGCTCGGCTTCAAGGAAAGCTTCGCAGCTCTCTACTGCCTGGCGGGATTTCTTCAGGATGCTGACCACATCGAAGTTGCTGCAGCCACCCAGGCCCAACAGCAGCATTTCCATGGGCCGTACACCCAGGTTGCGGCCACCGGCCTCGGGCGGGCCATCCATCACGACCACATGGCCACTGCCCGATTCGCCCAGAAACATGGCTTCACCTGCCCACTGGATACGCGCCTTCATTACCTGGACTCCCTTGATTGAAAAAAGGCTGCCAGCTTAGACCCTGCGAGCCCGGCGGAAAAGCTCAAGCGCATGAGTAAATCTGCCGATAGAAGGACAAGTGTCTGATAAGCTGACGCCAAATCACTGGCGCTTATCGCCAGACTATCTATAAAAGAAATTGAAGCGTCGCCTCCTGACCGGGATCCAGCCATGGTTGCATCAGCCCTTCCAGCCAAGATCAAGAACATCGACAAGCTGCTGGTCCATTGCCAGCGCCGCCGCTATGCGGCCAAGAGCAACATCATCTGCGCCGGTGACAAGGCCGAAACCCTGTCCTTTATCGTCAAGGGCTCGGTGACCATCCTTATCGAGGATGACAACGGCCACGAAATGATCATCGCCTACCTCAACAGTGGCGACTTTTTCGGCGAGCTGGGGCTGTTTGAACCAGCCGGCCAGGAACACCAGCGCAGCGCCTGGGTGCGGGCCAAAAGCGAATGTGAAGTTGCAGAAATCAGCTACGAAAAATTCCGTGAACTGGCGCGTCACGACCCGGACATTCTCTATGCCCTGGGCAGCCAGATGGCCCAGCGCCTGCGCAACACCACGCGCAAGGTCGGCGACCTGGCCTTCTTCGACGTCACCGGCCGGGTAGCCCGCTGCCTGCTGGAATTGTGCAAGCAGCCAGACGCCATGACCCACCCCGACGGCATGCAGATCAAGATCACCCGCCAGGAAATCGGCCGCATCGTCGGTTGTTCGCGGGAGATGGTTGGCCGCGTCCTCAAGGATCTCGAAGAGCGCAGCCTGGTACACGTCAAGGGCAAGACCATGGTGGTCTTCGGTACCCGTTAATCGCGGGCGATGCCTTTGATCACTTCGGCATAGGCCTGGCCAAGGCGCTCGAGCAGTGGCGCCTCGGGTACCACCTCGTGCAAAGCGATGTGGCTGTCGGCCAGGCAGCGCTGCTCCAGCTCGCAGCATTCGTTGAAGCGGTTGACCGCCGCCACCATCGACTCGCGCTCGTTATCCAGCAGCAACGCACCATGAACCAACACCACCGGGCGCTTGCCACCCAGGCCCTGGCGCCAGCGCTGGGCAGTGCCGACCAGTTTGCGACCGTTAAGGTTGACGTTGTAGCGGCCATCACAGAACGCCCCTTCGATTTCCCCCACCGACGCCATCCCGCCCCATTCGCGCAGCACATCACACAGCGGCAGGCACAGACGCTCGTAGGCGTTTTCGATACGGCCGTGATCACCTTCGCTTTTCGGCGCGACGTAAACCAGGGCGATGTTGAGCACCGCCGGCGACTGCGGCACTGGCTCACCACCGGTTTCGCGCAGCAGCACCGGCCAACCGGCAATCGCAAGCTCGGCGCAGGCCGCCTCGAAGCCTTCGAGGCGGCTCATGCGCCGGGGCATGACCAGGGCATGATCGGTCGGTCGCCAGAACAACAGGCCATGATCCTTTTCGCCCTTGCATACCGCCGCCAGCAGCTCCTGTTCGGCGTGCAGCCCGGCCTCGACAGTGACATCAAGCACTTGATCAGTCATCGCATTAACCTTGTAGAGACAAAAAAGCCGGCATCGCCGGCTTCAGAGTTGAATCAGTCCAGGCCTTGCACCGGGTTCTGCACCACACGCTCCGGGAAGAACAGGCGCTGCAGCTCCAGCCCCGGGTGCTCGGCGCGCATGAACGCTTCGCCGACCAGGAAGGAGTAGACCTCGTTGATTTCCATCAGCTCGACGTCGGCGCGGTTGAGGATGCCGCTCTCGGTGATGGCCAGGCGATCACGGGGGATGCGCGGCAGCAGGTCGAGGGTGGTTTCCAGGCTGACTTCAAAGGTGTGCAGGTTGCGGTTGTTGACGCCCACCAGCGGCGTGTCGAGAGTCTTCAGCGCCCGCTCCAGCTCGTCGCCGTCGTGCACTTCGACCAGCACATCAAGGCCCACGCCTTTTGCCGTCGCGGCCAATTCGGCCATCTTCACGTCATCCAGCGCGGCAACGATCAGCAGCACACAGTCGGCGCCCAGGGCCCGGGCTTCGACGATCTGATAAGGATCGATCATGAAGTCCTTGCGAATCACCGGCAGCTTGCACGCGGCGCGCGCCTGTTGCAGGTAGATGTCGCCGCCCTGGAAGTAATCGACGTCGGTCAGCACCGACAGGCAGGTCGCGCCGCCCTTCTCGTAGCTGACGGCAATGTCGGCCGGAATGAAGTTTTCGCGGATCACGCCCTTGCTTGGCGAGGCTTTCTTGATTTCGGCAATGACTGCAGGCTGCTTGCGCTTGGCCTGTTCGATAAGGGCCTTGGCAAAACCGCGTGGCGCATCGGCAGCGGCCGCCAGGCGTTCAAGCTCGGCAAGGCTGACACGGGCGCTGCGCTCGGCGACTTCTTCGACCTTGCGCGCCAGAATGTTTTCCAGAACCGTCGGCACACTCATCCTTCATTCTCCTGCTTGAATACCGCGGTAAAGGCACCGAGCTCTTCGAGTTTTTCCCGGGCAAGGCCAGTGTGCAATGCGTCGTGAGCCAGCTCCACGCCCTGCTTGAGGCTCATGGCATGGTCGGCGGCGTACAGTGCGGCGCCGGCGTTGAGCACAATCATTTCCGCAGCCTTCTGGCCGTTCTCGGTCTTGCACCGGCCCAGGGCATCGCGGATCAGCTCCAGCGACTTGGCCGGGCTCTCCACGGCCAGGCCATGCAGGCTCTGGCTTTTCATGCCGAGGTCTTCGGGCTCGACCCAGTACTCGCTGATCTGGTCGTTCTTGAGTTCAGCAACGAAGGTTGGCGCCGCCAGGCTGAATTCGTCCAGGCCATCTTTCGAATGCACCACCAGCACATGCTTGCTGCCCAGGCGTTGCAGCACTTCAGCCAGTGGGCGGCACAGTGCCTGGGTGAACACGCCGACGACCTGGTGCTTGACCCCGGCCGGATTCGTAAGCGGGCCGAGCATGTTGAACAGGGTACGCAAGCCCAGGTCACGACGCGGGCCGGCGGCGTATTTCATCGCCTTGTGGTGGGTCTGGGCAAACATGAAGCCAATGCCGACGCTGTCGATGCAGCGTGCGACCTGCACCGGCGTCAGGTTCAGGTAGATGCCAGCGGCTTCCAGCAGGTCGGCGCTGCCACTCTTGCCCGAGACCGCACGGTTACCGTGCTTGGCCACGGTGCAACCGGCGGCGGCGACGACGAAGGCCGAAGCGGTGGATACGTTGAAGATGTTGGCGCCATCACCGCCAGTGCCGACCACGTCGACCACCTGGTCGAGGGTGTTGAGCTCGACTTTGTCGGCCAGCTCGCGCATCACCGACACGGCACCGACAATTTCATCGATGCTCTCGCTCTTCATGCGCATGCCCATCATGAAGGCGCCGATCTGCGCCTCGGTGCATTGGCCGGTCATGATTTCGCGCATGACATCGCGCATTTCTTCGGTGCTCAGGTCCAGGTGGCCGACGATGCGACTCAGCGCGCTCTTGATATCCATGTTCGATCCTTAACGGCGGCCGCCGGTCTGCTTGAGGAAATTGGCGAACAGCTCGTGGCCCTGCTCGGTGAGGATCGATTCGGGGTGGAACTGCACCCCTTCGATGTTCAGCTCTTTATGGCGCAGGCCCATGATCTCGTCCACCGAGCCGTCTTCAAGGGCGGTCCAGGCGGTCAGTTCCAGGCAATCGGGCAGGGTTTCGCGCTTGACCACCAGCGAGTGGTAGCGGGTCACGGTCAGCGGGTTGTTGAGGCCGGCAAACACGCCCTGGTCCTTGTGCAGCACCGGGCTGGTCTTGCCATGCATCACCTGGCGGGCGCGAACGACTTCACCGCCGAAGGCCTGGCCGATGGACTGGTGGCCCAGGCATACGCCGAGGATCGGCAACTTGCCGGCAAAATGCTTGATGGCCTCCAGCGACACACCGGCTTCGGTCGGGGTGCAGGGGCCAGGGGAAACGACAATGCGCTCGGGGTTAAGGGCTTCGATCTGGGCGATGGTCAGTTCGTCATTGCGAATGACCTTGACCTCTGCACCCAGCTCGCCGAGGTATTGCACGACGTTGTAGGTAAAGGAGTCGTAGTTGTCGATCATCAGTAACATCTGGGTTCAACCTCTTGCATCTACTGACTTTGAATACATGCCTTTCGATGTGCCTGTGCTCGGTGCTACAGGTGCGAGCTTCCCGGTGCACACCAGCAAGCGCCGGTTACAGCAGGTAAAGCATTCAGAAAGGCAAAGCGGTACAGGGCCGGCTAACCGGCAAGAGATAAAGTCAGGCGCGCCAACGCCAACGGGCGTGGGCCTTGATAACGCGCATCAAGAGTTTGCTGACGATCAACACGGGGTAGGTCTCGTTCATACGTTCCCGCACAGTAGCCTACCGGCGCGGTCCACGCAATATGACGGTGGCATGCCGAAACGCTTTAGCGATGGAAGACGCGCGGAATGTTTTGCTAACGTCGTAAGGCGTCATCCGATAACAACAACGAAAAAGGATCTTTGCGATGTTGAACGCGCGCTCCCTGTTGCCTTGTGCATTCTCGCTGCTGGCCCTGGCCTGCTCCAGCGTCCATGCCGCCCCCTCCCCTTACTCAACTCTGATCGTCTTCGGCGACAGCCTTGCCGATGCCGGGCAGTTCCCCGACAGCAATGGCCCGGCGGGCTCCACCCAGCGCTTTACCAACCGGGTCGGGCCAACATATGCCAACGGCGAAGCCTTCGGCGCGGTTTCGCCCATGCTGCTCGGTGCCCAGCTGGGTGTTGCTGCGGCCGACCTGGGCGCTTCGACCTCGCCAGTCAATGCCGCGCTGGGTCGCCCGGACGGCAACAACTGGGCAGTGGGTGGTTACCGTACCGACCAGATTCTCGACTCGATCACCGGTACTTCCGACGTGATCATTCCACCGGGCAACCCCGGCGCCGGCACCGTGCTGCGCGAACGCCCGGGCTATCTGGCCGGTGGTCTGCGCGCCGACCCCAACGCGCTTTACTACCTGACCGGTGGCGGCAACGACTTCCTCCAGGGCCAGATCACCAGCCCGGCAACCGCCGCAGCTGCCGCCAATCGCCTGGCCGCCAGCGCCCAGGCCCTGCAACAGGGTGGCGCGCAGTACATCATGGTCTGGCTGCTGCCCGACCTGGGCCTGACTCCGGCCATCAATGGCACGCCGATGCAGGGCCCGGCTTCGCAGTTGAGCAGTATCTTCAACCAGCAACTGGTCGGCCAGCTGAGCCAGATTGATGCTCAAGTTATTCCGCTCAATGTGCCGTTGCTGCTCCAGGAAGCCCTGGCTGCTCCGACGCAGTTCGGCCTGGCCAGCGGGCAGAACCTGGTCGGTACCTGTTTCAGC
Organism: Pseudomonas sp. B21-035; assembly: GCF_024748945.1. Classification (NCBI taxonomy): domain Bacteria; kingdom Pseudomonadati; phylum Pseudomonadota; class Gammaproteobacteria; order Pseudomonadales; family Pseudomonadaceae; genus Pseudomonas; species Pseudomonas sp. B21-035. The sequence goes on from NZ_CP087179.1 coordinate 5,287,662, forward strand.
GGCAACGGTTGTGTGCAGAACCCGACCTACGGCATCAACGGTGCCACGCCCGACCCGAGCAAGCTGCTGTTCAACGATTCGGTCCACCCCACCAGTGCTGGGCAGGAGCTGATCGCCGGCTACGCGTTTTCGATTCTTTCCGCCCCTTGGGAGCTGACGCTGTTACCAGAAATGGCCCACGCTAGCCTGCGCGCGCATCAAGATGAACTGCGCAACCAGTGGCAAGGCCGCTGGCAGCCGGTTGGCCAATGGCAGGCCATCGTAGCCGCCGGGGGGCAGAACCTGGATATCGACAGCCAGCGCAGCTCGGCCAGCGCCGACGGCCATGGCTATAACCTGACCCTGGGCGGCAGCTATCGTCTGGACGAGGCCTGGCGTATTGGCGTGGCCACAGGCGTGTACCAGCAGAAGCTCGAAGCCGGCGAGCAAGACTCCGACTACAAGCTCGACAGCTACCTGGCAACCGCTTTCGTGCAGTTCCAGCAGAACCAGTGGTGGGCCGATGCCGCGCTGACCGGCGGGCACCTGGACTACAGCGACTTGAAGCGCACCTTCGCCCTGGGGGTAAATGATCGCAGCGAGAAAGGTGATACCGATGGCGAACTGTGGGCCTTCGCCGCACGCCTGGGTTATGACCTGGCAGCGCCCGGCAGCCAGTGGAGCCTTTCGCCGTTTGTCAGCGCCGATTATGCGCGGGTGAAGGTCGATGGCTATTCGGAGAAAGGCAGCCGCGCCACTGCCCTGAGCTTTGACGATCAGGACCGCGAATCGCGGCGCCTGGGCCTGGGCTTGCAGGGCAAGTACCAGGCCGGGCCCAGCACCTTGCTGTTCGCCGAAGTCGCTCACGAGCACGAGTTCGAAGACGACCAGCAGGACCTGACCCTCCACCTCAACAGCCTGCCGGGCAACGACTTCACCCTGACCGGCTACACCCCGCAGAGCAATCTGAACCGGGCAACCCTGGGTCTGAGCCAGAGCCTGGCACCGGGCCTGGCCCTGCGCGGCAGCTACAACTGGCGCAAGAGCGACGAGCTGACCCAACAGGGGGTCAGCCTGGCATTGAGTCTGGAGTTCTAGGGAAGGGAACAGCGCCTGCTACCAACAGGCGCCGTGGATCAGGCTCAGTTGCGTGGCGTCTGCTCGGCCAGCGCCACCGCACGGAACATCGCCCGGCGCTTGTTGATGGTTTCTTCCCACTCAAGCGCTGGCACCGAGTCGGCAACAATGCCGCCACCGGCCTGCACGTGCAGCTCGCCGTCCTTGATCACCGCGGTACGGATGGCAATTGCGGTGTCCATGTTGCCGTTCCAGGCAAAATACCCCACCGCACCACCGTAGACGCCGCGTTTGACCGGCTCCAGCTCGTCGATGATTTCCATGGCGCGGATTTTCGGCGCGCCGGACAAGGTGCCCGCCGGCAGGATGGCACGCAGGGCATCCATGGCGCTCAAGCCCTGCTTCAGCTCGCCGGTGACGTTGGACACAATGTGCATGACGTTGGAATAACGCTCGATCACCATCTTCTCGGTGACTTTGACCGAGCCGGTTTCCGACACCCGGCCAGCGTCGTTGCGGCCCAGATCGATGAGCATCAGGTGCTCGGCGATTTCCTTGTCGTCAGACAGCAAGTCTTCTTCCAGCGCGCGATCAGCCTCTTCGGTGGCGCCGCGTGGGCGGGTACCGGCGATCGGGCGCACGGTGACCAGGTTGTCTTCGACCCGTACCAGCACTTCCGGAGAGCTGCCCACTACGTGGAAGTCGCCGAAGTTGAAGAAGTACATGTATGGCGTCGGGTTGAAGCAGCGCAGCGCCCGGTACAGGTCGATCGGCGCGGCCTTGAAGTCGATGGACATACGCTGCGACGGCACCACCTGCATGCAGTCGCCAGCGAGGATGTATTCCTTGATGGTATCGACCGCACGTTCGTAGTCGCTCTGGGTAAAGCTTGAGCGGAACTCAGGTTCTGCCGGCAGCGGCCCACCCAGATCGAGGCCGCGACGCGGGGCGATAGGCTGGCGCAGTTGCTCAAGCAGGCCTTCGAGCCGGGCCAGGCCGTTTTCGTAAGCGTCTTGTTCAGCCGGATCGGCGAGGACAATGGCGTGCATCTTGCCGGCCAGGTTGTCGAACACCACCACGGCATCGGAGACCATCAGCAAGATGTCCGGCACGCCCAGCGGATCAGGGTTCGGGCACTTGCCCAGGCGCCGCTCGACATAACGCACGCAGTCATAACCGAAGTAGCCGACCAGGCCGCCGTTGAAGCGCGGCAGGCCGGCGATGGTCGGCACCTGGTAGCGCTCCTTGAAAGCTTCGACGAAGGCCAGCGGATCTTCCACTTCATGCTGCTCGATCAATTCACCATCATGGGTGATCCGCACCTGGTGATCGTGCACACGCAACACGGTGCGGCACGGCAGGCCGATGATCGAGTAACGCCCCCACTTCTCGCCGCCCTGCACCGATTCGAGCAGGTAGGAGTTGGCGTGGTCAGCCAGTTTCAGGTAGATCGACAGCGGCGTGTCGAAGTCGGCCAGGGTCTCGCAGGCCAGGGGAATGCGGTTGTAGCCGGCAGCGGCCAGGCGCAGGAATTCTTCGCGGGTCATGATAGCCTCGTGGCAAGCAGCAGATGGGTCAGGCAGGCAAGCAGGCCGGCGTGGGCCGGCGGATAGCAGTCAGGCGCGCCAACGCCAGCGGGCCAGGGCCTTGATGACTTTCATCCAGAGTTTGCCGATAACCGCCACGATGGAATCTCGATCTGAGGGGGATTGAACGTCCGCCAACGTTATCCCAGTGGCCGGATCTAAGCAACCAGGCAACAGCGCGCGCAGGTCGTCGATGACCAGGCACGGCGCCTCTTCGCTGATCGGCCGGCCATGGTTGTAGCCATAGGTCAGGCCAACGCATTTGACCCCGGCAGCCTTGGCCGCCAGCACGTCGCTGCGCGAGTCGCCAACGAACAGCGCCTGCTCGGGCTCGACGCTGGCCATTTTCATCACGAACAGCAAGGCAGCCGGATCGGGCTTTTTCTGCGGCAGGGTGTCGCCGCCGATGATCCAGCGGAAATAACGGCCGATTTTCATCTGGTCAAGCAAGGGTGCAACGAAGCGCTCGGGCTTGTTGGTGATCAGAGCCATTTCCACGCCCTGCTTGTGCAACCACTTGAGGGTGTCGCGCACGCCGGGGTAGACCACCGTCAGCTCATGGCTTTCGGCGTAGGCCTGCATGAACAGCTCCAGGCCCCGTTCGGCTTCGTCGTCATCCACTGCGCCATGCTCGATGCCACCGGCCAGCGCGCGGCGCACCAGCACCGGCGCACCATTGCCGACCCAGTGGCGTACCGCCTCAAGGCCAGCGGGCGGGCGGCCCATTGCGAGCAGCATGTTATCCACCGCCGCTGCCAGGTCCGGTACCGAATCGATCAGGGTACCGTCCAGATCAAACATCACCAGTTTGGGCAGGGCGCCGGGGAACAACTGCTCGAAGCCACTCATGGGCGGGCCAGGGCCAGTTCGGCGTGCATCTTGGCAATCACCTCACGGTAGTCCGGGGTGTTGAAGATCGCCGAACCGGCGACGAAGGTGTCGGCGCCAGCAGCAGCGATTTCACGGATGTTGCCGACGTTGACGCCACCGTCGATTTCCAGGCGGATATCACGGCCGCTGGCGTCGATCAGCGCGCGGGCTTCGCGCAGCTTGTCGAGGGTGCCGGGGATGAATTTCTGGCCACCAAAGCCTGGGTTGACGCTCATCAACAGGATCATGTCGACCTTGTCCATCACGTACTTGAGGGTGTCGAGCGGAGTCGCCGGGTTGAATACCAGGCCGGCCTTGCAACCGCCGTCGCGAATCAACTGTAGCGAACGATCGATGTGCAGGGTGGCTTCCGGATGGAAGGTAATGTAGCTGGCGCCGGCTTCGATGAAGTCACCGATAATGCGGTCGACCGGGCTGACCATCAAATGCACGTCGATCGGTGCAGTGATGCCGTACTTGCGCAGGGCGGTGCAGACCATCGGGCCGATGGTCAGGTTGGGCACGTAATGGTTGTCCATTACATCGAAGTGAACGATGTCGGCACCCGCGGCCAGGACATTGTCGACTTCCTCGCCGAGGCGGGCGAAGTCGGCAGAAAGAATCGAGGGGGCAATAGCGTAGGGCTGCATGGCGCACCTGTAGGCAGAATCACAGTGGCGCGCATTGTACCTCAGGCAAACGCTCAGGGGCTGACCGGTATCAAGGCGGTCGACGGGTGCTCATCGCGGGGCCAGTCGACTCGACTCGCCCCGCGAACGATCTCAACCCGGCTGCTGGGTACGCAGCTTCTCGCTGCGCCCACGCAACCACTCCAGGGTCAGCAACAGCACCACCGAGAAGGCAATCAGCAAGGTTGCAGCGGCGGCGATGGTCGGGCTGAGGTTCTCGCGGATGCCGCTGAACATCTGCCGTGGCAGGGTCGCCTGCTCGGGGCCGGCGAGGAACAGGGTGACCACCACCTCGTCAAAAGACGTGGCAAAAGCGAACAGCGCCCCGGAGATCACCCCCGGCGCAATCAGCGGCAGGGTAACCCGCCGGAAGGTGGTCAGCGGCGAGGCGCCCAGGCTGGCGGCGGCGCGCACCAGGTTATGGTTGAAGCCCTGCAGGGTCGCCGAAACGGTGATGATGACGAACGGCACGCCCAACACCGCATGCACCAGGATCAGCGAGATAAAGCTGTTGCCCATGCCCAGCGGGGCAAAGAACAGGTAGCTGGCCACACCGATGATCACCACCGGCACCACCATCGGCGAAATCACCAGGGCCATGATCAGCGACTTGCCGGGGAAATCACCGCGGGTCAGGCCGATCGAAGCCAGGGTGCCGAAGATCATCGCCAGCACCGTGGCCGCCGGGGCGACGATGATGCTGTTCTTCAGCGCGCGCATCCACTCGGCCGAGGCGAAGAAGTCGTGGTACCACTGCAGTGAAAAGCCCTGCAGCGGGTAGACCAGGAAGCTGCCGGAGTTGAACGACAGCGGAATGATCACCAGCACCGGCAACACCAGGAACAACAGGATCAGCCCGCAAAGGATGCGCAAGCTGTAGAACCAGACCCGCTCGACGGGCGACATGTAGGGGCTCAGCATGACAACGCTCCTCAGCTCAGGCGCAGGCGGCTGGCGCCGACCAGCCAGCTATAGATCAGGTAAAGCAGCACGGTGGCCAGCAACAGCAGGCCGCCCAGCGCGGTCGCCATGCCCCAGTTGATGCTGGTGTTGGTGTAGAAGGCCACGAAGTAGCTGACCATCTGGTCGTTGGGGCTGCCGAGCAGCGCCGGGGTGATGTAGTAGCCGATGGCGAGGATGAACACCAACAGGCAGCCCGCGCCTACGCCGGCGTAGGTTTGCGGGAAGTACACCCGCCAGAAGCTGGCGAACGGATGACAGCCCAGGGATATCGCCGCACGCATGTAGGTGGGCGAAATGCCCTTCATCACGCTGTAGATCGGCAGGATCATGAACGGCAGCAGGATGTGCACCATGGAGATGTACACCCCGGTGCGGTTGAACACCAGTTCCAGCGGTTTGTCGATGATGCCCATGGCCATCAGCGCGCTGTTGATCAGCCCGCCCGATTGCAGCAGCACGATCCAGGCCGCAACCCGCACCAGGATCGAGGTCCAGAACGGCAGCAGCACCAGAATCATCAGCAGGTTGCTCTGCCGGGTCGGCAGGTTGGCCAGCAGGTAGGCCAGCGGATAGGCCAGCACCAGGCAGATGGCGGTGATGACGAAGCCCATCCACAGGGTACGGGTGAAGATGTCCAGGTAAATGGCCTGGTCCGGGGTGGCCTTGGCCAGCTCGCCGAGGTCATCGATACGATGGTCCAGGGCCGCCAGCAGGTAGAACGGGGTGACGCTACTGGTGTTACGGCGGATCGCCTGCCAGTAGGCCGGATCGCCCCAGCGCTCGTCCAGTTCCTGCAGGGCTTCTTTATAGGAAGCCGGCTCGGTCTTGAACGGCAACGCCCGCGCGGTCTTGGCCAGCAGGCTGCGATAGCCGGCCAGCTCCATGTTCAGACGCTTGGAGGTATCGCCCAGGGTCTGGTTCTTGCGTGCTTGCGCGAGGTCTTCGCTTAGCGCCTTATATACCGCCTCCCCTGGCAGGCCCTTGCCGTCCCACTCGGCCACAGCCGTCACAGTCAGCGGCAAGCCGCCGACCACTTCCGGGTTGCCCACGCTCTTGTACAACAGCGCGGCAATCGGCACGAGGAACACCAGCAGCAGAAACAGCGCCAGCGGTGCGATCAGCGCTTGCGCCTTCCAGCGGTTGACCCGCTCGGCACGCTTGAGACGCTGCTTGAGGTTGGAACCTGCGCCTTCATTCAGGGGCACTGCGATGGCCATAGCGAACTCCGAAATCTTGAGAACAAGGAGCGCCGGCGGCAAGCCGACGCCCCATCAGCAGCCCTTACTTGGCAGCCCAGGCGTTGAAGCGTTGCTCCAGCTGCTCGCTGTTGTCGGCCCAGAACGCCACGTCGATCTGCACCTGGTTGGCGATGTTTTCCGGGGTGGTCGGCATGTCTTTCTTGATCTCGTCGGACAGCAGCGCGACGGCCTTGGAGTTGGCCGGGCCGTAGGCGATGTTCTCGGAGTAGGTCTTCTGCTGTTCAGGCTGGACCGAATAGGCGATGAATTTCTTTGCCTCTTCAACATCCTTGGCGCCTTTGGGGATGGCCCAGGCGTCGAAGTCGTAGATACCGCCGTTCCATACGACTTTCAGGTTGCTCTCTTTTTGCACCGCGGCAATCCGGCCGTTGTAGGCCGAGCTCATGACCACGTCACCCGAGGCCAGGTACTGCGGCGGCTGGGCACCGGCTTCCCACCACTGGATGCTCGGCTTGAGCTCGTCGAGTTTCTTGAAGGCGCGGTCCTGGCCTTCTTTGGTGCCAAGCACCTTGTAGACGTCCTTGGGCGCAACGCCGTCGGCCATCAGGGCAAACTCCAGGGTGTACTTGGCGCCTTTGCGCAGGCCGCGCTTGCCCGGGAACTGCTTGGTGTCCCAGAAGTCGGCCCAGCTGGTCGGCGCGGTCTTCAGTTTGTCGGCGTTGTAGGCCATGACTGTGGACCAGACGAAGAAGCCGACACCGCACGGCTGGATAGCGCCCTTCACATAGTCGCTTTCGTTGCCGAGCAGTGCAGGATCGAGCTCTTCGAACATGCCTTCATCACACCCACGGGCCAGCTCCGGCGACTCGACTTCCACCAGGTTCCACGACACGCTCTTGGTGTCGACCATGGCTTTGACCTTGGCCATTTCACCGTTGTACTCGCCAGCGACGATCTTGCCCTTGCCCGCCTTCTCCCATGGCTCGTAGAACGCCTTGACCTGGGCCGCCTTGTTGGCGCCGCCGAAGGAAATCACGGTCAGGTCGGCCGCCATGGCCTGGCTTGCCGCAAACAGGCCCAGGGTCAGGGCGGTCAACTTCAAGTGCTTGAGCATTATTATTCTCTCCACAGAACAGGGTTGGTGAAGCAAACCTTCAATTGGCTTCCAGCAGAGGATCGAGCGCGCGGGCGTGCTCCACCTGCCAGCCAAGCGGTACCACATCGCCCACGGCCAGGGCCGGGTCGAGTTCGGCAATCGGCTGCTTCACGAAGAAATCGGCCTTGCCGCAGACTTCCAGGCGTACCCGCACGTGGTCGCCCAGGTAGATGAATTCGGCCACGCGCCCGGAGAAACGGTTGACGCAGCTTTCGCTGTGGCCGTTGAGGCGCACGCGCTCGGGGCGGATCGACAGGGTTACCGGCTCGCCGGCCTGGCCGACATTGACCGCCAGCGCCTCGACCTTCTCGCCGCGCGGCAGCAATACCTGGCAACGTTCGCCGTCGTGGCTGAGCAGGCGGCCATTGATGCGGTTGTTTTCACCGATGAAGTTGGCGACAAAGGTGTTCTTTGGCTCTTCATACAGGGTGCGCGGGTCGGCGATCTGCTGGATCTCGCCCTGGTGGAATACCGCGACGCGGTCGGACATGGTCAGCGCTTCGCCCTGGTCGTGGGTCACGTAGACCACAGTGACGCCCAGGCGCTGGTGCAGGTGCTTGATCTCCATCTGCATGTGTTCGCGCAGTTGCTTGTCCAGAGCGCCCAGCGGTTCATCCATCAGTACCAGCTGCGGCTCGAACACCAGCGCCCGGGCCAAAGCCACCCGTTGCTGCTGGCCACCGGAAAGCTGGCCGGGGTAACGCTGGGCGAAAGCGTCGAGCTGGACCATGTTGAGCACGCGCTTGACCCGTTCGCTGATGTCGGTCTTGCTCAGGTTGCGCACGCTCAAAGGGAAGGCCAGGTTCTCGGCAACGGTCATGTGCGGAAACAGCGCGTAGTTCTGGAACACCATGCCGATGTCGCGCTTGTGCGGCGGCACGTTGTTAATGGAACGGCCAGCCAGCTGGATCTCGCCTGCAGTCGGCGTTTCGAAGCCGGCGAGCATCATCAGGCTGGTGGTTTTGCCGGAACCGGACGGGCCGAGCAAGGTGAGAAACTCACCCTTGCGGATATCCAGGTTGAGGTCTTTGACGATCAGCGATTCGCCGTCGTAGCTCTTCTGCACACCACGGAAGCTGACCAGCACTTCGCCGGTTGCAGCGCTCGAATTCACCTCACTCATACCCGCACCTTTTTGTTGGATGACTGCTGTATCCAAAGCCTAGTGAAGGCGGCAAGCGGCGCAAATCGGCGGTGGAGAGAGATTGATATCAGCAGGATGGAAGGCTTGGGGTAGGGATTGCCCTACAAGAGTGACGTTTTTGGATATGTGCATGGCAGGTTCAATGCTATCGCGGGTCAAGCCCGCTCCCACGGTACCGCCCCCTGTGGGAGCGGGCTTGACCCGCGATGAGCTCAGCGCAATGTCGCTTCTGGAACACTCACAACAACTTGTGCTCCATCGCGTACTTCACCAGCTCCGCCAGCGAGGTGACGTTGAGCTTCTGCATCAGCCGCGCCTTGTGGGTGCTGATGGTCTTGTTGCTCAGCGCCAGTTGCTGGGCAATATCGTTGACGTTAGCGCCCTGGGCCAGGCGCTCGAACACCGAGAATTCGCGCTCAGACAGCAATGAATGCAGCGGCCGGGCATCGGTGAGGCCGACCTCGAAGACCATGCGGTCAGCCAGGTCCGGGTCGATGTAACGCCCGCCACCGGCGACCCGACGAATCGCGGTGAGCAGCAATGCAGGATCACTGTCCTTGGTGGCGTAGCCGGCAGCGCCGACTTTCAGCGCCCGCGCTGCCATCTGCGCTTCGTCGTGCATCGACAGCACCAGGATCGCCGGTGGGTTGTTCAAGGCGCGAATCCGCGGGATCGCCTCCAGGCCATTGACCCCGGGCATGGAAATATCCAGCAGCACCACCTCACACTCGGTATGGCGCAAGGTTTCCAGCAGCTGTTCGCCATTGCCGGCCTCCCCCGCTACCTGCATGTCCTTGGCCAGGCCGATCAACTGCTTGATGCCTTCACGGACAATGGTGTGGTCTTCGGCAACCAGTACTCGAATCACGCAATGCTCCTAATCCAGGGGGATGGCCACGCTCAGGCTGGTGCCCTCGCCCGGCTCGCTTTCCAGGGTCATGCTGCCACCGAGCATCAGCACCCGCTCACGCATACCGACCAGGCCAAAGGACGTTGGCCGACTTTGCTCGAGGACAAACCCTACGCCATCATCGATCACCGTCAGGCGCAGGGTCTGGCCATCGAGACTCAGGCTGATCTGCACAGTATGCGCCTGGGCATGGCGCATGACATTGGTCAGCGCCTCTTGCAGGATGCGGAACAGGCCAATGGCCTTGGCATCACTCAAGGGTGGCAGATTCTCCGGTACCTGCACCAGGCAGGGGATCTGCGTGCGCGCCTCGAAACGCCGGGCCTGCCACTCGATGGCCGAAGCAATGCCGGCATCGAGGATCGGCGGGCGCAAGGCGGTGGCCACATCGCGCACCAGCTGGAACAGCTGGGCGATCAGGCGCTTCATGCTGCCCAGGCGCTCGTTGAGGCCGGGGTCCAGTTCGGCGTAGGCCAGTTCGCACATGGATGTTTCAAGCTTGAGCACCGTGAGCATCTGTCCCAGCTCATCGTGCACTTCCCGGGCAATACGGGCTTTTTCTTCCTCGCGAACGCTTTCCAGGTGCGCCGACAGTTCGCGCAGTTGCTCCTGTGAACGGGCAAGCTCGAGTTCGACCCGCTTGCTCTGGCTGATGTCCCAGACCACTCCGTCCCAGACCACCCGGCCATCCGCCAGGGTGCGGGTACTGGCCTTGATGTCGGCCCAGCGCTGCTCGCCCTGGCGGGTCAGGATCCGCCCTTGCCAGGACCAGTCGCTGTCAGTGGCCAGGGCCAGGTCCTGGACCCGGTGGTAATCGGCGCGGTCGTCAGGGTGCACCAGATTGCGCAGGCCCATGTCCGGATGCTGCAACGCCGCAGGCGCATAGCCCACCAGGGCTTCACTGCCTTCACTGATGTAGGGGAACTCCAGCTCGCCTTCGGCCGGGTTGCGTTCAAGGCGAAACACCAGGCCGGGTACGTTGCCGGCAATACCCTTGAGCCGTGCCTCGCTCTCGCGCAGCGCCGCCAGGGCGCGCCTGCGTTCGGTGACATCGGCAAGAAACACCACCAGGTATTCGGCATCACGAAAGCGCAGAAAGCTCAGCGACACATCCACCGGCAGCAGGCTGCGATCGGCACGCAGGCACCGGGTTTCAAAATGCTGCGGGGCTTCATCGCTGGCACGGGCACGCTTCCACAGATCGAGCCAGCGGTCCATGTGCAGGTTCGGCTCGAAATCAATCAGCGGCCGATCGATCAGCGCCCCCGAGGGGTATCCGAGCATGCTTTCGGCGGCCCGGTTGGCATAGCGCACATGGCTGTCCCAGTTGACCCAGAGAATGCCCACGGTGCTCTGGTCGATGGAAAACTGGCTCAGGCGCAAGGCTTCTTCGCGGGCCTGGCGCTGGGCCAGGGTGTCGCGGGTGGCCAATAAACTGTGCTCGAGCTGCTGTAGTTGCCGACGCTGCCAAATGACGAAGGCCACGCAACTGAACAGCAGCGCCGCCAGCAACAGACCCAGGTTCTGCCAAAAGCCCGGGGATTCGCTCAGGCGCGGGTATTTAGGCTCCAGCCAGCGCTGGTGGAGTTGCTCCAGGTCCTTGGCCGGAACGGCCTGCAGGCCGCGCTCAAGAATCTCGGCCAGCTCCGGCCAGTCCCGGCGCGAGCCGACCCGCAGCAACTGCGGCAGGCCGATATCACCGACCACCACCAGCTCGCTGAATTCACTTTCCCGAGACAGACGGCTCAACTGCGCTTCATCTACCACGGCAAACCGCGCCTGTTCGCTGAGCACCAGCTGCAACGCCTGGCGCTCCTGAGGCACGCCTTGCAGGTTGAGGTTGGTGTAGGTGGCACGCAGGTAGTCGGCGACAGTGCTGGGCATGCGCACGGCGACCCGATCGGTACTGGCGAGCTTCTCCAGATCAACCGCCACCGCGCCAGTACGCGGGCCGACAATCAATTGCGGCACGCGCATGTAGGGATCGCTGAACAACCACAGGAGCAGGCTGGCCGGGGTCTGGGTCAAGCCTGGGGCAAGATCGACTTCGCCGGCCAGCAGTGCGTGCTCAAGGGCGGCCTGATCGGCAAAGTTGCGCCAGGTAAGGTCCAGCCCCAGCGAACGGCCAAGCCAGTTCATCAGCTCGACGTTGACCCCATAGAGCTGCTGCAGGCGCCGGTCGAACTGGGCAAAAGGTGCCTGCAGCACCAGCCCGACGCGCAGGCTGCGGTGTTGCTCAAGCCATTGCTGCTGGGCCGGCTCCAGCACAACCTGCGCAGGCGCGGCAGGCGAAGCTGCCCCTGTGATCAAGGGCAGGCAAAAACAGCCGATAAGCAACAGGCAGCGCAAAAGCTTCATCTGCACTCTCATCAAGGGTAGGTCGGCCACCGAGCATGGCCGTCCCGAGCAAATACTATTAGGCTGCCGGTATTAATCTGGCCTGGATCGATCCATGTTCGCACTTTATCGCACGACGCTGCCGGCGTTATGCCTGTCACTGATACTACCTTGTACCGCACAAGCAGCCGCTGGCGAAACGCCAGAAGCGGCTGCCGACAGCAAACCTGCCGCAGTCGAACGCCAACCGCTGGCCGAACGCAGCCAGGAAGACGCCCAGGCCCTGGAACGCCAGGTTCCTGCAGCCGAACAGCAAACCCTGCAGGCTGGCAGCGACAGCTTCCTGGCCCTGTGGAAACCGGCCAACACTGCCGAACCCGAAGGCGCCCTGATCATTCTTGCCGGTGCTGGCGAAAATGCCGACTGGCCGAAAACCGTCGGCCCGCTGCGGCGCAAGTTTCCCGATGCCGGTTGGCACAGCCTGAGCCTGGCCCAGCCGGATTTGCTTGCCAGCGCCCCGCAGGCGCGCGTCGAAGTACCCCCGGCAGTGGAAAAAAAGGCCGAGCCAGGCGAAAGCGCACCGGCCAAGGACACCCCGGCCAATGCCAACGCCAGTATCGAGCAAGCCACGGCAGCCGAAAGCGAGAACAGCGAAAGTATCGAACAAGCGAAGGCGCCGGTCGACGATGACAAGGCCGATGCCGAACGCATCTTCGCCCGCCTCGATGCGGCCGTTGCTTATGCCCAGCAACAGAATGCCCGCAGCATTGTCCTGCTCGGTAACGGCAGCGGCGCCTACTGGGCAGCGCGTTACTTGAGCGAACGGCAACCGGCCCAGGTGCAGAAGCTGGTAATGGTCGCCGCGCAGACGCCAGCCCAGGCCGAACAGAGCCTGGACAGCCTGGCGCCGAACCTCAAGGTAGCCACCGCAGACTTCTTCTACGCCACCCTGCCCCAGGCCAGGCGCGCCGCCGAGCAGCGCCTGCAAGCCAGTAAACGCTTGAAGGACTCCAACTACCGCCAGGTCAGCCTGACCGCCATGCCAGGCAACAGCGCGGCGGAACAGGAGCAATTGTTCCGCCGCATCCGCGGCTGGCTCAGCCCGGAAAAACTCGACTAGAAGCCACGGCGTTTACGGATGACGGCGTAGGCCTGATGCAGTTCGCGGGTTCGTTCGGTGGCCTCGCGAACCTGCGCGGGGCTTGCGCCATTGCCCACCAGCTTGTCCGGATGATGACGGCTGAGCAGGCGCCGGTAAGCTTGTTTGATCTGCCCGGCTTCGCTGTCGGCGCTGACCCCAAGCATGCGCAAGGCTTGTGGATAACCCAGCGTGCCATCGGCCAGCACAGCCTTTTGCGGCTCATAGTCCAGCGCCAGGGCCTGGACCTTGGCTGCCGACCAGCCAAGGGCCTGGCCCCACGCCAGCAGCAGCTCGCGTTCATGCCGGCCAGCCTGGCCATCAGCCCAGACCATGCGCCAGCATGCGCGCAACATGCCTTCGGCGGCATGCGGCTGTTGCTTGAGGCGGCGCAGATGAACACCCAGGCGCTCCTTGCCAGCCTTGCCACGATTGAACGCGGCGATGGCGCGGCGCCTGGCCGGTTCGCTCATTTCCAGGCGCTGCATCTCCACCCGTGCCTGCTGGATATGGCCATCGACCACCCGTCCGTCGCTCTTGGCCAGGCGCCCAAGCAGGACGAACAGTACCTCGTCGTCACGCAGCACCGGCCGCCCACCCAGGCGTTCACGCAGATGCGCCCAACTGTGCAACTGCAAACGGCGGTCCATCGCCTGGCCCAGCAACGCCCCCAGCAACGCCCCGGGAATACTGGCGATGGCAAAGCCTGCTCCGGCACCTATCACTGTGCTCGGCCACAACATGTCAGCGGCGCTCAGCGAGCAGTTGCTCGACTTCGGCCAGCCGCTCCAGGGTGCCGACATCCACCCAGTGTCCGCTGAAATGCTCACCACTGACCTGCCCGGCCGTCATCGCCTGGCGCAGCAGCGGCGCCAGCTTGAAGGCGCCGGCCTGGCAGTCGGCGAACAGCTGTGGGGCGAGTACGGCGATACCGCTGTAGGTCAGGGTGTCGGCATCGACGTCGGCATCGCTGACCTGGCCTTTATCCAGACAGAAGTCGCCCTTGCCATGATGACCAGGGTTATCCACCAGCACCAGGTGGGCCAGGCCGTCGAGGTGCTTCGGCAAGCCGGCGAAGTCGTACTCGGTCCAGATATCGCCATTGACCAGCACAAAAGGCTCATCGCCCAGCAACGGCAGGGCTTTGAAGATACCGCCGCCGGTTTCCAGCGGCTCACCTTCGGGTGAGTAACTGATGTTCAGGCCCCAGCGCGAACCATCGCCCAGGTGATCTTCAATCTGCTGCCCGAGCCAGGCGTGATTGATTACCACATCCTTGAGGCCGGCCGCTGCCAACGCACGCAGGTGGTACTCGATCAGCGGCATACCGGCCACCGGCACCAGCGGCTTGGGGGTGTGCAGGGTCAGCGGGCGCATGCGCTCGCCTTTGCCTGCAGCAAGAATCATCGCTTTCATGGACGCGCTCCGGCTGCGGCCTGCAGGCTATCGATCAGCTCATCGAGTTCGGCCAGCTCCGGCCTGCGCGCGATCACTTCATCTATATAGGCAAAGAAGCGCGGTACATCGGCCAGGTAACGCGGCTTGCCGTCGCGGTGGCAGATGCGCGCAAAGATGCCGATGACCTTGAGGTGACGCTGCACGCCCATCAGGTCGCTGGCGCGGTGGAAGTCCTCGAACTCGGCCTGCACCGGGATGCCCTTGGCCTGGGCGCGCTGCCAGTAATCCTCGAGCCAGCCCTGCACGCGTGCCTGCGGCCAGCTCAGGAAGGCATCCTTGAACAGGCAGGTGATGTCATAGGTGACCGGCCCGTACACCGCGTCCTGGAAGTCCAGCACGCCGGGGTTTGGCTTGCTGTCCATCAGGTTGCGTGGCATATAGTCGCGGTGCACCAGCACCTTTGGCTGGGCCAGGGCGCTGTCGATCAACAGGCTGCTGATACGCTGCCAGGCGGCCAGTTGCGCATCGGTAAAGCCCAGGCCCAGTTCACGGCCGACGTACCACTCGGGGAACAGCTCAAGCTCGCGGCGCAACAGGGCCACGTCGTAGCTTGGCAGCGGCGCGTTCATCGGCAACTGCTGGAAAGCCAGCAGCGCATCAATGGCGTCGTTGAACAGACCATCGGCGTTCTCGGCGTTGATCACATCGAGGTAGGTCTGGGTGCCCAGGTCGCTGAGCAACAGGAAACCACGTTCAAGGTCCTGGGCATGAATGACCGGAACATTGACCTCGGCCGTGGCCAGCAAGTGGGCAATATCAACGAATGGCCGGCAGTTTTCCTGCGGCGGTGGCGCATCCATGACAATAAAGCTGTGGCCTTCGGCCTGCCAGCGGAAGTAGCGGCGAAAGCTCGCATCGCTGCTGGCGGCGGTCAGGCTACCCGCGGGAACCGTGCCCCAGCCCTGTTTATGGAACAGATTTGCCAGCTGCTCGGCGAGCCAGACATTCAGGTGTTGCAAGCGTACATCGTGATCGGGCATTACAAGGGTCTCCGACGGCCCTAGCCGTCAAGCGGGTCATGCTTTATTATCCAGCATCTTTTTCAGACCATCGAGAGGCGTGCGGCCCCACACGCGGGCAGATGGCACGCAGGAAGCCCGGACTAATAAGATGGCATTGAAATCCCCCGCGTTTCGTAAAAAATTCCCGTTGCTGGTCACCGGCGGTTTGCTGGCGATGCAACCTCTGGCCACCCCATACGTGGTTGCCGCAGAGCAGTTCGACTGCCAAGTGTCTGCTGCCGGAGGCTGGGACTGCAAGCCCAAAACCCCTGCCGCCGCACTGCCGCCGCGCCCGGTGCACGCCGGGGCGGCCGCCAGCTCGTCCGGTGAAACGCCAGCCGGCTCCGGCGAGGTCGCCCAGGAGCAGGCTCAAGGTCCGGTGCTGGTCACCGAAGCCAAAGGCCGCGTGCTGAAATCCCGTAGCCCCGATGCCAGCCACCTGGATTGGGTCCCTCGTGACCAGCTCACCCCAGCCCAGCTCGCCGAAACCGGGCCTTACTGCGCCGGTGCCTACATCGAGCCGACCCGTCCGGGCATGACCGACACCACGCCCAAAGACGAGTCGCCGACCTTCATCGGTGCCAAGGTTTCGCGCTACCAGCAGGAGCAGCAGATCGCCACCCTCGCCGGTGACGTGGTCATGCGCCAGGGCAGCATGCAGGTCGAGGCCGACGAGGCCAACCTGTACCAGGCCGAGAACCGTGGTGAGCTGAGCGGCAATGTGAAGATTCGCGACAACGGTTCGCTGGTGGTCGGCGATCACGCCGACATCCAGCTCGACACCGGTGAGGCCAAGGTCGATAACGCCGAATACGTGATGCACAAGTCGCGCATCCGCGGCAGCGCCCTGTACGCCAAGCGCGCTGAAAACGCCATCATCCGCCTCAAGGATGGTACCTACACCACCTGTGAGCCAAACAGCAACGCCTGGCAGCTCAAAGGCAACAACATTACCCTGAACCCGGCCACCGGCTTCGGTACCGCGACCAACGTCACCCTGCGGGTCAAGGATTTCCCGGTGTTCTACACACCGTACATCTACTTCCCGATCGATGACCGCCGCCAGTCCGGTTTCCTGCCGCCGTCGTTCAGCACCAGCAGCGATACCGGCTTCATGCTGGTCACGCCGTACTATTTCAACCTGGCGCCAAACTACGACGCCACCTTGTATCCACGCTACATGGCCAAGCGCGGCATGTTGATGGAAGGCGAGTTCCGCTACCTGACCAAGTCCAGCGAAGGACAGTTCGGTGGTGCTTACCTGAATGACAAGGATGATGACCGCAAGCTGCAGACGGACTACAAAGATCAGCGCTGGATGGTCAACTGGCAGCACAAGGGCGGCCTCGACGAGCGCCTGATGACTGAAGTCGACTACACCGACTTCAGCGACCCGTTCTACTTCCAGGACCTGGAATCGGATCAGATCGGTGTCGAAAGCCGGGACTTCGTCAATCAGCAAGGTGCGTTGACCTATCGCGGCGATACCTACACCGCGCGGCTGAACGTGCAGGCTTTCGAGCTGGCGACCATTTCGCAGATCACCCCGTATGACCGCCTGCCGCAGGTCACTTTCAACGGCATGCTGCCTTACCACCCGGGCGGGATGAACTTCACCTACGAATCCGAGGCTGTACGCTTCGAGCGTGATCTGAAGAACGGCACTGTCTTCGACAAGGACGGCAAGCTCGATACCAGCGTTCGCGCTGACGGTGGCCGCATCGACCAGAACATCACAGGTCTGGCCCGGGCCAACGGCACTCGCCTGCACCTGGCGCCGACCATCAGCCTGCCGATGGAAGCAAGCTATGGTTATGTGCGGCCATCGCTGAAGTACGCCTACACCCACTATGACCTCGACCTCGACAGTCAGGGCAAGGCCCAGGCACCAGGCCAGCCGCGCGAATTCGGCCGGTTCAACTCTTCGCAGGATCGCGATGTTCCGATCGTCAGCGTCGACAGCGGGCTGTACTTCGACCGCAGCACCCAGTGGTTCGGCAAGAACTACACCCAGACCCTGGAACCACGTCTGTACTACCTGTACGTCCCGTACAAGAACCAGATGGACATCCCGGTCTTCGATACCAGCGAGTACACCTTCAACTACGCCTCGCTGTTTCGCGACAACCGTTTCAGTGGCAACGACCGTATCGGCGACGAGAACAAGCTGTCGCTGGGCGTGACCAACCGCTGGATCGAAGAGAACGGCTTTGAACGTCAGCGCCTGAGCGTTGGCCAGGCCCTGTACTTCAAGGACCGCAAGGTTCAGTTGCCTGGCATTGCCTACAAGGACCGTCAGGACGCACAGTCGGATGTTTCCCCGTACGCACTGGAATACGAATACCGCTTCAACCGCGACTGGCGCTTCAATTCCGATTTCAACTGGGATCCGGACAGCCGCAGCACCCGTTCGGGCAGCGCGATGTTCCATTACCAGCCTGAACACAACGTCAACAAGGTGGTCAACCTCGGTTACCGCTACCGCAACGACATGGTCATCTACAACAGCGCCACTGGTCGCTGGCAGGTAGGTGGTGGCGACTATGGCCAGCCGGGTGACGCGAACTACATCAAGGACTACTACAAGATCCAGCAGCATGACTTCTCGGTCATGTGGCCGATCGTTCCGCAGTGGACCGCGATCGCGCGCTGGCAGCATGACTACAACCGCAACCGCACGCTGGAAGCCTTCGGTGGTTTCGAATATGACAACTGCTGCTGGAAGCTGCGTCTGATCAACCGTTACTGGATCGATTACGACGATTACAGCCAGGCAATTCCGCAAAACGAAAAAGGCGACCACGGCGTCTTCCTGCAGATTGTGCTGAAAGGCCTCGGCGGCGTAGTGGGCAACAAGGTCGAGTCTTTCCTCGACCAGGGCATTCAAGGTTATCGTACTCGTGAAGACCAAGCTTACTGATTGTCTGCGCCCGCTGTTGCTGGGCGCGGTATTGCTGACCGGCACGGCGCACGCCGCCGTGCAACCCCTGGACAGCGTTGTGGCCATCGTCGACAACGACGTGGTGATGAAAAGCCAGCTGGACAGCCGCGTACGCGAAGTCCAGCAGACCATCGCCAAGCGTGGCGGCCAGGTGCCGCCCGCCGGCGTCCTGGACCAACAGGTGCTCGAGCGCCTGATCGTCGAGAACCTGCAACTGCAGATCGGCGATCGCTCGGGCATCCGCATCACCGACGAAGAACTGAACCAGGCCATCGGCACCATTGCCCAGCGCAATGGCATGAACCTGGAGCAGTTCCGCGCCGCTTTGGCCCACGACGGCCTGTCGTACGAAGATGCCCGCGAGCAGGTTCGACGCGAGATGATCATCAGCCGCGTGCGTCAGCGCCGGGTTGCCGAGCGCATCCAGGTCTCGGAGCAGGAAGTGAAAAACTTCCTCGCCTCGGAGCAAGGCCAGATGCAACTGTCGGAAGAATGGCGCCTGGCCAATATCCTGATCCCGACCCCGGAAAGCGCCAACTCGGCGCAGATCCAGGCGGCCGCGCAAAAGGCTGGTGAGGTCTACTCGCGCCTGAAAAGCGGTGCCGACTTCGGCCAGATGGCAATCGCCAGCTCCGCCAGCGAAAACGCCCTGGAAGGCGGCGAAATGGGCTGGCGTAAAGCCGGTCAGTTGCCGCCGGAGCTCGCCAAGCTGCTCAGCAGCCTGAGCGTTGGTGACGTGACTCAACCACTGCGTATTCCTACCGGTTTCCTCATCATCAAGATGCAGGAAAAACGCGGCGGCGGTGGTGCCACCATGCGCGACGAAGTGCATGTCCGCCACATCCTGATCAAGCCAAGCGAGATTCGCAGCGAAGCGGCGACCAAGGAACTGGCGCAACGGCTCTATGACCGCATCCAAAACGGTGAGGATTTCGCCACGCTGGCCAAGAGCTTCTCCGAAGACCCTGGCTCGGCACTCAATGGCGGCGACCTCAACTGGATCGATCCAAGCGCCCTGGTACCGGAGTTCCGCGAAGAAATGGCCAACGCCCAACAGGGCCAGGTGACCAAGCCATTCAAGACCCAGTATGGCTGGCACGTGCTCGAAGTGCTGGGCCGCCGCGCCACCGACAGCACCGAACAGGCCCGCGAGCAACAAGCGATGAACGTACTGCGTAACCGCAAGTACGATGAAGAACTGCAGACCTGGCTGCGTCAGATCCGTGACGAAGCCTACGTCGAAATCAAGCTTCCTGGCGCCGATCAGGCCGCGCAGTGAAACCGCAGCGCTTCGCCCTCACACCCGGCGAGCCGGCCGGCATAGGTCCTGACCTGTGCCTGCTGCTCGCCACGCAAGCCCAGCCGCACCCCCTGATTGCCATTACCAGCCGTGACCTGCTCGCCGAGCGGGCCACGCAGTTGGGCGTAGCCGTCACGCTGCTGCCGGTGAGCCTCGACGCCCTCCCCGACCAGCCCGCTCCGGCAGGCAGCCTGTATGTCTGGGACACGCCGCTGCAAAACCCGGTTGTCGCCGGCCAGCTGGACAAAGCCAACGCCGGATTCGTCCTGCAAACCCTGACCCGCGCCGGGCAAGGCTGCCTGGACGGGTATTTCGCCGGGATGATCACCGCACCGGTGCACAAGGGTGTGATCAACGAAAGCGGTATCGCCTTTTCCGGGCACACCGAGTTTCTCGCCGACCTGACCAACACCGCGCAAGTGGTGATGATGCTGGCGACCCGCGGCCTGCGCGTGGCCCTGGTGACCACGCACCTGCCGCTGCGCGAGGTTGCCGACGCCATCACCAGCGAGCGCCTGGAGCGCGTCGCGCGGATCCTGCATGCTGACCTGCAACACAAGTTCGGCATAGCCAACCCGCGCATCCTGGTCTGCGGCCTCAACCCGCATGCCGGCGAGGGTGGCCACCTGGGCCACGAAGAAATAGACACCATCGAACCGACATTGGCGCGCCTGCGCAGCGAAGGCATGGACCTTCGCGGCCCGTTGCCCGCCGACACCCTGTTTACCCCCAAATATCTGGAGCACTGCGATGCAGTGCTGGCGATGTACCACGACCAGGGCCTGCCCGTGCTCAAGTACAAAGGCTTCGGCGCTGCGGTCAACGTGACCCTGGGCCTGCCGATCATCCGCACCTCGGTCGACCACGGCACCGCCCTGGACCTGGCCGGCAGCGGCAAGATCGACACCGGCAGCCTGCAGGTCGCCCTGGAAACCGCCTACCAGATGGCCGAGACCCGAAAATGACCGAGCAATACCAACACAAGGCGCGCAAGCGCTTTGGCCAGAACTTCCTGCACGACGCCGGGGTCATCGACCGCATCCTGCGCTCGATCCACGCCAAGGCCGGCGAGCGCATGCTGGAAATCGGCCCGGGCCAGGGCGCCCTGACCTCCGGCCTGCTGGCCAGCGGCGCGCAGCTGGACGTGGTCGAGCTGGACAAAGACCTGGTACCGATCCTCAACCAGCAGTTCGCTAACCGCGACAACTTTCGCCTGCACCAGGGCGATGCACTGAAGTTCGACTTCACCACCCTCGGCGCTGCCCCCCACAGCCTGCGCGTGGTCGGCAACCTGCCGTATAACATCTCGACGCCACTGATCTTCCACCTGCTGGCCAACGCCGAGCTGATCCGCGACATGCATTTCATGCTGCAGAAGGAAGTGGTCGAGCGCCTGGCCGCAGGCCCTGGCGGTGGTGACTGGGGCCGTCTGTCGATCATGGTGCAGTACCACTGCCGGGTCGAACACCTGTTCAACGTCGGTCCCGGCGCGTTCAACCCGCCGCCCAAGGTCGATTCAGCGATCGTGCGCCTGGTGCCACACGAAACCCTGCCGTTCCCGGCCAAGGACCATCGCCTGCTCGAACGCATCGTTCGCGAAGCCTTCAACCAGCGCCGCAAAACCTTGCGCAACACCCTCAAGGCCCTGCTCAGCAGCGACGCCATTGAGGCTGCCGGCGTCGATGGCAGCCTGCGCCCCGAGCAACTCGACCTCGCCGCCTTCGTGCGCCTGGCCGACAAGCTGGCCGAGCAACAGGGCGCCGCGTAACCTGCGCCATAGGCCAGTCATGCCCGCATGACTGGCCGGCTACCCCGCCGATAGCCTAGACTGACGCCATCGCCGTATCCGCGTCTGTTGCCAAGGCCCCTTGCATGTCTGATCCCCGTTACCAGATCGACGTCAGCGTCGTGACCCGCTTTCTCAAAGAACAATCCGACCCCGAAAACGACCGTTTCGCCTTCGCCTATACCATTACGGTGAAGAACAATGGCTCTGTGACCGCCAAGCTGATGTCACGACACTGGCTGATCACCAACGGTGATGGCCATGTCGAAGAGGTCAAGGGCGCCGGTGTGATCGGCCAGCAACCGGCCATTGAACCCGGGCAAAGCCACACCTACAGCAGCGGCGCGGTCATCAGCACCAAAGTCGGCACCATGCAGGGCAGCTATCAGATGTTTGCCGAGGACGGTAAGCGTTTCGACGCAGTCATTGCCCCCTTCCGCCTCGCCGTCCCCGGAGCCCTGCACTGATGGCGGTATACGCAGTCGGAGACCTGCAAGGCTGCCTGCAGCCGCTCAAGTGCCTGCTCGAACGGGTGAGCTTCGATCCAAAGGTCGACCGCCTGTGGCTGGTCGGTGACCTGGTCAACCGCGGCCCGGAATCGCTGGAAACCTTGCGCTTCCTTTATTCCATCCGCGAATCGCTGGTGTGCGTACTGGGCAACCATGACCTGCACCTGCTGGCCGCCTGGCACAACATCGAGCGCCTGAAAAAAAGCGACACCCTGCGCGAAATTCTCGATGCGCCAGATGCTGGCGAACTGCTCGACTGGCTGCGCCGGCAAAAGCTGCTGCATTACGACGAGCAGCGCGGCGTAGTGCTGGTGCACGCCGGCATCCCGCCGCAGTGGACCCTGGGCAAGGCCCTGGAGCTGGCAGGCGAAGTTGAGGAAGCGCTGCGCGACGACAATCGCTTCAAGCCCTACCTCGATGGCATGTACGGCAACGAGCCGAACAAGTGGAGCAAGGACCTGAGCGGCGTCACCCGTTTGCGGGTGATCACCAACTACTTCACCCGCATGCGCTTTTGCACCAGCGAAGGCAAGCTCGACCTCAAGGGCAAGGAAGGCGCCGACACCGCCCCGCCCGGCTACAAGCCCTGGTTCGCCCACAAGGGCCGCCGCTCACGGCATGTGAAGATCATCTTCGGCCATTGGGCCGCCCTTGAAGGGCGTTGCAAGGAGCCCGGGGTGATCGCCCTGGACACCGGCTGCGTCTGGGGTGGCGCGATGACCCTGTACAACGTCGATACCGGCGCATTGCAGCGCTGTGAATGCACCGAGCAAGGCACCCCGCGCACGCAGCCTGCGTCCGCACAACCGGCTAGAATGAACGACCAGTCCTGAAGGAAACCGTACCCATGAGCGAATTCAAACGCATCCCTCCCGAGCAGGCCCAGGCGCTGCGCGAGCAAGGTGCGGTCGTGGTCGATATTCGCGACCCGCAAGCCTTTGCCGCCGGCCACATTACCGGCGCAAGCCACCTGGACAATCACTCGGTAGCGGACTTCATCCGCACTGCCGATCTCGATGCCCCCACCGTAGTGGTCTGCTATCACGGTAACTCCAGCCAGAGCGCTGCCGCCTACCTGATCAGCCAGGGCTTTTCCGACGTCTACAGCCTCGACGGCGGCTTCGAGCTGTGGCGTGGCACCTACCCTGCAGAAACCGCCCAAGGCACTGCCGAATAATTTTTTTCATCTCTCGCAGCCCGCGTCCTGTGCGGGCTCGCGCCTGGCCAGACGAACGGTCATGGCGAACTTCATGTACAACCGCCCTTGACCTCCCCGATAACGAACTATCCTTAAGCGCAGGCCATCCAAAAAGGGGAGAGCCGGTACACCGGCGTGCGGGTCATCGGTAGCGAGTTCTAGGTGTTCTGGGGGGTATACAGCAATCGGCGGTGTCGATTGCATGCCAGCATCAGCTGACTGATCCGGCGTCGGCTCCACGTATCGAGCGAGGTGACGTCATGAGTATTTTTAGCCACTTCCAACAACGTTTCGAGTCCACCCGTCAGGAAGAACTTTCGCTGCAAGAGTACCTTGAGCTCTGCAAAAGCGATCGCAGCGCTTATGCCTCGGCGGCCGAACGCCTGTTGATGGCTATCGGCGAGCCGGAACTGGTCGACACCTCGAACAACTCAAGGCTGTCGCGCATTTTCTCCAACAAGGTGATCCGCCGTTATCCGGCCTTTGAAGACTTCCATGGCATGGAAGAATGCATCGACCAGATCGTGTCGTATTTCCGCCATGCCGCCCAAGGCCTGGAAGAGAAGAAACAGATCCTTTACCTGCTGGGCCCGGTGGGCGGTGGTAAATCGTCCCTGGCCGAAAAGCTCAAACAATTGATGGAGAAGGTGCCCTTCTATGCCATCAAGGGCTCGCCGGTATTCGAATCGCCCCTGGGGCTGTTCAACGCCGCTGAAGACGGCGCCATTCTCGAAGAAGACTTCGGCATTCCACGACGCTACCTGAACACCATCATGTCGCCCTGGGCGACCAAGCGACTGGCCGAGTTCGGGGGCGACATCAGCCAGTTCAAAGTGGTCAAACTCTACCCGTCGATCCTCAACCAGATTGCCGTGGCCAAAACCGAACCGGGTGATGAAAACAACCAGGACATTTCCGCCCTGGTCGGCAAGGTCGACATCCGCAAACTCGAGGAATACCCGCAGAACGACGCCGACGCCTACAGCTACTCGGGCGCGCTGTGCCGGGCCAACCAGGGCCTGATGGAATTCGTCGAGATGTTCAAGGCGCCAATCAAGGTTCTGCACCCGCTGCTCACGGCAACCCAGGAAGGTAACTACAACAGTACCGAAGGCCTTGGGGCGATCCCCTACTCCGGGATCCTGCTGGCTCACTCCAACGAATCGGAATGGCACAGTTTCCGCAACAACAAGAACAACGAAGCCTTCATCGACCGTATCTACATCGTCAAGGTGCCGTACTGCCTGCGGGTCAGCGACGAGATCAAGATCTACGACAAGCTGCTGTTCAACAGCTCGCTGGCCAAGGCCCATTGCGCGCCAGACACCCTGAAGATGCTCGCCCAGTTCACCGTGCTGTCACGGCTCAAAGAGCCGGAAAACTCGAACATCTACTCGAAAATGCGGGTGTACGACGGCGAAAACCTCAAGGACACCGATCCCAAGGCCAAGTCGATCCAGGAGTACCGCGACGCCGCTGGAGTGGACGAAGGCATGAACGGCCTGTCGACCCGCTTCGCCTTCAAGATCCTCTCCAAGGTGTTCAACTTCGACCCTCACGAAATTGCCGCCAACCCGGTGCACCTGCTGTATGTGCTGGAGCAGCAAATCGAACAGGAACAGTTCCCGGCCGAAGTGCGCGAACGCTACCTGCGCTACCTCAAAGAGTACCTGGCACCGCGCTACATCGAGTTCATCGGCAAGGAAATCCAGACCGCTTACCTGGAGTCCTACAGCGAGTACGGGCAAAACATCTTCGACCGTTACGTGCTGTATGCCGACTTCTGGATCCAGGACCAGGAGTATCGCGACCCGGAAACCGGCGAAATCCTCAACCGCATCGCCCTCAACGAAGAGCTGGAGAAGATCGAGAAGCCGGCCGGCATCAGCAATCCGAAGGATTTCCGCAACGAAATCGTCAACTTCGTGTTGCGCGCCCGGGCCAACAACAACGGCAAGAACCCGACCTGGCTCAGCTACGAAAAACTGCGGGTGGTGATCGAGAAGAAAATGTTCTCCAACACCGAGGACCTGCTGCCGGTCATCAGCTTCAACGCCAAGGCCAGCAAAGAGGATCAACAAAAGCACAACGACTTCGTCACCCGAATGGTGGAACGCGGTTACACAGACAAGCAAGTTCGGCTGCTCTCGGAATGGTACCTGCGAGTCAGAAAATCGCAATAAGCGCCAAGCTGCAAGCTGTCAGCTGCAAGTCGCGCACGTAGGTCAAATACGTGTCGGCTTGCGGGGGCAGCGGTGATCCAACTTGAAGCTTGAAGCTTACAGCTTGCAGCTACCGCCTACTCCCGGAGGGGCCTATGAGCTATGTGATCGACCGACGCCTGAACGGCAAGAACAAGAGCACGGTCAACCGCCAGCGCTTTTTGCGGCGTTACCGTGACCATATCAAGAAGGCCGTCGAGGAGGCCGTGAGCCGCCGCTCCATCACCGATATGGAGCATGGCGAGCAGATCAGCATTCCCGGTCGCGACATCGACGAGCCGGTGCTGCACCATGGCCGCGGCGGCAAGCAGACCGTGGTGCACCCTGGCAACAAGGAATTCACCGCGGGCGAGCATATCGCCCGTCCGCAAGGAGGCGGCGGGGGCGGCGGCCGCGGCAAGGCCGGCAACTCTGGCGAAGGCATGGACGAGTTCGTCTTCCAGATTACCCAGGAAGAATTCCTCGAGTTCATGTTCGAAGACCTCGAACTGCCCAACCTGGTCAAACGTCACCTGACCGGCACCGACACCTTCAAGACCGTGCGCGCCGGTATCAGCAACGAAGGCAACCCGTCACGCATCAACATCATCCGCACCCTGCGTTCAGCCCATGCCCGGCGTATCGCCCTGTCCGGCAGCAGCCGGGCAAAACTGCGTGAGGCGCAAGAAGAACTGGCGCGCCTGAAGCGCGAAGAACCGGACAACTTCGGCGATATTCAGGAAATTGAAGCGGAAATCGAGCGATTGAGCGCGCGCATCCACCGCGTGCCGTTCCTCGACACCTTCGACCTCAAGTACAACCTGCTGGTCAAGCAACCCAACCCCAGTTCCAAGGCGGTGATGTTCTGCCTGATGGACGTTTCCGGCTCCATGACCCAGGCCACCAAGGACATCGCCAAGCGCTTCTTCATCCTTTTGTACCTGTTCCTCAAGCGCAACTACGACAAGATCGAAGTCGTGTTCATCCGCCATCACACCAGCGCCCGCGAAGTAGACGAAGAGGAGTTTTTCTACTCTCGGGAAACCGGCGGCACCATCGTCTCCAGCGCCCTGAAGCTGATGCAGGAAATCATGGCCGAGCGCTATCCGGCCAATGAATGGAACATCTACGCCGCCCAGGCTTCAGACGGCGACAACTGGAACGACGACTCGCCGATCTGCCGCGAGATTCTTACCAAGCAGATCATGCCGTTCGTCCAGTACTACACTTACGTTGAGATCACCCCTCGCGAACATCAGGCATTGTGGTACGAGTATGAGCGTATCGGCGAAGCCTTTGCCGATACGTTCGCCCAGC
Organism: Pseudomonas sp. B21-035; assembly: GCF_024748945.1. NCBI lineage: Bacteria > Pseudomonadati > Pseudomonadota > Gammaproteobacteria > Pseudomonadales > Pseudomonadaceae > Pseudomonas > Pseudomonas sp. B21-035. The sequence goes on from NZ_CP087179.1 coordinate 5,314,421, forward strand.
AGCAGCTGGTGTCGGCCGGCGATATCTATCCGGTCTTCCGTGAACTCTTCCAGCGCAGGTTAGTGACATGACCGCTAGAGAGCAGAAGCGCCACCCTATTTCTACCGGGTCCGAATGGACATTCGAACTGATCCAGGCCTATGACCGGGAAATCAGCCGCCTGGCCGAGCGCTACGCCCTGGACACCTACCCCAACCAGATCGAGGTGATCACTGCCGAGCAAATGATGGACGCCTACGCCTCCGTCGGCATGCCGCTGGGCTATCACCACTGGTCCTACGGCAAACACTTTCTTAGCACTGAAAAGTCCTATAGCCGCGGTCAGATGGGCCTGGCCTACGAGATCGTGATCAACTCCGACCCCTGCATCGCCTACCTGATGGAAGAAAACACCATCTGCATGCAGGCCCTGGTGGTTGCCCACGCCTGCTACGGGCACAACAGCTTCTTCAAGGGCAACTACCTGTTCCGCACCTGGACCGACGCCAGCTCGATCATCGACTACCTGGTGTTTGCCAAGCAGTACATCACCCAGTGCGAAGAACGCCATGGCATCGATGCCGTCGAAGACCTGCTCGACTCCTGCCACGCGCTGATGAACTACGGTGTCGACCGCTACAAGCGGCCCTACCCGATCTCCGCCGAAGAAGAGCGGCGCCGCCAGAAGGAACGCGAAGAGCACCTGCAAAAACAGATCAACGACCTGTGGCGCACCATTCCCAAGGGCGCCGACAAGAACAGCGACCGCGACAACGCACGCTTCCCGGCCGAACCCCAGGAGAACATCCTCTACTTCATCGAGAAACACGCGCCGCTGCTCGAACCCTGGCAGCGTGAAATCGTGCGTATCGTGCGCAAGATCGCCCAGTACTTCTACCCACAGCGCCAGACCCAGGTGATGAACGAAGGCTGGGCAACCTTCTGGCACTACACCCTGATGAACGACCTGTATGACGAAGGCCTGGTGACCGAAGGCTTCATGATGGAGTTCCTGCAGTCGCACACCAGCGTGGTGTTCCAGCCAGGCTTCGACAGCCCCTATTACAGCGGCATCAACCCTTATGCCCTGGGCTTTGCGATGTACCGCGACATCCGCCGCATGTGCGAACACCCTACCGAAGAGGACCGCCGCTGGTTCCCCGACATCGCCGGCAGTGACTGGCTGTCGACCATCAAGTTCGCCATGAGCAGCTTCAAGGACGAAAGCTTCATTCTCCAGTACCTGTCGCCGACGGTAATCCGCGACCTAAAGCTGTTCAGCATCCTCGATGACGATCAGCGCGAAGACCTGCTGGTACCGGCCATCCACGACGAAAGTGGCTACCGGATCATCCGCGAGACCCTGGCCGCCCAGTACAACCTCGGCAACCGTGAACCCAACGTGCAGATCTGGAGCATCGACCGTCGCGGCGACCGCTCGCTGACCCTGCGCCACCAGCAACACGACCGCAAACCCCTGGGCGACTCAACCGAGGAGGTTCTCAAGCACCTGCACCGCCTCTGGGGCTTTGACATCCACCTGGAGACCCTGCAGGGCGAGCAGGTGATGAAAACCCACCATGTGCCGCCCAAAGGCGAGCACGGCGAAGCTGACTATGGTCGCCTGGACCTGGCGGTAGTGCACCTCTAGCACGCCCTCCGTTGCTGCCAGACAGGTTATCCTGTGGCATCAACGGAGGTTCTACATGCAGATCTACAAAGTCGGCGGCGCCGTACGCGACCGCCTGCTCGGCAGGCCGGTCAGTGATATCGACTGGGTCGTGGTCGGCGCCACGGCGGAACAAATGCAAGCCCTGGGCTATCGCCCGGTCGGGGCGGATTTCCCGGTGTTCCTGCACCCCAAAAGCGGTGAGGAATACGCCTTGGCGCGCACCGAGCGCAAGAGCGGACGCGGCTATGGCGGCTTCACCTTCCACGCCAGCCCCGAGGTTACCCTCGAGCAGGACCTGATCCGCCGCGACCTGACCATCAATGCCATGGCCGAGGACGACGAGGGTAATATCTGCGACCCGTATAACGGCCAGAAAGACCTAGAAGCCCGAATTTTGCGCCATGTTTCCCCGGCATTCGCCGAAGATCCCTTGCGCGTGCTGCGCGTCGCCCGCTTTGCCGCGCGCTATGCCGGCATGGGCTTTAGCGTGGCCCCGGAAACCATCGAGCTGATGCGCGAACTGGGAGATTCAGGCGAACTGCAAGCCCTGACTGCCGAGCGCAGCTGGAAGGAAATCGCCCGGGCGCTGATGGAGGACCAACCCCAGGTATTCATCCAGGTGCTGCGCGATTGTGGCGCCCTCAAGCAACTGATGCCCGAGCTCGATGCGCTGTTCGGGGTGCCGCAGCCTGAGGCCCATCACCCGGAGATCGACAGCGGCATCCATACCCTCTCGGTGCTCGAGCAAGCCGCCCTGCACCAGCAGCCCCTGAGCGTGCGCTGGGCCTGTTTGCTGCACGACCTGGGCAAGGGCCTTACCCCAGAGGAAGAATGGCCACGGCACATCGCTCACGAGCAACGCGGGCTGAAGTTGATCAAGGCGGTGAACCAGCGCTTCAAGGCGCCCCGTGAATGCCAGGAACTGGCCTTGCTGGTCGGGGAATATCACACCCACTGCCACCGGGCCCTGGAACTGCGCGCCTCGACCTTGCTGGAGCTGCTGCAAAGCTTCGATGTGTACCGCCGGCCGCAGCGTTTCGAGGAGTTTATCGTCGCCTGCGAGATGGACGCCCGCGGCCGCAAGGGCCTGGAGCAACGTGATTATCCACAGGCTGATTACCTGCGCGGCGCAGCGGCGGCGGCGCGTGCAGTTCAGGTGCAACCGCTGGTGCAACGAGGGCTGACCGGGCAGGCGCTGGGCGAGGCGCTCAAGGGCGAGCGGCTGAAGGCGTTGAAGGCGTACAAGGAAGGTCTCGGGCGCTGAACCTATCGCGGGGCAAGCCCGCTCCTACAATCCTGTGGGAGCGGGCTTGCCCCGCGATCGAAGCTAAAGACCGGTCAACTGCTGCCCACGCCACTCGAACGGCACCGGCGCCAGCACTTGCTCGATTTGCGCCTCGGCCCACAGCTGGCCCATGGTTATGCCCGCACCCGGGTGCTTAAGCGCTGGCGCAATCAACGCCAGCGGCCACAACACGAATGCGTTCTTGAGAATCTCTGCCCGCGGCAATACCAGCCCGTCGAAACTGCCATGCAGGTCGTTGTACATCAGCACGTCGATATCCAGCGGCAGACCTTTGCGCTCGGGGGCGTAGCGGCCATTGTCGGCCTCGATGAACTTGAGCCGGCGATCCAGTTCCATCAGCGGCAGCTCGGTCAAACCGCTGACCACCAGGTTGAAGAACGGTCCGCTCTTGATGCCCACCGCCTGGCTTTCGAACACCGCCGAACAGTGCATGTCGGTGAGCATTTCGGCCAGGGCATCGAGCCCGGCGGTCAAGTGCCGCTCGCGCTCGATATTACTGCCCAGCCCGAGGTAAACCCTGTTCAGAGACATCCGCGCTCGATCTCCACGCCGACCCCAGTGGCGGCCGGTACCGCGCCAGGCTTGGTCAGTTTCAGGCGCAACCAGGGAATCTGGAACTCGCTCATCAGCACCGCCGCCAGGCGCTCGGCGAAGGTTTCCACCAACTGGAACTCGGACTGCTCGGCAAACGCCTGGATGCGCGCCGACACGCTGGCGTAGTCCAGGGCCTTGGTCAGGTCGTCTCCGGCTGCGGCCGGGCGGTTATCCCAGGCAAAGCTCAGGTCCAGGCGCAGGCACTGGCGGATTCCGCGCTCCCAGTCATAGGCGCCGATCACGGTATCGACTTCCAGCCCCTCGATGAACACTCTGTCCAAGCACTTCTCTCCACAGCACGACAAGGGCGCGTTGCGCCGTTAGAATCAGGGCGTCCTCGCCCGGAATGGTTAGCATGTTTTGGTTACTGGCGCTGTGCGCCTACCTGCTTGGCTCTCTGTCCTTTGCCATCGTCCTCAGCCGCCTCAATGGCAGCCCGGACCCGCGCATGAGCGGTTCAGGCAATGCCGGTGCAACCAACATGCTGCGCCTGGCCGGCCGCAAACTGGCGGTCCTGACCCTGCTTGGCGACCTGTGCAAGGGCCTGCTGCCCGTGCTGGTCGCCAATCTTGCTGGCCTCGACCTGCAGCAACAGGCCTGGATCGGCGTGTGCGCGGTGATTGGCCATCTGTTTCCGGTGTACTTCCGCTTTCGCGGCGGCAAAGGTGTCGCCACCGCCGCCGGCATGCTGCTGGGGCTTTACCCGCCAGCCGCCTTGCTGGCCATCAGCGCCTGGCTGCTGACCTTCTACCTGACCCGTACCAGCTCGCTGGCGGCGCTGGTGGCAACGCCACTGACCCTGCCACTACTGGCCTGGCGTGAGCCGGAAGCGTTGCTGCCAATCAGCGTGCTGACCGTGCTGATCGTCTGGCGTCACCGCGGCAATCTACGCGACCTTTTCGCCGGACGCGAACGGCATTTCTGAATCCAGCGCATGAGCAACGCTCAGCTTCACAGCGGCGCCAGTTGCTCCATTGGCCAGCGCGCCTGCACGCTGATCGCCAGGCTTTCCTGCTGCCCGGCGGCCAGACGCTGGCAGCCGGCGTAGGCAATCATGGCGCCGTTATCGGTGCAAAACTGCGGCCGGGCGTAGTACACATTACCCTTGATGCCAGCCAGCATGTCTTCCAGCGAAGCGCGCAAGGCCTTGTTGGCACTGACGCCGCCAGCGATCACCAGGCGCTTGAGGCCGGTCTGCTTGAGGGCTCGCTTGCACTTGATGGTCAAAGTCTCCACCACCGCCTGCTGGAAGGCCAGCGACACGTCGCAACGGGTTTGCTCACCGTCGTCCCCAGCACTCTGGCACTGCTGCCAGGTATTGAGGGCAAAGGTTTTCAGGCCGCTGAAGCTGAAATCCAGCCCCGGGCGGTCGGTCATCGGCCGCGGGAAGACAAAGCGCCCGGGCACGCCCTGGGTTGCCAGGCGAGCGATCTCCGGGCCACCCGGGTACGGCAGGCCGATCAGCTTGGCGGTCTTGTCGAAGGCTTCGCCGGCGGCGTCATCGAGGGTCTCGCCGAGCAACTCGTACTGACCGATACCGTCGACGCGCACCAACTGGGTATGCCCGCCCGACACCAGCAAGGCGACGAACGGGAACTCGGGTGGCTGCTCTTCGAGCATCGGCGCCAGCAGGTGACCTTCCATGTGATGCACGCCAAGCGCCGGAATCCCCCAGGCAAAGGCCAGGGCCTGGGCGCAGGAAGCGCCCACCAGGAGTGCGCCGACCAGGCCGGGGCCTGCGGTATAGGCGATGGCGTCGATCTCGGTGGCGACGCAGTCGGCTTCGGCCAGCACCTGGCGGATCAACGGCAGCATGCGCTTGACGTGATCACGCGAGGCCAGCTCCGGCACTACCCCGCCATAGACGCGGTGCAGGTCGATCTGACTGAACAATGCATCGGCCAAAAGGCCGCGTTCACTGTCGTATAATGCGACGCCGGTTTCGTCGCAGGATGTTTCCAATCCCAGTACTAGCATGGGTCCGTGCCTTGTTGAGGCTGAATTCGAAGGCGCGCATGATAGTCCCCGCTCCCGACGCCGACCAGCGGTTTTCGATCAGAGGCTTTGCATTCCGGTCGGCTAAGGGTTAACATCCGCAACCCTTAAAAACCGACGTTCTCCAGCGCACATTTTTGCCACGAGTTCGTTGACCCCGGTAATGAATGAAGGTAGCTCTGGATGCCAGCCGTCAAAGTTAAAGAGAATGAACCCTTCGACGTAGCTCTGCGTCGTTTCAAGCGCTCCTGCGAAAAAGCCGGTGTTCTGGCTGAAGTTCGTAGCCGCGAATTTTACGAGAAGCCGACTTCTGAGCGTAAGCGCAAAGCAGCAGCCGCTGTTAAACGTCACGCCAAGAAAGTTCAGCGCGAACAGCGCCGCGCCGTTCGTCTGTACTAATACAGACGTCCGTCGCAAGCTTCTGCCTCGCCCGGCCCACAGCCGGGCTGCCGGCAGTTGTTGCTTGATCCTTTGGCCTTCGGGCCCAAGGCGTCCTGTTGCCCTGCAGCATGGACAACCTGCCTGAATCGTCAGAACTGGCCGCAACGCCAGCTGTGCACGTCCTTCCTGACGAGCCTTCACCGGCTGCAGACGAGCACGTCTTTCCGTATTTTGTGTTACGCCATTCGACATCGCTCGAACGCGCAGCCGTTCCCGCCGCATTAGCGATTACACTTGCTTATCGCCTGATGATGAGAGTGCCATGGCCGGGCTGATTCCCCAGAGTTTTATCGACGACCTGCTCAACCGTACCGACATCGTCGATGTGGTGAGTTCGCGCGTGCAGCTGAAAAAAGCTGGCAAGAACCTCACGGCCTGCTGCCCGTTCCACAAGGAAAAGACCCCGTCCTTCAGCGTCAGCCCCGACAAACAGTTCTATTACTGCTTTGGCTGCGGCGCGGGCGGCAACGCCCTTGGCTTCATCATGGACCACGACAACCTGGATTTCCCCCAGGCCGTCGAGGAACTGGCCAAGGCCGCCGGCATGGAGATCCCCCGCGAAGAAAGCGGGCGTGGTCACAAACCCCGGCAACCAGTCGATTCACCGCTGTACCCGCTGCTTGAAGCCGCCGCCGAATTTTATCGCCAGGCGCTGCGCAGCCATCCGACGCGCAAATCCGCGGTCGACTACCTCAAGGGCCGCGGCCTGTCCGGCGAGATCGCCCGCGACTTCGGCCTGGGCTTTGCCCCGCCCGGCTGGGACAACCTGTTCAAACACTTGAGCAGCGATACCTTGCAGCAAAAGGCCATGATTGATGCCGGCCTGCTGATCGAGAACGCCGAGTCCGGCAAGCGCTACGACCGCTTCCGTGACCGGGTGATGTTTCCGATCCGCGACAGCCGTGGCCGGGTCATCGCCTTCGGCGGCCGGGTTCTGGGCGACGACAAGCCCAAGTACCTCAACTCCCCGGAAACCCCGGTGTTCCACAAGGGCCAGGAGCTGTACGGGCTGTACGAGGCGCGCAAGTTCAACCGCAACCTCGACGAGATCATCGTGGTCGAAGGCTACATGGACGTCATCGCCCTCGCGCAGCAAGGCTTGCGCAACGCGGTGGCAACCCTGGGCACGGCCACCAGCGAAGAGCACCTCAAGCGTCTGTTTCGCGTGGTGCCGAGCGTGCTGTTCTGTTTTGACGGCGACCAGGCCGGCCGCAATGCTGCCTGGCGCGCCCTGGAAGCAACGCTTTCGAGCCTGCAGGACGGGCGCAAGGCGCGCTTTCTGTTTTTGCCCGAAGGCGAAGACCCCGACACCCTGGTACGCGCCGAAGGCACCGATGCCTTCCGCGCGCGCATCAATCAGCATGCGCAGCCGCTGGCCGATTATTTTTTCCAGCAGTTGACCGAGGAAGCTGACCCGCGCTCGCTCGAGGGCAAGGCACACATGGCCACCCTCGCTGCACCGTTGATCGAAAAAGTGCCCGGGGCGAATCTTCGCGCCTTGATGCGCAACCGCCTCAAGGAAATCACCGGCCTGGACAACCAGCAGGTCGAACAACTGGCGCACACTGCACCGGCGGAAGCTCCACCCAGTTACGACCCGGGCATCGATTACGACGCGATTCCCGACTACACACCGGATTACGCTGATTTTCACCAGCCCGAGTACGCCGCGCCACAACAGCAGTGGACACCGAACAAGGGCGGCAAGAAAAAGTGGGACGGCAAACCCTGGGACAAGAAGGGCAAGCCCTGGGAGCGCAATGGCCAGCGCCAGGATGCGCCACCACGGGTGCCGACCTCGGTAGAACCGCCGACCTTGAGCGCCCTGCGCACCTTGCTGCATCACCCGCAACTGGCGAAAAAGGTCGAAGATGCCAGCCAGCTGGCGGCCGAAGAACACGTCTATGCCCAGCTGCTGGTAGCCCTGCTCGAGGCGTTGCAAAAGAATCCTGAGCTACGCTCACTACAGCTGATCGCCCGCTGGCATGGCACTGAACAGGGCCGCCTGCTAAGGGCATTGGCAGAAAAGGAATGGCTGATCGATGCCGATAACCTTGAACAACAGTTTTTCGACACCATAACTAGCTTGTCCGCTCGCCAACGCGAGCGCAGCCTGGAACATCTGCTCAGGAAAGCACGTCAAAGTGACTTGAGCGCAGAGGAAAAAAATCAGCTGCGTGACCTGTTAAGCCGTAATGTTCCCGCACAAACCCCGACCTCAACTGGCGCGTGAGGTCCTAGCTCGGGTATAATCCTCGGCTTGTTTTTTGCCCGCCAAGACCTTCAGTGGATAGGGTGTTATGTCCGGAAAAGCGCAACAGCAGTCTCGCATCAAAGAGTTGATCACCCGCGGTCGTGAGCAGGGCTACCTGACTTACGCGGAGGTCAACGACCACCTGCCAGAGGATATTTCAGATCCGGAGCAGGTGGAAGACATCATCCGCATGATCAACGACATGGGGATCAACGTATTCGAGAGTGCTCCGGATGCGGATGCCCTTTTGTTGGCCGAAGCCGACACCGACGAAGCCGCAGCTGAAGAAGCCGCCGCAGCGTTGGCGGCTGTGGAAACCGATATTGGTCGCACGACTGACCCGGTGCGCATGTACATGCGTGAAATGGGTACCGTCGAGCTTCTGACCCGCGAAGGCGAAATCGAAATCGCCAAGCGGATCGAAGAAGGTATTCGTGAAGTCATGGGGGCTATCGCCCACTTCCCGGGTACGGTCGAGCACATCCTCTCCGAGTACGATCGCGTCACCACCGAAGGTGGCCGCCTGTCCGACGTTCTCAGCGGTTACATCGACCCGGACGACGGCATCGCGCCGCCGGCCGAGGTGCCGCCGCCGATCGACCCGAAAGCCCCGGCCAAGGCCGATGCTGACGACGACGAGGAAGAGAAAGAGGAAAGCAGCGACGAAGAGGAAGAAGTCGAAAGCGGTCCGGATCCGGTCGTCGCGCAACAGCGCTTCGGTGCCGTCCAGGATCAGCTCAACGCTACCCTCAAGGTGCTGAAGAAGAACGGCCGCAGCCACAAGGACAGCCTCAAGGCGATGCTTGATCTGGCCGAGCTGTTCATGCCGATCAAGCTGGTACCAAAGCAGTTCGAAGCCCTGGTTGAGCGCGTTCGTAGCGCCCTGGACCGCCTGCGTCAGCAAGAACGCGCCATCATGCAACTGTGCGTCCGTGACGCGCGCATGCCACGTGCCGACTTCCTGCGCCTGTTCCCGAGCAACGAAATCGACCAGACCTGGGCCAGCGACCTGGCCAAGCGCAGCACCAAATGGGCGGCTGCCCTGGGTGAGAAAAGCGACGCCATCGTGGCCTGCCAGCAGAAGCTGATCGACCTCGAAAGCGAAACCGGCCTGACCATCGCCGAGATCAAGGACATCAACCGTCGCATGTCGATCGGTGAAGCCAAGGCTCGTCGCGCCAAGAAAGAAATGGTCGAGGCCAACCTGCGTCTGGTTATCTCGATCGCCAAGAAGTACACCAACCGCGGCCTGCAGTTCCTCGACCTGATCCAGGAAGGCAACATCGGCCTGATGAAGGCGGTGGACAAGTTCGAATACCGTCGTGGCTACAAGTTCTCGACCTATGCCACCTGGTGGATTCGCCAGGCGATCACCCGTTCGATCGCCGACCAGGCCCGCACCATCCGTATTCCGGTGCACATGATCGAGACGATCAACAAGCTCAACCGTATTTCCCGGCAGATGTTGCAGGAAATGGGTCGCGAACCGACCCCGGAAGAGCTGGGTGAGCGCATGGAAATGCCTGAGGACAAGATCCGCAAGGTATTGAAGATCGCCAAAGAGCCGATCTCCATGGAAACCCCGATCGGTGACGACGAAGATTCGCACCTGGGTGACTTCATCGAAGACTCGACCATGCAGTCGCCAATCGATGTGGCCACGGTCGAAAGCCTCAAGGAAGCGACCCGTGACGTGCTCTCCGGTCTGACCGCACGCGAAGCCAAGGTGCTGCGCATGCGTTTCGGTATCGACATGAACACCGATCACACCCTCGAAGAGGTCGGCAAACAATTCGACGTGACCCGCGAGCGGATCCGTCAGATTGAAGCCAAGGCGCTGCGCAAGCTGCGCCATCCGACGCGAAGCGAGCATCTGCGCTCCTTCCTCGACGAGTGATGACAAACCCCGGCCCAGGCCGGGGTTTTTCTTTTCCGGCGAACGGCGCTTTTCAGCCTTTGCCCACTACCCCGCCGCTGAAATGCCCGTCTACACTCGAATCAATCCACCTGTGTGACGAGGCCGTTATGCCCCGAATGCCGGCCCTTCTGTTGGCTCTCCTGCTCGTCTGGAGTGCAACTGCCGGCGCCTTGACCCTGACTGAGGAAGAACAAGCCTGGCTCAGCGCACACCCGCAGCTGCGCCTGGGCGTCGATGCATCCTGGCCACCTTTTGAATACCGGGACCAGGACGGTCGCTACCAGGGATTGGCCGCCGACTACATTGCCCTTATCCAGGACCGCCTGGACGTGCAGTTCAAGCCGATCGAGCCGATCAGCTGGACTGCCGTGCTCGAGCAGGCCCGGCAGAACAAGCTCGATCTGCTGCCCGGTATCATGTCGACCCCAGAGCGCCAGAGCTTTCTGGCCTTCACCCGCCCGTACCTGGATTTTCCGATCGTCATCCTCGCCCATGATGGCGGGCCGCAACCACGGACCATCAAGGACCTCTACGGCCTGAAGATCGCCGTGGTGGAAAACTACGCGCCCCACGAGCTGTTGCGCACCCACCACCCGGACCTCAACCTGGTGGCCCTGCCCAATGTCAGCTCGGCGCTGCAGGCCCTGGCCACCGATGAAGTGGACGCCGTGGTGGGCGACCTTGCCTCGAGCATATGGAGCCTGCGTCAGCTCAAGCTCGAAGGCCTGTACGTCAGCGGCGAAACGCCCTACCGCTATCAGCTGGCCATGGCAGTGCCACGGGAACAGAAGATCCTCGTCGGCATTCTCGACAAGGTCATGGCCGACATGAGCCCCGGCGAAATCAGCAATATCCAGGAGCGCTGGGTCGGCAAAGTGCTTGACCACCGCACGCTGTGGTACGACCTGCTGATCTACGGCCTGCCCGCCCTGCTGCTGATGATCGCCATCCTTGCTGCGGTGATCCGCGTCAACCGCCGCCTGAGCTCGGAGATTTCCCGGCGCATCGCCCTTGAGCAGGAACTGCGCAGCAGCGAATACCACTACCGCGGCCTGGTCGAAAGCCTTTCGGCCATTGCCTGGGAAGCCGACGCCAACGACTTCACCTACAGCTACGTCTCGCCCCATGCCGAAGACCTGCTCGGCTACCCGTTGAACCAGTGGCTGCGCCCGGGCTTCTGGCGCAGCATCATCCACCCTGACGACGCCCTCTGGGCCCAGGCCTATTGCGACAGCGAAACCGCCGCCGGCCGCGATCACAGCCTTGATTACCGCGTAATCCGCGCCGACGGCCGCAGCCTGTGGGTGCGCGATATCGTCAGCCTCATCGAACACGGGCACAAACCAGTGATGCGCGGGCTGATGATCGACATCAGCGAAACCAAGAACGCCGAAGAAGCCCTGCGCCTGTCGGAGCAGAAGTTCGCCTCGGTGTTTCAGCAGTGCCCGGATATCCTGGTCATCGCCCGGATGAGCGACGGCTGCCTGCTGGAAGTCAATGAGGCCTTTGAAGAACAGATCGGCCTGAGTCCGGCGCAAGTGCTGGGCCGCACCGCCACCGAGCTGAACATCTGGGGCATCGACGGCGTTGGCCCGGACCTGCTCAAGCGCTTGCAGGCAGGCAGCATCCGCAACCTGGAAATGCTCTTCCGGCGCAACAACGGCCAGCTGTTCACCGGCCTGACTTCCGCCGAGACCTTCCAGCTCGACAGCACGCCGGCGCTGGTAGTGGCAGTACGCGACATCAGCCAGCTGAAAGAAACCCAGGAGCAGCTGCAGACCTCCGAAGAGAAGTTCGCCAAGGCCTTCCACGCCTCCCCCGACGGCCTGTTGCTGTCGCGCCAGAGTGACGGTTTGCTGATCGAAGTAAACGAAGGCTTCTGCCGCCTGACCGGCTACGACACCCACATGTCGCTGGACCACACCTCCCTGGACCTGGGTATCTGGGTCGACCTCAACGAGCGCCGGCGGCTGCTGGACATGCTCCAGCGCGACGGCTTCGTGCGTGATTTCAGCTGCCATATCCGCCGCAGCGACGGCCAGATCCGCCTCTGCGAACTGTCAGCCAGGCCGCTGCCGATTGCCGGGGTCGATTGCATGCTGACCATCGCCCGCGACATCACCGAGCGCCACCTGATGCAGGAAAAACTGCAACTGGCCGCCACCGTATTCGAGAACACCGCCGAAGGCGTGTTGATCACCGACATCGACCAGCGCATCAGTGCGGTCAACCGCGCCTTCAGCGAAATCACCGGCTACAGCGAGTTTGAAGCGCTGGGTCAGACCCCACGGCTGCTCGCCTCCGGCCAGCACGATAGCGCCTTCTATGTGGCCATGTGGCACCAACTGACGGCCGAGGGCCATTGGCAGGGCGAAATCCACAACCGGCGCAAGAACGGCGAGGTTTACCCCAGTTGGCTGACCATCAGCGCGGTGCGCAACAGCGAGCGCGCCATCACCCACTTTGTCGCGGTGTTCGCCGATATCTCCAGCCTCAAGCACGCCCAGGCCAAGCTCGATTACCAGGCCCATCACGACCCGCTGACCGGCCTGCCCAATCGCACCCTGTTCGAAAGCCGCCTGCAGGCCGCGCTCAACTGTTCCCAGGCCTCCAAGCGCCAGGGCGCGGTGCTGTTTCTCGATCTCGATCGCTTCAAGCACATCAACGACAGCCTCGGCCATCCGGTCGGCGACCTGTTGCTTAAAGGCATCGCCCAGCGGCTCAAGGAACAGGTGCGCGACATCGATACCGTCGCACGCCTGGGCGGCGACGAGTTCATCATCCTGCTGCCCGGCCTGCACCAGCCCAGTGATGCCGAGCACATCGCGCACAAACTGCTGGCCTGCTTCGGCGCACCGTTCCAGGCTGGCGAACATGAGTTCTTCACCAGCGCCAGCATCGGCACCAGCCTTTATCCACAGGACGGCACCGACGTCGCCTCGCTGATCCGCAACGCCGACGCCGCCATGTACCGCTCGAAGGCCAAGGGGCGCAACCGGGTCGAGTCCTACACCCGCGACCTCACCGCCCAGGCCAGCGAGCGCATCGCTCTGGAGCACGAACTGCGCCGGGCCATCGAGCGCAATGAACTGAGCCTGTGCTACCAGCCCAAATTCAGCCTCAAGACCCAGAGCCTGGTCGGCGCCGAAGCGCTGATCCGCTGGACCAACCCGACGTTCGGCGACGTCCCGCCGGAGCACTTCATTGCACTGGCCGAAGAGAACGGCATGATCCTGCAACTGGGCGACTGGGTACTGGAACAAGCCTGCCGGCAAATGCAGGTCTGGAAGCATAACTACCTGGCGTTCGGCCCGCTGTCGGTCAACCTCGCCGGCGCTCAGTTGCGCCAGCCAAGCCTGGTCAAACGCATCGAACAACTGCTCAAGACCCACCAGCTCAAGGCCGGTGACCTGCAGTTGGAAATCACCGAGAACTTCATCATGAGCCAGGCCGAAGAAGCCCTGGCCATCCTCCATCAGCTCAAGCACCTGGGCGTGCAACTGGCGATCGACGACTTCGGCACCGGCTACTCGTCGCTGAGCTACCTCAAACGCCTGCCGCTGGATATCCTCAAGATCGACCAGTCGTTCATCCGCGGCCTGCCCGACGATCCTCATGATGCGGCAATTGCCCGCGCCATCATCGCCCTGGGCCGCAGCATGCAACTGACCATCATCGCCGAAGGGGTGGAAAGCCAGGCTCAGCAGCAGTTCCTCGCTGCCGAAGGCTGCGAGCAGATCCAGGGCTACATCGTCAGCCTGCCGCTGCCGCCCGAAGAATTTGCCGCGAGTTTCCTTCGCATAGCACTTTCAGATCTTTCGGATAGCACAGCCCGGAAACCCTCGTTATAATCCGCGTCCACTGGGGCCTATAGCTCAGTTGGTTAGAGCAGGGGACTCATAATCCCTTGGTCGCAGGTTCGAGTCCTGCTGGGCCCACCAAATAAAAAACCGCGCATGGCGCGGTTTTTTTGTGCCCGCTGTCAGCTGCGCAATTCTGCCGCCCACAAGCCCGGGGTCTTGCCGTAGTGGCGCTGGAACAAGGCGATGAACGCCGACACCGAGTCGTAGCCCAGCTCATTGGCCAGCGCCGTGACGCTCATGCCTTGCGCCAGCAACGGCAAGGCCGCCAACAGACGCAAGCGTTGGCGCCACTCCCTGAACGACAACTGCGTCTGGGCCTGGAACAACCGCACCAGGGTGCGCCGCGAAGCCCCCACCTGCTGCGCCCAGTCTTCAATGCTGCGGTTGTCGGCCGGGTTGGCCTGCAAGGCTTCGCTGATTCGGCGCAGGCGCGGATCACTGGGCAGCGGCAGGCCGAACGGCGCTTCGGGCAGTTCGCGCAACTCATCGACGAGCACCTGCAACAGCCGCGCCTGGGCGCCTTGGGCAGGGTATTGCGGTGCAAAGCTGTTGGCCTTGGCGATCAGCTCGCGTACCAGCGGCGTGACTTGCACCACACCGCAAGGACGCTGGTAGCCATTGAGCAGCGAGTCATCCAGGTACAGCCCGCGAAACTCGATGGTCTGGTCGCTGTAGGCGGTGTGCTCGACCCCCGCCGGTATCCACAACGCACATTGCGGCGGCAGCAGGTAGCTGTGCTGCTCGGTGACCACTTGCATGATGCCGGCGCTGGCGTAGGTGAACTGCACCCAGGGGTGTCTGTGCAATTGCACGCGATGGCCGGCCGGAATGGCAAACATGCGCCGGTAAACCGGCCCCGGCAGTTGCTGGAAGTCCGGCAACGGCGGTACTTCACTGCTTTGTCTCATTGGCGGCAATGCCTGTCTCCTTTGCTCAAGTGAGCCGACGAAGGCCGATGGTAGCCTGCGCCCGGCTTCGTTGAACAACCCAAGGAGAGACCGATGAGTAGCCATGTGCGTGAAAACCGTTTGAGCGTGCCCGCCATCCAGCAACGCAAGGGCGCTGGCAACCTGGTGGTGCTGACCGCCTACAGCATGCCGATGGCGCGTTGGGTAGATGCCGAAGCCGACGTGATTATCGTCGGCGACTCGGTGGGCATGGTGCTGTATGGCCTGCCCAGCACTTTGGGAGTCAGCCTGGAGATGATGATTGCCCATGGCCAGGCAGTGATGCGCGGCTCCCAGCGCGCTTGCGTGGTCATCGACCTGCCCTTTGGCAGCTATCAGGCCTCACCCGAACAGGCCTTCCTCAGCGCCGCCCGGCTGCTGCGCGAGACAGGTGCCCAGGGCGTCAAGCTTGAGGGCGGTGAAGAGCTGGCCGAGACCGTAGAATTCCTCACCCGCCGTGGGATTCCGGTCATGGCCCATGTCGGCCTGATGCCGCAACAGGTCAACTGCCTGGGAGGTTTCAAGGCCCAGGGCCGCGACGACCAGGGCGCCGCCAAAGTGCGCCAGGACGCCCTGGCCATGCAGGCCGCCGGTGCCTTTTCGGTGGTGCTCGAAGGCATCGCCGAACCCCTGGCACGCCGCGTGAGCGAAGAGCTGACAATCCCCACCATCGGCATCGGCGCTTCGCCTGCCTGCGATGGCCAGGTGCTGGTCACCGAGGACCTGCTGGGTTTGTTCGGTGAATACCAACCGCGCTTCGTCAAACGCTTTGCCGACCTTCAGCCGCAGATTGCCCAGGCATTGGCCGCCTATGCCCGGGAAGTACGCGACGGCAGCTTCCCCCAGGCCGAGCACTGCTTCAAGGCGCGCTGAGCACAGACGCCTTGCCCCAGGGTGAGGGCAATGGATAGGCTATCGCGCTTATTCCATGAGCCGCGCAAAGCGGCTCTTGCCAGAGAGTGCCCATGTCCGACAGCCGCCCCGTCGCCCTCGACGAAATCGATCGCCAGCTGATCTCGCTGCTGCAGATCAACGCCCGTGAAAGCGTCGCCACGCTCGCCCGGCAACTGGGTATCGCGCGCACCACGGTAACTTCGCGCCTGGCCCGTCTGGAAAAGACCAAGGTCATCAGCGGCTACGGCGTGCGCCTGGGTCAGCGCCTGATCGATGGTGGCCTGCAGGCCTATGTCGGGATCAAGGTACAACCGCGTTCGGGCAAGGACGTGGTGCGGCGCCTGAGCGCCATGGGCCAGGTGCAGCAGTTGTGCGCGGTCAGCGGCGAATTCGACTACGTCGCCTGGCTGCGCAGCGACTCGCCCGAGCAACTGGACCAGTTGCTCGACCAGATCGGCAGCGTTGAAGGCGTGGAAAAAACCACCACCTCGATCATCCTCAGCAGCAAGGTGGATCGCGGGCAGCCGCTTTGAAGCCGGCGCCCACAGAAGTCAATATGAATGACAGATACGTCATATCGACCAACAAGCCGACCAAACGACGACACTCTGCATCTTAATTACGTAACCCCCGCCCCCTAAAATGACCGCCAGTGTTTTTTCTATACTCAAGCTCCGCACCCCGCGCAGCGCCTGGCAAGGTCACTTATGAACAAGAACAATCGTCACCCCGCCGACGGCAAGAAACCCATCACCATTTTCGGCCCGGATTTTCCTTTTGCCTTTGACGACTGGATCGAGCACCCGGCCGGCTTGGGTAGCATCCCGGCGGCGCGCCATGGAGAGGAAGTGGCGATTGTCGGTGCCGGTATCGCCGGGCTGGTGGCGGCCTACGAGTTGATGAAGCTGGGCCTCAAGCCTGTGGTCTACGAAGCTTCGAAAATGGGTGGGCGCCTGCGCTCGCAAGCCTTCGAAGGCAGTGACGGGATCATCGCCGAGCTGGGTGGCATGCGCTTTCCGGTGTCGTCGACGGCGTTCTACCACTATGTCGACAAGCTCGGCCTTGAAACCAAGCCCTTCCCCAACCCGCTGACCCCGGCCTCGGGCAGCACAGTGATCGACCTCGAAGGCCAGACCCACTACGCGGAAAAACTCTCCGATTTGCCCAAGTTGTTCCAGGAGGTTGCCGACGCCTGGGCCGATGCCCTGGAAGACGGCGCCCGCTTCGGCGACATCCAGCAAGCCATCCGCGACCGCGATGTGCCGCGCCTCAAGGAGCTGTGGAACACCCTGGTACCGCTGTGGGACGACCGCACCTTCTACGACTTCGTCGCCACCTCAAAAGCCTTCGCCAAGCTCAGCTTCCTGCACCGCGAGGTGTTCGGCCAGGTCGGTTTCGGCACCGGTGGCTGGGACTCGGACTTCCCCAATTCGATGCTGGAAATCTTCCGCGTGGTGATGACCAACTGCGACGATCACCAGCACCTGGTAGTTGGCGGCGTCGAGCAAGTGCCGCTGGGCATCTGGCGCCATGTGCCGGAGCGTTGCGCGCACTGGCCGGCCGGCACCAGCCTCAGCTCGCTACACCGCGGCGCGCCACGTGCCGGGGTGAAAAGCATTGCCCGCGACAGCGACGGGCGCCTGGCGGTAACCGACACCTGGGGCGACACCCGCCACTACGCCGCGGTGCTGACCACCTGCCAGAGCTGGCTGCTGACCACCCAGATCGAGTGCGAAGAATCGCTGTTCTCGCAGAAGATGTGGATGGCCCTGGACCGCACCCGCTACATGCAGTCGTCGAAGACCTTCGTCATGGTCGACCGGCCGTTCTGGAAGGACAAGGATCCAGATACCGGCCGCGACCTGATGAGCATGACCCTGACCGACCGCCTGACCCGCGGTACCTACCTGTTCGACAACGGCGACGACAAGCCGGGGTGATCTGCCTGTCGTACTCGTGGATGAGCGATGCGCTGAAAATGCTCCCGCACCCAGTGGAAAAGCGCGTCAAGCTGGCCCTCGATGCGCTGAAGAAGATCTACCCGAAAGTCGATATCGCCGGGCACATCATCGGCGACCCGATCACCGTGTCGTGGGAAGCCGACCCGCACTTCCTCGGCGCCTTCAAGGGCGCCCTGCCCGGCCATTACCGCTACAACCAGCGCATGTACGCGCACTTCATGCAGCAGGACATGCCGGCCGAGCAGCGCGGCATATTCATTGCCGGTGACGATGTGTCGTGGACCCCGGCCTGGGTCGAAGGCGCGGTGCAAACGTCGCTCAATGCGGTGTGGGGTATCATCAATCACTTCGGTGGCCAGACCCACCCGGACAACCCAGGCCCGGGCGACGTGTTCAATGAAATCGGCCCGATCGCCCTGGCCGACTGACGGGAGAATCGCCATGCGCATCGCCCTGTTCCAAGGCGAACCGCAACCGCTGGACCTGTCCGGCAACCTCGAGCGCCTGCACCAGCAGGCGCAACTGGCAGCTGCCCGCGGCGCCGAACTGCTGGTATGCCCGGAGATGTTCCTGAGCGGCTACAACATCGGCAGCGAAGCCGTCGCGCGCCTGGCCGAAGCCGAAGACGGCCCCTCGGCCATGGCCGTGGTGGAGATCGCCCAGAGCAACCGCATCGCCATTGCCTACGGCTACCCGGAGCTGGCCGAGGACGGGCAGATCTTCAACAGCGTGCAGTTGATCGACGCCCACGGCAGCAGCCTGTGCAACTACCGCAAGACCCACCTGTTCGGTGGCCTCGACCGGGCGATGTTCAGCCCGGGGCCCGATCACTTTCCGGTGGTCGAGCTCAACGGCTGGCGCCTGGGCTTTTTGATCTGCTACGACATCGAGTTCCCGGAAAACGCCCGGCGCCTGGCCCTGGCCGGTGCCGAACTGATCCTGGTGCCGACGGCGAACATGGTGCCCTTCGACTTCATTGCCCAGGTCACCGTGCGCGCCCGCGCCTACGAGAACCAGTGCTACCTGGCGTACGCCAACTACTGCGGCAGCGAAGGCGAAATCCACTACTGCGGGCAGAGCAGCATCGTCGGCCCGGATGGCAGCATCCTGGCCATGGCCGGTCGTGACAGCGCGCTGCTGAGCGCCGACCTCGACCTGCAGCGAGTGCAGCAAGGGCGGGCCAACAACCCTTACCTGCACGACCTGCGCCCCGAGCTCTACAGCACGCCGCGGCAATAATCCGCTAGCATGACGGTTCGCCTGTACCCGGAGTCGTCATGCCCAGCGCCCTGCACAACCTGACCCTCGCCAATGGCCTGCAGGTCACCCTGCGCCATGCACCACAGCTAAAACGCTGTGCGGCGGCTGTGCGGGTAGCGGCCGGCAGCCATGACGCGCCACCGGCGTGGCCGGGGCTGGCACACTTTCTCGAGCATCTGTTCTTCCTCGGCAATCAACGCTTCGCCCTGGACGAAGGCCTGATGCGCTATGTGCAGCACCACGGCGGGCAGGTCAACGCCAGCACCCGTGAACGCAGCACCGAGTTCTTTTTCGAAGTACCGCCCGCGGCTTTTGCCGGGGGGCTTGAGCGACTGTGCCAGATGCTCGCACAGCCGCAGTTCGACCTTGAGCGGCAAGTGCGCGAACGGGAAGTGATCCATGCCGAGTTCATTGCCTGGTCGCGCAATCCACAAGCGCAGCACCAGTTTGCCTTGCTTCAGGCTGCGGGCAGCGAACATCCGCTGAGCGCGTTCCAGGCTGGCAACCGCTACAGCCTGCAGGTTCAAAATCCGGCGTTCCAGGCGGCGTTGCGCGGCTTTCACCAGCGCTTCTACCAGGCCGGGCAAATCACCTTGAGCCTGAGCGGGCCACAAAGCCTCGACGAACTGCAGGCGTTGGCGAATCGCTTCGGCCAGGTGTTCAGTCGCGGGGCAAAAGTGCAGCAATCGCTACCACCGAGCTTCTATAGCCGGGCTGCGCTGTTGATGCACAACGAACGGCAACTGGATGTGCTGTACCCGTGCGAGCAACTCCCCACAGGTTTTGAGCAGGCAGTCGATTTTCTCGCTACCTGGCTGAGCGACATCCGGCCCGGCGGCTTGCCGGCGACCTTGCGCGCGCGGGGCTGGCTGGCGCACTTCGCGTTTTCCTCGCTGTACAGCTTTGCCGGCCAGACGCTGCTGCATGCGGGCTTCAAGCTCAACGACACGGCTGATGCCACGCAGGTCCAGGCGCTGTTGACTGACTGGTTGGCGTTTTTCCGCACGGCGGACCTGAGCAGCATCAATCAGGAATACGCCCGCTTGCAGCGTTGTCGCGAACTTGCCGCCAGCGCGCTGGAGCTGGCACGCCAGGACAGCACCGGGCAACGCTTCGACGCGCTGGACGCGCAAGGCTTGGCTGCGCTTGAACAGTTGCTCGAAACAATGCTCGCCGGCCAGGTAAAACCGCCTACCCACGCCTGGCAGTTGCCCGCTGCAAATCCGTTGCTGAGCGTGAAGGCGCAGACCCTCTCGGTCAGCGCCGTTCCCGAAGGCCTGACTGTCTCTCCCCTGCTACCGCCGTCGCGCGAGCATGGTGTGGTCTACCTGCGCTGGCAGCTCACCTCAGCCTTGCGTGGGCGCCTGTGGCAGGTACTTGATCGGGCGCTGCAAGCCCTGAGTGAACAGGCTGCGCAGGCTGGGGTGCAAGTGCAATTGAGCGCCTGCGACAAATACTGGCAGTTGCGCTGCGCCGGCAATGGCACCGTGGTGGGCGCAGTGATTGAACAGGCATTGGCCATCCTGCGGCAGCCGCCCAGCCAGAGCTGGACAACTGGCGCTGCCGAGCGGCCTGATACCATGCCGATCCGCGCGCTGCTCAGGCAGTTGCCGGAGCAACTACTAGGCCGCCGCGTCGACGAGCCCTTGCCGGCCTGCATAATCAGCCAGAGCGATCTGGATGCGTTGTGGGAGCATTCAACCTGGACTGGACTTTCGACCGGCTTCAGTGCCAGCCAGCAATCGGTGCTGAACCAGGCCCTAAGCGCAATGCCAGGGTGCGCTGGCAGGCATCTGCCGACCACAATCGAACCTGTGCGGCGCTGGCAAACGCGACCGCCAGCGGCCAGTGAACAGGCCTTGCTGCTGTTCTGCCCGATCGAGGACCAAGCCGCAGGCCGGCTGTTTGCCCAGCAGCTACAAGGGCCTTTCTATCAGCGCCTGCGGGTCGAACTGAACCTGGGCTACGCGGTATTCAGCGCCTTCCGACAGATCGAGGGCTGCAACGGCCTGTTGCTTGGCGTGCAGTCGCCATCGGCCAGCCATACCGAGATCATCGGGCACATCCAGGCATTGCTCGATAACCTGCCCGCCACACTGAGCTGCAACCCTGCAGATAAACAGGCCCTCGCCGCCCAGTTCGACGAAGCGGCGATGACCAACAACGAGGTGGCCGAATGGGCCTGGCAGGCGCATCTGGCCGGCCATCGCCAGCCGCAGTTGAGCGATCTGCAAGCGGCGATCCTGGCGGTCGAAACGCCGCAACTGCAGCACCTGACCCGCCAGGTAAGCCAGGCCGAACAGGGCTGGCTGTGCCTGGTCAACGGCCCGGTGCCCAGCGAAAACTGGCACTGATGCAGGCGATTCTTACCGTCCCGGTAATGGCGTTTATCTCAGATTTAACCATTCGGTTCGTATTTTTTTAGTAAGATAGCGCAATCTTGGCTATGGAACCCCTCACCTGGAGGGTGGACTAAATAAGTAGCTGACAACCCCCAGACCTATCCGGAAGGAGTAATCCCATGTGGACCAAACCTGCTTACACTGACCTGCGTATCGGCTTTGAAGTGACCATGTATTTCGCAAGCCGCTGAACCTGCTTGCGGTACAACGCCTCGGCCCGCCGGGGCGTTTTTATTTCAGGACGCGGCAGGAGTGGCCATGTACATCCAGATTCTAGGTTCCGCCGCCGGTGGCGGTTTTCCCCAGTGGAACTGCAACTGCGCCAACTGCAAAGGCTTTCGCGACGGCAGCCTGCGCGCCACGGCGCGCACCCAGTCATCGATTGCCCTGTCTGACGACGGCATCCACTGGGTGCTGTGCAACGCCTCGCCGGACATCCGCGCACAGCTGCAAAGTTTTGCCCCGATGCAGCCGGCCCGCGCCCTGCGCGACACCGGCATCAATGCCATCGTCCTGCTCGACAGCCAGATCGACCACACCACCGGCCTGCTCAGCCTGCGCGAAGGCTGCCCGCACCAGGTCTGGTGCACCGACATGGTCCATCAGGACCTGAGCACTGGTTTCCCGCTGTTCACCATGCTCAGCCACTGGAACGGTGGCCTGCAGTGGCAGCGCATCGAGCTCGAAGGCAGCTTCGTCATCGATGCCTGTCCGAACCTGCGCTTCACCCCCTTCCCGCTGCGTAGCGCCGCACCGCCCTACTCTCCGCACCGCTTCGACCCACACCCGGGTGACAACCTCGGGCTGATGGTCGAAGACCTGCGCACCGGCGGCAAGCTGTTCTACGCCCCGGGCCTGGGCCAGGTCGACGGCAAATTGTTGCAGATGATGAGCGACGCCGACTGCCTGCTGGTCGACGGCACCCTCTGGGAGGATGATGAAATGCAGCGCCGCGGTGTCGGCACCCGCACCGGCCGCGAGATGGGCCACCTGGCGCAGAACGGCCCGGGCGGCATGCTCGAGGTACTGGAAGGCTTCCCGCGTCAGCGCAAGGTGCTTATCCACATCAACAACACCAACCCGATTCTCGATGAGGATTCGGCCGAACGCGCCGAATGCGTACGCCGCGGCGTCGAAGTGGCCTTCGACGGCATGAGCATCACCCTCTAGGAGCCGACATGAGCGACGCCAAACCGCTGTCCCCCGCCGAATTCGAACAGGCCCTGCGCGCCAAGGGCGCCTATTACCACATTCATCACCCCTACCATGTGGCGATGTATGAAGGCCGCGCGAGCCGCGAGCAGATCCAGGGCTGGGTGGCCAACCGTTTCTATTACCAGGTCAACATCCCGATGAAAGACGCCGCGATCCTGGCCAACTGCCCGGACCGCGAAATCCGCCGCGAGTGGATTCAGCGCCTGCTCGACCATGACGGCGCCCCTGGCGAAGACGGCGGCATCGAAGCCTGGCTGCGCCTGGGCCAGGCGGTCGGCCTCGATCCGCAGCAGCTGCGTTCCCAGGAACTGGTGCTGCCCGGCGTGCGTTTTGCCGTGGATGCCTACGTCAACTTCGCCCGCCGCGCCAGCTGGCAAGAGGCCGCCAGCAGCTCGCTGACCGAGCTGTTCGCCCCGCAGATCCATCAGTCGCGGCTCGACAGCTGGCCGCAGCACTACCCGTGGATCGACCCGGCCGGCTACGAGTACTTCCGCACCCGCCTGGGCCAGGCCCGGCGTGACGTCGAGCATGGGCTGGCGATTACCCTGCAGCACTACACTACAGTTGAAGGCCAGCAGCGCATGCTGGAGATCCTGCAGTTCAAGCTGGACATCCTCTGGAGCATGCTCGATGCCATGAGCATGGCTTACGAACTGAACCGCCCGCCCTATCACAGTGTCACCAGCGAAAGGGTCTGGCACAAAGGAATCGCCCTATGAGTTTTAATCGCGCGCAAGTTCCGGCCTGGCGCCCGGGCTATCGCTTCCAGTACGAGCCCGCGCAAAAGGGCCATGTGCTGTTGTACCCGGAAGGGATGATCAAGCTCAACGACAGCGCTGCGCTGATCGGCGGGCTGATCGACGGCCAGCGCGATGTCGCTGCGATCATCGCCGAGCTGGACAAGCAGTTCCCTGGCGTACCTGAGCTCGGTGACGACATCGAGCAGTTCATGGAGGTGGCCCGTGCCGAACACTGGATCAGCCTTGCCTGAATTGCCGGCAAAACCTGACGTCGGCCTGCCGCTGTGGCTGCTCGCCGAGCTGACCTACCGTTGCCCGCTGCAGTGCCCGTACTGCTCCAACCCCCTGGACTTCGCCGCCCAGGGCCAGGAGCTAAGCACCGCGCAGTGGTTCAAGGTGATGGCCGAAGCGCGGGAGATGGGCGCCGCGCAACTGGGCTTTTCCGGCGGTGAGCCGTTGGTGCGCCAGGACCTGGCCGAACTGATCGGCGAGGGCCGGCGCCTGGGTTACTACACCAACCTGATCACCTCCGGCATCGGCCTCACCGAGCAGAAGATCGCCGCCTTCAAAGAGGCCGGGCTGGACCATATCCAGATCAGCTTCCAGGCCAGCGACGAGCAGGTGAACAACCTGCTGGCCGGCTCGAAGAAGGCCTTCGCGCAAAAGCTGGAAATGGCCCGCGCGGTAAAAGCCCATGGCTACCCGATGGTGCTGAACTTCGTCACCCATCGGCACAATATCGACAAGATCGACCGCATCATCGAGCTGTGCGTGGCCCTGGAAGCCGACTTCGTTGAACTGGCCACTTGTCAGTTCTATGGCTGGGCGCACCTGAACCGCGTCGGCCTGCTGCCGACCCGCGCCCAGCTCGAACGCGCCGAGCGCATCACCAACGAGTACCGGGCCAAACTGCAAGCCGCCGGCAACCCGTGCAAGCTGATCTTCGTCACCCCGGACTATTACGAAGAGCGCCCCAAGGCCTGCATGAACGGCTGGGGCAGCGTGTTCCTCACCGTCACCCCGGACGGCACCGCCCTGCCCTGCCATGGCGCCCGGCAGTTACCGGTGCAGTTTCCCAATGTGCGCGACCACAGCATGCAGCACATCTGGTACGACTCGTTCGGGTTCAATCGCTTTCGCGGTTATGACTGGATGCCCGAGCCGTGCCGCTCCTGCGACGAAAAGGAGAAAGACTTCGGCGGCTGCCGCTGCCAGGCCTTCATGCTCACCGGCGACGCCAGCAATGCCGACCCGGTTTGCGCCAAGTCGGCCGAGCACGGCATCATCCTCAAGGCGCGTGAAGACGCCGAGCATGCCCATCAGACCATCGACGAGCTGACCTTCCGTAATGAGCGAAACTCCCGTGTCATTGTCCGCGGCTGAGCGCTTCAGCGCCGAACAGGCGGTCGCCGCCGGTACCGACTTTGCCGAGCTGCGGGTTGCCGCCCAGGGCCTGTTCTGGAACGAGTTTCGCCCCAGCGACGGCGCCTGCCGGATCTGGCTCTGGCGCGATGGCCAGGCCCGCTGCCTGACGCCCAATGGCTTCAGCGTGCGCAGCCGGGTGTATGAGTACGGTGGCGGCAGCTTCTGCCTGAGCGACGATGGCCTGGTGTTCGTCAACGAGGCCGACCAGCAGCTCTATTGCCAGGACCTTGACGGCGGGTTGCCGCAACCACTGACCGAGGGTCTGAAGCGTTACGGCGACCTGCGCTGGGCCAATGGCCAGGTGCTGGCAGTGGAAGAAAGCCATGGCCCGGGGGCGGTCGAGCATCGCCTGGTGGCCATCGCCAAGGGCAGCCGTGAAGTACTGGCCGAAGGCGCCGACTTCTACGCCGCGCCCACCCTCAGCGCCGATGGCTCGCGCCTGGCCTGGATAGAATGGAGCCGCCCCGAGCAACCATGGACCGCAACCCGGTTGCTGTGTTGCCAGCGCGAGGCCAATGGCCGCTGGAGCACACCGCGCTGTATCGCCGGTGAACAAGGCCCGCAACAGTCCCTGCAGCAACCACATTTTGATGCCGGCGGCCGCTTGTATTGCCTGTCCGACCGCAACGGTTATTGGCAACCCTGGGGCGAAACCGCCGCAGGCTGGAGCGCATTGCCGGCCGCCGCTGCCGACCACGCCGGCGCGCCCTGGCAACTGGGCGCCAGCACCTGGCTGGCGCTGGATCAGCAACACTACCTGGCCAGCTGGTTCGAAAACGGCTTCAGTCGTTTAGGCATCTGTCATGCCGACGGTTCGGTAGAAGACTACAGCGCGAACTACAACCGCTTCCGCTGCCTAGACCTCGACGAGCAGCACATCTATGCCATTGCCGCGTCGGCCATCAGCCCACCTGCGGTTATCGCCATCAACCGCCAGAGTCATCAGGTGCAGGTGTTGGCAGGCGGTGCCTTGCCGCTGCCGGCCGAACGCATCAGCCGCCCGCAGGCCCTGCGCTACCCCAGTGGCGATGGTTTCGCTCATGGTTTCTTCTACCCGGCCATGAACGGTGAGGCGCAGCCGCCACTGCTGGTGTTCATCCATGGCGGACCGACCTCGGCCTGCTACCCGGTGCTCGACCCGCGCATCCAGTACTGGGCCCAGCGCGGTTTTGCCGTGGCCGACCTCAATTACCGAGGCAGCAGCAGCTATGGCCGCGACTATCGCCAGGCCCTGCACCTGCACTGGGGCGAGATTGACGTCGAAGATGCCTGCGCGGTGGTCAGGCACCTGGCCGAACGCAAGCTGATCGACCCGCAGCGCGCGTTCATCCGTGGCGGCAGCGCTGGCGGCTACACCACCCTCTGTGCCCTGGCGTTCCATGATGTATTCCGCGCCGGTGCCAGCCTCTACGGCGTCAGCGACCCGCAGGCGCTGGCCCGCGCCACGCACAAATTCGAAGGCGATTACCTGGACTGGCTGATCGGCGACCCGGTAGCCGACGCCGAACGTTACCAGCAGCGCACGCCGTTGCTGCACGCCGCCAACATCAAGGTGCCGGTGATCTTCTTCCAGGGTGAGCTGGATGCCGTGGTGGTGCCGGAACAGACCCGTTCGATGCTGGATGCATTGAAAGCCAACGGCATTCGCGCCGAAGGGCATTTCTACCCATCGGAGCGTCACGGTTTTCGTACCGCGAGCAACCTGGCGCATGCGCTGGAAGAGGAATGGAAGTTCTATCGGCGGGTGCTGGAGGGCAGTTAGATCGCTATCGCGACCCGACTTGACCCGCGATTGGCCTCACCGCTTGGCGATGATATACACCGCATGCACGATGCCCGGAATGTACCCCAGCAACGTCAGCAGGATGTTCAGCCAGAAGGCGCCGCCGAAGCCGACCTGCAGGAACACACCCAGCGGCGGTAGGAGAATGGCGATGATGATGCGAATAAAATCCATTGGGCAGCTCCCTTCAAAGATGTACTAGAACTGACTCTAGCGCGGCACCAGGGTTCCACTCGTTGGCAGCAGACAAAAAAACGCCCCAAGCCAAAAACAACAGGCCTGGGGCGATGCGCAGGAACGCGAGACGGTTCGGAAAATTCGTTAACGCGATGTATTGATCAGGCCGTGGCCTCGCGTCGCTGGTTCTGCTGCGCGGCATGCACGCGGGCAAAGGCCCGGGCCAGGCGCAACAGCATTTCGTCGATGTTGCCCTTGCTCACCGTCAGTGCCGGCGAAAAGCGCAACACGTCGGCTTGCGGGGCATTGAGCAGCAGGCCTTCGTGCAAGGCAGCCTGGACCAGCTCGCCCGCATTGTCTTCACTCAGTTGCAGCGCCCAGAGCAGCCCCTGGCCACGCACCTCGACCTGGCCATAGCGGCCGGCCAACCGGCTCAGGCCATCGCGCAGGTGCCGCCCGGAATCCTGCACATGCTCGAAGAAGCCCGCCTCCAGCACGGTCTGCAGTACCGCCAGGCCTGCCGCAGTCATCAGTGCATTGCCATGGTGGCTGCCCTCCAGCTCGCCGGGGGCGGCGCAGCAGGCACTGCCACGGGCCAGCAGGGCCGCCAAGGGCACGCCGCCACCCAGGCCCTTGCCGAGGGTGAGGATATCGGCACGTACGCCGTACAGCTGTTCGGCGAGCATCGCCCCGCAGCGGCCGACGCCGGTCTGCACTTCATCGAGAATCAGCAGGATGCCCAGCTCGCGGCACAGCCGCTCGACGCCCTGCAGGTACGCCTGGGTCGCCGGAATCACCCCGGCTTCGCCCTGGATCGGTTCGAGCATGATCGCCACGGTGCGCGAGTCGACCGCCGCGTGCAGCGCTTCAAGGTCGTTGAAAGGCACCTTGCTGAAGCCCGGCAACCCCGGCTCGCAGCGATTGCACGGCGACGGGTCGGAAGCCGACAGCGCGCCCAGGCTGCGGCCATGGCAGCTCTGGCTGGCGGTGATGATGTGGAAGGCGCCGTTGCGATGCAGCTGGCCCCATTTGCGCGCCAGCTTGATCGCCCCTTCACAGGCTTCGGCGCCGCTGTTGAGCAGATAGGCCTGATCGCTGCCAGTGCTTTCGCACAGTTGGTTGACCAGATTCAACAGGCCGCGGTTATGAAAACCGGCACCCGGATTGATCAGCGCCTGGGCCTGGCTGCCCAAGGCTTTGACCAGCACACTGGGGCTGTGGCCGAGGCTGTTGACTGCACAGCCCTGGGTGAAGTCCAGGTAAGCGTGGCCTTCACTGTCCCATAACCACGAACCCTGGCCGCGAACGAACACCTGGGGCGCTCGCGCTACCGCCGGCATCAGGCATTCCCGCGACAGATCTTCTACCGGTTGCGCAGCGAGCTTGCGCTCGGCCACGGCCGGAGCCGGGCGGCGCAGGTTGAACAGGTTCATGCGCGCAGCCCCTCGAGCGGCAGGCCAAGCAAACGCGCGCTCCAGTCTTCGACCTGACCGGTGCGCATGCGTTTGATGGCGATATCGCGCCAGCGAGACGAGAGGGCCGGACAATCCACCAGCTTTTTCAAACCTGCATGCTCCAGAGGTTCACGGTAAAAAGTGCGTAGCGCCCAGGCCACGGTCAGGCCCGGATAACTGCGTTGAATCAGTTCAAAAGGCTCGTCGGCGCTGACGAAACCAGGCCTGAGCACCCGGTAGAACCAGCCACAGCGGCCACTGTCCTGGGCCTGTTGCGGCAGGTTCGGCAAACCCCAGCGATGGCTCAGGCGATAGCACGGCGAACGCGGCTGGCTGATCTGCAACAGCGCCCCGCCCCAGCGGAACATGTCGCCCAGGCAGACCTGATGTTCATCCAGGCCGTGGGTCGAGAGGTTTTCGCCAAAACCCGGGGCGCGCCAGTCGATCTGTGGATAACGTTGCCGCCACCAGGCGTAATGCTCGGCCGGGTAGTGGTGCAAGGCCCGTTCGGGGCCGGTATGAAAGCGTGGGTCGCCGTGTTCGTCGCTACCCAACCCTTGCGGCCATAACCACAAGCGTCTTGCAACCTCCTGCTTATCGATATCAGTCAACAAGCCATGCCCGAGGTTTTTTGCCTTGCCTATGTAAACGCCATCCACATACACGGTATTCATCGCGCCTTCTGGCCCTGTAAACCTTGTGAATACGGGATAGACTAGGCTTCTTGGCGGCTAACGGCCATTTGGTTTTTCGAGCATTTTTGATAAGTATCAGTTATGGATTTTCGCCAACTGCGTTATTTCGTCGCGGTGTATGAAGAGGGCCACGTCGGCCGGGCCGCCGAGCGCCTGTCGCTGTCGCAACCGGCGCTGTCACAGCAGATCCGCCAGCTTGAACAGAACCTCGATGTCAGCCTGTTCGAGCGCGGCAACAAGCGCCTGCTGCCGACCCTGGCCGCGCACACCCTGTACAACCACGCCCTGCCCTTGCTCGATGGCCTGCAGCGGGCCCGTGAGGCCCTGCGCAATTTCAAGGGCCAGTCGTTGCGCACCTTGGCCATCGGCGTGCTGCAAACCGTGCGGCCAAGCCTGGTGCCGCAACTGCTAGACCGGGTGCGCAAGGCGCAGCCGCACCTGGTAGTGCAGATCTATGAGCTGTCGGGGCTGGAGATCGAGCGGCGCCTGCTCAATGGCAGCCTGGACATCGGCATCAGCTACCTGCCGCCGCGCCAGCCCGGCCTGCATGGGCTGTTACTGTACGAAGACGAGCTGCAACTGGTCATCCCCAACACCCACCCCTTGCGCGAATTCAAGAAGGTATCGCTCAAGCAGGCCGCCGAATTGCCGATGCTGCTGCTCGGCGAAGAATTTCAGGTGCGGCAGATCTGGCAGTCGCAACTGGCCAACCTCGGCCGGCGCCCGCAAGTGCAGGCGGAAATGAACAACATGGGCGGGATTCTCGACAGCCTCGCGCACACCTCGCTGGCAACGGTACTGCCCGGGCGCGCCAAGGAAGTGGTCGAAGATGACCAGGACTTGTTGTGGAAGCCATTGAGCGAACCACGGGTGCCGCTGAAGATCGGCCTGGTGTTTCGCGATGCGCAGCGCCAGCAAGCCTCGGTGGAGTTGCTGCGCAACCTGCTGGAAGAAGAAGCCGACCCGCGCCAGATCGGCGTGTCGCCGCTGGATGTACTGGGCTGAGGTCAAATCGCAGGCAAAAGAAAACCCCGCCGAAGCGGGGCTTTGCAGACTGTTTCCCTGACATCCTTTTCGCCCCGCCATCCTGGCAGGAATCCTTCGTGTCCGTGTTCTGTACTTTGCGCTTCCTGCGCTACGTCCATGTGAGAAGATTAACTGTGGATCCAATCTTCCGATAGAGGCGAAAAGTCACCACGTCATGTAAGAGAATGCTTACAAACAACTATTACGCTTAAAACTGCGCCGCATCCAGCAGGTACAGCGACTCGCTACCGGCTTTGACCGAAGCGCTCAGCGAGTGAATCCGCGGCAGCAGACGGGCGAAATAGAAGCGTGCGGTGCCCAGCTTGCTGGCGTAGAAATCGTCCTCGCCTTGCTTGGCCAGGGCGGTCCGGGCCATCAACGCCCACATGTAGGCATAAGCGGTATAGCCAAATGCCTGCAGGTATTCAACAGACGCCGCGCCGATTTCATTCGGGTTGCTCTTGGCCCGGTCGAGCACCCAGGCGGTCAGGTCGTCGAGGTTGTCGAGGGCGGCATTCAGCGGTTTGACGAACTCGCCCAGCTCGTTGCCAGCGCTGGCGGTGAAGTGGCGGATCTCGTCGGCGAACAACTTGTACAGCGCGCCGCCGCTACCAACCACCTTGCGCCCCATCAGGTCGAGGGCCTGGATGCCGTTGGTGCCTTCGTAGATCTGGGTGATGCGCACATCGCGCACCAATTGCTCCTGGCCCCACTCACGAATGTAACCGTGGCCACCGAACACTTGCTGGCCATGCACCGCCGACTCCAGGCCGAGGTCGGTGAGAAATGCCTTGGCCACCGGCGTCAGCAAGGCCACCAGATCTTCACCGCGCTTGCGGGTCTGGGCGTCTTCGCTGAACTTGGCGGTATCGAGCTGCATCGCCACATAGGTGGAGAACGCACGCCCCCCTTCGTTGAGGGCCTTCATGGTCAGCAGCATGCGCCGCACATCAGGGTGGACGATGATCGGGTCGGCGACCTTGTCCTTGGCTTGCGGGCCGGTTGGCGAGCGGCTCTGCAGGCGGTCGCGGGCATATTCGATGGCGTTCTGGTAGGAGCGCTCGGCCGAGGCCAGGCCCTGGATACCAACGCCCAGGCGCTCGTAGTTCATCATGGTGAACATCGCCGCCAGGCCCTTGTTCGGCTCGCCGACCAGGTAACCGACCGCTTCATCGAAGTTCATCACACAGGTGGCCGAGGCCTGGATGCCCATCTTGTGCTCGATCGAGCCGCAAGTGGCCGGGTTGCGCGCGCCCAGGCTGCCATCGGCATTGACCAGGACCTTCGGTACCAGGAACAGGGAAATGCCCTTCGGCCCGGCAGGGGCGTCCGGCAACTTGGCCAGCACCAGGTGGATGATGTTCTCGGTGAGGTCGTGCTCGCCACCGGTGATGAAGATCTTCGTGCCGCTGACCTTGTAGCTGCCGTCCGCCTGAGGCTCGGCCTTGGTGCGGATGATGCCCAGGTCGGTGCCGGCGTGCGGCTCGGTCAGGCACATGGAGCCGGCCCAGATACCGGCGTACATGTTCGGCAGGTACTTTTCCTTGAGCTCTTCACTGGCGTGGGCGTTGATCGACAGGCAGGCACCGGCAGTCAGCATCGGGTACAGGCCGAACGCCAGGCTGGACGAGTTGACCATCTCCTCGACCTGGGCCGAGATCACCTTGGGCATGCCCATGCCGCCGTAGGCCGGGTCGCCACCGACGCCCACCCAGCCGCCTTCGGCGTAGGTCTGGTAGGCCTCGATGAAACCGGCCGGGGTGCTCACCGCACCGTTGTCCCAGTGGCAGCCTTCTTCATCGGCGCTGCGGCTCAGCGGCGCGATGCTCTTGCTGGTGACCTTGCCGGCTTCTTCGAGCACTGCCAGCGCGGTTTCTTCGTCGACCACTTCGGCCAGGCCCGGCAACTGCGCCCAAAGCTTGGACACCTCGAAGACTTCATTGAGGACGAAGCGCATATCGCGCAGGGGCGCTTTATAGTCAGCCATGGCTACCTCTCACACTAGAGTCGGGGACGGCCCGCAGGCCGCATCACTGTTATGCAAGCAGTGTAACCGAACAACTTTTGTGACACATAGGGTCATCTGGCGACTGTATAGTCTATTTCGGTCACGCCATGCGTACGGCACCACGCTTGGCCTGTACACCGTAGGCGACGACACAGTTACGCCCGGCACCTTTGGCGCTGTACAAGGCCTGGTCGGCGGACTTGAGCACTTCGTCGGGTGAGCGATGATCGGCCAGACGCTCGCTGACGCCGATACTGATGGTCACCGAAACGCTTGAGGCCGCCGACGCACCACGGCGCTGGCGCCCTTGCTGGTCGTCCTGGGGGCGGCTGTCCTGATTGCGCAACTGGATGTTGTAGTTAGCGATCACCTCGCGCACGGCCTCAAGGTGCGGCATGCACTCCTCGATGCTCTTGCCGGCGAACACCACGGCAAATTCCTCACCGCCATAGCGATAGGCCCGACCACCGCCGGTAACTTTGGACAGCTTGCTGGCCACCAGGCGCAACACCTGGTCACCGACGTCGTGGCCATGGGTGTCGTTGAATTTCTTGAAGTGGTCGACGTCGGTCATCGCCAGCACATAGTTGCGCCCCAGGCGCTGCATGCGTTCGTTGAGCGCGCGGCGGCCGGGCAAGCCGGTCAGCTCATCGCGGAAGGCCATCTGATAAGCCTCGTGGGACACCGCTGCGGCAATCATCAGCATCACCTGGCTGCACATGATGTTCAGGGTGAACGGCAGGATGAAAGTCTTGGGCAGCATCCAGAAGATACCGATCAGGCCGATCAACTGCGCGGCATGCAACGGCCGTGGCTGGCGCAGGTACTGCACCACCAGCAGGATGAAGGCGCAGAAGAACACCGGGTAGGCCAGCTGGATCAGGCTCATCCACTGGCCGTGCAGCGATGGCCATCGGATCTCCGCCAACCAGCTCAGCAGTGCCTGCGGGAAACTCTGCTCCAGGCCCAGAGCGACGCTGCCCACGGCCAGCAGTACGGCGAAGCGCGCGACCATGTCCTGGAACAGGTGGGTACGCTCCTGCCAGGCGCCATACAGGGCAAACATCAGCGGCAACAGCAGGCAAACCAGGTGGAACACCACCGCTGCGTCTTCGCGCACGCGACCGTTGTCGCGGTAGAAGTCGGTCTGGGTGTCGAGGAGAAAGTAGGCGATGTACACCGTGAGCATCAGAAACAGTTCGCGCTGACGACGGTACACGGCGCAATAGGCGCCGCCGAGCAACAGGACCAGAGTAGGCAGGACATTGAACAGTGAGGTGAAAAAGACGCTGAGGTCTCTCACATAAGCGGCCGCGAGCCCCGACACCAGCAAACAGACTGATGGCAGGAAGTGGCTCAGGCGTACAGCGGATAAACGAAACAAGGGTAATCTCCGACCCGGCAGATCAATAATGGCATTGTGCCTTAATGTATCGGCAGCGCACATGAATAGATGAATGCGCTTGGTCGGTGGGAGCGGGCTTGCCCCGCGATAGCATTCTGTCAGCTACCTCACATCGCGGGGCAAGCCCGCTCCCACAGAAAACAAAAGGCAAAAAAAACGCCTGCCGGTGAGGGCAGGCGTTTTTCCTTACAGCCTTTGAATCAGTACGACAGACCGAAGTGCTCTTCGTTCATGTCCATCAGGTTGTTGGCGCCCGACAGCATGGTTGCGACATGCGTGCGGGTACGCGGCAGGATGCGCTGGAAGTAGAAACGCGCGGTCTGCAGCTTGGCGGTGTAGAAGGCTTCTTCAGTGGTGCCGGCAGCCAGCTTCTCGGCAGCCAGGCGCGCCATGTCGGCCCAGAAGTAGGCAAGGCAGGCGTAACCGGAGTACATCAGGTAGTCCACCGAAGCGGCGCCGACTTCTTCGCGGTCTTTCATTGCAGCCATACCGACCTTCATGGTCAGCTCGCCCCACTCTTTGTTCAGCTGGGCCAGCGGTGCGACGAACTCGCTGATCGCCTCGTTGCCTTCGTTGCCCTGGCAGAACTTGTGCACGATCTTGGTGAAGCCCTTGAGCGCTTCGCCCTGGGTCATCAGTACTTTACGGCCGAGCAGGTCCAGCGCCTGGATGCCGGTGGTGCCTTCGTACAGCATCGAGATGCGGCTGTCGCGAACGTTCTGCTCCATGCCCCACTCGGCGATGAAGCCGTGGCCGCCGTAGATCTGTACGCCGTGGTTGGCTGCTTCGAAGCCGACTTCAGTCATGAACGCCTTGGCGATCGGCGTCATGAAGGCCAGCAGTGCGTCGGCTTTCTTCTTCTCTTCTTCGTCCTGGCTGTACTTGACGATGTCCACCTGCTTGGCGGTGAAGTAGACCATGGCGCGGTTGCCTTCGGCGAACGCCTTCATGGTCAGCAGCATGCGACGTACGTCCGGGTGGACGATGATCGGGTCAGCGGCTTTGTCCGGCGCTTTCGGGCCAGTCAGCGAGCGCATTTGCAGGCGGTCGCGAGCGTATTTCAGGCCGCCCTGGAACGCCACTTCAGCGTGGGCCAGGCCTTGCAGCGCGGTACCCAGGCGAGCAGTGTTCATGAAGGTGAACATGCAGTTCAGGCCTTTGTTGGCCGGGCCGATCAGGTAGCCGGTAGCGGCGTCGAAGTTCATCACGCAGGTGGCGTTGCCGTGGATGCCCATCTTGTGTTCGATCGAGCCACAGGAAACGGCGTTGCGCTCACCGACAGTGCCTTCGGCGGTCGGCAGGAACTTCGGCACGATGAACAGCGAAATGCCTTTGGTGCCAGCAGGAGCATCGGGCAGGCGGGCCAGGACGATGTGGACGATGTTGTCGGCCATGTCGTGCTCACCGGCCGAGATGAAGATCTTGGTGCCGGTAACTTTGTAGGAACCATCAGCCTGAGGTTCGGCCTTGGTGCGCAGCATGCCCAGGTCGGTACCGCAGTGTGGCTCGGTCAGGCACATGGTGCCGGTCCATTCGCCGGATACCAGCTTGGTCAGGTAGGTCTCCTGCTGCTCGGCGGTGCCGTGCTCGGAGATGGTGTTCATCGCGCCGTGGGACAGGCCAGGGTACATGCCCCACGACCAGTTCGACTCGCCAACCATTTCGCTGACCGCCAGGCCCAGCGACTCAGGCAGGCCCTGACCGCCGTGCTCGACGTCATGGGCCAGGCTCGGCCAGCCACCTTCGACGAACTGCTTGTAGGCTTCCTTGAAGCCGGATGGGGTTTTTACGCCCGACTCGCTCCAGGTGCAGCCTTCAAGGTCACCGACACGGTTCAGCGGGGCCAGTACCTGTTCACAAAACTTGGCGCCTTCCTCGAGGATGGCGTCAACCATGTCCGGGGTGGCGTCCTGGCAAGCCGGCAGGCTCTGATAATGCGCTTCGTAGCCGAGCAGCTCGTCACGAACGAAGCGAATATCACGCAAGGGGGCTTTGTAATCAGGCATAGCGATGAACCTCTGCTGATGAATCCTGGATAGGGAGACCGCGATATACCGACCAGCTCTAGGCGGCTTTCGGTCAAACAGTTGTTTGAAACATACGTTTACGCCGAAAACTTGTCAAGCATCAAGCAGAGGGCAGTTCGGCCATGCCAGACTGCGCGATTGCCCTGGCAAAATACCCCGCAAACGCGCAGCCGAGCGCCGGCCTGCAAGGCCAAGGCGCTGATACATAAAGACTAGTTGAAGGCGCGCAGAGGGCGAGCCGCAGGGGGTCAGGCGTAGGTATCGATCAGGGTGCCGAGCATTTCGTCCGATGCTTTGGCCACTTTGACACCAAGTTCGACCTGATGCTTGCCCAGCGCCATCTCGACGCTGCTGGTGGCCAGGTCCATCTGCTGGCTGCGATCGACCGCACGCAGGCGCTCGGCCTGATAGTCGCTGGACTGGCTGGTGGCGGCACGCTCGACGGTGGTGTTGGCGATCTGGCTGGCGGCCTGATCGACGCGGTTCTGCCCGGCCTGAATGGCGCCGAGCCCTGCGTAGTAGACTGAGTTGCCCGAGATTTCCATGTCGAAACTCCATGACGCTGAAGGCGAACAGCCTCTATTGAAGCAGACTTGCCAACAAAAGGCCCGTTGAAAACACTAATGGCACTGTGCCTTACGATAGACGAGCGTCAGTCCAGCAGGTCCAGTTGCAAGTGCGCGGCCACCGCTTCAGCGCTGACCTGCTTGAGCTTCGGCACCCGCCCGAGGCACGGCGCCGGTAAACGTTCGGCGAGGCTGGCGAGGTTTTCCTCCAGGCGCGAGGTGCGCGGGTCGACAATGTTGGCCACCCAGCCAGCCAGTTGCAGGCCATCGCGGGCAATGGCTTCAGCCGTCAGCAAGGCGTGGTTGATGCAGCCCAGACGTACGCCGACCACAAGGATCACCGGCAGCTTCAGGGCCACGGCCAGGTCCGACAGATTGGCCTGGTCGGACAACGGCACGCGCCAGCCGCCAGCACCTTCGATCAGGGTGAAATCAGCGCCTTGGGCCAGCACCTCGCGCATCGGCGTCAACAAGGCCTGCACGCTCAGGGCGATACCGGCCTCACGCGCCGCCAGGTGCGGGGCAATGGCCGGCGCGAAGGCGAACGGGTTGACCTGGTCGTAGGGCAGCTTGAGCGAACTTTCGGCGATCAGCGCCATGGCATCGGCGTTGCGCAGGCCCTGGCTGCTGGCCTCGCAACCGGACGCCACCGGCTTGGCACCGAGGGTGCTCAGGCCGGCCAGGTGCGCGGCGTGCAGCAGGCCGGCGGCGATGGTGGTCTTGCCGACGTCGGTGTCGGTCCCTGCAATGAAATAGGCCGGGTTCATCTCAATCCCCTTCTACCGGCGGCTTTTGCAGTACACCGTAGACCACCTGGTAGGTCGCCGGTAGTCCTTGCGGCTGGCGGAAGCGCTCATAGGCCTGCAATAGCCCCTGCATGCGCGCGCGTCCGGTCAGGCCTGCCGGACGGCCGGGGTTGAGGTTGTGGGCGCCGAGGGCCTTGAGTTCGTGGGTCAGGCTGCGTACATCCGGGTAGTGCAACACATGGGGCCGGGCCTGCAGGCTCAGCACCTGCAGCTCACTTTCGCCGCACAGGCGCTGATAGTCCTCAAGGCGCCGGAAGCGATTGACGTGCACCAGGCCATCGACCGCCTGCCAGCTTTCGCGCAGTTCATGCAGGGTGCCGACGCAGAGGCTGGCGAACGCCAGTACTCCACCCGGTTGCAGCACGCGCCGGGCCTCGCTGAGCACGGCACGAAAATCGCCGCACCATTGCACCGCCAGGCTGGTGAAAATCAACTCGACACTGGCGTCGCGCAGCGGCAAGCGCTCGGCATCGCCAGCTACATAATGATGCGCCCCGCCCTGCTCGCGGGCGTGCTCGAGCATGCCTTCGGCGATGTCCACGGCGATACCGGCGGCTTGGGGAAAACGGCTGTTCAGGGCGCGACTGAAGTAGCCGGTGCCACTGCCCAGGTCCAGCCAGCGTTGCGGTTCAAGTGCACCCGGCAACTGCTCAAGCAGCGCAGTACCTACCGCGCGCTGCAGTTCGGCGACGCTGTCGTAGCTGGCGGCGGCGCGGGAGAACGACGCAGCAACCTGGCGTTTATCGGGCAAGGCGCCGGGCAGGCCCGGCAGGGAAAGATCAGTCATCGCCACTCTCATGTACAAAGGCCTTGATTGCTGCCGCCAACTCATGAGGTGTTTCCATCACAAAACCATGAGCACTGTCTTCCAGCAGCCCGACTTCCACGTCGGGCAGAATCTCCAGCAACTCGCCGGCGACCTCCGCCGGCACCAGCTCGTCACGCCCGGCAAACAGGTGCAACTGCGGGCCGCCATAAGCTTGCACAGCCTTCCGGGTATCGAGCTGGCCGAGCACCTGCAACCCCGCCACCAGTTCCTCGGGGGCCGGCGCGGGCATGCAGGCGCTGAGCAACCGGGCCAGGCTGCGCGGCTCTTGCGCGCCCTGGCTGCACAGCGAAACAAAGCGCTTGAGGGTGACCTGGGTGTGATAACGGCAGCCTTCGAGGAAGGTCTGGAAGGTATCCACCGCCATACCGTGCGGCCAGCCTGGGCGCGAGACAAAACTGAGGTTGCTGCCCAGGGTGATCAAGCCATGGCAGTCATCGCCTCGGCGAGCAGCGAGCTCTGCGGCGAGCATGCCGCCCAGCGACCAGCCACCCAGCCAGGCATGGCGTGGCAGTTGCCGGTCGAGCTTGTCGAGCCAGTCTTCGGGGTTGCTCGACACTTGGCTGGGCAAGGCCTGGATCTCGACCCGCAAACCGGGGTCGATGGCCCGTAGGGTCGCCACCAGCGGTTGCAAGGCGGAGCTGCCCAGGCCCCAGCCCGGCAACAGGATCAGATGATTACGCATCAGCAAGCTCCAGCAGCGGATAACAGTCAGCCAATGCATTCAACAATAGCTGCACCTGCGCCGCGCTGTGCGCCGCACTCAGGGTCACGCGCAGCCGCGCACTGCCGGTAGGCACCGTGGGTGGGCGGATCGCGGTCACCAGCAAGCCGCGCTCGCGCAGCAGCTGCGACAGGCGCAAAGCGCGCGCGCTGTCGCCGATCAGGATCGGCTGGATTGGCGTGAAGCTGTCCATCAACTGCAGGCCAATCTGCTCGGCGCCGCGGCGAAACTGCTGGATCAACGCCGCCAGGTGCTCACGTCGCCAGTGTTCGCTGCGCAGCAGTTCCAGGCTGCGCAGGGTGGCGCAGGCCAGCGCCGGTGGCTGGCTGGTGGTATAGATGTAGGGCCGGGCGAACTGGATCAGGCATTCGATCAGCTCTTCGCTACCCGCCACGAAAGCACCCGAGGTACCGCAAGCCTTGCCGAGCGTGCCGATCAGCACCGGCACCTGCGCCAGTGTCAGGCCGAAATGCTCGACGATGCCGCCGCCGTTACGTCCCAAGGTACCCAGGCCATGGGCGTCGTCGACCATCAGCCAGGCGTCGCGGGCATTGGCCGCTGCAGCCAGGGCGGGTAGATCGGCCAGGTCGCCGTCCATGCTGAACACCCCGTCAGTCACCACCAGGGTGTTGCCGACGGCCTTGTCCAGGCGGCTGGCCAGGCTCTGGGCATCGTTGTGCAGGTAGCGGTTGAAGCGCGCGCCGCTGAGCAGCCCGGCATCGAGCAGCGAGGCGTGATTGAGGCGGTCTTGCAGCACCGTATCGCCCTGCCCGACCAACGCGGTCAGAGCACCGAGGTTGGCCATGTAGCCGGTAGTAAACAGCAGTGCCCGCGGCCGCCCGGTAAGTTCGGCCAGGGCTTCTTCGACCGCGTGATGCGGACTGCTGTGGCCGATCACCAGGTGCGAAGCGCCGCCGCCGACACCCCAGCGCTCGGCACCGGCGCGCCAGGCGGCGATCACTTCCGGGTGATTGGCCAGGCCCAGGTAGTCATTGCTGCAGAACGCCAGCAACGGCTGGCCGTCGACCACCACTTCAGGGCCCTGCGGGCTTTGCAGCAGCGGGCGCTGACGGTACAGGTCAGCCGCGCGGCGTTGCTCGAGCCGCGCGCGAAGATCAAAAGCCATGCGCGCCTCAGGCCGAGGCAGCGTTGTAGAACAGCTCGCTGCTCTTGTGCTCGACCAAGGCCTGCTCGATGGCCGCCTGGTGAACTTCGTCGGCGTGTTCTTCACCGGCTTCGGGTTGGATGCCCAGGCGCGCGAACAGTTGCATGTCCTTGTCGGCTTGCGGGTTGGCGGTGGTCAGCAGTTTCTCGCCGTAGAAGATCGAGTTGGCACCGGCAAAGAAGGCCAGGGCCTGCATCTGCTCGTTCATCGCTTCGCGGCCGGCGGACAGCCGCACGTGGGATTTGGGCATGAGGATGCGGGCCACGGCGAGCATGCGGATGAAATCGAACGGGTCAACGTCTTCGGCGTTTTCCAGCGGAGTACCGGCGACCTTTACCAACATGTTGATCGGGACCGACTCCGGGTGCTCCGGCAGGTTGGCCAGCTGGATCAGCAACCCGGCGCGGTCGTCCAGCGACTCGCCCATGCCGAGGATGCCACCCGAACAGATTTTCATCCCGGCGTCGCGCACATAGGCCAGGGTCTGCAGGCGATCGCTGTAGGTGCGGGTGGTGATGATGCTGGCGTAAAACTCCGGCGAGGTGTCGAGGTTGTGGTTGTAGTAGTCCAGCCCGGCCTCGGCCAGCGCCTGGGTTTGCTCAAGGTCGAGCTTGCCGAGGGTC
Organism: Pseudomonas sp. B21-035; assembly: GCF_024748945.1. Lineage (NCBI taxonomy): Bacteria > Pseudomonadati > Pseudomonadota > Gammaproteobacteria > Pseudomonadales > Pseudomonadaceae > Pseudomonas > Pseudomonas sp. B21-035. Next base: position 5,354,572 of record NZ_CP087179.1, read on the forward strand.
ATGCAGGTTTCCAGGCCCATGGCCTTGACCCCTTTGACCATCTGCAGCACGTAAGGCATGTCCTTGGCCGACGGATGCTTCCAGGCCGCGCCCATGCAGAAGCGGGTCGAACCAATGGCTTTGGCGCGGGCGGCCTCTTCGAGGACCTTCTGCACTTCCATCAGCTTCTGTTTTTCCAGCCCGGTGTTGTAGTGGCCGGACTGCGGACAATATTTGCAATCTTCCGGGCAGGCGCCGGTCTTGATCGACAACAGGGTCGAGACCTGCACGCGGTTGGCGTCGAAATGCGCGCGGTGCACGGTTTGCGCCTGGAACAGCAAGTCATTGAACGGCTGCTGGAACAGGGCTTTGACCTCGGCCAGGGACCAGTCGTGACGTGTTGTTGCAGTTGTGCTGGCGCTCATCGGCGGTTCCTTGTTTAGGCTTGTACAAGCGCCGGCACAGGAAACCCCGCCAGCGCATCACGGATAGCTCGCATAGTTAAGGAAGGCTGATGCACTGTCAACCACAAGTCAAAAACAAGGTTTACAACTGGCTATTTAATAACCACACCTGTCTGCTCTGCAATGAAGCGGCCGAGCAGCCCTACCCTTTGTGTGTCGCCTGCGAAAGCGAACTGCCCTGGCTCGATGAGCATTGCCAGGTCTGTGCCCTGCCGCTGCCCATGCACGGTCTGGTTTGCGGCCAGTGCAGCCGGCGCCCGCCGGCTTTCTATCGGGTCGAGGCGCCCTGGCACTACGGCTTTCCGGTCGATGCGCTGGTCACCCGCTTCAAGCACAACAGCCAGTGGCCGCTGGGCCGCCTGCTGGCGCAACTGCTCGGGCGCTGGTTGATCCATCGCTTTGAAGAAGGGCTGCCGCGCCCGGCCTTGTTGCTGCCGGTGCCGTTGGCAAAGCGGCGTTTGCGCCAACGTGGCTACAACCAGGCGGGCATGCTCGGTCACTGGCTGGCGCAGCAACTGAGCATAAGCTGCAGCGAACAGGTGCTTATCCGCACCCTCGATACCCCGGCCCAGCAAGGTCTCAAGGCGCAGGCGCGCAAACGCAACCTGCGCCAGGCCTTCGCCATCCACGACAGCAAGCTGATTGCCGGGCGTCATGTGGCACTGGTGGATGACGTGCTGACCACTGGCGCTACTGCCCAGGCCTTGGCCAGCCTGCTGCTCAAGGCGGGCGCCCGGCGGGTCGATGTCTACTGCCTGGCACGCACCGCCAAGCCCGGCAGCGCTTGACTTGCACGCGGGGTGCGGGCACTTTCGGGCTGTTTCCTTTCAGGTGCCCGTTACCGCTTATGTCTCTGCCTGCCCTGCTCACCCAGCACATCGTCCGCCGTCCGCAGCGTATTGCCTTGCTGCAACACATTGCCGAACAAGGCTCGATCACCCGTGCGGCGAAAAGCGCCGGCATGAGTTACAAGGCCGCCTGGGATGCCATCGACGAGCTCAACAACCTGGCGGCCAGCCCGCTGGTCGAGCGCAGTGTCGGCGGCCGTGGCGGCGGTGGGGCCAAACTGTCCACCGAAGGCCAACGGGTGCTGCGCCTGTACCAGCGTTTGCAGGCGCTGCAGGCGCAGATCCTCGAAGCCGCCGAAGACGCCAGCGATCTCGACCTGCTCGGCCGCCTGATGCTGCGCACCAGCGCGCGCAACCAACTGCACGGGCGTATCAGTTCGATCGAGACCCAGGGCCGCTATGACCGCATCAGCCTGACCCTGGCGGGTGATCTGCGCATCGACGCCGAGATCACCCACGACAGCACCGCTCGCCTGGAACTGAGCCCCGGTACCGCCGTCGTCGCCCTGATCAAGGCCGGCTGGCTGGAGTTGCTCGGCCTCGATGAACAACCTGCGCAGGGCTACAACTGCTTGCCGGTCAAGGTCGATGCCTTGCTTGACGACGCCGAGGGCCCCACCGAAGTGCGCCTGGCCCTGGCCAGCGGGCAAACCCTGTGTGCCTTTGCCGAAGCTCACTGGCTGAAGGATCACCGGGTCGTTGTAGGTAGCGACCTGCAGGTGCAGTTCCAGCCTTCCTACGTGCTTCTCGGAACGCCGCTGTAAAACTGCCACAAAACCGTCATGCGCCCTGACTAAGGTGACTGCCAAACCCGCAGGAAGCCTGTCATGCACCTATTAGAAGAACACCAGCCAACCGACCTCGAACAGCTCACCCGTCTCAGCCGCCGGCGCTTTATCGGTGCCGGGGCCCTGTGCGGCGCAGCGTTGTTTCTCGGTGGCAATCTGCTCAGCCGCAGCGTTCTGGCCGCCAGCGTCAGCGCCGGCAACAGCAGCCTGCTGGGCTTTGCCAGCATTCCCGCCGCCAGCGCCGACAGCATCAGCCTGCCGCCAGGCTACAAGGCCCGGGTGCTGATCAGCTGGGGCCAGCCGCTGCACGCCAACGCGCCAGCCTTTGACCCTTCCGGCAATGGCAGTGCCCAGGCCCAGGAACTGCAGTTCGGTGACCACAACGACGGCATGAGCCTGTTCCCCTTCCCCGGCGACGACAACCGCGCGCTGATGGCGATCAACAACGAGTACACCAACTACCGCTACCTGTTCAGCCACGGTGGCAAACCGGCCTCTGCCGAAGAGGTGCACAAGGCCCAGGCCGCTGAAGGGGTGTCGGTAATCGAAGTGCGACGCGCCGACGGCCAGTGGCAATTCATCCAGGATTCGCCCTACAACCGACGCATCCATGGCAACACGCCCATCAGCCTCAGCGGCCCCGCCGCCGGCGATGCCCTGCTCAGAACCGCGGCCGACAACAGCGGGCGCAAGGTGCTGGGTACCTTCCAGAACTGCGCCAACGGCAAAACCCCGTGGGGCACCTACCTGACCTGCGAAGAGAACTTCACCGACTGTTTCGGCAGCAGCGATCCGGCCCAGGCCTTCGATACCGCGCAGAAGCGTTATGGCGCTTCGGTCAGCGGCAAGGACGTCGACTGGCACCCGCACGACCCGCGCTTTGACCTGGCGAAAAACCCCAACGAACTCAACCGCCATGGCTGGGTGGTCGAGATCGACCCGTTCGATCCGCAATCAACACCGGTCAAGCGCACCGCCCTGGGCCGCTTCAAGCACGAAAATGCCGCCCTCGCCGAGACCGCCGACGGCCGCGCCGTGGTGTACATGGGCGACGACGAGCGAGGCGAGTTCATCTACAAGTTCATCAGCCGCGAGCGCATCGACCACAAGAACGCCAGCGCCAACCGCAACCTGCTGGACCACGGCACCTTGTATGTGGCGCGCTTCGACGATGGCGACCGTACCCCTGACCATCCGCGCGGCAAAGGCCAATGGCTGGAGCTGACCCACGGCAAGCACGGCCTCAACGCCGCCAACGGTTTTGCCAGCCAGGCCCAGGTGTTGATCCATGCACGCCTGGCCGCCAGTCACCTGCAGGCCACGCGCATGGACCGCCCGGAGTGGATCGTGGTCAGCCCCAAGGACGGCCAGGTCTATTGCACCCTGACCAATAACGTCAAACGCGGTGAAGACGGCCAGCCGGTCGGCGGCCCCAACCCGCGCGAGAAGAATGTCTACGGGCAGATCCTGCGCTGGCGCGAAAGCGCCGATGACCATGGCGCCATGAGCTTCGACTGGGACCTGTTCGTGGTGGCCGGCAATCCATCCGTGCATGCCGGTGATGCCAAGGCAGGTTCCGCCAACATCACCCCGCAAAACATGTTCAATAGCCCCGATGGCCTGGGCTTCGATGCCGATGGCCGCTTGTGGATACTGACTGACGGCGACTACAGCAACAGCGGTGACTTCGCCGGCATGGGCAACAACCAGATGCTCTGTGCAGATCCTGCCAGTGGCGAGATCCGCCGCTTCATGGTCGGCCCGGTGGCCTGCGAAGTGACCGGCATCGCCTTTGCCCCGGACCAGCGCACGCTGTTCGTCGGTATCCAGCATCCGGGCGAAACCGGCGGTTCGACCTTCCCCGAGCACCTGCCCAATGGCAAGCCGCGCTCGTCGGTGATGGCAATCAGCAGGGAGGATGGTGGGATCGTTGGCGCCCATCTGTAGGAGCGGCGGTGCGACAACTCAACTTGACCCGCGATGACGCCAGTGCAGACGGCACATCAGTTGGTGTCTGCATCGCGGGGCAAGCCCGCTCCCACACGAGCCGGCGATGTGCGATACCATGCAGGAACCTTGCGGCCACCTGCCGCATAGCAGGAGCGAGCATGTCCCACCCCTTTGAAACACTCACCCCCGACCTGGTCCTGGACGCCGTGGAAAGCATTGGCTTTCTCAGCGACGCCCGGGTGCTGGCACTCAACAGCTACGAGAACCGGGTCTACCAGGTGGGCATCGAAGGGGCCGAACCGCTGATCGCCAAGTTCTACCGCCCAGACCGCTGGAGCGACGCGGCGATCCTCGAAGAACACAGCTTTACCGCGGAACTCGCCGAATGCGAAGTGCCGGTGGTGGCGCCACTGGTGCACAACGGCGAGACCCTGTTCGAGCACAGCGGCTTTCGCTTCACCCTGTTCCCGCGCCGCGGCGGCCGCGCGCCGGAGCCAGGCAACCTCGACCAGCTGTATCGCCTCGGGCAATTGCTCGGCCGCCTGCACGGGGTCGGCGCCACCCGCCCGTTCGAGCACCGCGAAGCGCTGGCGGTGGATAACTTCGGCCACGCCTCGCTGAACACCCTGCTCGAAGGCAACTTCATCCCTAAAAGCCTGCTGCCGGCTTTCGAATCGGTAGCCCGCGACCTGCTCAAGCGCGTCGAAGCGATCTACGCCAGCACCCCGCACCAGGTCATCCGCCTGCACGGCGACTGCCACCCGGGCAACATGATGTGCCGCGACGAAGTGTTCCACATCGTCGATCTCGACGACTGCCGCACCGGCCCGGCCGTGCAGGACCTGTGGATGATGCTTGCCGGCGAACGCCACGAGCGTCTTGGCCAACTCGCCGAGCTGATGGATGGCTACAACGAGTTCCACGATTTCGACCCGCGCGAGCTGGCGCTGATCGAGCCTCTGCGCGCCCTGCGCCTGTTGCATTACAGTGCCTGGCTGGCCCGGCGCTGGGACGATCCGGCGTTCCCGCGCAGCTTCCCCTGGTTCGGCCAGGAGCGCTACTGGGGCGACCAGATCCTCGCCCTGCGCGAACAAATGGCGGCGCTGGATGAAGAACCGCTGAAATTGTTCTGAAGCGCATGCGAGTCTGTCTACAATAGCCCCCTGCTTTTAGATAGCTGCCTAAGCAAGGAATCTGCATGCACGCCGCCAACCCGCGCCGCGGGTACATCCTGGGCCTGAGCGCCTACATCATCTGGGGTTTGTTCCCGCTTTACTTCAAAGCGCTGCAAAGCGTCCCCGCAGTAGAAATCATCGTCCACCGGGTGCTCTGGTCGGCGCTGTTCGGCTCGTTGCTGCTGCTGGTCTGGAAACATCCGGGCTGGTTGCGCGAACTGCGCGAAAACCCCAAGCGCCTGGCGATCCTGGCCCTGAGCGGCTCGCTGATCGCCGGCAACTGGCTGACTTACGTGTGGTCGGTAAACAATGGCCGCATGCTTGAAGCCAGCCTGGGCTACTACATCAACCCGCTGGTCAACGTGCTGCTGGGCATGCTTTTACTCGGTGAACGCCTGCGCCGTTTGCAGTGGGTCGCAGTAGGGCTGGCCGCGCTTGGGGTAGCGCAACAAGTTTGGCAGGTCGGTAGCCTGCCCTGGGTATCCCTGGTACTGGCGCTGAGCTTTGGTTTCTATGGCTTGATCCGCAAACAGGCGCCGGTCGCCGCCTTGCCCGGGCTGGTGGTGGAAACCTGGATGCTGGTGCCGCTGGCCATCGGCTGGATGCTGCTCAACCCCATGGCTCACAGCGCCCAGGCCAGTTTCTATACCAGTAGCGAAGCCTTGTGGCTGATAGCCGCAGGTCCGGTCACCCTGGTGCCGCTGGTGTGCTTCAACGCCGCCGCCCGGCACCTGCCCTACACCACCCTGGGCTTCTTGCAGTACCTGGCGCCAACCCTGGTCCTGCTGCAGGCGGTGTGGCTGTTCGGCGAGCACCTGTCGAGCAGCACCTTGGTGGCCTTCATGTTCATCTGGGCGGGCCTGGCGCTGTACAGCGTCGACGCCTGGCTGAGCCTGCGCCGGCGCAGCTGATCAAAAAACACACAACCACCTGCAGGCCACGCCAATCGTGGCCTGCAGCGACATCTCCCAAGCTTATCCACAGGCGCATCCCCGATAAACCGGGATAACTAATCCTCGGGGCGCAGGTTCAATTCGACCATCAGGTCGTCGGCCAATGCCTCCAGCTTGCCCTGCAACACCTCCAGCGACAGCGTCAGCGGCACCGCCAGCAAGGCATCGGCATGGAACAGCGGTTCGCTGCTCATCGGCGCCGGTCGCACCTCGGTGGTCAGGCGCTCGACGTTGACGCCCTGCTCGGCCAGCAGCCGGGTAATGTCGCGAACGATACCCGGGCGGTCATTGCCCACCAGCTCCATGGCGATCGGCTTCCAGGTGCAGGACGGCTCAATGCCGCTCTCGGCGATCAGCACACGAATGTCGTGCTTGATCAGGGCCTTCAGCGCCTCGACCAGTTCATCGTAGGACTCGGCCGGCACCGCTACCTTGAGAATGCCGGCAAATTGCCCGGCCATGCGCGACATGCGGCTCTCCAACCAGTTACCGTTATGCTCGGCAATGCATTGAGCGATCCGCTCGACCTGCCCGGCCTTGTCGGGGGCGATCACTGTCAATACGAGATGATCCACGCGCTAACCCTCTGCTTTTGACGTTCAGCCCCCGAAATCAAAGGGCGCGCAGAAAGTATAGGCAAGGCGCGGCAACCTGCCGCAGGAGCAGCGATTGACTAATCGTGTACTGTTTCAAGATTTATCTGGAACAATCTGCCGCTTTTTTGAGAACATACGCACTCCCAGCGTGACCCTATGCGACCAATTGGTCGCAGAACGACGTATTTAGTCTGATTTTCACAACCGCAGCGCATCATGTAGTATGCCGCAGCGTGGACTACAAAACGTTGGATCGATGTCTGCCAAGGCGCCTGTGAAAATACGCCAACGCCTGCCAGCCTGTCTGGCAGGCCGCACCCAGCCGCCCACAAGGGCATGTTCTGGTGCCGTGTTTAGAGAAGCGCGCAAGGCTTAAATAGAAGAGCTGAATAGCTGAGCAGAGTGAGGCAAGCAATGACTGAACACGTTCAAGTCGGTGGCCTTCAGGTCGCCAAAGTCCTGTTCGACTTCGTGAACAACGAAGCCATTCCCGGAACCGGCGTCAACGCCGAACAATTCTGGGTGGGTGCGGAAAAGATCATCAACGACCTCGCTCCAAAGAACAAAGCACTGCTGGCCAAACGTGACGCACTGCAGGCGCAGATTGACGCCTGGCACCAGGCGCGCAAAGGCCAGGCTCACGATGCCGTGGCTTACAAGGCCTTCCTTCAGGACATCGGTTACCTGCTGCCAGAAGCTGCAGACTTCCAGGCCTCGACCCAGAACGTCGACGACGAAATCGCCCGCATGGCCGGCCCTCAGCTGGTCGTGCCGGTCATGAATGCCCGCTTTGCCCTGAACGCCTCCAACGCCCGTTGGGGTTCGCTGTACGACGCGCTGTATGGCACTGATGCCATCAGCGAAGCCGGCGGCGCAGAAAAAGGCAAAGGCTACAACAAGGTTCGCGGCGACAAGGTGATTGCCTTCGCCCGCGCCTTCCTCGACGAATCGGCGCCACTGGCTGCCGGCTCCCATGTCGACTCCACTGCCTACCGCATTGAAGGCGGCAAGCTGGTGGTCGCCCTCAAGGGTGGCAGCAACAGCGGCCTGCGCGACGATGCCCAGCTGATCGGCTATCAGGGCGACGCTTCGGCGCCGACTGCGATCCTGCTCAAGCACAACGGCCTGCACTTCGAAATCCAGATCGACGCCAGCACCCCGGTCGGCCAGACCGACGCCGCCGGGGTCAAGGACGTGCTGATGGAAGCCGCCCTGACCACCATCATGGACTGCGAAGACTCGGTTGCCGCCGTCGATGCCGACGATAAAGTGGTGATCTACCGCAACTGGCTGGGCCTGATGAAAGGCGACCTGGCCGAAAGCGTCAGCAAAGCTGGCCAGACCTTCACCCGGACCATGAACCCGGACCGCGAATACACCGCGCCTAACGGTGGTTCGGTCAGCCTGCACGGCCGTTCGCTACTGTTCGTGCGTAACGTCGGGCACCTGATGACCATCGACGCCATCCTCGACAAGGACGGCAACGAAGTGCCGGAAGGCATCCTCGATGGCCTGGTTACCAGCCTCGCCTCGATGCATAACCTCAATGGCAACACCAGCCGCAAGAACAGCCGCACCGGCTCCATGTACATCGTCAAACCGAAGATGCATGGCCCGGAAGAAGCTGCGTTCACCAACGAGCTGTTCGGCCGCATCGAAGATGCCCTGGGCCTCAAGCGCAACACCCTGAAAGTCGGGATCATGGACGAGGAGCGCCGCACCACGGTCAACCTCAAGGCCTGTATCCAGGCGGCCAGCGAGCGCGTGGTGTTCATCAACACCGGCTTCCTCGACCGTACCGGTGACGAAATCCACACCTCCATGGAAGCCGGCGCCGTGGTGCGCAAAGGCGCCATGAAGACCCAGAAGTGGATCGGCGCCTACGAAAACTCCAACGTCGATATCGGCCTGGCCACCGGCCTGCAAGGCCGCGCCCAGATCGGTAAAGGCATGTGGGCCATGCCGGACCTGATGGCCGACATGCTCGAGCAGAAGATCGCCCACCCGCTGGCCGGTGCCAACACCGCCTGGGTACCGTCGCCGACTGCTGCGGCCCTGCACGCCCTGCACTACCACAAGGTTGATGTGTTCGCCCGTCAGGCGGAACTGGCCAAGCGTACACCGGCTTCGGTCGATGACATCCTGACAATCCCGCTGGCGACCGATACCAACTGGTCGGACGAAGAAAAGCGCAACGAACTGGACAACAACGCTCAGGGCATCCTCGGTTACGTGGTGCGCTGGATCGACCAGGGTGTCGGTTGTTCGAAGGTGCCGGACATCAACGATGTCGGCCTGATGGAAGACCGCGCCACCCTGCGGATTTCCGCACAGTTGCTGGCCAACTGGCTGCGCCATGGCGTGGTCAGCGAAGCGCAGGTTCTGGAGAGCCTCAAGCGCATGGCGCCGGTGGTCGACAAGCAGAACGCCAACGACCCGCTGTACCGCCCGCTGGCTCCGGACTTCGACAACAACATCGCCTTCCAGGCGGCGGTTGAGCTGGTCGTCGAAGGCAGCAAGCAACCGAACGGTTACACCGAGCCGGTGCTGCATCGTCGTCGTCGCGAGTTCAAGGCCCGGAACGGCCTGTAATCGCGTTGTCTTCATCGCGGGTCAAGTCGGAGCGGCGGTGCGCCGATCCGACTTGACCCGTGATGGCTTCAGCCCATCCCCAGTTCCCTGCGCACCAACCCCACCAGCTTGTCCAGATCGATCGGCTTGAGCAGAAAGTCGACGACGCTCAAGTGCATCGCCTCGATGGCGTCTTTCACATCCGCAGCCCCTGAGACGATGATGATCGGCATCGCCGCGCGCTCCGATTCGCGAATCTGACGTATCAGCTCAAGCCCACCGAACGAGCCCATGCGCAGGTCGGTAATCACCAGACCGATACCGCGCTCCTTGGCCAGGCACTCCAGCGCCTGCTTGCCGCTGTTGGCGGTCAGGCATTTGATGCGTTTTGAACTCAGGTACCTGGCCAGGGCATCGCGGGCCACACGGTTGTCGTCGACGATCAAAACCTTGGGCGGCGCAGCCTCAGGCGCAATCACCGATGCCAGGGCTTTGCGCTCGGCTTCGCTCAGTATGTCTTCGTGGTCGGACATGGCTGTCTCATCATCAATGACCTGCAAAATGTCCTGTGAATCAAGTTCAGACCGCATTGAGATTACTTGCAAACTGCCTTTCGTCGGCAAATTGACACATGACGCAACGCTTCAACAGCCTGACGCAGTTTATAGACTTACGTCCAATGGGCACTGAGCAGCCCGCGGCCGACCATGAACAACGAAAACAACAAGGTCGATGGTCACAGCTCGACACAAAGACGCGGTAATGCTCATGAGCAAAAAGGACGCCTTCGCCCAGGCAGGAAAGACTGCAGTCATGCAGAACATCCAGGGGACCATGCAGTTTCTGCAACGCTTTCCACCCTTCAATCAGATGGAGAACGCCCACCTGGCGTTTCTCGTCGAACAGTGCCAACTGCGCTTCTATGCGGCCAATGACAGCATCATCAAGCCCAGCGACGGCCCGGTCGAGCACTTCTACATCGTCAAGCAGGGCCGGGTGGTCGGTGAGCGTCAGCACGTAAGCCGCCCGGGCACCGAAACCACCTTCGAGATCACCAGCGGCGAGTGCTTCCCGCTCGCCGCCCTGCTCGGCGAACGGGCGACCCGTACCGAACACCTGGCCGGCGAAGATACCTTTTGCCTGCAATTGAACAAGGCCGCGTTCATCCGCCTGTTCACCCTGTCCGAAGCCTTCCGCGACTTCGCCCTGCGCGGGGTCAGCAGCCTGCTCGACCAGGTCAACCAGCAGGTCCAGCGCCGCGCGGTGGAAACCCTCGGCAACCAGTATTCACTGAACACCCGCCTGGGCGAGCTGGCCATGCGTCACCCGGTAGTCTGCGACCCGGCCACGCCGTTGCGTGAAGCGGTGCGGCTGATGCACGAGCAACAGGTCGGCAGCATTGTCATCGTCGACGAGCAGCGCTTTCCCATCGGCATCTTCACCCTGCGCGACCTGCGCCAGGTGGTGGCCGATGCCAGCGCCGACTTCGCTCAGCCAATCAGCCGGCACATGACCGCCGCGCCGTTCTACCTGAGCCCGCAAGCCAGCGCCTTCGACGCCGCCATCGCCATGACCGAGCGGCATATCGCCCACGTCTGCCTGGTCGAAGAGCGGCGCTTGTGCGGCGTGGTGTCCGAGCGGGACCTGTTCTCCCTGCAACGGGTCGACCTGGTGCACCTGGCGCGCACCATCCGCCACGCCAGCCGGGTCGAAAACCTGGTATCGCTACGCGGCGAAATCAGCCAGCTGGTTGAACGCATGCTCGCCCATGGCGCGTCTTCGACGCAGATCACCCAGATCATCACCCTGCTCAACGACCACACCGTGTGCCGGGTGATCGAGCTGGCCATCGAAGACAAGGGCGACCCGGGCGTGCCCTTCAGCTGGCTGTGCTTCGGCAGCGAAGGCCGCCGCGAACAGACCCTGCACACCGATCAGGACAACGGCATCCTCTTCGAAGCCCGCGATGCCGCCCATGCCGCCGAACTACGCGGGCGCCTGTTGCCGCTGGCCCAGCACATCAATCAGGGCCTGGCGCAATGCGGCTTCAGCCTGTGCAAGGGCAACATCATGGCCGGCAACCCCGAGCTGTGCCTGTCCCGCGCCGAATGGGCACGGCGCTTTGCCGCTTTCATTCGCGAAGCCACGCCCCAAAACCTGCTGGCGTCGAGCATTTACTTCGACTTGCGGGTGGTCTGGGGCGACGAACAGGCCTGTGAGCAACTGCGCCAGAGCATCCTCGAGCAGGTAGCCGACAACCGCCTGTTCCAGCGCATGATGGCCGATAATGCCCTGCGCCAGCGCCCGCCGGTGGGACGTTTCCGGGAGTTCGTGCTGACCCGCCAGGGTAACGACAAGGCCGCCACTCTCGACCTCAAGGTCCAGGGCCTGACGCCGTTCGTCGATGGCGCACGGTTACTGGCCCTGGCCAACGGCATCGGCGCCAACAACACCCTGGAGCGCCTGCGCCAACTGGTGGCCAGGCAAGTGATCGACCCGCTCGACGGCGCCGCCTATGAAGAGGCCTACCACTTCATTCAGCAAACCCGCATGCAGCAACATCAATTGCAAAGCCGGCAGAACCTGCCCTACTCCAACCGGGTCGACCCCGACAGCCTCAACCACCTGGACCGGCGCATCCTGCGCGAGTCGCTGCGCCAGGCCCAGCGCCTGCAAAGCAGCCTGGCCCTGCGGTACCAGCTATGAGCCTGTTTGCCTGGCTGCGCCCCAGCCAACCGCGGCTCGACGAGCACCTGCGCCAGCGCGTGGAGCAACTGACAGCCCCCGCGCCGCTGGCCGAACACAGCCTGCGCCAGCAGCGCTGGGTGGTGCTCGACCTGGAAACCAGCGGCCTGAACCTCAACCGCGACCAGGTGCTGTCGATTGGCGCGGTGGTGATCGAAGACGGTGCCATCGACTTCAGCCAGCAGTTCGAACGCACCCTGCACCAGCGGGACCACAAGCTCACCTCCAGTGTGCTGATCCACGGCCTGGGCCCCAGCGCCATCGCCGCTGGCAGTGATCCAGCCCAGGCGCTGCTGGAGCTGATGGACTTTATCGGCGACAGCCCGCTGCTGGCGTTTCATGCACCGTTCGATCAACGCATGCTTAGCCGAGCGCTGAAGGACCACCTGGGCTATCGCCTGCAGCATCCGTTCTTCGATGTCGCCGAGCTGGCACCGCTGCTCAACCCGCAGATCACCCTGCGTGAAGCCGGGCTGGATGACTGGACCGCCTACTTTGGCCTTGAGGCCGCCGAACGGCACAACGCCAGCGCCGATGCCATGGTCACCGCCGAGCTGGCGCTGATTCTGTTCAGCCAGGCCCGCCGCCAGCAGCTGGACAGCCCGGCCTTGCTCGACCAGCAGTTGCACCGCCTGCGCAGGCGGCGGCAACAAAGTCATGGCTTTTAAGCATCATCCGATGAGCGTGAATTGCGTCTAATGGGGAGCTTCTGCGACAATCGCGAATAATTCTCGTTAGTTAACGCATCTTTTCGGGGAACGCCTTGTCGTCTGTGCAAAGCCCACACACTGAGCTGGTCGGTACGCTTTACCGCGACCATCGCAGTTGGCTGCTCGCCTGGCTGCGGCGCAACATCGCCTGCGCCGAGCGCGCCGAAGACCTGAGCCAGGACACCTTCGTGCGCCTGCTCGGGCGCGAGCAATTGCCGGCGCCACGCGAACCCCGGGCGTTCCTCCTGGCCATTGCCAAGGGCCTGCTGTTCGACCACTTTCGCCGCGCGGCACTGGAACAGGCGTACCTGGCCGAATTGATGCTCATCCCCGAAGCCGAACAGCCCTCTCCGGAAGAACAACAGCTTATCCTCGAAGACCTCAAGGCCATCGACCGCCTGCTCGGCAAGCTGTCGAGCAAAGCCCGGGCGGCGTTCCTGTACAACCGCCTGGACGGCCTGGGCCATGGCGAGATCGCCGAGCGTCTGGGGGTTTCCGTGTCGCGGGTGCGCCAGTACCTGGCCCAGGGCATGCGCCAGTGCTACGTGGCGCTGTACGGTGAGCCGACATGAACAGCAAACCGGTTTCGGCGCGGGTACTGGATGCCGCGATCGCCTGGCAGCTGTGCCTGGACTCGGGCAGCGGCAGCGCCGATGAGCGCGCCGAGTTCGCCCGCTGGCACGCCGCCAGCGAAGAGCACGCCCGTGCCTGGCTGCAACTGGGCATGCTCGACCAGCGCTTCAGCGCCGCTGCCGGCCCTGCGCGCCAGGCCCTGCTGCAATCACGCGCCGGCCTGCGCCAGCGGGTGCGCAAGCTGGGCAGCGGCCTGGCCAGCCTGGTGCTGGTGGTCGGCCTGCTGAGCTGGGTCAGTGCCCATCAATCGCTGGGCTATTGGTTGGCCGACCAGCGCACCGGCACCGGCGAGCAGCGTACCTTGCGCCTCACCGACGGCACCCTGATCAGCCTCAACACCCATTCGGCGGTGGATATCCGCTTCGACGAGAAACAGCGCCTGATCGTCCTGCACGAAGGCGAAATCTCCATCGAGACCGGCCACAAGGACGATCGTCCGTTTGTAGTCACCACCGAAGACGGTCGCCTGCGTGCCCTGGGAACGCGCTTCCTGGTCAAGCTCGAAGATCAGGGCACACGCCTGAGCGTGCTGCAGTCGGCAGTAGCGGCGCGCCCGCAAGACAGCGGCGACGAGCAGATTTTCAAGGAAGGCCAGCAGGTGCTGATGAACCACGACCGCCTGGGCCGCGCCGACGGCCTGGCCGCCGGAGCCGATGCCTGGACCCGCGGCATGCTGGTGGTCGACAACGTGCGCCTGGCCGATCTGGTCGAGGAGCTGGGGCGTTACCGCAGCGGGCACCTGGGGGTTGCTACGGATGTGGCCGACCTGCGCATTACCGGCAGCTTCCCGCTCAATGATATCGACCTGGCACTGACCTCGTTGCTACCGACCTTGCCGGTGCAGATCGAGCAGCGCACGCCGTGGTGGGTGACGGTGGTGGCTAAAAGCGATACGCCGGCGAGCAGCGTGAAATAAAAATCAAAATTATTTTTACTAACCCCTGACACTTTTTCCAACTCACTCGGCAAGGAAGCTAGTTAGCACTTACTTCCGTCGAGGAGCCGCTGTATGTCCCGCGCTTTTGAGAACTTCCTGCGTCCCGGTCTGCTGGCCGTGGCCATTGCCCTGACAGCACCTCTGGCGAGCAGCCCGCTGATCGCTGCCGAGCAATCGGCCACCCTGCGCAGCTACAACCTGCCTGCCGCGCCGCTGTCGACCACGCTCAACCAGATCGCCAGCCAGGCTGGCATCGCTCTGGCCCTGGACCCGATCCTGGCCAGCGGCCGCACCTCGGCGCCGGTCAACGGCCAGTACGATGGCGTCGGCGCCCTGCAAGCGGCCCTGCGCGGCACCGGCCTGCAACTGCAGCAGAGCAGCGCCGGCACCTACAGCCTGATCGCCACCCCCGAGGGTACCCTGGCGCTGCCGGAAACCAGCGTCAACGCGCGCAGCGACTACGAAAGTGCCTGGGGCCCGGCCACCGGTTTTACCGCCACGCGCACCGCCGCTGGTACCAAAACCGACACCCCGATCGTTGAAGCACCCCGCTCGATGAGCGTGATCACCCGTGAACAACTGGACGACCGCCAGGTTCTCAACCTCAACGACGCCCTGCGCTACACCGCTGGCGTACAAAGCAGCGGCTATGGCTCCGACACCCGCGCCGACTGGCTGCGAGTACGCGGTTTCGACCCGACCCAGTTCCTCGACGGCCTGCCTTTGCCCAAAGGCTCGTTCGCCAACCCGAAGGTCGAGCCGTGGAACCTTGAGCGCATTGCCGTGCTGCGCGGCCCGGCCTCGTCGGTGTATGGCCAGACCCCGCCCGGCGGCATGCTCGACATGGTCAGCCGTCGCCCCCAGGCTGAAAGCGCCCACCAGGTCGAAGCCCAGGTTGGCAGCAACAACCACCGCCAGATCAACTTCGACAGCACCGGCAAGATCGATGACGACGGCCAGTTCCTGTATCGCGTCAGCGGCGTGGTACGCGACAGCGGCGCACCGACCGACCACGTTCCAGACAAGCGCTACAACCTCGCGCCAAGCCTGACCTGGAACATGGATGAAGACACCAGCCTGACCTTCATCACCCAGTTCACCCGTGACGATACCGGTATCAGCGGCCAGTTCCTGCCGCTGCAGGGCACCAAGCTGGGCTCGCCGGCTGGCGACATCTCCCACCACAAGAACCTCGGTGACCCGGACTGGGAGTTCTACGATCGCACCTACTACGCCCTGGGCTATGCCTTCGAGCACCGTCTGAACGATGTCTGGCAGTTCCGTCAGAACCTGCGCTATACCAAGAGCGACCTGTCGTTCCAGGGCATCAACGTCGCGACCATGAACAACGATACCTCCACCCCAGGCGGCAGCGTCGAAGCAGACGGCAGCGTCCCGCGTGAAACCGGCATCGTCAACGAAGACATCAGTCAGTTCGCCGTCGACAACAATTTCCAGGCCGACTTCCAGACCGGCGCCCTGAGCCACACCCTGCTGATCGGCCTCGATCACCAGCGCTCGAACACCAATTACCGCTGGGACTACGGCCTGGCCTTCAGCGTGCCGCCAGGCAACGTGATCAACCCGCCGTACGGCCAGGACTTCTCCAAGGTGTCGTACTTCACCATGTACGACTACGGCCAGAAAACCCGCCAGACCGGCCTCTACATTCAGGACCAGATCGCCCTCGACAACTGGCGCCTGACCCTGGGCGGGCGTGAAGACTGGGTGCACACCGGCACCACCTTCCACAACCAGAACGATGCCACCAGCACCGAGCGCGACAAGGCCTTCACCGGCAACATCGGCCTGAGCTACGTGTTCGACAACGGCGTAACCCCGTACATCTCCTACACCGAGTCGTTCCAGCCGACCACCGGCGCCGCCGTCGCCTCCACTGACTCGTTCAAACCCACCGAAGGCCGCCAGTACGAAGTCGGCATCAAGTACCAGCCGGTGGGCAGCAAGAACCTCTACACCGCTGCCGTGTATGACTTGCGCCAGGACAACGTGAAAGTCACCGAAGGCAACATTACCCAGCAGGTTGGCCAGTTGCAGGTCCGCGGCCTGGAACTGGAAGCCACCACCCAGGTGACAGAGAACCTCAAGGTGATCGGTTCCTACAGCTACACCGATACCGAGATCCTCAAGGGTGCGGCCAACGAGCAAGGCAACCGCATGGCCCTGATCCCGCGCAACCAGGCGACCCTGTGGGCCGACTACACCTGGCACAACGGCCTGCTCGACGGCTTCGGCGTCGGCGGTGGCGTGCGCTATGTGGGTGACAACTACGGCAACACCACCAACACCGATCTGGGCTATGTCGGCTCCTACACCGTCTACGACGCCTCGGTGCACTACGACCTGGGCCGCAAGGTCAGCACGCTCAAAGGCATGACCGTCGCCGTCGAGGCCAAGAACCTGTTCAACAAGGACTACCTGGCCAACTGCGACGGTTACTGGTGCTACTACGGTGACGAGCGCAACGTGGTTGCCAGCGTCAACTACAAGTTCTAAGGCCGCGGATGAACAGCCGAACCATCCGCCGCTGGTCCTTCGTGCATACCTGGACCAGCCTGATCTGCACCCTGTTCCTGCTGATGCTGGCAGTTACTGGCTTGCCGCTGATCTTTCATCACGAGATCGACCACCTGCTGGGCGATGCCCCCGAGCTCAAGGAGATGCCGGCCGACACGCCCAGGCTCGACTTGCAGGAACTGGTGCTCAAGGCCCAGGCCCATCGCCCCGGTGAAGTGATGCAATACTTCGGCTGGGATGAAGACGACCGCAACGGCGTGGTCGCGATCATGGCCGCTACCGCAGGTACCGAACCGAACTCGTCGCACACCTTCATGCTCGATGCGCGCAGCGGTGAAGCGGTGGAAATGCCTTCGGCCAACGGCGGTTTCATGATGACCATGCTGCGCCTGCACGTGGACATGTTTGCCGGCCTGCCCGGCAAACTGCTGCTGGCGTTCATGGGGCTGTTGTTCGTGGTGGCGATCATCTCTGGCGTGGTGCTCTATGCGCCGTTCATGCGCCGGCTGAAGTTCGCTACGGTGCGCAACGACAAATCCACGCGTCTGCGCTGGCTCGACCTGCACAACCTGATCGGCATCGTCACCCTGACCTGGGCGCTGGTGGTGGGCGTCACCGGGGTGATCAGCGCGCTGTCGGACCTGGTCATCGCCGCCTGGCGCAACGACAGCCTGACGGCGATGGTTGCGCCCTACCGCGATGCACCACCGCTCACCGAACTGGCACCGGTCAGCCGTGTGCTGGATATCGCCGCCGACGCCGCACCGGGCATGCAGCCGGACTTCATCGCCTTCCCCGGTACGCGTTTCTCCAGCGAGCACCACTATGCGGTGTTCATGAAAGGCAGCACCCACCTGACCGCGCACCTGCTGACGCCGGTGCTGATCGACGCGAGCAACCTGCAAGTCACCGCCATCGGCGACCGCCCTTGGTACATGGACGCCATGGGCCTGTCGCAGCCGCTGCACTTTGGTGACTACGGCGGCCGGCCAATGCAGATCCTCTGGGCAGTGCTGGATGTGCTGACCATCATCGTCCTGGGTAGCGGCGTGTACCTTTGGGTGGTGCGCCGGCGGGCCAGCAAGCCGCTGGTTGCGGCGCAGATGGAGACGCTGCAATGAAGCGCAAGACGTCAGGTTTCTGGAGCGTATTCGCCATACCGACAGTCATTGCCCTGCTGGGCGCGCTAGGGCTGTTTGCTGCCCTGCTCGGCGATGGCTGGTGGGATGCACTGGCCTGGATAGGGCTGGGGCTGCCGGCTCTTTACAGTTTGCGAGGCTTGGCGAGATAGCTATCGCGGGTCAAGTCCGCTCCCACAGCATGGGTCCTGTAGGAGCGGCGGTGCGACGACTCGACTTGACCCGCGAAGCGCTTGATTAGCTCACCAGCTTCGGCAGGCACTCATCCAGCCGCTTATACAGCGCACTGCCAGCGGGCCAGTTACGCAACAGCCGCGCGCGGTCGCGGGCGAAGGCCTGGGCGAAGCTCATCTGGGTGGCGTGCTGGCACATGGCATCGAGGTCGATCAGCGACCATTGGCCGTCCTGCCAGAACAGGTTGTGGCCTTTCATGTCGCCATGGCTGATGCGCTCGTGGATCAGTTGCCCAAGCAGCTGTTGCAGGGCCTGCAACAGCTCCTCTGGCACCTCGCCAGACTCGACATAAGGCGCAAAACAGGCCAGCAAGTCCGGGCCATCGGCATACTCGGTAACCAGGTAGGCGCGGCTGCGCAAGCCCATGAAGCGCAGCTCCTGCACCGCCAGCGGCTTGGGCGTGGCAATGCCGAGAAACTCCAGGCGATGCCCTTCGATCCACGAATGCCAGGCCCGGCTCGGGCGCCAGAAGCGCTTGAACCAGTGGGCGGTGTTCTTGATGTTGTAGCGCTTGAGCACCAGCGGCCGGCCATCGACCTCGACTTTCGCGACACTGGCAGCGCCGCCGGTCTTGTACAGGTGGCCCTGGTCGATCAGCGCATCGGCCTGCTCCAGCACTGGCAGCATGGCGGCCACTTCAGTGCGGCGGATCGAACGCAGGCCCGACGGGCCGCGCTCGACGCTGAACAGCGTGCACTCGCGCCCGGCCTTGTCGAGGTAGTCCTTCAGGCGCCAGCTGCGCACCTTGTCGATCTGCTTTTGCAGTGCTTCGAGCGGCAAGGCGTGCTCGGCGTTGGCCAGCAGGTAATGCACCAGCAGCTCTTCGATAAAAGGCTCCAGGCGCTTGGGCAACTGGGCGAACAGCACCCCGAGGTTGTGTAGCACTTGTTGGCGCGACAGGGGCTGGCCGAGGGTTTCGGCCTTGATCCCGGCGCCATCGATCAGATACAGCTGGCCGTCATGACGCAGCAGGTTGTCCAGGTGCAGGTCGTCCTGCCACAGGCCCTTGGCGTGCATCTGCGCCACGGCGGTCAGCGCTTCGCCAAGTACCAGGTGCTGTTCATCGGCCAGCGGCGGCAGGGCTTCGACCTGCGCCCAGGCATCGGCCAGGCTTTGCGCGTTTTCGAGAAACTCGAACAGCAGCCAGCCACCCTCGCCTTCGCGCAAGCCATCGGCCAGCAGCAACGGCGTGGTCAGGCCCTGCGCGGCCAGCAGCCGTGCGCCGTCCAGCTCGCGTTGAAAATGCCGGGCGGCGCTGCTGCCAACCAGCAACTTGGCCAAAACCGGCTTGCCGCGCCAGATCCCGGCGCCGACGTATCGCTGGCCGGGCAACACCCGCAACAGGCTGAGCAATTGCAGCTCGGCGCTGCCAGCGGCGTCGGCCAGGCTGATGTTCAGTGGCAGGTCCGGGCTGCGCCCGGCATCCTTGAGTTCAGACAAACGCATCAGCGAGCCTCTTTCTCACGGCGGCGGCGCGTCAGGCGCTGCAGCCAGGTATCGACCAGCGGGCTGTCGCTGGGCTGGTCCAGGTAGGACGAGAGCATCACCCGCACTTCGGCCTCACTCCAGATCGGCGCCCGGCGTAACAGCGGCTCAAGGTCTTTGAGGCGGTCGCGCATGCCCAGCAGCAACGGCCGGGTTTTCTCCAGGTCGATCAGTTGCGCCAACCAGCCGTCGCTGCGGGTGCGCAGGAAGATATGCTTGGGATAAAAGCAGCCATGCACCTGGTTGGCCGCGTGCAGGGTGCGCGCCAGCTGCCCGCAGGCGCGCAGGATGCCCTGGCGCTGGCCGATGTCCAGTTGTGGCCACTGCGCCAGCAGGCTGTCGAGGTCGCTCCAATCATCCAGGGCGCGGGTCATGAGGATCGCCCGGCGCTCGCCTTCAACCTTGCGCTCGCCGTAATAGACCGCCTGCAATGCGGGAATGCCGAGCTTCTGGTAGCGGCTGATATTGCGAAACTCGCGGGCGAAGGTCGGCTCGCCAAACGGCTTGTGCAACGTGCGGGTCAGGTAGTCGCTCTGGCGCTTGAGGTAGTAGCCCTTGCCTTCAAGTTCCAGGCGATAGACGCTGCTCCAGCCGCCACGGCCGGTGTTGGGCTCATCCACCGCATCGAGCTGCAGGGCCCAGAGCTGGTCGAAGCCGTTGAGGCCATGGCGCTCAAGCAGTGCCTTATCGGCACCGGCAAGAAAATCAGTCATTCGCGTCCCTCGAAAAACGTCACCACATGACGAATGCGGCGCTTGTCCGATTCATTCAGACGCTCGCGCCCGCGGTACTGCAGGTAAAAGCGCAGGCGCTGGGTGTTGGACAAGTGATACTTGGCCACTTTGTCCAGGCACGCCAGGTCTTTGGTGATGCGGTAACGCAGCATGAAGCCCCACCAGAAATCGCCGGTCGGGCAGTCGATGAAGAATAGCGTGGCCTGGTCGTCCACCAGCAGGTTGCGCCACTTCAGGTCGTTATGGGTGAAGTGATGGTCATGCATGATCCGCGTATGGCGGGCCAGCTGACGGCTGATGTGATCGACCCAGGCGCGATCGGCCAGGCGCGCATCGTTGCGCTCGGCCAGGGCCGAAAGGTCTTCGGTGCGCGGCAGCTCGCGGGTGATCATCGCCCCGCGGCCGAACGCCAGGCCCTTGCGCTCATGACCGAAGGCGACCACTTCGGCGGTGGGGATGTCCCACTTGGCGAACTGCTTGAGGTTCTGCCATTCGGCCTTGATCCGCGGCCGCCCGAGGTAGCGGCGCAAGCCTTTGCCGGCGCCGGTATAGCGTTTGACGTAATAGTTGACCCCGTCGCGCTCGACCCGGATCACTTCGCTCAGCGGGTCGTGGGTCAGGCGCTCGCCCTTGAGGGCGAATACCGCGTCGATACTGCCAAAATCCGTCGCCAGGGCCTGATACGCAGGCTCCAGTTTCCAACCCGCCATCAGAGCGCGTCTCCGTACCGTTGTTTACGCTCGTAGAGCTTGCGCGCCTTGCCTTCCAGCCAGGCCAGCAGCCCCGCTTCTTCGGCCAGGATCTGGCGTAGCGGCTGCTGGAAGTAGCCCCGCAAGAAGCGCAACTTGTCGCGCCGGGTCAGGCCGATGTCCAGCGCCGAGAAATACAGCGCGGCCAGGTCCTTGTCACGCCAGCGGCGAGAGATTTTCGCCCGGGTCTGGGCGCGGTGCAGGTCGATGACCGACAACTTGAAGTCATCGGCCGTCACCGGCCGGTCGGTGTGCAGCAGGAAGTGGCAGATGTAGCAGTCGCGGTGGTTGACCCCGGCGCGGTGCATCATGCCGGTCATGCGCGCCACTTCAGCGATCAGCGCACGCTTGAGGCGTGGCTGCGGCGGTTGCTTGAGCCAGTCGATGCTGAAGTCTTCAAGGCTGACGGTCGGCGCCAGCTCTTCAGTGACGATAAACGAATGCTGGGTCGCCGGGTTGTCGCCACGTTCGCCATAGGCAACCGCGGTCATGGTCGGCACGCCCACCTGGTGCAGGCGCTGGATAGCCTGCCATTCCTGGCCGGCACCGAGCACCGGCAGCTTGGCGGTGAACAGGTTCTTGAAGATCTCGCCCCAGCCGATGCCGCGGTGAATCTTGACGAAATAGCCACGGCCTTCGACCTCGGTGCGCAGGGTACGGCGGCCTTCCAGCTCGCGGTACACCTCGCCCTGCAAGGCCTCGACGGCCTCGAAGGCATCACGCCCGGCCCACAGGCGCTTGAACGGCTCAGCCAATATCAGTTTCATGCGCGCTCCTGCGCAAGGATCACGTCGGCGGCATGCTCGGGCATGCTGTAGAGGTCGGCGGTATCGGCAAATGCCAGGCCATTGCGCGCCCAGTCGACGCGGGCCGAGCCGTCTTCGAGCATGCGTTGCAGGTAGCGATTGAGCTGCTCCTGCTCGAACGGCTCGTCGAGCACCAGGCCGCTGTCGGCCTCGGCGATGTAATGGGCATAGCCGCACACGGCCGAGACCAGCACCGGCAGCCCGGCGACCAGTGCTTCAAGCAGCACGGTGCCGGTGTTTTCGTTGTAGGCCGGGTGAATCAGCAGGTCGGCGCCGAGCAGGAATCGCGGAATATCGCTGCGGCCCTTGAGGAACTGCACCTGCTCGGTCAGGCCGAGGGTCGCGCTTTGCAACTGGAACACCTTGGGGTCGTCCTGGCCGATGACCATCAGCCGCGTGCGCTTGCGCAAGGCCGACGGCAAGGCGGCCAGGGCCTTGAGGCTGCGGTCGACGCCCTTGGTCTTGAAGCCCGAACCGATCTGCACCAGCAGCAGCTGATCGTCTTTCAGGTCGAATTCGCGGCGGAACTCGGCGCGGATCTCGGCGGCATTGGCCGGCGCCCGGCGATCCTGGCTGATGCCGGGTGGCAGCAGGTGGAAGCGCTCGATCGGCGTGTCGTAGTGTTTGATGAACAGCGGCTGCTGGACTTCGGAGATCATCAGGATCTCGGTCTTGGCGTCCTTGGCGAACACCGCCCGCTCGTATTCAGCGAAATGCCGGTAACGGCCCCAACGCCGATACAGCGAATTACGCAGGGTCTGCGCCTTGTCTTCGAAGCAGCCGTCAGCAGCAAAGTAGACATCCAGCCCGGGCATCTTGTTGAAGCCGATCAGGCGATCGACCGGGCGCTTGGCCAGATCCGCTTGCATCCAGGCACTGAGCTTCTCGTTACGCCGGTGGTTGAACAGCGCCTTGACCGGCGCCACCAGCACCTCGAAGCCCTCGGGCACGTCACCTTCCCAGATCAGCGTATAGACGCGGATCTGATGACCGCGACGCTGGCACTCCAGGGCAATGCGCATGAAGTCGCGCTGCAGGCCACCGAAGGGGAAATACTTGTACAGAACAAAAGCCAGTTGCATCAACGAACATCCTCAGCCAGCAGCAACGCGCGCAATTGGCTCGCCACACGCTCGGGATTCAGGCGAGTGAAGCACAGCGGCCACTCGCGTTTGAGATCAAACCGGCGCTGGTCATCAGCGCTCGGCTTGTAGGTACATTTTTTCTGCAGGCACGGCGCGCAGGCAAAATCGCTGGCGATGTGCACCTGGGACTTGCCATAGGCCCCGGTCAGCCCCGGGTTGGTCGGCCCGAACAGCGACAGGGTCGGCACATCCAGCGCCGCCGCCAGGTGACCGAGGCCGGTGTCCACGGCAATGCAGGCCTTGGCCGCCGCCAGCACCCGGGCAACACCCACCAGGTTGAGCTTGGGCAATACCTGGCAGTTGGCCAGGCCCTTGGCGATGCGCTCGGCACGCGCCTGTTCGGCCGGGTTGCCCCACGGCAAGCGTACCTGCAGGCCTTGCTGGCCCAGGCGTTCAGCCAACTGGCGCCAGTAGGCTTCCGGCCAGTGCTTGGTTGCCCAGGTGGTGCCGTGCAGGAACACCACGAACGGCGCCGCCGGCGGCAACTGCAGGCGGTTCAGGTCCAGGCCGTAATCACCCAGGCCTGCTGGCAGGTTGTAGCCCAGCGCCAGGGCAAACAACTGGCGTACCCGCTCCACCGCATGCTGGCCGCGCTCGACCGACAAACGCCGGTCGTAGAAGCGGCTGGACAGCCCTTCACGGGCCGAGTAACGGTCCATGCCGGCCACCGGCGCCTTGACGTAACGGGTCAGCCAGGCCGACTTGACCAGGCCTTGGGCGTCGATCACCAAATCGTACTTGCGCTCGCGCAGACGCTGCTTGAACTGGCGCCATTCGCCGCTCTTGAAGGTCTGCCAGAGGTTCTTGCGCCAGCGACGGATGGCCACCGGGATGATCGTGTCGACTGCCGGGTGCCAGCTGGGGATCTCGGCGAAGCCTTCTTCCACCACCCAGTCGAAGCGGATGCCGGGGATCGCCCGGGCAGCGTCGGTCAGCGCCGGCAGCGCGTGGATCACATCGCCCAGGGACGAGGTCTTGATCAGCAGTACCCGCACTTAGTCGACCTCGGCCATGACGTCGATCAGGCTTGGGCCGTTCAGGCGCTGCAGCGCAGCTTCCACGGCTTCCGGCTCCAGCTGACGCAAGCAGTTGTAATGGCCGAAGCGACAGGTACGGTCGAAGCATGGGCTGCACTCCAGGCCCAGGCGCACCACCTCGACCTGATCGGCCAAAGGTGGGGTAAAGCCCGGCGAAGTAGAGCCGTAGACCGCCACCAGCGGGCGGTTCAGCGCCGCCGCCACGTGCATCAGCCCGGAATCGTTGGACACCACCGCATCGCTGCACGACAGCAGGTCGATGGCCTCGGCCAGCGAGGTTTCACCGCTGAGGTTGGTTGCTTCTTCACGCAGGCCCGGGATCAGCCGCGCACGAATGGCCTCGCCGACCGCGTGGTCGTTCTTCGAGCCGAACAACCAGACCTGCCAGCCTTCGCGGATCTTGGTCTCGGCGACCTTGGCGTAATGCTCCGACGGCCAGCGCTTGGCTTCGCCGAACTCGGCACCGGGGCACAGTGCCAACACCGGGCGATCCAGGCTCAGGCCGAACTTGGCCAGGGCGGCGTCGCGGCTCGGCGCTTCGATCTGCAGGCTCGGGCGCGGGTACGGCTGCGGCAACTCGGCGCCGGCCGGGTAGGCCAGGGCCATGAAGCGCTCGATCATCAGCGGGTACTTGGCCTTGTCGAGCTTGCGCACGTCGTTGAGCAGGCCGAAACGCAGCTCGCCGCGCCAGCCGGTACGCTTGGGGATGCCGGCAAAGAACGGCACCAGCGCCGATTTCAGCGAGTTGGGCAGCAGGATCGCCTGGTCGTACTGGCCGGCCAGGGACTTGCCGATACGCCGGCGCGTGGCAAGCTCCAGCGCGCCGTGGCCGAGCGGGAAGCTCAAGGCCTGGCGCACTTCAGGCATGCGCTCGAGGATCGGCCGGCTCCACTCGGGCGCCAGCACATCGATCACACATTCCGGGTGACGCTGCTTCAGGCACTGGAACAGGGTCTGCGCCATTACCATGTCGCCCACCCAGCTGGGGCCAATGATCAAAATTCTCATGCTTTATCCAGAAACGATCAGGGAGGCTGCAAACTGTTCGCAAACAGCCTGGCCTCCCCTCTTTATATTCAGGCTATATGTCGACCAGTGTACGCCACTCGGGCTGTACTGTGGTCGTGGCAGGCGTCCTGGTGCCTGAACCGCCTGGCCGATGGCTCAACTCAAACCCAGCTGCGACCAGATCCGCCGCACCTCCTGGCGCTCCTGGACGAACTGCCCGGCATCGATTACCCCGGCCTGCTTTTGCAGGGCCTGGCGGTGCGCGGCGGAACGGAATGCCTTGTACACCTCGCGCAGCAGCACGGCATCGCTGGCGGGCATCAGCCCGGCCTGCTCAAGCTCTTCGAGGATGCGGATGTTGTCGGTCCAGCGCAGCAGTGCCGGATGGTCGTGAGACCAGGCCAAAGCGGCGTATTGCACCATAAATTCGATATCGACGATACCACCGGCATCCTGCTTGATATCGAAGGGCACGCCGGCCTCGAAAGCATTGGCCGCAGTCCCGGCGGCGCTGAGCTTGGTGCCGAGGTTGTCGCGCATCTTGGCGCGCATCTCGCTGACCTCGGCCTGCAGCTTGGGCAGGTCGCGGGCCTGGCCAAGGATGCGCGCGCGCACCGCCTCGAACGCCGTACCCACCTGCGGACAACCGACCAGCACCCGGGCGCGGACCAGGGCTTGGTGCTCCCAGGTCCAGGCTTCGTTCTGCTGGTAACGCTCGAAGGCGCCCAGGGAGCTGACCAGCAACCCCGACGCACCCGAAGGTCGCAGGCGCATGTCCACGTCGTAGAGTTGCCCGGAGTTGGTCTGGGTGGTCAGCAGGTGAATGATGCGCTGGCCCAGGCGGGTAAAGAACTGCGCGCTGTCGATCGGCTTGGCGCCATCGGTTTCGGCCTGCGGGTCGCCGTCGTGGATGAACACCAGGTCCAGGTCCGAGCCGTGGCCCAGCTCGATGCCGCCAACCTTGCCGTAGCCGACAATAATGAAGCCCGGGTCGCACAGGCTGCCGTCGCTGCGCTTGGGCTGGCCGTGACGGCTGACCGTCTGGCGCCAGGCCAGGGCCAGCACCTGGTTGAGAATCGCCTCGGCCAGCCAGGTCAGGTAGTCGCTGACTTTCATCAACGGCAGGTTGCCGGCGATTTCTGAAGCGGCCACGCGCAGGCTGTGGGCCAGCTTGAAGTGGCGCAGGGCCTCCATTTGCTGCTCGAGATCGTCCTCGGGGATGCGCGTCAGCCGCTCGCGCAGTTCGGCGGCCAGCTCCGGGGCCTGCGGCGGGCTGAACAGGCGGCCTTCATTAAGCAGTTCATCGAGCAGCAGCGGGAAGCGGGTGATCTGCTCGGCGATCCATGGGCTGGCGGCGCACAGGGTCAGCAGACGGCGCAGGGCGCCGGGGTTTTCGGTGAGCAGCACCAGGTAGGCCGAACGCCGGGCTACCGCTTCGACCAGCGGCAACACCCGTTCCAGCACCAGGTCCGGGTCGGCGTGCTCCACCGCCTGGGCCAGCAGGCGCGGAATAAAGGCATCCAGACGTTCACGGCCCAGGCGCTGCATGGCCCGCAACTGCGGGCTGACACGCAAGCCGGCGAGTTGCTTGAGGGCTTTTTGCGGGTCGGCAAAACCGGCGCCCTGCAGCTGACGGCAGGCGGCCTCTTCATTCTGGGCTTCTTCCCACAGCGGCAGCCATTCGCCGCCGACAATCACTTCGCCTTCTTCATTCTCGTCTTCGTCCGGGTCGGCAATCACTTGACGGAAGTGCCAGTCGATGCGCCCACGCCAGTGCATCAGTTGCGCATGGAAGCTCGGCCAGTCGGCAAAGCCAAGCATGAAGGCGATGCGCGCGCGGTCCAGCTCATCGTCCGGGAGCATCTGGGTCTGGCGGTCGGCAATCGCCTGGATCGCGTGTTCGGTATAGCGCAGGAATTCATAGCCTTCGCGCAGCTCGGCAATCACCGCCGGCGGCAGGTAACCCTGGCCTTCGAGGGTCGACAGCACTTTGAGCAACGGCCGCTGCTGCAGGCTCAGGTCGCGCCCGCCGTGAATCAACTGGAAGGCCTGGGCAATAAATTCGACTTCGCGGATGCCGCCGGCACCCAGCTTGATATTCTCGGCCATGCCCTTGCGCCGCACTTCCTGCTGGATGAGCTGCTTCATGGTGCGCAGCGCTTCGATCGCCGAGAAATCCAGGTAACGCCGGTAAACGAAGGGCCGCAGCAGGTCCAGCAACTGCGCGCCGGCCACCTGGTCGCCGGCCACCACCCGCGCCTTGATCATCGCGTAGCGCTCCCAGTCGCGGCCCTGGTCCTGGTAGTACTGCTCCAGGGCATTGAAGCTGAGCACCAGGGCGCCGGCCGAGCCATACGGGCGCAGGCGCATGTCGACCCGAAATACAAAGCCGTCGACAGTGATCGGGTCGAGGGCCTTGATCAGCCTTTGGCCCAGGCGGGTGAAGAACTCCTGGTTGTCCAGCGAGCGCTTGACCCCTTCGGTCTCGCCACCTTCGGGGAAGGCGAAGATCAGGTCGATGTCCGACGACAGGTTCAGCTCCACCGCGCCGAGCTTGCCCATGCCCAGCACCACCATGTGCTGCGGCTCACCGCTGCGATGGCCGATCGGCGTGCCGAACTGCTGGCAATGGCGCGGGTACAGCCAGTTGTAGGCTTGGTCTATACAGGCGTCGGCAAGGTCGGACAGGTCGCGGCAGGTCTGCACCAGGTCGGCCTGGCGAGTCAGGTCGCGCCAGATGATCCGCACCTGCTGGCGGCTGCGCTGGCGGCGCAGGTTGCGCGCCAGTTCGTCCTCGCTCTCGGCGGCCTGGCTGGCGGCAGCGATCTGCGCGCACAACTGGCCCGCGGCAAAGGCCCGGTCGAGTTCGCCACTGGCGGCCAGATCGACCAGCATCGCCGGGTCGCGCAGCACCTGTTCAAGGGCAAAATCACTGGCCGCGCTCACCCGGGCGAACTGCGCCCAGCGCTCGGCGCTCCAGTCAGCAACAGACAGTTCTGGCTGCAGGGCGACAGCCGCACGAAACGATTGCTCGTTACGGCTGACCAAGGCAGTGAGGGTGGCCGGCAGTTCGGCCAGCAAAGGCAGGCTCATGGTCTATCCTTGATCGGCGAGATTGGGTTGGCAGCGAGCGGACCGGGGAACCCTGACCACGGTTGGACTGTCGTACAAAAGTTAGAAATAGCTGTAAAAACTGATTTTCTGGCAGAAACCATCGCAGCAAACCTTTTCTTAACTTGTTTTTAACCACCGGTATCGATTTTTCCCACAACCCGAACTGCGGCCACGAGCCATTTTTGTGTAGTTTTACTACTGCCCGATCACTTCAAAAGCATGAAATGGTGATTCATTTGTAGTAAAACTACACAACGCCGGTACACTCTCCGGTAATCCAAGAATTTTATGTCGTCTGCCCAAAAGGCCAGTCGCAAACTCAGGCAACCGATTCTGGAAGCCTTTCCGCCCTGGAGCAAGCCATGCAAGACCTCGATCCCGTCGAAACCCAGGAATGGCTGGACGCCCTGGAGTCGGTTCTCGACAAAGAAGGCGAAGACCGCGCTCACTACCTGATGACCCGTATGGGCGAGCTGGCCACCCGTAGTGGCTCTCAGCTGCCATATGCCATCACCACGCCATACCGCAACACCATCCCCGTTACCCACGAAGCACGCATGCCTGGCGACCTGTTCATGGAACGCCGCATTCGCTCGTTGGTCCGTTGGAACGCGCTGGCCATGGTGATGCGCACCAACCTGAAAGACTCGGACCTGGGCGGCCACATTTCGAGCTTCGCCTCCAGTGCCACCCTGTACGACATCGGCTTCAACTACTTCTTCCAGGCTCCGACCGAAGAACACGGCGGCGACCTGATCTTCTTCCAGGGCCACGCCTCGCCTGGCGTCTACGCCCGCGCCTTCATGGAAGGCCGCATCAGCGAAGACCAGATGAACAACTTCCGCCAGGAAGTCGATGGCAAGGGCCTGTCTTCGTACCCGCACCCATGGCTGATGCCTGACTTCTGGCAGTTCCCGACCGTTTCCATGGGTCTGGGCCCGATCCAGGCGATCTACCAGGCACGCTTCATGAAGTACCTGGAAAGCCGCGGCTACATCCCTGCAGGCAAGCAGAAAGTCTGGTGCTTCATGGGCGACGGCGAGTGCGACGAGCCGGAATCCCTGGGCGCAATCTCGCTGGCTGGCCGCGAGAAGCTCGACAACCTGATCTTCGTCATCAACTGCAACCTGCAGCGCCTCGACGGCCCGGTTCGCGGCAACGGCAAGATCATCCAGGAACTCGAAGGCGTGTTCCGTGGCGGTGGCTGGAACGTCAACAAAGTGGTCTGGGGCCGTTTCTGGGACCCACTGCTGGCCAAGGACGTCGACGGTATCCTGCAGCGTCGCATGGACGAAGTCATCGACGGCGAGTACCAGAACTACAAGGCCAAGGACGGCGCGTTCGTCCGTGAGCACTTCTTCAACACCCCAGAACTCAAGGCCATGGTCGCCGACCTGTCCGACGACGAGATCTGGAAGCTCAACCGTGGCGGCCACGACCCGTACAAGGTCTATGCGGCCTACCACCAGGCGGTCAACCACAAAGAGCAACCGACCGTCATCCTGGCCAAGACCATCAAGGGTTACGGCACCGGTGCTGGCGAAGCCAAGAACACCGCGCACAACACCAAGAAGGTCGACGTCGACAGCCTGCGTCACTTCCGCGATCGTTTCGACATCCCGGTCAAGGACGAAGAGCTGGAAAACCTGCCGTTCTTCAAGCCTGAAGAAGGCAGCGCCGAAGCCCGTTACCTGGCCGAGCGCCGCAGCGCCCTGGGTGGCTTCGTGCCGCAGCGCCGCGCCAAGAGCTTCAGCATCCCGACCCCGCCACTGGAAACCCTGAAGGCGATCCTCGACGGCTCGGGCGACCGTGAAATCTCCACCACCATGGCCTTCGTGCGGATCCTCGCGCAACTGGTCAAGGACAAGGAAATCGGCCAGCGCATCGTCCCGATCATCCCGGACGAAGCCCGTACCTTCGGTATGGAAGGCATGTTCCGCCAGCTGGGCATCTACTCGTCCGTCGGCCAGCTCTACGAGCCAGTCGATAAAGACCAGGTGATGTTCTACCGCGAAGACAAAAAGGGCCAGATCCTCGAAGAAGGCATCAACGAAGCAGGCGCCATGTCCTCCTTCATCGCTGCCGGTACTTCGTACTCGAACCACAACCAGCCGATGCTGCCGTTCTACATCTTCTACTCGATGTTCGGCTTCCAGCGTATCGGCGACCTGGCCTGGGCCGCTGGCGACAGCCGCACCCGTGGCTTCCTGATCGGCGGTACCGCCGGCCGTACCACCCTCAACGGTGAAGGCCTGCAGCACGAAGACGGTCACAGCCACATGCTGGCCGCGACCATCCCGAACTGCCGCACCTATGATCCGACCTACGGCTACGAGCTGGCGGTGATCATCCAGGACGGCATGAAGAAGATGACCGAAGAACAACAGGACGTCTTCTACTACATCACCGTGATGAACGAGTCCTACCAGCAGCCTGCCATCCCGGCCGGTGTCGAGGAAGGCATCATCAAGGGCATGTACCTGCTCGAGGAAGACACCCGCGAAGCGGCGCACCACGTTCAGTTGCTGGGCTCCGGCACCATCCTGCGTGAAGTTCGCGAAGCGGCGAAGATC
The DNA here is from genome assembly GCF_024748945.1 of Pseudomonas sp. B21-035. Taxonomy (NCBI): domain Bacteria; kingdom Pseudomonadati; phylum Pseudomonadota; class Gammaproteobacteria; order Pseudomonadales; family Pseudomonadaceae; genus Pseudomonas; species Pseudomonas sp. B21-035. Next base: position 5,385,483 of record NZ_CP087179.1, read on the forward strand.
CTGCGTGAAGAGTTCAACGTTGGCGCCGACGTCTGGAGCGTTACCAGCTTCAACGAACTGCGTCGCGACGGCCTGGCCGTAGAGCGCAGCAACCGCCTCAAGCCTGGTCAGAAACCTCAGGTTACCTACGTCGAAGAGTGCCTGGCTGGCCGTAAGGGCCCGGTCATTGCCTCCACCGACTACATGAAGCTGTTCGCCGAGCAGATTCGCCAGTGGGTTCCGAGCAAAGAGTTCAAAGTCCTGGGTACCGATGGCTTCGGTCGCAGCGACAGCCGCAAGAAGCTGCGTCACTTCTTCGAAGTCGACCGCCACTTCGTGGTGCTGGCTGCCCTGGAAGCCTTGGCTGACCGTGGCGATATCGAACCGAAGGTCGTGGCTGAAGCCATCACCAAGTTCGGCATCGACCCGGACAAACGCAACCCACTGGACTGCTGAGGAGTATTTTTAAGTGAGCGAACTCATTCGCGTACCTGACATCGGCAGCGGTGAAGGTGAAGTCATCGAGCTGTTCGTCAAAGTTGGCGACCGTATCGAAGCCGACCAGAGCATCCTGACCCTGGAATCGGACAAGGCGAGCATGGAAATCCCTGCTCCCAAGGCCGGCGTGGTCAAGAGCCTGAAGGTCAAGCTGGGCGACCGTCTGAAAGAAGGCGACGAACTGCTGGAGCTGGAAGTCGAGGGCGCCGCTGCTGCGGCCCCAGCGGCTGCCGCCCCTGCCGCAGCGCCTGCTGGCGAAGAAAAACCTGCTGCTGCCCCGGCCCCGGCGGCCCCGGCCGCAGCACCGGCTGCCGCAACCGTCCAGGACATTCATGTTCCGGACATCGGCTCCTCGGGCAAGGCCAAGATCATCGAGCTGCTGGTCAAGGTCGGCGACAGCGTCGAAGCCGACCAGTCGCTGATCACCCTGGAATCGGACAAAGCCTCGATGGAAATCCCGTCGCCGGCTGCCGGCGTGGTGGAAAGCATCGGCGTCAAGCTTGAAGACGAAGTCGGCACTGGCGACTTCATCCTCAAGCTCAAGGTCCAGGGCGCTGCTGCCCCGGCGCCAGCGCCTGCCGCTGCTGCCCCGGCCGCCAAGGCTGAAGCCGCACCTGCTGCTGCACCTGCTCCGGCTGCCAAAGCCGAGGCCGCAGCGGCGCCTGCCGCTGCCCCTGCACCAAGCGGTGCCAAGGTTCACGCCGGCCCTGCCGTGCGTCAGCTGGCCCGTGAGTTCGGCGTCGAACTGAGCGCGGTTGCCGCCAGCGGCCCGCACGGTCGTGTGCTCAAAGAAGACGTGCAGGTTTACGTCAAGGCCATGATGCAGAAGGCCAAGGAAGCTCCAGCCGCCGGTGCCACCGGTGGTGCAGGCATCCCGCCGATCCCGGAAGTCGATTTCAGCCGCTTCGGCGAAATCGAAGAAGTGCCGATGACCCGCCTGATGCAAGTTGGCGCCACCAACCTGCACCGCAGCTGGCTGAACGTGCCACACGTGACCCAGTTCGACAGCGCCGACATCACCGAGCTGGAAGCTTTCCGCGTAGCCCAGAAGGCCGTGGCCGAGAAGGCTGGCGTCAAGCTGACCGTGCTGCCACTGCTGCTCAAGGCGTGCGCGCACCTGCTCAAGGAACTGCCGGACTTCAACAGCTCGCTGGCCCCGAGCGGCAAGGCGATCATCCGCAAGAAGTACGTCAACGTCGGCTTCGCGGTGGATACCCCGGACGGCCTGCTGGTCCCTGTGATCAAGAACGTCGACCAGAAGAGCCTGCTGCAACTGGCTGGCGAAGCGGCGGCCCTGGCAGAAAAAGCCCGGACCAAGAAGCTTTCGGCCGACGACATGCAAGGCGCCTGCTTCACCATTTCCAGCCTCGGCCACATTGGCGGCACCGGCTTTACGCCGATCGTCAACGCGCCGGAAGTGGCGATCCTCGGTGTCTCCAAGGCAACCATCCAGCCAGTCTGGGACGGTAAAGCCTTCCAGCCGAAGCTGATGCTGCCGCTGTCGCTGTCCTACGATCACCGCGTGATCAACGGTGCTGCTGCTGCGCGCTTCACCAAGCGCCTGGGCGACCTGCTGACCGACATCCGCACCATGCTGTTGTAATTGCTGTTTCCTGTCTCCCCTGCCGGGGAGACAGGCTCCCTTTTCGAGCTGCCACGCTCGTACCTCAACCCCGTCATTTTGGCGGGGCTTTTTTTATCTGCTGGAAAGGTCCTGTGGAAGTGGGCTGAGCCCGCGATGCGCTGTGTCCGACTTAAGATTCCTACGCCAATGCCGACACAGTTAGTACGGAGGTCTCTGTATCGCTTGTCAGCCTCAAGCGCATGATGCAACCTTGCCGACACGCGTAGTAGCAGATTGCTCTATTTGCGCGAACAGCCTTCTTGAAGCGAGCTCTCGATGAAAAGCCAACCTGATGCCGCCAGCCGTATGGTGGCCGAGGTCGTGACGCAGTTGCCCGTGCCCTCGCGGCTCGGGATGCTGCGTTTCGAGCGGCTGAACGAGGCGAGCTGGGCGCTGCTCTATCTGGACCCTGGTTGCGAACGGCAATTTGGCCTGGCCGCCGTCGAACTCTGCGCCCTGGTCGGCTCGCCCTACGCCAGCCTGATGGAGCCCGAAGCGCGCTACAAACTGCACGACGCCATCCAGCTGCAACTGGCCCAGCGCCCGCATTACCTGGTGCGCTACACCCTGCACACCGGCCAGGGCCCGCTGCACCTGCTGGAGCTGGGCGAAGCCTACAAGCAGCACAACCGCCAGCTGCTGCGCGGTTACCTGATGGTCCTCGACAGCCAGCCGGGAGATACCCCGGACCTGTCGGCCGCCGACCTCGAAACCCGCAACAGTCGCCTGCAGATCGCCCTGCAACTCAACCAGCGCGCCCAGCAGGAACAGCTCGAGCACCTGGAGCGGGTGCGCGCCCAGCAGGACCTGATCCTGCACCTGGCGCGCCATCGCTACAGCGCCAGCAACTCGCTGCTCGAAGCCGCCGAGCTGATCACCCGCAGTGCCTGCGAGATCTACAAGATCGACTGCGCAAGCATCTGGTACCTGGAAGAGCAGCAACTGCAGCCGATTTCGGCGTTCTACCGTTCGACCCAGGAATACCGCCTGCCCGAGCCCATCGACGCCAGCCGTTTTCCCGACTACCTTGAAGCGCTGCACACCAGCCGCGCCATCGACGCCCACAACGCCACCCACGACCCGCGCACCCGCGACATGGCCGAGAGCCTGCGCCCACGCGATATCAACGCCATGCTCGATGCCAGTATCCGCATCGATGGCCAGGTGGTCGGGGTGCTGTGCCTGGAGCAGACCGGCTCGGCGCGGGCCTGGCAAACCGATGAGATCGCCTTTGCTGGCGAGCTGGCCGACCAGTTCGCCCAGGTCATCAACAACCACAACCGGCGCACCGCGACCAATGCCCTGCACCTGTTCCAGCGCGCCGTCGAGCAAAGCGCCAACGCCTTCTTGCTGGTCAACCGCGACGGTGTGGTCGAGTACGTCAACCCAAGCTTTACCGCCATCACCCAGTACAGCACCGATGAAGTCCACGGCCACCGCCTGTCGGAGCTGCCGGCGCTGGAAAACCTCAGCGAGCTGCTGTTCGACGCGCCGTCGAGCCTGGCCATGGGCAACAGCTGGCAAGGCGAGTTCAAGAGCCGGCGCAAGAACCTCGAGCCCTACTGGGGCCAGCTGTCGATTTCCAAGGTGTTCGGCGACAATCGCGAACTGACCCACTATATCGGCATCTACGAAGACATCACCCAGAGCAAGCTGGCCCAGCAGCGCATCGAGCGCCTGGCCTACACCGACAACCTGACCAGCCTGGGCAACCGCCCGGCGTTCATCCGCAACCTCGACGAGCGCTTCGCCCGTGACAGCGACAGCCCGATCAGCCTGCTGCTGGTGGACATCGACAACTTCAAGCGGATCAACGACAGCCTCGGCCACCAGACCGGCGACAAGCTGCTGATCAGCCTGGCCCGGCGCCTGCGCAACAGCCTGAGCCCCGGCGGCAGTCTGGCGCGCTTTGCCAGTAACGAATTCGCCGTGCTGCTCGAAGACACCGACCTTGAAAGCGGCCAGCAGGTGGCCCAGCAACTGCTGCGCACCCTCGACAAACCGATGTTCGTCGACAACCAGCTGATCAACGTCACCGGCTCCGTGGGCCTGGCCTGCGCGCCGCTGCACGGGCGCGACCCGCAGACGCTGATGAAGAACGCAGGCCTTGCCCTGCACAAGGCCAAAGCCAACGGCAAGCACCAGGTCCAGGTGTTCACCGAAGCGCTCAATGCCGAGGCCAGCTACAAGCTGTTCGTCGAGAACAACCTGCGCCGCGCCCTGACCCAGAACGAGCTGGACGTGTTCTACCAGCCCAAGCTGTGCCTGCGCAGCGGCCGCCTGCTGGGCCTGGAAGCGCTGCTGCGCTGGAACCACCCGGAAAAGGGCATGATTCGCCCCGACCAGTTCATCAGTGTCGCCGAAGAGACCGGGCTGATCATCCCCATCGGCAAGTGGATCGCCCGCCAGGCCTGCCGCATGAGCCAGACGCTGCGCCTGGAGGGCCTGGGCAACCTGCAGGTGGCGATCAACCTCTCGCCCAAGCAGTTTTCCGATCCGGACCTGGTCGCCTCGATCGCCAATATCCTCAAGGAAGAAGCCCTGCCCCCGCACCTGCTGGAGCTGGAGCTGACCGAGGGCCTGCTGCTGGAAGCTACCGAAGACACTCACCGCCAGCTCGACCAGCTCAAGCAACTGGGCCTGACCCTGGCCATGGACGACTTCGGCACCGGCTATTCGTCGTTGAGCTACCTGAAGAAATTCCCGATCGACATCATCAAGATCGATCGCAGCTTCATCCACGAAATCCCCGACAACCAGGACGACATGGAGATTACCTCGGCGGTGGTGGCCATGGCCCACAATCTCAAGCTCAAGGTGGTGGCCGAAGGCATCGAGACCGCCGAGCAGCTGGCCTTCCTGCGTCGCCACCGCTGCGATGTCGGCCAGGGCTACCTGTTCGACCGGCCGATTCCGGGCAGCGAGCTGATCACCAAACTCAAACGCTATCCGCGTGGCCCTATCGCCTGACAGCGGCGTTTGTCTCGGGCAATATAGGTTCATTCGGGTCCCATCGCGGGTCAAGCCCGCTCCCACAGTGGGAGCGGGCTTGACCCGCGATGGGACCAGCCTTGCCTACCCCAATCAGCAGAGGAACGATCATGGTCCTGCGCTCGGAGATTCTGGTGAACAAAAACGTCCTGCCCACTGCCGAACAGGCCTTGCCTGGCCGCGAAACCCCGATGACCCTGCCCGAGAAGCATTTTGTCTTCAAGGACACCCCGCTGCTCGGCCCGTTCTTCGAAGGCGCCATCGACTTCGCAATCTTTGGCCTGGGCTGCTTCTGGGGGGCCGAGCGGCGCTTCTGGCAGCGTGAAGGCGTGGTCAGCACCGTGGTCGGCTATGCCGGCGGTTTCACCCCCAACCCGACCTACGAAGAAGTCTGCTCGGGCCTGACCGGCCACACCGAAGTGGTGCTGGTGGTGTTCGACAAGGACAAGGTCAGCTACCAAGAGCTGCTGGCGATGTTCTGGGAACTGCACAACCCGACCCAGGGCATGCGCCAGGGCAACGACATCGGCACCCAGTACCGCTCGGTAATTTACTGCACCAGCCCCCAGCAACTGGACGAGGCACTGGCCAGCAAGCAGGCCTACCAGGCCGAACTGAGCAAAGCCGGTTTCGGCGAGATCACCACCGAGATCGAGCAGGCGCCGACCGTGTACTTTGCCGAGGCCTACCACCAGCAGTACCTAGCCAAGAACCCCGACGGCTACTGCGGCATCGGCGGTACCGGTGTCTGCCTGCCACCGAGCCTGCAAGGCAACTGAGGGATCGACATGTCCGCACCAAGCATGACCCTGTTTCATTCGCCGGCCTCGCCGTTCGTGCGCAAGGTCCTGGTGGTGCTGCACGAAACCGGGCAAACCGACCGGGTGGCGCTGCAGACCGTCAACCTCACCCCGGTCGATCCGGTGGCCGAGCTCAACCAGGGCAACCCGGCCGGCAAGATCCCGGCCCTGCGCCTGGCTGACGGCAGCGTGCTGCACGACAGCCGGGTGATCTGCGAATACCTCGACCTGCAGCATGTCGGCAACCCGCTGATCCCCCGTGACGGCTGGCCGCGCTGGCATCGCCTGACCCTGGCGTCGCTGGCCGATGCGATCATGGATGCCGCGGTGCTGACCCGTTACGAAACCTTCCTGCGGCCCAAGGACAAGCAATGGGACAGCTGGATCGAGGCGCAGCAGGACAAGATCCGTCGTGGCCTGAGCAACCTTGAGCAGCACCACTTCGCCGACCTTGCCTCGGGCTTCGACATCGCCGCCATCGGTGTGGCCTGCGCCCTGGGTTACCTCGACCTGCGCTTCCCCGACTTCGGCTGGCGTGAGCAACAGCCGCAGCTGGCGGGGTGGTATGCGCAGGTTTGCCTGCGTGAATCGATGCGCGCGACTGACCCTTCGATTGTCTGAGCCGGCCTTATCGCGGGGCAAGCCCGCTCCTACGTGCGTGGTAGGAGCGGGCTTGCCCCGCGATGCTGACTTCTGCCTCCCAGCGCACGAACAGCCTGGCGATTTTCATCGCCAGCACTGCCCCCAGATACCTCTCCTCGCGCAAGCCGCTCACGACAGCTTCACCTGGCCAACCCCATACCAGTCCAGGCGACGGGTCAGGACCATGAACACACCCAGCAGCGCGAACAGCAGCAGCGAACCCATCAGCAAAGCGTAATCCTCGGCCGTCAGCAGACCGTAGAGCATGCCGTAGAGCATCGCCAGGCCCAGGGCAAAGCCCATGCCGCGCAACACGCTGTGCAGCACGTGGCACAGGTAGAAGCCGATCAGCAACACACAGCCGCTCGCCGACAAGGCATAGGCCATGGCAAAGCCCAGGTGTTCGGACAACGACAGCAACAGCAGATAGAAGAATGCCAGGGCCACGCCCACCAGGCCGTACTGGATCGGGTGCACGCTCAGGCCCTTGAGCACTTCGAAGAGGAAGAAGCCGGCAAAGGTCAGGGCGATGAACAGCAGCGCATATTTGATCGCCCGCTCGCTCTTGAGGTACTGGTCCACCGGGTCGATGAAGCTGACCCCGAAAGCGCGACCGTTGAAGGCATTGCACTTGTCGTTGACCACGCACTGGGTCAGGGCGTCTTCGAGGTTGGTGGAGAAGAACGAGGTCTGCCAGCGCGCCGAGAAACCACCGGCATCGATCTTGCGGCTGACCGGCAGGTAGTTGCCGTCAAAGCTCGGATGCGGCCAGTTGGCGGCCATGGCCACGCTGGTGCTACGCCCTACCGGCACCACCTGCAGCTGCTCGGTGCCTTGCAGGCTGAGGTCGAAGGCATAGTTGAGCACGCTGGCGACCTTGCCATCGACACCGGGCAACAGTGCGTGCACACCACCACTCATCCAGCCCAGCTTGGTGCCGGCGGCAAAGTCCAGGCGCTGGTCGTTGAGCTGCAGTTGCAGGCCTTTTTCGATGCCGCGGATGTCGCTGATACCGACGACCAGGAACGCAGGTTCGAAGCGGTAATCCTCGAAGTCCTCGGTAATGCCCCAGTTGGCCGGGATCTCGAAATGGCCGTTGATGTGGCTATTGGCGTGAAACAGGCGCGCTTCGTAGATACCGCGCGAACGCAGCTCGGTGTCGATGCTGGCATTGAGGTCGAAGGTTTCCGGGAGGAAATACAAATGACCGTTGACCTGGCTGATTTCCTGGAAGCTCTTGCCCTCTTCGGTCTTCCAGCGCCGTTCGATCTTGCGGTACGGCACCACCAGCATCGGCCCGGTAATCTGCTGGGCGAAGCTTGAGCTTTCGGCAATGTCGCGCACCACGCGATCGCGTTGGTACTGACGGTCCTGGATCAAGCCGCCGATCATGAACAACGGGATCAGCAGCAATACGATCAGAAAGCCGATCACGGCCAGTTTGTAACTCAGTTTGCGGTGCATGGACAGGACTCCGGTTTCGATGGGCAGAGTCTGCGCAAACGAAATGGAGCCCTTGGGGACTTATGTGGAGTCTGTGTGCAGACTCTGTGAAGTTTTCAGCCCAGGCGCTTGGCCGGCAGCCACAACCGTACGCGCACGCCGTCCTCGACGTTGGCCACTTCCAGCGCGCCACCATGCAACTGCATCACCTCTTCGACGAAATTCAGCCCCAGGCCGGTGCTCTTGCGCCCACTGAACGGTCGTGGCAGCGAATAGAAGCGCTCGCTGAGCCGGCCCAGGGCGTAGTCCGGAATCGACTCGCCCTGGTTGAACAGGCTCAAGGCCACGCGGCCATCGCCGTGCTCCAGCTCGAACACCAGCAAACCGCCTGGAGGGGTGAAGTCCAGGGCGTTGTCGAGCAGATTGGCGATGGCCTGGCGCATCAGGAACGGGTCACACAGCAGGCGCGCGGCCGCGGGCAGACGCTGACGCACCTGCAGCTCGGCGCTTTCGATCCGCGCGCCCTGGGCCAGCAGCAACTCGTCGACCAATGCTGCCAGCGGCACCTGTTGCTGTTCTTCCAGCGCTTGCATCTGCTCGACCTGAGCCAGGTTGAGCAGGCGTTCGATCAATTGCTGCATACGTGCGCTTTCGCTTTCGATATTGCCGGCAAAACGCTGGCGCTGTTCGTCGCTCATCGGCCCCTGGAGCAGCTCGCTGGCGCCGCGAATCGCCGCCAACGGGCTTTTCAGCTCATGGGTCAGGGTGTGCACATAGCGCTCGACGTAATCCTTGCCTTCAAGCTGGGTGCGCATGCGCTCCACCGCCGCCGCCAGTTGCCACAACTCACCCCCGCGATAATGCGGCAGCGCCGTGCGCTCGCCTTCACTGACCGCCTGGGCGTAGCGCGTCAGGCGGCGCAGCGAGCGCGCCAGCCACCACGACAATGCCGCGCCCACCAGCAGGCCAAGGCCGATCAGGCCCAGGCCGAGGTACAGCAGGCGCCGCTCGGAGCGGTCGATATAGGGTTGCAGCGATTTGTTCGGCTTGGCCACGGTGATCACGCCGATGATCTTGCCGTCATCGAGGATCGGCGCCGCCACGTGCATCACCGACGAATCCGGATCGTCCGGGTTGCTGCGAGTCGAGCGTGCACCGTATTGGCCGCGCAGGGTCAGGTAGACGTCGTTCCAGCGCGAATAGTCCTCGCCTACCGCCACGCCGGCCGAGTCGAGCAGCACTTTGCCCTGGGCATCGGTGACATAGATGCGGTGGTTGACCTGGTTCTTCGACAAGCCCCAGATATCGGCCTTGGGCTGGCGCTGGCCGTAGGCGCGCAGCAGCACCGGCAAACGGCTCTGGCCAAGGGTGCCGGCCTTGACGTCGTCGTGGAGGATTTCCGCCAGCAGGTTGGCGGTGTCGACCAGGGTTTCTTCGGTGGACTGACGCACACCGGGGCGGATCTGCTCGCGCACAGTGCTGAGGATGAAGTAGCCGGTCAGCCCGACGAACAGGAAGTACACCAGGAAAATCCGGATCCCCAGGCGCATCAGCTATGGCTCGGGCTGTAGCTGTAGCCCAGGCCGCGGTGGGTCTGGATCGGCTCGGCGTCGGCAGCCACCGCACGCAGCTTGGCGCGCAGGCTCTTGATATGGCTGTCGATGCTGCGCTCGTAGCCGGCATCGGCGGCGACCCCGACGGCATCGAGCAGTTGCTCGCGGCTGAACACCCGCTCCGGTTGCTCCAGCAGGCTTTGCAGCAGGCGAAACTCGTGGCGGGTCAGGCTCAGGGCCTGGCCACGGTAGTGGATCTGCATGCGCAGGGTATCGACCTGGAACAGCTCGGCGGCGCTCACCACAGGTTCCGCGCGCGGCGCCATGCGCTTGAGGATCGCCCGCACCCGGGCCGCCACTTCGCGAGGGCTGAAGGGTTTGACCACGTAATCGTCGGCGCCGATTTCCAGGCCCACCACCCGATCGATTTCGCCATCGCGAGCGCTGAGGAACATCACCGGCACCTCGCTGAAACGGCGCAGTTGCCGGCAGGTTTCAAAACCGCTGATGTCCGGCAGGCCAATGTCGAGGATGATCAGGTCGGCCGGGCGCTGGCGTTGCTGCTCCAGCGCGGCGCTGCCCAGGGTCACCCACTCGGTGCTGTGACCGTCGCCTTGCAGGGCGAAAATCAGCGTATCGGCGATGGCCGCTTCGTCTTCGACAATTAAAATGTGGGGCATCTGGAGCGGCAAGCCTCAAGCGACAAGCTTCAAGAAGAAGCGGATCGCGTGAAGTTACACTGAACCGCTTTTTCTTGCAGCTTGTCGCTTAAAGCTTGCAGCTAGTGAGCTGCTCAGCAGCTCGGCTTGTCTGCGGTAAAGCGCCGCGCCGGGTTTACCGCCGCCTTGAACTCGCGCAGCGCCTTGGCACCGATCAGCAACGGGTAATTGAAACTGCTGCGGTCGGTCAGGTTGACCTCGACGGTGCGTTTCACGTCGCCCAGGCACAGTTCCAGGTCGACCACCGGGCGCTTGCTGATCTCGGCGCCCTCGCCGTCTTCGTCTTCATCGGCGCGGTTCTTGATCTTGCTGATGCGCGCCAGCTTGTGTTCATAGACCTTGCCGTCGGCGTCCTTGGTGGCGACCCGAAAGCGCACCCACTCTTCGCCGTCACGGGTGAAGGTTTCGATGTCCTTGGCCGACAGCGAAGCGGTCAGCGCGCCGGTGTCCATCTTGGCCTTGAAGGTCTGGCCACCGACTTCCGGCAGTTTGATGTATTCGTAGCGGCCATACAGGGTCGGCTCGGCGGCCAGGACCGGCAGGGCTAACAGGGACAGCAGTGCAAGTACCGATTTCACAGGATCCGCTTCCTTGAGATAAGACAGTGTTTAGACTGCGAAGGCAGGATAGGTTCGCGCCAATAGCTTATTCAACACAATGTGAAACATTTGTCCGGCGGGAGCAGATCGGAGCATTTGGCGTACGCCGACCGGGTGCTTATCATTGCCGACCGCTTACTTGAATATAAGAGCTTTCTTATGCGCCGCTTGCTGACGGGCATTCTTGTGACCTTGCTGTTGCTGCTCAACACCCTGGTCCTGATCGGCCCGCTGATGGTCTTTGCCCTGCTCAAACTGGTCCTGCCCGGCCGTTACCGCGACTATGCCTCGTGGGCGGTGATGTGGATCGCCGAAACCTGGGCCGAAATCGACAAACTGATCTTCCGCCTGTGCATCCCGACCATCTGGGACGTGCGCGGCGCCGCCGACCTGCGCCTCGACACCTCGTACCTGGCGGTCAGCAACCACCAGAGCTGGGTGGATATCCCGGCGCTGATCCAGGTGCTCAACCGGCGCATACCGTTCTTCAAGTTCTTCCTGAAAAAGGAGCTGATCTGGGTACCTTTGCTGGGCCTGGCCTGGTGGGCCCTGGACTACCCGTTCATGAAGCGCTACAGCAAGGCCTTCCTCGACAAGCACCCCGAGCTCAAGGGCCAGGACCTGGAAATCACCAAGGCCGCCTGCGAGCTGTTCAAGCGCCAGCCGGTGACCGTGGTCAACTACCTCGAAGGCACGCGGTTCACCGAGGCCAAGCGCGCCGCCCAACAGTCACCCTTCAAGCATCTGCTCAAGCCCAAGGCCGGCGGCGTGGCCTTCGTGCTGGCGGCGCTGGGCGAACAGCTCGACGCCCTGCTGGATGTCACCATCGTCTACCCCGGCGACAAGGCCCCAGGGTTCTGGGACCTGCTCAGCGGCAATTTGCCCAAGGTGATCATCGACATCCAGGTACATGAGCTGGACCCGGCACTGTGGAGCGGCGACTACGAGAACGACCCGGTGTTTCGCCAGACCGTGCAGGACTGGGTCAACCAGCTCTGGCACGCCAAGGACGCCCGCATCGAGGCCTTGCGCGCCGAGCTGCGCTGATCAGTCGATGATCGCGTGGGGCAGAAAGCGGCTGCTGTCCTTGGTGATCAGCGAGTTGTCTTCGCGAATGCCGATGCCCGCCGGCAGGTCGCCGACCACCCAGCTGCCGATCACCGTGTAGCTGTCGCCAAAGCGCGGCAGCGCCTGGAACTGCTGGATGATGCTCGGCCCGCCGCCATACGGGCCATCTTCGACCACCCGCTTGCCACTGCCGGTGTGGATCTCGATGTTGGCGCCTTCGCGCGAGAAGAACGGCTTGCGCACCCAGCCCTTGTCGAGGGGCGCGCCCGGGGTTTGCTCGATGAACGCCGGCAGCAGGTTCGGGTGGCCCTGGTGGCGTTCCCACAGCAGCGCCAGCATGCCCTTGTTGGAAAGGATCGCCTTCCACGGCGGCTCGACGAACAAGGTACCGCTGGTGGCGATCGCCGGGCCGTAGGGGTCATGGAAGATGTCTTCCCAGGGGTAGAGTTTGAACAGGCTCGGGATCGGTGCGCCAACATCATCGACAAATCGCCCGCCGCGGCTCAGGCCGATGTCTTCCATGTCTACCAGGCGCGCATCGAGCCCGGCGCCGAGGGCGATATCGCGCAGGTATTCGACGGTGCCGCGGTCTTCGATCGAGTCTTTCACCGAAGAAAAGTAGAACGGCGTGGCAAAGGTATTGGCACCCATCACCTGGGTGAGTTTGTCTTCCAGGCTGTTGAACTGGTCGGCGTCGGCCGGCAGCATGCCGCGCTGCATCTGCTGCTCCAGCCACAGGTACTGGAAGAAACTGGCTTCGTAGAGTGACGTCGGCGTGTCGTAGTTGGCCTCCAGCAGCTTGGCCGGGCCCTTGCCGTCGTAACACAGGTCCATGCGCCCGTAGAAATGCGGGTGGCCGTCGCGCCACGAGCGGCGGATCAAATCGAAGTACGGTGCCGGGATCGCCAGGCGCTCGAGCAGCTCTTCACTGTCGACCACCTCGGCCACCAGCGCCATGCACAGCTCATGCAGTTCGCGGGTGGGCTCTTCAAGATCGTCTTCGATCTGCCGCAGGCTGAACTGGTAATAGGCCGACTCGTCCCAGTAGGGCTCGTCGCCGAAGGTGTGGAAATTGAAACCGAACTGCTCGGCGGTGGCACGCCAGTCCGGGCGCGGGGCGATGGAAATTCGCTTCATCTGCAATCCTCAGGTGCTGTAGCCGCGTAGCGACGAGCGGCTGTTGAACCCGTTGCTATCCAGGGTCAACCAACGCGTCGAGCCATAGCTGTTACCGCCGAAAACACGCAATTGGGCAGGCGCCACGTCAGCTCTGCCCTGTTCACTCAATGCACTGCTGACAAACGCCTCGCGGCCCTTGCGCGCCCGGTACACAGGCTCCGCCAGGTAACGCGGTGCGGCATCGACATAGCGCAGGCTGGTCCAGTGCGCCTGGTCGATCGGCACCCCGTCGTCATAGACCTGGCGCTCGGTGGTCAGGTTGAAACCGTCCATGGCCGGCAGAAAAAAGCCGTTGCCCTCGACCTGCTGGCAGCGCTCAAAGCGCAGCTGGCAGGCGTTGAGGTCGTCAAAGCGCGGCGCGTGGGCATAGTGCAGCTGCTGCGCGACATCCCGTGCCTCATTGCACGCTTCAGCGCGGGTGCCACTGCCAATGCACTGCTGCACCCCTTGATGGTGACGCACCTCGCTATACGGCTTGATTGCCGCCACCTGGTTGTCGCAGGCACTGAGTACCAGCGGCAGGCTACCCAAGGCCAGCAGGCGCAGGGATTTGCTGCGTTTCATCGGCTGACCTCGTTCAGGAAGCGAAGCCGCCACGCCCCGAAGCACGCGAGACAAAACCGTTGTGGGTACCCACCGCGAACGGCCGGGCCGAGCTGATCAGCTTGTTAGTCTGGGCCATGGGGATAATCGCCGGATGGGCGCTGCCCACGTGCGCCGGGTCGCTGCCGGCAACGGCGCTACCGCCGCCACTCGCCGCCGCATGCTGCGCGGCTTCGCTGAACGGCTGCGAGGCCGGGTGCGAGGTGTCCAGGCCGGCGTAGTAATTGTGATTTGCCACTTGCTCGGTCAGGGTGCTGACCTTGAACGCATTGCGCCCGTCGCGCTCGTGATAGATCGCCTCGGTCGAATAGCGCGCATCGGTGTCGGTGTACTCGTAATAGCGACGACCGCCGCCGGAGCCGCCGCTCGACGATGAGCTGTTGGTCGACGAACTGCTGCTGTTGTCCTCATCGTCGGCGTACACCTGGCGTTCGGTGGTCAGGGCAAAGCCTTCCATCGGCGGCACGTAGTTGTTGGCGTAACGGCGAAAATCGCACTTGAAATAGACTGCCTCACAGGCCTCGGCGGTCAAAAAGCGCGGGACGTTGGCGGCATGGTGGTTCTGCGCGGCGACCCAGGCTTGCTGGCACACCTGGCGCGGCTTGCCGTCCATGACGCAATAGTCGACGTCCTGGTAGCGCTTGGTTTCGCTGATGATTTTGGTCGGCCGGTCGCCACAGGCGGACAGCACCAGCGGCAGGCTGCCGAGGGCGACCAGGCGAATGGTTTTGCTGCGTTTCATTGTCGATCGTCCCTGATCAGGCGGCGGGGGTCATGCAGGCGGCGTTGAGCAGGCCAATACCAATGGACACGGCGGCCAGCAAAATGGCCGAGGCGGTTTCCTGGCGGGCAACCCGTTCAGCCATGCCTTTGACGCAGCGGTTGACCACCACGAACGCCAGCAACTGCACCACTGCGGCAATCAGCGCCCAGAGCAGGAAGTCGAGCAGCGAAATCGAATGGGAAATGGCACTGGCCACCGGAATCGCAAAACCGATCAAGGCACCGGCCAGGGCAATGGCGGCGGCATTGTTGCCTTCGCGGATCAAGCGCAATTCGTTGTAGGGGGTCAGGCGGGTGTAGATGAATGCGTAGAGGCCGAACAGCACGGCGGCGCCGAGCATGTAGACCACAAAGCCGAGCACGGCGTCGGCAGGCAAAGACATCTTCAGGGCGTCCATGAACATGGCGAATCACACTTCCTTGTAAAACGGGGCGGGACATATAGCACACCGCCCCGCCCGCGCAAATAGCTGGCTTACACGGAAGGCACGCCCGCCCCTGTGCCCCACAGGCTGCCCAGGCTCTGCAACAGCGAGCCGCCGACGCCTTGCTGGCCCAAGTACTGCAGGATCAACGGCGCGAACTGGCCGATCATGCCGGTGTCCATGCCCAGCGCGCTGAAGGCGTTGTTGAGGTCATTGGTGTCTTTGACATTACCCAGGGCATTGCTCAGGGCCGAGGACTTGTCGCTCTTGCCCAGCAGCGTGCCCAGACCGTTCAAACCGCCCAGGGCCTTCTCGCCGGAAAGCAGGTCAAGGCCGGGCACGGCTTTGCTCAGTTGCTCGTAATCGCCGCTGTTGAGCTGATTCTTGGCCAGGCCCAGCAATGCGCCGGTGCCGCCGATGGCTTGTTCGGGGGTGACTTTCAGTTCGCTGCCGAGGGTATTGAGCAGGTTCGCCGAAGCAGCGGGGGCCTGTACCGCGGCATCGCCGCTGTTGCCCTTGGCGGCGTTGTAGACATTGGCCGCGTCATTGAGGCTGAAGCCTGCGAATACCGGAGTGGCAGCCAGGGCCACCAGGGTGACCAGTGCGAAACGTTTCATCGAAATACCTCGTCAGCCGTTAAGGCAGGGAAAACGAGGTTTCGACCTTGTGGGCGGGGGATTGTTCCCTTGTAACCGGTGGAAGCGGGCTTGCCCCGCGATGCGATGTGACTGACAGACCTCTATCGCGGGGCAAGCCCGCTCCCACAGGCACAGTGGGAGCGGGCTTGCCCCGCGATGTGTTTAGGCAGCGCTGAACAGCTTGTGCGGGTCGATGACGAATTTCTTCGGCACGCCGGCATCGAACTCGCCATAGCCTTCAGGCGCCTGGTCGAGGCTGATCACCTGCACACCCACCACTTCGGCAATGTTGATGCGGTCCCACATGATCGCCTGCATCAGTTGGCGGTTGTATTTCATCACCGGGGTCTGCCCGGTGTGGAAGCTGTGCGACTTGGCCCAGCCAAGACCAAAACGGATGCTCAGGCTGCCGATCTTCGCCGCGGCATCCACCGCGCCCGGGTCTTCGGTGACGTACAGGCCAGGGATACCGATCTTGCCGGCAACCCGCACCACGCCCATCAGCGAGTTGAGCACGGTGGCCGGCGCTTCGTGCTTGGCACCGGCATGGCCGTGGCCCCGGGCTTCGAAGCCCACGGCATCGACCGCGCAGTCGACTTCCGGCTCGCCCAGCAGGTTGGCGATCTGCTCGTGCAGCGGGGTGTCCTGGGACAGGTCGGCAATTTCGAAACCCTGGGCCTTGGCGTGGGCCAGGCGCACCGGGTTGACGTCGCCGACGATCACCACCGCAGCGCCCAGCAGGCGCGCCGACGCCGCTGCAGCCAGGCCCACCGGGCCGGCACCGGCGATGTACACCGAGCTGCCCGGGCCAACCCCGGCCGTCACCGCGCCGTGATAGCCGGTAGGGAGGATGTCCGACAGGCAGGTCAGATCGCGGATCTTCTCCATGGCCTTGTCGCGGTTCGGCAGTTTCAGCAGGTTGAAGTCGGCGTAAGGCACCAGCACATATTCGGCCTGGCCGCCGGTCCAGTCGCCCATGTCGACATAGCCGTAGGCACCACCGGCACGGGCCGGGTTGACGGTGAGGCAGACGCCGGTGTGCTGCTCTTTGCACGAGCGGCAGCGGCCGCAGGCGACGTTGAAGGGTACCGAAACCAGGTCACCGATCTGCAGGTTTTCGACGTCCCTGCCCTTCTCGATGACTTCGCCGGTGATTTCATGGCCCAGCACCAGGCCGACCTGGGCCGTGGTACGGCCACGGACCATGTGCTGATCGGAGCCACAGATATTGGTGGAGACCACCCGCAGGATCACCCCGTGCTCGATCTTGCGACCGCGCGGGTCCTGCATTTTCGGGTAGTCAATCTTCTGCACCTCGACCTTGCCAGCGCCGAGATACACCACACCACGATTACCAGACATGCTTTCACCTCGCTAAAGTTTGTTGTTATGTAGCGGTGCAAAGTGCGCTGCCCGTAGGCGGCGCTGTGTTACTGGAATCTGTTTTTGCCTTGAAGGCCTCATCGCGGGGCAAGCCCGCTCCTACCGGTGTGGGAGCGGGCTTGCCCCGCGATGGCGGCCGTCAGAGCACTACCGTCCGGTTGGCGTTGAGGAACACCCGCCGCTCGATGTGATAGCCCACCGCCCGCGCCAGGGTCAGGCACTCGATATCACGGCCCTTGGCGATCAGGTCTTCGGGGTAATGGCTGTGGTCCACCGCCTCGACGCCTTGGGCGATGATCGGCCCTTCGTCGAGGTCGTTGTTGATGTAGTGCGCGGTGGCACCGACCAGTTTCACGCCCTTGTTGTAGGCCTGGTGGTAGGGCTTGGCGCCCTTGAAGCCGGGCAGCAGCGAGTGATGGATGTTGATCGCCCAGCCGTCGAGCTTGCGGCACAACTCGGGCGACAGCACCTGCATGTAGCGGGCAAGGATTACCAGCTCGGCGCCGGACTCTTCGATCACCTGCAGCACCTTGCGCTCCTGCGCCGGTTTGTCATGGGGGTCGAGGGCGAAGTGGTAATAGGGAATGCGGTGCCAGTGGGCCAGGGGCTCTAGGTCCGGATGGTTGGAAACCACTGCCACCACGTCCATGCTCAACTGGCCGATGCGCTGGCGATAGAGCAGATCGTTGAGACAGTGATCGGCCTTGGAGACCATGATCACCACTTTCGGTCGGTGCTTGGGCGCGGTCAGCTCGAACAGCATGCCAAACGCCGCGCCGCGCTCGGCCAGGCCTGCGCGAAAGCTGGCCTCGTCGAAATCATCCGGCTGGCGGAATTCCACGCGAATGAAAAAGCGCCCGGACAGCCGGTCATCGAACGAGTGGTGCTCGGTAACGTAGCAGTGCTGCTCGAACAGGTAACGCGTCACCGCGTCGACCGTGCCGAGCAGGCTCGGGCAGTCGGCGGTGAGAATCCAGGTGTCCGGTGCACGACTCATGGCATTGCTCCTTAAGCCTGAATGCTCAGGCCGTATTCGGCGGAAGCGTCCTGCAGCCACAGCCACCAGTAGTCGGAGAAACTGCGGCGGATCAGCAGCTCCCAGGTTTCTTCACCGGTGCGGCGGATCACCAGTTGCGACTTGGCGAACACCGTGCCGACGGCCTTGCCCACCGGAAAGTTGTTTGGATGTACATCGTAGCTGGTGGATTTCATCAGCACGTCGCGCACGTTGGGGCCGCTCAGTTCCAGAACGGTTTGCCCGCCACTGACGTTGACGATCTGAATGTGCAGGCCATCGAGGGCGTCGCGCAGCTTTTGCTCGACGGCAAATTCCTCACCGCCGGGGACGATCAGCAGCCATTCATCCGGGCCCAGCCACTGCAGCGACATCTCGCCGTTGGCGACCACGGTCAGGGCCACCGGCAGCTCCAGGCCCAGGGCCTTGAACACACCGCCGGCAAAGGCCGGGTCCTTGCCATCGCCTCGCAGGGTCAGGTGGCCGAGGAGTTTTTTCTCGCGCAGGGTTACCCCGGCGTTTTTGCGACCCTTGCCGATCAGGCTCGGCAGGTCGGCGTGGTGCAGCGGCGTTTCAGCCTTGGCGTCGTTGCCGGGGCGTTGCTGGTAGACGTTGATCGTGCTCATTACACACCTGCCTTGAATTCTGTGGACCTGGTAACGCGATCCCTGTGGGAGCTACATCACGCCGGCGTTAGATGTTCTGCCGTTCACCCTTCGGATCGAAGAACACCGAAGAACAGATCTCGGCCTCGATCACGCTGCCATCGGCCTGGGGCGAGTAGACCCGTTCGCCGATGCGTTTGAGCCCGCCCTTGACCACACCCATGGCAAACGAATAGCCCAGGGAGTTGCTGGCGTAGCTGGAGGTGACGTGACCGACCATGTCCATCGGGATCGCTTGTTTCGGGTCGAACACCAGTTGCGCGCCTTCCGGCAGCCACTTGTTGGGGTCGACCGGCTTGAGCCCGACCAGCTGCTTGCGGTTCTCGCGCACGCAGTCTTCGCGGTTCATCCCGCGCCAGCCGATCCACGAAAACGGCTTGGTGCGGCCAACACACCAGCCCATGTTGAGGTCGTCCGGGGTCATCGAGCCGTCGGTGTCCTGGCCGACAATGATGAAGCCCTTCTCGGCGCGCAGTACGTGCATGGTTTCGGTGCCGTACGGGGTCAGGTTGTATTGCTTGCCGGCAGCGACGATCTTCTCCAGCACGCCCATGGCGTAGTTGGCCTGGACGTTGACTTCATACGACAGCTCGCCGGTGAACGAGATACGGAACACCCGCGCCGGCACACCGCCGACCAGGCCCTCCTTCCAGGTCATGAACGGGAAGGCGTCCTTGTCCAGGTCGATATCGCTGACTTCGCTGAGCAGCTTGCGGCTGTTGGGGCCCGACAGGGTCAGGGTCGCCCAGTGGTCGGTGACCGAGGTGAAGTACACTTTCAGGTCCGGCCATTCGGTCTGCTGGTAGATCTCCAGCCACTGCAGCACCCGCGCCGCGCCACCTGTGGTGGTGGTCATGATGAAGTGGTTGTCGCCGACACAGGCGGTGACGCCGTCGTCGAAGACCATGCCATCTTCTTTGCACATGAGGCCGTAGCGGGCCTTGCCAACATCGAGCTTGGTCCAGGCGTTGGTGTAGATGCGGTTGAGGAATTCGCGCGCGTCCGGGCCCTGGATGTCGATCTTGCCCAGGGTCGAGGCGTCGAGCAGGCCGACGCTGTCACGCACCGCCTTGCACTCGCGAGCCACGGCGGCATGAATGTCCTCGCCGTTGCGCGGGAAGTACCAGGGGCGCTTCCACTGGCCGACGTCTTCGAATTCGGCGCCGTTCTTCACATGCCAGGCATGCAGGGCAGTAAAGCGTACCGGCTCGAACAGGTGCCCGCAGTGGCGGCCCGCCACCGCGCCGAAGGTGATCGGCGTGTAGTTGGGGCGAAACATGGTGGTGCCCATTTCCGGGATGGTGATGCCCATCGAACGGGCGGCAATCGCCAGGCCGTTGATGTTGCCCAGCTTGCCCTGATCGGTACCAAAGCCCAGCGCGGTGTAGCGCTTGACGTGCTCGACCGACTCGAAGCCTTCGCGGGTAGCCAGTTCGATGGCGGCGGCGGTGACGTCGTTCTGCTGGTCGACGAACTGCTTCGGCGCCCGTGCAGTGTTCTTGTCGTGGGGCACCTGGAACAGCGCCACGGTTGGTTCCTCCTGGCGTGCCAGGACTTTCGGAATCACCCCCAGCACCGCCTTGAAACCGGCTTCGGTGGCGGCGCGCACGCCGCCTTCAAAACCATCGGCGAGGGTGTCGGCAAGGGCGAACACACCGTTGATGCCACCCACGCACACGCGTTTTTGCGGTGCTTCACCGGGTACGAAACCGAGAATGTCTTCACGCCAGACCGGTTTGCCGCCCAGGTGCGAAGCCAGGTGCACCACCGGGCTGTAGCCGCCGGAGGTGGCTACCAGGTCGCAATCCAGCCACTCGCCGGGGCTGCTGACCTTATGCGCCTTGACGTCGATGGCGGCAACCCGGGCTGCAGTCACGTGCTTGCTGCCGCGCGTCTCGATCACCGCACTGGAGGTGAGGATGCGAATGCCCTTGGCCCGCGCCTCTTCCACCAACGAACCGCGCGGGTTGTGGCGGGCATCGGCGACGGCGACCACGTTCAGGCCGGCGTCGTGCCAGTCCAGGGCTACGCGATAGGCGTGGTCATTGTTGGTCGACAGCACCAACTTGCGCCCCGGCGCCACGCCATAGCGGCGCACGTAGGTCGAGACCGCACCGGCGAGCATGTTGCCCGGCACATCGTTGTTGCCGTACACCAAAGGCCGCTCGTGGGCGCCAGTCGCCAGCACCACACGCTTGGCGCGTACCCGGTGCATGCGCTGGCGCACCTGGCCGATCGGCGCGCGATCGCCCAGATGGTCGGTCAGGCGCTCGTGAATGGTGAGGAAGTTGTGATCGTGGTAGCCGTTGACCGTGGCCCGTGGCAACAGGGTGACTTCCGGCAGTGCCTTGAGCTCGGCCACCACTGCCGCAACCCAGTCGGCGGCCGGCTTGCCGTCGAGAGTCTCACGGCTGTCGAGCAGGCTGCCGCCGAACTCTTCCTGTTCATCGGCGAGGATCACCCGCGCGCCGCTGCGGCCAGCCGCCAGGGCTGCGGCCAGGCCGGCGGGGCCGGCGCCGACCACCAGCACGTCGCAGTGGTGGTTCATGTAGTCGTAGCTGTCCGGGTCGTTCTGCAGCGGCGCACGGCCAAGGCCGGCGGCTTTGCGGATGTACTTCTCGTAGGTCATCCAGAACGACTGCGGGTACATGAACGTCTTGTAGTAGAAACCCGGCGGCATCAGCTTGCCGCCGACCTTGCCGAGGATGCCCATGACGTCGTTGTTCACATTCGGCCAGCCGTTGGTGCTGGTGGCCACAAGGCCGGCGTACAGCGCCTGCTGGGTGGCGCGCACGTTGGGCACCTGGGTGGCTTCGGTGGCGCCGATCTGCAGGATGGCGTTGGGCTCCTCGCTACCTGCGGCGATGATCCCGCGGGGGCGCGAGTACTTGAAGCTGCGCCCGACGATGTCGACGCCGTTGGCCAGCAGCGCGGCGGCCAGGGTGTCACCGGCAAAGCCCTGGTAGGTCTGGCCGTTGAAGGTGAAGTTCAAGACTTTGCTGCGATCGATACGACCGCCGTTGGACAGGCGATAGACCTGGCTCATACCTTTTCTCCCTGACCACTGACTGCCAACTGCGGGCTGGTGTTCTTGCCGGTGACCTGCGGCTTGGCGCCGATCGGATAGGTTTCGAGAATTTCGTAGGTCAGCGTGTCACGCGTGGCGTTGAAATACTGGCGGCAACCAGCGGCGTGAATCCACAGCTCGTGGTGCAGGCCACGGGGGTTATCGCGAAAGAACATGTAGTCGCCCCACTCCTCGTCGGAGCAGGCGTTGGGGTCCAGCGGCCGGGGAATGTGCGCCTGGCCTGCGGCGTGGAACTCCTCTTCGGAGCGCAGCTCGCCGCAGTGGGGACAGAAGATATGCAACATGGGGATTTCTCCTGTTAGTGGGCGACAGCGGCGGCGCCGTGTTCGTCGATCAGTGCACCGTTGTGGAAACGGTCGATGGAAAAGGGTTTGGCCAGCGGGTGCATTTCGCCCTTGGCCAGGCTTGCGGCAAAGACGTTGCCCGAGCCCGGGGTGGCCTTGAAGCCGCCGGTGCCCCAGCCGCAGTTGAAGAACATGTTCTTCACCGGGGTCTTGGAGATGATCGGGCAGGCGTCCGGGGTGGTATCGACGATGCCGCCCCACTGGCGGTTCATGCGCACCCGCGAGAGGATCGGGAACATTTCGACGATGGCCTGCAGGGTGTGCTCGATCACCGGGTACGAACCGCGCTGGCCGTAACCGACCCAGCCGTCGATGCCGGCGCCGATGACCAGGTCGCCCTTGTCCGACTGGCTGATGTAGCCGTGCACGGCGTTGGACATGATCACGCTGTCGATGATCGGCTTGAGCGGCTCGGACACCAGTGCTTGCAGCGGATGCGATTCGATCGGCAGGCGGAAACCTGCGAGCTTGGCCATGTGCCCGGAGTTACCGGCGGTGACCACGCCGACGCGCTTGGCGCCGATAAAGCCTTTGTTGGTCTCGACGCCGATGACCACGCCGTTTTCCTTGCGAAAACCGATCACTTCGGTTTGCTGGATCAGGTCGACGCCCAGGGCGTCGGCGGCGCGGGCAAAGCCCCAGGCCACGGCGTCGTGGCGGGCAACACCACCGCGGCGCTGCACGGTGGCGCCGATGATCGGGTAGCGGGTGTTCTTCGAGCAGTCCAGGTAAGGGATTTCTTCAGCTACTTGTTGAGCATTGAGCAGCTCGCCGTCGACGCCATTGAGGCGGTTGGCACTGACCCGACGCTCGGAATCACGCATGTCCTGCAAGGTATGACAGAGGTTGTAGACGCCGCGCTGGGAGAACATCACGTTGTAGTTGATGTCTTGTGACAGCCCTTCCCAGAGCTTCATCGCGTGTTCATACAGGTGCGCCGACTCGTCCCACAGGTAGTTGGAGCGGACGATGGTGGTGTTGCGCGCGGTGTTGCCGCCTCCCAGCCAGCCCTTCTCGACCACTGCCACGTTGGTGATGCCGTGTTCCTTGGCCAGGTAGTAGGCGGTGGCCAGGCCATGCCCGCCACCACCGACGATGACCACGTCGTAGACTTTTTTCGGGGTGGGCGTGCGCCACATGCGCTGCCAGTTTTCGTGGTGGCTGAGCGAGTGCTTGAAGAGGCCGAAGCCTGAGTAACGTTGCATAGTCTTTACTCCTGGACCACTCAGCGATAAACCGGAAAATCTGCACAGAGTGCCGACACGTTCTTCGCAACATCGGCCTCGACGTCGGCATCGCCGAGGTTATCGAGGATGTCGCAGATCCAGCCGGCCAGCTCCACGCACTGGCTGACCTTGAAGCCGCGGCTGGTGACCGCCGGGGTGCCGATGCGCAGGCCGGAGGTGACGAACGGCGACTGCGGGTCGTTGGGCACGGCGTTCTTGTTGACGGTGATGTGCGCACGGCCGAGGGCGGCGTCGGCCTCTTTGCCGGTCAGGCCCTGGCGGATCAGGCTGACCAGGAACAGGTGGTTGTCGGTGCCGCCGGAAACCACGTCATAACCGCGTTTGATGAACACTTCGGCCATGGCCTGGGCGTTGTCGATCACCTGCTGTTGATAGGTCTTGAAGCCAGGCTCCAGCGCCTCCTTGAAGCACACCGCCTTGGCGGCGATCACGTGCATCAGCGGGCCGCCCTGGGCACCGGGGAATACCGCGGCGTTGAGCTTCTTCTCGATCTCTTCGTTGCTGCGCGCCAAAATCAGACCGCCACGCGGGCCGCGCAGGGTCTTGTGGGTGGTGGTGGTGACCACATCAGCGTAAGGCAGCGGGTTCGGGTACAGGCCAGCGGCGACCAGGCCGGCAACGTGGGCCATGTCGACGAACAGATAAGCACCGACCTTGTCGGCGATCTGACGAAAGCGTGGGAAATCGAGGGTTTTTGAGTAGGCCGAGAACCCGGCGACGATCATTTTCGGCTTGTTCTCCAGCGCCAGGCGCTCGACTTCGTCGTAGTCGATCAGCCCGGTGTTGGTGTCGATGCCGTACTGCACGGCGTTGTACAGCTTGCCCGAGGACGACACCTTGGCGCCGTGGGTCAGGTGACCGCCGTGGGCCAGGCTCATGCCCAGGATGGTATCGCCGGCCTGCAGCAGGGCCAGGTATACGGCGCTGTTGGCCGAGGAGCCGGAGTGCGGCTGAACGTTGGCGTAATCGGCGCCGAACAGCTGCTTGGCGCGGTCGATGGCCAGTTGCTCGACTTTATCCACATGCTCGCAACCGCCGTAATAGCGCTTGCCCGGGTAGCCTTCGGCGTATTTGTTGGTCAGGCCGCTGCCCTGGGCCTGCATGACACGCTTGCTGGTGTAGTTTTCCGAGGCGATCAGCTCGATGTGATCTTCCTGGCGTTGCTCTTCGGCATTGATCGCCGCCAGCAGTGCATCGTCATAACCCTGGATCTGGTCTTGCTTGCTGAACATCGCAGTCTCTCCCGGCAGCGGCATCGGTTCTTGTCGGGCAATTGCCCTTTTGCAGCGATGGTATGACCGACGCAGACAGCCCAGATGCCTACGGACGCCACGCAAAGGTGCGTTTACGACATGTAGCCTCATCGCGGGGCAAGCCCGCTTCCACGGGGGCAATGCTTTGTATAGGCGACGCCGCAATTCTTGGTTTAGAGTGCTCGTCTGCGTCGTTCACAGGACAGTGTCATGCCAGATAAAAGCCAGCAATTCGCCAGCGACAACTACTCAGGTATCTGCCCCGAAGCCTGGGCCGCCATGGAAAAGGCCAACCAGGGCCACGAGCGCGCCTACGGCGACGACCAATGGACGGCACGTGCCTCGGAATACTTCCGCAAATTGTTCGAAACCGACTGCGAAGTGTTCTTCGCCTTCAACGGCACCGCCGCCAACTCGCTGGCGCTGTCGTCGCTGTGCCAGAGCTATCACAGCGTGATCTGCTCGGAGACCGCCCACGTCGAGACCGACGAATGCGGCGCCCCGGAGTTCTTCTCCAACGGCTCCAAGCTGCTCACCGCGCGCAGCGAAGCCGGCAAGCTGACCCCCGAGTCGATCCGCGAAGTGGCGCTCAAGCGCCAGGACATCCACTACCCCAAGCCACGGGTGGTGACCATCACCCAGGCCACCGAGGTCGGCAGCGTCTACCGCCCGGACGAGCTCAAGGCCATCAGCGCCACCTGCAAGGAGCTGGGCCTGAACCTGCACATGGACGGCGCCCGCTTCAGCAACGCCTGCGCGTTCCTTGGCTGCAGCCCGGCGGAGCTAACCTGGAAGGCCGGTGTCGATGTGCTGTGCTTTGGCGGCACCAAGAACGGCATGGCGGTGGGTGAAGCGATCCTGTTCTTCAACCGCGAGCTGGCCGAAGACTTCGACTACCGCTGCAAGCAGGCCGGGCAACTGGCGTCGAAGATGCGCTTTTTGTCGGCACCCTGGGTCGGTTTGCTGGAAGACGGCGCCTGGCAGCGCCACGCTGTGCATGCCAACCACTGCGCGCAGTTGCTCAGCGAACTGGTTCGCGATGTGCCGGGGGTTGAGCTGATGTTCCCGGTGGAGGCCAACGGGGTGTTCCTGCAGATGTCGGAACCGGCGCTGGAAGCCTTGCGCAACAAGGGCTGGCGCTTTTACACCTTCATCGGCAGCGGCGGCGCACGCTTCATGTGCTCGTGGGATACCGAAGAGGCGCGGGTGCGTGAGCTGGCGGCGGATATCCGGGCGGTGATGGGGGCTTGAGGGCCTTATCGCGGGGCAAGCCCGCTCCCACCGAAGATCAATGAAATCCGGTGGGAGCGGGCTTGCCCCGCGATAATTTCAAAGGCGAAACCCACCCATCTGCCGCGCCAGGTCATCGGCCAGCCCGCGCAGCGCCTGGCACTCCTCCCGGCACCCCTGCACATCCACCGCCGTTTCCCGCGCCAGGTCGGAAATCCCCTGCACCGTGCGGTTGATCTCCTCGGTCACCGCCGACTGCTCTTCAGTCGCTGTCGCCACCTGATGGTTCATGTCACTGATGTGCTCGACCTGCTCGGTGATGGTCCCCAGCGAAGCACCGGTCTGCTGGCTCGACTCCACGCCCGTACCGGTTGCCGCCTGCCCGGCCTGCATCGACGCCACCGCACTGCCGGCACCCTGCTTGAGGCGCAGGATCATTTGCTGCACTTCATCGGTGGACACCTGGGTGCGCCGCGCCAGGGTTCGTACTTCATCGGCGACCACGGCAAAGCCGCGGCCCATTTCGCCGGCCCGCGCCGCTTCGATGGCAGCGTTGAGCGCCAGCAGGTTGGTCTGCTCGGAGATGCTGCGGATCACCGCCAGCACTTCGTCGATCGACGCCACCTCCGTAGCCAGCTCCCCCACTGCACTGGCCGCCTGGCCAATCTCCTCGGACATGCCCTCGATATGGGCAATCGAGCGGCGCACTACGTCGCGGGCCTGTAGCGCTTCGCTGCGCGCGGTTTGCGAGGCGTGCGCGGCATTGCCGGCATTCTGGGCAATGTCCTGCACGGTCAGGCCCATCTCATGCACGGCGGTGGCGACCATCTCGGTCATTTCCTGTTGGCGGCCGGAACGCTCGGCGGTGTTGTCCACCACTTGCGTGACTTGCGCCACCGAGGCCCGCAGGCGCTCACTGGTGCTCAGCACTTCGCCGATCAGGTCACGCTGGCTGTCGAGAAAGCGGTTGAAGCCACGGGCCAGGTCGCCGAGTTCGTCTGCACGGTTCTCGTCCAGGCGCTGGGTCAGGTCGCCGCCGCCATTGCCGATGGCCATCAGGGCAGCGGTCACGCGGCGGATCGGCCGGACGATACCGCGTGCCAGCAGTACCACCAGCAACAGCGACACCAACGCCACTGCGCCGCCAATCAGGCTGGTCAGCCAGACGGTCTCGCGTACCTGGGCGTAGATCTGCGCTTCTGGCACTTCGGCAACCAGCGTCCAGTTGAGGTCACGCAGCGGCAGGCTGAGGGCCAGGTAGCCCTCGCCATCGCGCTCGAAGCGGCTGCTGTGCAGGCCCTGCTCACGGCTCAAGACAACTTTGGCAGCCTCGCCACCAATCTGTTCGGCCAACTGCCGCTTGCCGCTGAACTGCGCCTGCGGATGCACCTGGATCAAACCGTCGCCGCGCACCAGCATGACTCGCCCGTGCTCGCCAAAACTGAAGTTGTGAATCAGCTCGGACAGTTCGGTCATGCGCAGGCCAAGCCCGGCGATGCCCACCAGTTGCCCGGCTTTTTCCACCCGATAATCGATGAACAGCGCCAGTTCGCCGGTGCTGCCATCGGTGTCGATGTTCAGCAGCCGCGGGTTGCCGCTGTCGATGAAGCCGAAGAACCATTTGTCCGCCGGGTTGCTGCGGCTCAGGGTGCGGTCCAGGCCTTTCTCGTTGTAGTAGTGGTTGCTCGCGGTCGCGGCAAACAGCGCGGTAAAGGCCTGGTTGTGCTTGCGCAGGGCTTCGAGGTACTCGATGAATTGCGGCGCCTGGGCACTGTCTTCGCCCGCCGCCAGCCAGTCGCGCAGCAGGGTGTTGTTGGCGATGTCCGCCGCCGCCGTCAGCGGCCGGCCAAGCATGCGCTCGATGTCGTTACGAATCGCCTCAATGCTCGCCGGCAAGGCAGTGTCGACCAGGTAACGCTCGGTCAGCCGATTGACCGCCACGCTGTAGATGCCGACCACCACCAGAATGCTCAGCAACAGCGCTGCGCCCATGCTTGCGATCAATTGCCACTGGATACTGCGCCGCCAGAACTGCATGTATTTCCCCTGGGTAAATAAGCCCTGTAGTGCAAGAGACAGGCCAATTGTATACAACAGGAAATACAATAATGACAGTGATCCACAGCAATGCCGGCCCACCCTCCCGAAGGCGGTGAGCTGGCAAAAAGGTTTAGCTTGGGGCTTTGGAGGCGATCAGCTGTTGCTGATGGTCCGCGCAATCACATCGACCGTGGCGTTGACTTGCTCTTGGTAACGGTCGAGGGCCTGCTGGTGCTGCTGTTGCAGTTCGATCTGCTGCGAGCACAGGTTGAGGGCTGCCAGTACCAGCAGCTTGTCACCGATCAGAGTCGGGTATTTACGCTTGGTATCGGCCAATGAGGCATTGAGCATCTGCACCGCTTGCGCCAGCGCCTGCTCCTGGCCTTCGGGGGCCTTGATCGAATAATCGCTGCCGAGGATCGACACGACATTGATCGGCTGCGCTGAGGTTTTCATGCGTTCACGGCACCAACGCTGGCACGCTCAACCAGGGCCTGGATGCGTGCGGCGGTAGCGCCCTGCTTTTCTTCCTGCTCCAGCAGGCTCAGTTGCAGGCTGTCGTTTTCATCTTTGGCCTGGGCCAGTTCGGCACTGATTTGCGCGTTGCGCTCGGTCAGTTCCTGATTCTTCTGCACCAGGTCGCTGACCAGTTGCTCCAGTTGACTAAGGGAAGTTTCCAACATGATTGCCTTCTCGGGGTGTTTCAGGGGGCGCACACGATAAAGAAAAGTCCGCGTGCTAGCCAGGGATATCGGGTTTAGACGCTTCGGCCTGGTGCAGATTGACCCGCCGATGCGGGTCCGGTTCCCCGTTTTGCCTACCACCGGTCAGGAAAAAAGATAGCTGCCTCACAATTTCATCTTCGCCCGCTCAAGTCTTTACCCCGCCGACCGATAGGCATGGCAGTCCTGACTCCTGCGCACGGTTCGCGTGCCCTTTTCCCTCCTGGATACCACCATGTCCCTACGCAACATGAATATCGCCCCGCGCGCGCTTCTGGGCTTTGCTCTGATCGGTGCGCTGATGCTGGCCCTGGGTCTGTTCGCCCTGAACCAGATGAGCAAGATTCGCCAGGCCGGCGAAACCATCGAGACCTCGACGGTGCCAAGCCTGACCAACCTCGACCAACTGACCCAGCTGACCCTGCGCCTGCGCACCCTGTCGTACCGCCTGCTGCTCAACCGCGAAGCCGACACCCTGCAGGCCACCCTCAAGCTGATCGACCAGCGCAACCAGCAGATCGACGACGCGCGCCGCAACTACGAACCGTTGATCTTCGGCAACCAGGAACGCTCGGCCTACAACCAGTACGTACAGTTGCTGGGCCAGTACCGCCAACTGGAAAACCGCATGCGCCTGGCCTCGCAGAACAATGACCTGGACACCCTGCGCAACCTGATCAACCGCGACATGCTCGACAGCTCCGAGCAGATCAACAGCGTCATGGATCAACTGGTCAGCATCAACACCGAACAAACCAGCGAGATCAACCGCACCGCCGCCGAACAATATTCCAATGCCGTGACTCTGGTGATCGGCCTGCTGCTGGCCGCCACCGCCCTGACCCTGATCTGCGCCCTGCTGCTGACCCGCAGCATCGTCAAGCCGATCGACGAAGCCCTGCAGGCCGCCGAGCGGATTGCCGAAGGCGACCTGACCCGCAGCATCCACGCCGAAGGCCAGGACGAAGCAGCGCGTCTGCTCAAGGCCATGGCCAAGATGCAGAACAAGCTGCGCGACACCCTGCAGCAGATTTCCGGCTCGGCCACCCAGCTGGCATCGGCGGCCGAAGAGCTCAACAGCGTCACCGACGAAAGCGCCCGTGGCCTGCAGCAACAGAACAACGAAATCGAACAGGCCGCCACGGCCGTCACCGAGATGACCAGCGCCGTCGAAGAAGTCGCGCGCAATGCCGTGAGCACCTCGGAAGCCTCCAAGGAAGCCACCCGTTCGGCCGGTGACGGCCGTGACCTGGTCATGGAAACCGTCAGCGCCATCGAGCGCATGAGCACCGACGTGCAAGGCACTGCCGAACTGATCGGCAACCTGGCGGAAGAGTCGCGTGATATTGGCAAGGTGCTCGATGTGATTCGCGGCCTGGCCGACCAGACCAACCTGCTGGCACTCAACGCCGCCATCGAAGCGGCGCGTGCCGGGGAAGCCGGCCGCGGCTTTGCCGTAGTGGCTGATGAAGTGCGCGCCCTGGCCCACCGCACCCAGCAGTCGACCAGCGAAATCGAACGGATGATCGGCAGTATCCAGGGCGGCACCGAGCAGGCGGTCAACTCCATGCGCAACAGCACCGAACGCGCCGAGTCGACCCTGAACATCGCCCGTGGCGCCGGCCTGGCGCTGGAAACCATCACCGGCGCGGTGGCCGAGATCAACGAACGCAACCTGGTGATCGCCAGCGCCGCCGAAGAGCAGGCCCAGGTTGCCCGCGAAGTCGACCGCAACCTGGTCAACATCAACGATCTTTCGGTGCAGTCGGCCACCGGCGCCCACCAGACCAGCGCCGCCAGTGCCGAGCTGTCGCGCCTGGCGGTGGACCTGAGCGGGCTGGTGTCGCGCTTTAGCGTTTGACCTGCAGATCGGCCAGCGCAGCCGGCTTGAGGGGGTCCCACTGCGCAATGGGACCGCCCTCGGGGCTGAAGCCGTTGTTGTAGCGCGTGGCCAGTTTGTCCACGGCATTAAGTGCCGTGGTCACCGCCCCTTCAGCCCAACCGCCGGTCCAGGACACATCGTCGCCGGCCAGGATGAAGCCATCCACTGCGCTACCGTCACTGCCCTCCTTGAACTGGCTGAACAACAGCCGCTGGTACTCGTACTGGCCCGGCAGGTTCATCTTGAAAGCCCCAAGATAGAAAGGCTCGTTCTCCCAGTTGATCTCGACAAAGGGGTCTGCCGCAGGGAAATGCGAAGCCAGGTCCAGGCCGGGATAAACCTGATCGAGCAAGGCGGTGCACAACTCGCCATGCTGCGGCAGGTCGCCCTGACGGTCACCGAGAAACTTCAGGCTGTCGTCGTTCCAGGTATATGACAAGAAAACCCCACTACCTTTGTAGGCTCCCGGGTTTCGGCTGTAGTCCACCAGGTAGGTGCCACGGGTCAGGCGGTCAGACAGGGTAATACTCATCAGTTGCTTGCCGTCCGGCCCGCGCTGGGTCCAGAACGGCTCGCGGGTAGCGGCAAATACCTTGGCCGACTGCATGTAGTGGGTATACATCACTGCTTCCCATTGCTGCTGCGTCAGCAGCGAACGGCTGGCCTCAAGGCCTTCGGCGCCGTTCATGTAGCGGAACTTGTCGAGTATCCGCACATGCGGGGTGTAGACCACACTGGCGTAGCGCAGGCGTTGGTCGCGTCCGCTCTGCAGGTCATGGCAGAGCACTTCGAAACCGCCACCTTCGCCCGCTGTCAGGCGCTTGATCTGCCGAACTTCCTGGCGCAGCGGGTCGCCCGGAAACGCGCTCGCCAGTTCTTCCAGGGTCATGTTCTGCGGCCAGAACACGCTGTCATCACCAAAGGCCGCTGCAGGTTGTTGCCAAAGCCGTAGGGGCAACTGGTCGGCACCGTCGCGCATCAACAGGTGGTTGATATCCAGCCCGGTATACAGCACCCGCAGTACTTCCAGAAAGCAATTGGGAAAGTCGGTGTTCCAGCCACCCGTACCAAAGCCGATCTGGCCGAACAGGTTAATCTCGTCGGCAGGCCAACGCGCCTGCTCGACCATCGCGGCATGAAAGCTGAGGTTGTCCCAGCCTTCGCGCAAAATTGCATTCCACAACAGTTTGATTTTCGCCGGGTCTATTGTCCCGGCAGACATGGCGTGTTCCATTTCCTTGAAATGGATAGGCGCCTGCTCGAGAAACTCATCGAAGAACTTGATTTCAATGTTCTCGAACGCCGGCGGCCGGGGAAAGTTGTCATTGCCGACTTCGTAGTAATATTTTTCGTCGGCATAATCAACGACAGTACTAACGGCGGCGGCACTTCCGGGATTGGGAAAGTCTTCAGTGTTATCCCGCATGCGCACTTTGCTGAAGTAATGCATCAGCGCCTGGCCCGACAACGGAAAGCGCATGGCACCGCGCTCAAACGGCACGCTATCGTTGACCGCGGTCGAATACAGGCGCCCGCCTATGCGTCCGCTGGCCTCCACCAAAACCGGATGCAGGCCCATGCGCATTGCTTCATAGGCGGCAACCAGCCCGGCCACGCCGGCCCCCACCACCAGCACTTGCTGGCCATGATGCTGTGGCTGGATTCGGCCAAGCGGTGCCGGCCCCTTGTCCGCCAGGTACTGCCCATAGTCAAAAGGAAAGTCTGGAATCAGCGCCCGAACCTGATTATCCAGCACACGCTTGGCGGAAAGAATTCGTGAAGGGATCGAGGACATATCAGGCTCCGCCTGAAGGCAGTGATGAACTCACAGCATAGAGCCGGGGGTCTTCAATAGTTATATTGATTGGCAATCAAAAACACGGAACTTGAACTAGCAAAAATGCCAGTTGACGCTAACTATTTTATATCGCCTGATCATTATTTTCAGGAGAGCACACATGAACACATCATCACTGCCGCTGCGCATTGCTTGCGCCCAAGTTGCACCGAAAGTTGCCGATGTAATCCATAACCGCGAAGTTTCCAATGCAGCGATCATCGAGGCCGCCCGGGAAGGCGCGGAACTGGTCGTGCTGCCGGAGCTTATGCAGAGCGGCTACGTGTTTGAAGACCGCGACGAAGCCTTGAGCGTTGCCGAGGGTTTATACGACGCCACGGTCAAGGGTTGGTTCGCCCTCGCCCGGCAACACGAGATCATGGTGGTGGCCGGCCTGTGCGAACGCCTGTCGGCAACCGAAGTCGCCAACAGCGTAGTGCTGATCGAGCCTCAGGGCTGGATCACCTGCTATCGCAAGGTGCACCTGTGGGACCGGGAAAAACTCATCTTCACACCGGGCGAACAACCGCCACCCGTTGTGCGAACGGCCAAAGGGCGAATAGCACTGATGATCTGTTATGACCTGGAGCTCCCGGAGTGGGTACGCCTGGCTGCGCTGAGTGGTGCACAGTTGTTGTGTGCGCCCGCCAACTGGCCAGAATTCCCCCGCCCTCCCGAGGAGCGCCCGGCAGAAATCGTCCGGGTTCAGGCGGGGGCAGCAGTGAATCGCATGTTCATCGCGGTTTGTGATCGCCATGGCAGCGAACGCGGGGTCGACTGGGTGGGCGGTTCAACCATTGTCGATGCCGACGGCTTTCCCCTGGCTGGCGCCAGCAGCCTGCCCGAAGCGCAACTGCTGCTGGCCGACCTGGACCTGAGCGACGCCGACTACAAGTGGATCAGCGACCACAACCATGTCCATGAAGATCGCCAGCCGCAGCTTTACGGCGGTGTCTGCAACACTAGTACTCAATCCGTACGTCACCCTTCGGCACACTGCAGCAGGACAAAATATAACCCTCCGCCACATCGTCATCAGTGATGCCACCGTTGTGTTCCATCTCCACTTCGCCGCCCAGCTTGAGCACCTTGCAGGTGCCGCAGATGCCCATGCCGCAGGCCTTGGGGATCATCAGCCCGAGCTTGGCCGCCGCCGCGTGCACGGTCTCGCCCGGGGCGACGCGGATGCTCTTGCCGGTGGCGGTGAATTCGACTTGGTGCAGGTCGCCGGCGTCCACCTCGGCAGCTTCGGCGGCTTGTTCGGCGTGTTCCACGGCATCGGCCTTGACCTCGGCCGGGGTCGCGCCGAACGACTCTTCATGGTAGCGGCTCATGTCGTAGCCGCTACTTTCCAGCAGGCGCTTGACCGCGTTCATGTAGGGCGTCGGGCCGCAGCAGAAAATCTCCCGTTCCAGGTAGTCCGGGGCGATCAACTCCATCAGCTTCTGGTTCAGGTAGCCGCGATAGCCCGCCCAGGGCTCGCCCAAGCCGTGCTTCTCGCAAATGATATGAAGGCTGAAGTTGTCGATTCGCGACGCCATATGTTCCAGCTCGCGGTGATAGATGATGTCTTTCGGTGAGCGCGCGCTATGAACGAAAACCATGTCGACATTGCCGTTGGTGTCATAGAACCAGCGGGCCATGGACATCACCGGGGTGATACCGACGCCGCCGCTGAGGTACAGCACCTTGGGGCTGGGGAAATCCATGGCGTTGAACAGCCCGACCGGGCCGTGCACCGCCAGCTCCTGGCCTTCGTGCAATGTGTCGTGTAGCCAGTTGGAGACCTTGCCGCCGGGCACGCGCTTGATGGTCACCGAGAAACTGTAGGGCACCGACGGCGAGCTTGAGATGGTGTACGAGCGCATGATCGGCTCGCCATCGATCTCAAGCTCCAGGGTGACGAACTGCCCGGGCTTGAAGAAGAACATGATCGGCTGGTCGGCCATGAAACAGAAGGTGCGCACGTCCCAGGTTTCCTGGATCACCTTGACGCAACGGACGATGTGGCGGCCGTTGGCCCAGGTCTGGGTGCTGACCGGATTGAGGAAGCTGTTGGACATGCTCGTCTCCACGGCCGACTGCGGCCTGATGGCTGCGATTCTGCTTAAGCCGCGCAGGCGACACTTACCTATCCGCGACATTGGCGTGCTTATCGCGACCAGCCCCCAGCCACGGGGGCTTACGCGTCGGAAACGGATCTGATCATGTCGTCCATGGATATGGTTCCTGCGCCCTTCGAACGCACACTCCATCGCACATGATCCTGCTGTACTTGAGCCTTGCGTCGCCATAACAACGATTAGCCACTTTCACCGGCCACAAGCACTGGCCATGAGGACCTACACGATGGACGTCACCGCAACTTTGAGTCTGGGCGATCCACTGGAACCTGCACGCAAGGCCACCGCCGAGATGCTGCAGAGCCGCGAGCGGACCTTCTCGCTGCCACAGCCGTTCTACTGCGACGAGCGCCTGTTCCAGATCGACATGGAAGAAATCTTCCAGAAGGAATGGCTGATCGCCGGGATGACCTGTGAAATCCCGACCAAGGGCAACTTCATCACCCTGCAGATCGGCAAGAACCCGATCCTGGTGGTGCGCGGTGCCGAAGGCCAGGTGCACGCCTTCCACAACGTCTGCCGCCATCGCGGTTCACGCCTGTGCACCAGCGACAAGGGCAAGGTCGCCAAGCTGGTCTGCCATTACCACCAGTGGACCTACGAGCTGGACGGCCGCCTGCTGTTTGCCGGCACCGAAATGGGCGCCGATTTCGACATGAAGCAGTACGGCCTCAAGCCTGTGAACGTCAAGACCGCCGGTGGCTACATCTTCATCAGCCTGGCCGAGAACCCGCCGGCGATTGACGACTTCCTCGCCACCCTGACCCACTACATGGAACCCTACGACATGGAGAACACCAAGGTGGCGGTGCAAACCATCTTGATGGAGAAGGCCAACTGGAAGCTGGTGCTGGAAAACAACCGCGAGTGCTACCACTGCAGCGGCTCGCACCCTGAACTGCTGAAAACCCTGCTGGAATGGGACGACGTCACCGACCCACGCGCCGACCAGGCGTTCAAGGACCACGTCGCCACCTCGGCTGCCGCCTGGGATGCCGAGAAGATCCCCTACGCCCACGCAAGCTTCGGCCTGCGTAACCGTATCGTGCGCATGCCGCTGCTCAAGGGCACGGTGTCGATGACCCTGGATGGCAAGCAGGGCTGCCAGAAGCTCATGGGCCGGATCAAGAACCCGGATCTCGGCTCGATGCGCATCCTGCACCTGCCGCACTCGTGGAACCACTGCATGGGCGATCACATCATCGTCTTCACTGTGTGGCCGATCAGCGCCCAGGAGACCATGGTCACCACCAAGTGGCTGGTGCACAAGGATGCGGTTGAAGGTGTGGACTACGACCCGGCGCGCATGCGCCAGGTGTGGGACGCCACCAACGACCAGGACCGGCGCCTGGCTGAAGAGAACCAGCGTGGGATCAACTCCACGGCGTATCAGCCCGGGCCTTATTCGAAGACCTATGAGTTTGGCGTGGTTAATTTCGTCGATTGGTACAGCGAGCGGATGCTGAGCAACCTGGGGGCGGCGCCGGCGCCTTATCTGAAGGGTGTGGCTGCGCAGTAACCTTATCGCGGGGCAAGTCGAGGCGTCGCACCGCCGCTCCCACAGGATTTGTAGGTACCTGTAAATCCTGTGGGAGCTGATCAAATTTTGACCATACCCCGCAACACCCCGGCCTTACTGGGGCCCTCGATAGAACAAACACTTTATCCACAGGACAGCCCACAGCTAATGTGGGCAAGTCGTTGTTTTTCCCACTAAATTTTATTGATCAATATTTGATCAAATCTCTGCACGCCTTTAAATACAAGGCTCACAGCGGAAGGCGAACACCTTATCCACAGAGACGCCAACAGACTTTGTGTGCAAAAGTCGCAGCGGTGAAAAAGCGTTGTGGATAACGCCCTGAACAACCGAAAAAACGGGCGTGGGCAGGCATAAACACGGCAATTGGCTAGTTTTTGATCAACCGTGCGCAGCCCTTGCCACACGGGCCTCTCAGCCATGGGCGAACATATTATCCACAGACCCGCCAACAGCGATTGTGGGCAAACTCAGCCGAGCCAGAGGGAGAAAACCTCGAAAAATACACAACTTAGCTTGATCATTTTTTGACCATAACGCCGAAGGGCACGCAATGCGTGCCCTGCAGCCATACACGAACACTTTATCCACAGATCGGCCAACAGACTTTGTGAGCAACTGTCAGCGTAATACGCCCTCTTCCACCAGCAGCTTGAGGATGGCTTGCGCGCCGTCTGCGGGGCAGAGGTCCTTGAGTACTTGCCCACCACCGCCACTGGCCTTGGCGGTAGCAGCTTTCATGCGGTCGGCGCCGCTCTTGGCCTTGATCACTTTCAGGCGCTTGGGCCGTGGCTTGGCCGGCTGCAGCTCGGCGCTTGTGAATAACTCGTCTTCGACAACATCCACCTGGCGCGCTGCCAACACCCCGCGCCGGGCCGGGCCAAAGGCGCTCTGGCGCGGCTTGGGCGCGGCGTTATCCACAGTCGCCAGCAGCGGCAGGCGTACCTTCAGACGCCGCCGCTGGCCCCGTGGCAGGGCCTGCAGCACCTGGGCGACACCATTGTGGATAGATTCAACTTCGGCCAGGCCCACCACCAGCGGCCAGCCCAGACGCTCGGCCAGCAGGAACGGCAGCATCCCCGAACCTTCGCCGGTTTCCGCCTGGCTGCCGGTCAGCACCAATTGAGCGCCAGCGTCGCGCAGGTAATCGCCGAGTACGCCCAGGGCATCGGCGCCATGTGGCTGTTCAAGCACGTCGATGTGCTCCAGGCCCATACCCAGGTAAGCGCGCAAGGCCGGCTCCTGCGGGTCGCCGGCGTGCAGCACCTGCAAGTTATCCCCAGCCAGCTGCAGGCCCAGCTCTACCGCCCGGGCATCCTGCTCGGCACGTCGAGAGCGGCCAGAGCTTGGGTGGGCACCGATTGAAACCAGACTGATGACCTTGGTGTGCATAGTTATCCCCTGCCCTCAGGCCGCATCGCGCTTGACGTCGTTGCGGTAGTTTTCCACAGCCTCGATCAGCGCCTGGAGAATCGCCGCGCTGTCGCCGATCACCGACAGGTCGGCACGCTTGATCATGTCGCAGCCCGGGTCCATGTTGATCGCCACCACCTTGTCGCAGGCGCCGATGCCCTGCAGGTGCTGGATCGCCCCGGAGATACCCACAGCCAGGTATACCCGCGCGGTCACCCAGGTACCGGTGGCACCGACCTGGCGATTGCGTGGCATAAAGCCGTCGTCCACTGCTACCCGCGAGGCGCCTTCGGTCGCGCCGAGGGCCACGGTGGCGCGGTGGAACAGTTCCCAATCCTTGACGCCATTACCGCCCGAGACAATGAATTCGGCCTCGGCCATGGCGATGGCCGCCGGATCGACGGCCACCGGGCCGAGGTCTTCAATGCGTGACAAGCTGCGCACAGCACTTGTGGATAACTGCACCGGCAAGGCTTCATGACGGGTTTCACTGACCGGTTCCGCACATTCGGCGGCTGCCAGGATCAAGCGCGGCAAGCCGCGGACCAGGTCTTGCTGGCCAGCGCCGGCGCGGCCGCTGCACTGCCCGTCCTTGACCTGCCAGACCCGAGTCGCCGGGCGTTCGCCAATGGCCGCAGCAAAGCGCCGGCCCAGCTCGCCGCCACCCGTGCGGCTGTCTGGCAGCAGCCAATGGCGTGGGCTGTACTGGTTATCCACAGCGCGCAGGCCCTGCACCAACTGCTCCGGTGCGTAACCTGCGAACTCGTCACCTTCGATGACCAGCAGGCGATCGACACCGGCTGTGGAAAAGTTGCTTTCCTTGTGTTCGCCAAACACCACTGCCAGCACCGCGCCGTCGCTACCGGCCAGGCTGTGGGCCAGGCCCAGCAGGTCGCGGTCGTGACTGCCCAGGCGACCGCCGACCATGTCTGGAACCACGGCGATGTAGAACGCCGGCTGTGCCACCTGGTGCAGCAGCAATTGCACCACGGCCGCAGCCGTGCGCTTGCTGCTGCCACCCTGCTGGGCGCCGCTGCGGTCGATGCGCTTGAGGCCATTGGGGCCGATGAAGCCAACCCCGTGCGGGTTCTTGCGAATGATGCCGTTGGGCCCCATCCAGCTGTGTTGCTGGCCCTGCTGCATGGCCGCATGCAGCGGGTGCAAGCGGTTGCGGGCGATCCACTCGGCGCGCGGATCACGGCGAATAATGTCGCTCATCAGTGCACCTCCGCAGGTTCACGCTGTGCCGGAGCGGGTTTGCTCGGCGCCGCCGGTTCTTCGAGAATGGCGTCGGCAACCAGTTCCGCCAGGTCCTTGATCAGCGGACGGGGCTCGACTACGCCCTCAAGCATCGCCGTGCACTGTGGACAACCCACGGCCACCAGCTCGGCGGCGGTTTCGCGGATGTCATCCATACGCATGTCGGGGATCCGTTGTTTGCCCGGAATATCGGTAATCGGCGCTCCGCCGCCACCGCCGCAGCAGCGCGAACGCAAGCCCGACCGCTGCATCTCCCTGACCTCGATGCCGAGAGCGCGCAATACCTCGCGCGGCGCCTCGTACTCACCGTTGTAGCGGCCCAGGTAGCACGGGTCGTGGTAGGTCACGCTGCCGCCCTTGTGCTGGCCCAGGTTGAGCGCGCCTGCGCCAATCAGCTCGGCGATGTAAGTGCTGTGGTGCTGCACCAGGTAGTTGCCGCCGAAGGCCCCGTATTCGTTCTTGAGCACGTGGAAGCTGTGCGGATCGCAGGTGACGATGCGCTTGAAGTTGTACTTGGCCAGGGTCTGGATATTGCGCCGGGCCAGTTGCTGGAAGGTCGCTTCATCGCCCAGGCGCCGGGCCACGTCACCGCTGTCGCGCTCTTCCAGGCCGAGCACGGCGAAGTCCACTTGCGCGGCTTTGAGCACTTTGACGAAAGCGCGCAGGGTGCGCTGGTTGCGCATGTCGAAGGCACCATCGCCGACCCAGAACAGCACCTCGGCGGTCTTGATGTCGCCGAGCAGGTTGAGGTTGAGGTCCGCCGCCCAGTTCATCCGCCCGCCCGGGGCGAAGCCGCCGGGGTTGTCGGTGGCGATCAGGTTGTCCAGCACCTCGGCGCCCTTGTTCGGTGTCGCGCCTTTTTCCAGGGTCAGGTGGCGGCGCATGTCGACGATGGCATCGACGTGCTCGATCATCATCGGGCATTCCTCGACGCAGGCGCGGCAGGTGGTGCACGACCACAGGGTCTGGGCATCGACCAGGCCGTTGACGATCGGCTGGTGCGGGTTGCCGCCATGCTCGCCAATGGCTTTGCCAGGATAGGGGCTGCCGGCAAACTTGGCATCGGTACCACCGGCCAGGCCAACGACCATGTCCTGGATGAGTTTTTTCGGGTTCAGCGGCTGGCCGGCGGCAAACGCCGGGCACACGGCCTCGCACTTGCCGCACTGCACGCAGGCGTCAAAACCGAGCAATTGGTTCCAGGTGAAATCCTTGGGCTTTTCTACCCCCAGCAACGCTTGCGGGTCTTCCAGGTCGATGGGCTTGAGCCCGGTCGAACGGCCACCGCCAAAGCGCTCGGCACGCCGGTGCCAGGCCAGGTGCAGGGCACCGGCGAAGGCATGCTTCATCGGCCCGCCCCAGGTCATGCCGAAGAACAGCTCGGACACGCCCCACAACACGCCAAGCCCCAGCAGCGCCACCAGCAGCCAGCCGCCGAAGCCTTCGGGGAGGATCCCGGCGACCGGCAAGGTGGCGATGAAGAAGCTTGCGGCGAACACCAGCAGGCTTTTCGGCAAGCGCATCCATGGGCCTTTGGACAGCCGCGACGGCGGATTGAGCCGGCGTTTGTAAACGAACAGCGCACCGGCAAACATCAGCACAGTAGCGAACAGCAAGGCGTAGCCGAGAATCTTGTTATGCAGACCGAAGCCATGCACCAGGATCGCCAGCACCGCCGCCAGGACAAAGCCGCCAGCGGTGGCCACGTGGGTGTTGGCCATGTACTTGTCGCGGGCGACCACGTGGTGCAGGTCAACCATATAGCGCCGGGGCATGGCCAGCAGGCCGCCGAGCAGATCGACCTTCGAAGGCCGACCCTGGCGCCACATCCGCACGCGCCGCAGCGCGCCCAGGACAGCAAGGCCCAGGGCGGCGAACAGGAGGATGGGGATAAGGGTGTTCAACATTTAGAGGCACCTTTCAGGTGCAAGCCTCAAGCCTCAAGCCGCAAGCCAGGGCAACACCGCGCTGCTCTTGCTTACCGCTTGAAGCTTGCCGCTTGCAGCTGCCTTAGAAATCCTTACAAAGCCGGAGTGCATCGTAGATAGCGGCATGGGTATTGCGCTGCGCCACGCAGTCGCCGATGCGATACAGCAAGTAGCCTTCGCCCGGCTGGCTGAGAATCGGCTGCGGCTTGATCGCGAACAGCGCTTCGATGTCGATCTGGCCCTTGTTGCGCGAGCCTTCCTTGAGGCCGTAGTACAGCGCCTCGTCCGGCCGTACACCGTTCTCGATCACCACCTGGTCGACCACCCGCTCCTCTTTGGCGCCGGTGTATTCGTTCTCCAGCACCGCCACCAGTTTGTCACCCTCGCGGTAGACCTTTTCCAGCATCAGGTCGCCGGTCATGATCACTTCTTTGGGGTACATGCTGCGGTAGTAGGTCGGGAACGACGTGCCGCCAATGGCCACGCCCGGCTTGATGTCGTCGGTGACAATCTCGACCTGGCTGCCTTTGTCGGCAATGTAGTCGGCCACCGACATGCCGGTGAATTCGCAGATGGTGTCGTACACCAGCACGTTCTTGCCCGGCGCCACCTTGCCGTCGAGCACGTCCCAGCTGCTGACCACCAGCCCTTCGGCGGCGCCCCAGTGTTCGTTCTGCTCGATGAATGGATGGCCGCCCACCGCCAGCACGATGATGTCCGGGCGCAGGTCTTGAATGGTGTCGATATCGGCGGCAGTCCCCAGGCGCAAGTCGACCTTCAGGCGCGCCAGCTCCAGCTGGTACCAGCGGGTGATACCGGCGATCTGGTCGCGCTGCGGCGCCTTGGCGGCAATGCTGATCTGCCCGCCGATGGCGTCCTTCTTCTCGAACAGGGTGACGTCATGGCCGCGCTCTGCTGCCACGCGCGCGGCTTCCATGCCCGCAGGCCCGGCGCCAACCACCACCACCTTGCGCTTGGGTCCGGTGCTTTTCTCGATGATGTGCGGCACGCCCATGTATTCACGGGAGGTCGCGGCGTTCTGGATGCACAGCACGTCCAGGCCCTGGTACTGGCGGTCGATGCAGTAGTTGGCACCCACGCACTGCTTGATCTGGTCGATCTGGCCCATCTTGATCTTGGCGATCAGGTGCGGGTCGGCGATGTGCGCACGGGTCATGCCGACCATGTCGACATAACCGCCTTCGAGAATGCGCGTAGCCTGGTTCGGGTCCTTGATGTTCTGCGCGTGCAGCACCGGCACCTTGACCACTTCCTTGATGCCGGCTGCCAGGTGCAGGAACGGCTCGGGCGGGAAACTCATGTTGGGAATGACGTTGGCCAGGGTGTTGTGGGTGTCGCAGCCCGAACCGATCACGCCGAAAAAATCCAGCATGCCGGTGGCGTCGTAGTACTTGGCGATTTCCTTCATGTCCTCGTGGCTGAGGCCATCGGGGTGGAACTCGTCACCGCAGATGCGCATGCCCACGCAAAAGTCCGGGCCCACTTCGGCACGCACGGCCTTGAGCACTTCCAGGCCGAACTTCATCCGCCCTTCAAAGGTGCCGCCCCATTCGTCGGTGCGCTTGTTGACCCGCGGGCTCCAGAACTGGTCGATCATGTGCTGGTGCACCGCCGACAGCTCGACGCCGTCCAGGCCACCTTCCTTGGCCCGGCGAGCGGCCTGCGCGTAGTTGCCGATCACCCGCCAGATTTCTTCTGGCTCGATGGTCTTGCAGGTGGCCCGGTGCACCGGCTCGCGCACCCCCGATGGCGACATCAGGGTCGGCCAGTTGAAGCCGTCCCAGCGCGAGCGACGGCCCATGTGGGTAATCTGGATCATGATCTTGGCGCCATGCTTGTGCATGGCGTCGGCCAGGTTCTGGAAGTGCGGGATGATGCGGTCGGTCGAGAGGTTCACCGACGCCCACCATTCCTGCGGGCTGTCGATGGCCACCACCGAGGAGCCGCCGCAAATCGCCAGGCCGATGCCGCCCTTGGCTTTCTCTTCGTAGTACTTCACGTAGCGCTCGGTGGTCATGCCGCCATCGGTAGCGTAGACCTCGGCGTGCGCAGTGCTCAGTACCCGGTTGCGGATGGTCAGTTTGCCGATCTGGATCGGCTGGAACATTGCTTCGAAAGCCATGGCGGGATCCTCGACTTACAACGGCTTGACGATGAACAGGCCGTCGTCGTGGCCTTCTTGCGAACCGCCGTAGACCTGCTCGGCGACCGTGCGAATGTTGCTGCCGCGGGCGGCCAGGATCTGGTCCATGGCCCCGGCGAACCAGCCGGTGAACATGTAGTCGACCTTGCGCCCGACCTTGCCGTACACATACACGAACGCCGAATGCTCGAGCTTGACGCTGGCGGTGCCCTTGTCGAGGTCGATGTCCTGGATCTTGAACAGGCCCCAGCCGCGCTGGGACAGGCGCTTCATGTAGTGCTCGAACACCGCCACGCCTTGCAGGCCGTGGCATTCGGCCTCTTTCTCGCACCAGTGCCAGGCAGACTTGTAGCCGGCCTTGTAGAGGATCTCGGCATAGGCCTCGGCGCCCAGTACTTCCTCGATGCCCATGTGGTTGTTGACGAAGAAATGCCGCGGCACGTACAGCATCGGCAGGGCGTCGCTGGTCCAGACACCGGTTTCGCTGTCGACTTCGATAGGCAATTGCGGGGCGATCTTGGCCATGGAAACTGAACTCCAGAAATGTGGTATTCACGATGCAAAGCCGCTTTGGCTTTGCTCTTCAATAAACAGCCGCTGTGAATGCCTTTGGAGCCGTAGCGAGCACGTCGAGAGCAAGGAAGGACCGGAGCGAAAGGCGAGACAGTACCGAGGTACGGCGAGCTTTTCGCGAGGACCTGACGCAGCTATCGGCGAGCGGAGTAGGCTCCAGAGGTATTCACTCGCCCCAGACGTCCTTTAGA
The DNA here is from genome assembly GCF_024748945.1 of Pseudomonas sp. B21-035. Taxonomy (NCBI): domain Bacteria; kingdom Pseudomonadati; phylum Pseudomonadota; class Gammaproteobacteria; order Pseudomonadales; family Pseudomonadaceae; genus Pseudomonas; species Pseudomonas sp. B21-035. The sequence continues at coordinate 5,428,925 of NZ_CP087179.1, forward strand.
ACGTTGACCCAGTTCTCGCCCATGATCTTGCGCACCACGCGCTCGGAGTGGCCGCGTTTGAGCAGGGTCTCGGTGAGGTTGGGGAACTCGCCCACGGTGCGGATGCCCAGCGGGTTAATGATCTTGCCGAAGTTGGTCAGGCGCCGGGCGTAGCCCTTGTCGTGGGTCAGGTACTCGAAAAAATCCTGGCCGTGGCCTTGGGTGAAGTCGGTACCGATGCCGATGGAGTCTTCACCAACAATGTTCATGGTGTATTCGATGGCTTCGGCGTAGTCGTCGATGGTCGAATCGATACCCTTGGCCAAGAACGGCGCGAACATGGTAACGCCGACGAAACCGCCGTGATCGGCAATGAACTTGAGCTCTTCATCGGACTTGTTGCGCGGGTGTTCCTTGAGCCCGGAAGGCAGGCAGTGGGAGTAGCACACCGGCTTTTTCGATTCGAGGATGACTTCTTCGGAGGTCTTGGAACCGACATGGGAGAGGTCGCACATGACCCCGACGCGGTTCATCTCGGCGACAATCTCGCGGCCAAAGCCCGATAGCCCGCCGTCACGCTCATAGCAACCGGTACCGACCAGGTTCTGGGTGTTGTAGCACATCTGCACGATACCCACGCCCAACTGCTTGAACACCTCCACGTAGCCGATCTGGTCTTCGAAGGCATGGGCGTTCTGGAAGCCGAAGAGGATGCCGGTCTTGCCCAGTTCCTTGGCCTTGCGGATGTCGGCGGTGGTGCGCACCGGCATCACCAGGTCGCTGTTGTCGCGAATCAGCTTCTGGCTGGCGGCGATGTTGTTGACCGTGGCCTGGAAGCCTTCCCAGACCGACACTGTGCAGTTGGCTGCGGTCAGGCCGCCCTTGCGCATGTCCTCGAACAGCTCGCGGTTCCATTTGGCAATGATCAGCCCGTCGATAACGATGCTGTCGGCGTGTAATTCGGCTGGGCTCATCAGGCTGTCCCCTTTATTGGTAATAACCTGCGCCGAATCGTCTGCCGGCGCTTTGGAGCCAGCATATGCCTAGGGCCAATGTCGCCCAGATGCAAAAACGACAGGGGAATTGCCGAAAGCGTCAAACAACGACAAAGGGGCGTTGCCCCACGCTGCGGCACAGTCTTTAACAGTTTCCCGACAATCCACGCAAAGATTGCCGCAGGCCCCTGCCCTAGCATGCAATGACCGTCATTGCCGCTCAGGTGCCCCATGCTTCGCTCGCTTCGCCTTGCTTCGTTGTTCGGCCTGCTGCTCGTCAACACCGGCTGCGGTGAACGGCCGCCAACCAGCCTGCCGCCGATCGCCGAGGGTGACTACCGGGCGGTGATCGAACACCTGCGCCAGAGCATCCCCGAACAAATGCGCAAGAACCATGTGCCCGGGCTGTCGCTGGCATTGATCGACGGCCAGGAGCTGGTCTGGGCCGAAGGCTTCGGCCTGGCAGACCAGACGCTGCATATGCGGGTGACGCCGGCCACGGCGTTTCGAGCCGGTTCGCTGTCCAAGCTGTTTACCGCCAGCGCCACCCTGCAACTGGTGGAACAGCAGCGCCTGAGCCTGGACGCACCACTGTCGCGCAGCTTGCCGGAGTTTCGCGTGCGCTCGCGCTTTCATGCCGATGCCCGCAGCGCCAACGACGCCATCACCCTGCGCCGCCTGCTCAGCCACCAGGCGGGCCTGCCGAGCGAGTTCCTGCCGCGCTTGCGCACGGATGACCCACTGAAGAACCTGCCGCAGCGGGCCTCGGGGGTGTGGCTGAACACTGCGCCGGGCACGCAGATGGCCTATTCCAACCTGGGTTTTGCCCTGCTCGGCGCCGCCATCGAGCGCAGCAGCGGGCAACCCTTTGAAACCCGCCTGCAACAGCACTTGTTGCAACCCTTGGGCATGGAGCACTCGAGCTTCGTCGGCAACAGCGAACTGCAACCCTATCGCGCCCGCGGCTACCTGCAGGGCCAGCGCAGCAGCGACGAAGAGATCCGCGACCTGCCTGCCGGCGGCCTGTGGACCACACCTCGGGAGGTCGGCCAGTTCGTGCAGATGCTCTTCGCCCAGGGCCGTTTCGACGGTCGCCAGGTGCTCAGCCAGCAATCGATTGCCGAGATGTTCCGCCAGCAGAACCGAGCCAATGCCCTGGACTTCGATTGCCCGATCGGCCTGGCCTGGTACTTGGGCCCCTGCGGTGACCCGCGCATCGGCGCGCAGTTGCAACAATGGCAGCACAGTGGCTCGACCGGCGACTTTGCCGCGCAACTGAGCGTGCTCCCCGAGCCGCAGCTGGCGGTGGTGGTGATGGCCAATGCCGACACTGCCGAGGCGCTGGTCAGCGAGCTGGCCACCCAGGCGTTGCGCTTGATGCTGCAGGCCCGTGGCACTGCGCTCGCCTGCCCGCGCGACTGTACCCCGAGCCTGCCGCCGCTGACCTCAGCCGTGGTACCCAGCCCGCGAGACCGCCAGCGCCTGGCCGGCTTGTACGCCAGCCCCTTGGGCGTGATCCGCCTCAGCGACCAGCGCCAGCAGCTGTTTGCCGAACTGGCCGGCAAGCGCGTCGAGCTGCTGCGCGACAGTCAAGGCTGGTTGCGGGCACAAAAAAGGCTGCTGGGCGTGTGGTCGCTGGACCCAGGCCCGCTTCAGGACCTGCAGCTGGATGTGATCAGCGTCGCCAACAAACAGGTGCTGGCGATCAGGCGCCACGGCCAGACCCTGCCTCTGGGCGAGCGTATCGAGCCCGCGCCGATACCCGCCGACTGGCAAACCAGCGTCGGCCGTTACCGCCTGGTCAGCCCGAATGAGCGCGATCCGCTGCTCGACGGCCTGACCTTGCGCATCGATCAGGGCCTGCTGCTGGCCCAGGGCCGGCGCAACGGCGAAACCCTGGGCGAATTCCTGGTCCAGCCGCTGGATGACGTCCACGCCCTGCTGGCCGGCAGCGCGCTCGGCGCCGGCAACACCCTGACCCGGCGCAGCGACGGCTTGCGGGTACTCGGCTATCGCTTTGTGCGCGGCCCCGAGCAGGACGCCGGGCTGCAGTTCTAGGTATCAAACATCGCTGTGCGGCCAGCTCAACACGAAGCTGGCGCCACCTTCGCGGCTATCGCGTACCAGGGCATAGCCACCGTGCCACTGCGACACCCTGCGCACCAGCGCCAGGCCCAGGCCAAAGCCACCGGTACGCCGGTCACGACTGACATCCAGGCGCGAAAACGGCTCGAAAATCTTTTCCCGGGCGGCAAACGGCACGCCTGGGCCGTCGTCTTCCACCACGATGCAATACTGCTCGCCTTCTCGCTGCAGGCTGACCCGCACCTCGGCGTCGGCATAGCGAATGGCATTGCGCAGCAGGTTGATCACCGCCCGCGCCATGAACCGCGGCTCGATACGGATGCTTTGCACCGTACACGCCTGCAGCGTCAGCTGCACACCGGCAGCCTCGGCCTCCAGGGCAACACTGCCCAGGACACTGTCGAGCCAGTGATTGGCCTGGATGGTTTCGTGCTTGATCTCGGCGGCCCCGCGTTCGAGGCTGGCATAGGTGAGCAACTCCGAGACCATCTCTTCCAGGTCGCCGAGGTCGGCGTGCATGTCGTTGATCAGCTCGGCGCAACCTTCCTGGCGGGCCAGCCGGCGCAGTTGCTCAAGCTCGAACGACAGGCGGGCAATGGGCGTGCGCAGTTCGTGGGATACCGCATTGGTCAGTTCGCGTTGATTGGCGATCAGGCCTTCGATGCGCGCGGCCATCTGGTTGAAATGCTCGGCCAGTTGATGAATGTTCGAGCGCCGCGACAAGTGAATGCGCGAACGCAGATCGTTGTCACCAAAGCGCTGGGCCGCCAGGCGCAATCGCTCAAGGTCGCGCCAGTGCGGCCATACCCAGCAGAACACGGCAATGCCAAGCATGCTGGCAAACATGGCATAAGCGCTGACGGTAAAGGCGGTGGTCATGCGCAAGTCGGGCGGCAGGCTGACGCTCAGCAGCTGGCTGCCAGCATCGATGGGAATGATGAAATGGCTGACATCGTCGAGTATCAGCATCTGTTTGTCGGCCAACAGGGCCCGATCCTGCTCGCTTAATTGCAGCTGGTCGCGCTCGACCAGCTTGAGAGTCATCCCGTAGTGCGGCTGCAACGCATCAAGACGCTGCTGCCGCTCGGCCACGGGCAACGGCCGCAGTTGCTCCACCAGGCTGTAGGCCGGGCCGCGCATCGATTCGCGATAGTAAACATCGTCGCTGGTTTTCAGGTACCAATCGAAAAACGTGTTGATCGACGGTACAGCCAGGGCGAAGGCAATGACCAGAGTACTGAACAAGCCCAGAAACAAGCGCAGCATCTACAGCTCCCAGGCAAACGGATTGAACAGGTAGCCCTTGCCCCACACCGTCTTGATGCACACAGGCTCGCGGGGGTTGTCGCGCAATTTGCCGCGCAGCTTGCTGACATAGACATCGACGCTACGGTTGAAGCCGTCGAAGGCAATGCCGCGCAGGCGATTGAGGATGTCATCGCGCGACAGGGTCTGGCCGGCAGCGCTTGCCAGCAACCAGAGCAGCTCGAACTCCATGGTGCTCAGCTCGATCGGCTCCTCACCCAGGTGCGCCTCGCGACTGGCCCGGTCGATGCTCAGGTTGCCGAAACGCAGGCTGTCGCGACTAAGCGGCTCACTGCCCTTGCGCCGCTGCAGAGCACGCAGACGGGCCAGCAACACCGGTGGTTTGATCGGCTTGATCACATAGTCGTCGGCACCGGATTCAAGGCCAAGGATATGGTCCAGATCGTCCTCGCGGGCCGTCAGGATAACGATCGGGGTTGCCGCCTGGCTGCGAATCGCCCGACACACCTGCAAACCGCTCAAGCCCGGCAGCATCAGGTCAAGCACCACCAGCGCCGGCTTGAACTGGACAAAGGCCTCCAGCGCCTGGTCGCCACGATGCACGCAATGCACCTGAAAGCCGTGTTCGGCCAGAAAGTGCGCAACCAGGCCGGCCAGTTTCAGGTCATCCTCGACCAGCAGTACCTTGATCAGTGCGGTGCTTTCCATAGCGGATCCACGGGCTATTCAGAGTGGGTAAAGGCAAAGCGCCGAGTTTATGTGCAGCTTTATGAAACGTCTGTGAATAAGTGTTCACACTGCCGGTACGCTTTTTCACAGGAGCAGCGGCTACCCTGTTCTTTGCTGCGGCGCTGAGCGAGAATCGGCGCCCATGTTCGCGCAAGCTTTCGGAGGATGTCGCAGATGAGAACGATGGTAGGCCTGGCCCTGGTATTGCTGGCATTCGGCGCCCATGCCGAGGACGACGAAAGCACCCCGTGCGACAACGTCGACACCGACCAGCAAAGCTATGCGTGCGCCCAATACAGCCGCACTACCGCCGAACGCGAACTCAATGCCGCTTTCGATGACCTGCTGCAGCGCATTGGCGAGCAGTACGGCGGCCAGCAAGCCAAGGTCGACGAGCTGAGCAAGCGCCTGCGTGAGGCCCAAGCCATCTGGAAGCAACTGCGCGACGCCGATTGCAAGGTCGAGACCTATGACCAGCAACCCGGCAAGGCTTTCGACGCGGCCTTGAACACCTGCATTGCCCAACGTAGCGATGATCGCTCCGAATACTTGCAGTCCCTGGGGCTGCAGAACTCCGATTGAGACCAGCATGAAAATCTGCGGAATTGAAATCAAAGGCAGCGAAGCGCTGCTTGCCGTTGCCACCCTGGACGGCGCCAGCCCTGTGCACCTTGCCGTGGCGACGAAAAAAATCGCCCTGGCAGACGACGAACTGGCAGATAGCGTCAAAGCCTTTGCCCGCCAGGCCCAGGCCTTTATCGCCGAGCAGGGCATCAGCCACCTGGCGATCAAAAAGCGCAGCAAGAAAGGCGATTTCGCCGGCGGCCCGACCACCTTCAAGATCGAGGGCGTGCTGCAGTTGCTGGACAATTGCGAGGTCGAGCTGGTGTCACCGCAGACCGTCAGCGCCCAAGCGAAGAAACACGACCTTGAACTGCCGGCGTCGCTGAACAAGTACCAGCACGAAGCCTACAAAAGCGCCTGCGCGCTGTTGCTCAAGCGCCGCTGAGGCTGGCCGCCGCGGCCTTGCGGTCTTCGCGCGGGCAACGCTGGAAGCGCCCGCGGTAACAACGGGTGAAATACGACGCCGACTCGAACCCGCAAGCGATGCCCACCTCCAGCACGCTGAGGTCGGTCTGGCGCAGCAACTGCCGGGCCTTGTCCAGGCGCAGGCGCAGGTAGAAGCCGCTGGGGGTGTCGTGCAGGTAAAGCTTGAACAGGCGCTCCAGCTGGCGTCGGGTGACCTGCACCGACTCGGCGAGCACCAAGGTGTTGAGCGGTTGCTCGGTGTTGCGCTCCATTTCACCGATCACCTGCACCAGCTTCTTGTTGCTGATGCCGTAGCGTGAGGCGATCTGCATGCGCTGGTGATCCTGGCGCGGGCGAATCCGGCCGAGCACGAACTGCTCCGACACCTGGATCGCCAGCTCCGGGCCATGAGCCTGGGCGATCAGGTCGAGCATCAGGTCGATCGAAGCGGTGCCTCCCGCAGAGGTAATGCGCCGGCGATCGACTTCGAACAGCTCCTGGGTCGCCTGCAACTGCGGGTAACTTTCCTTGAAGGCCTCCAGCGCTTCCCAGTGCAGGGTCACCCGGTAACCCTCAAGCAAACCGGCCTCGGCCAGCACCACGCTGCCGGTATCGATGCCGCCCAATACCACGCCTTCGTGATCAAGCTTGCGCAACCAGTGCTGCAGGGCCGGGCCGAAGCTGCGCAGCGGCTCGAAACCGGCCACCACCAGCAGGGTTGCGCCCTTGCCCAGCGGCTGCAGCGCGGCGTCGGCATTCACCGACATGCCGTTGCTGGCCTGCACTGCACCGCCATCTATGCTCAGCACCTGCCAGCGGTACAGCTCGCCGCGAAAGCGGTTGGCCACCCGCAGCGGCTCTACCGCAGATATAAAACCGATCGCGGAGAAACCCGGCAACAGCAAGAAATGGAAATCCTGGGGCATAGCGACGACTCGACGGCCACGGATGCAGGGTTAATAGCGCGCTGGTCGCCACTGTGCAAGTGCCGGTCGCCACAGTGCGATTTTTACCCACAGCAGCCGCGTAGTTTGATCACACGGCACGCAGAGGCCGCCCCCTATAACAATTAGAACTGCCGTTGGAGGAGCCACCATGAACAGAATGATCAGCCGTAGCCTGCTGATGCTCGTCGGTACCGCAATCCTCAGCACCAACGTGATGGCCGCAGAACCGGCCGCCTGCAAGAACGTGCGCCTTGGCGTGGTGAACTGGACCGACGTGATGGCCACCAGCGCCATGACCCAGGTGCTGCTCGATGGCCTGGGCTACAAGACCAAGCAGACCAGCGCCTCGCAACAGATCATTTTCGCCGGCATTCGCGACCAGCGCCTGGACATGTTCCTTGGCTACTGGAACCCGATCATGACCCAGACCATCACCCCGTTCATCGACGCCAAGCAGGTCAAGGTCCTCGACCAGCCGAGCCTGGATGACGCCCGCGCCACCCTCGCGGTGCCCAGCTACCTGGCCGACAAGGGCCTGAAAACCTTCGCCGACATTGCCAGGTTCGAGAAGGAGCTGGGCGGCAAGATCTACGGCATCGAGCCAGGCTCCGGCGCCAACACCCAGATCAAGGCGATGATCAGCAAGAACCAGTTCGGCCTCGGCAAGTTCCAGCTGGTCGAGTCCAGCGAGGCCGGCATGCTCGCCGCCGTCGACCGCGCGGTACGGCGCAAAGAGGCGGTGGTGTTCTTCGGCTGGGCGCCGCACCCGATGAACGTCAACATCGACATGGCCTACCTCAGCGGCAGCGAAGACGCCCTGGGCCCGGACGAAGGCCGCGCCACGGTGTGGACCGTTACCGCCCCCGACTTCGCCCAGCGCTGCCCGAATGCCCATCGCCTGCTGAGCAACCTGAAATTCACCGCCGAAGACGAGAGCCGCATGATGCAGCCGCTACTCGAGCACAAGGATGCGCTGGACTCCGCCCGCCAGTGGCTCAAGGATCACCCGCAAGACCAGAAGCGCTGGCTTGAAGGGGTGACCACGTTTGACGGCAAACCGGCCGCCGAAAACCTGCAACTGACCGCTAACTGACAGACCCTGTGGGAGCGGGCTTGACCCGCGATGGCCCCAACTCGCCCGAAGGAAACCGCACATGAACCACGACGTCATCATCACCTGCGCCCTGACCGGCGCCGGCGACACCGCCAGCAAAAGCCACCTGGTCCCGGTCACCCCGAAACAGATCGCCGCAGCCGCGGTAGAAGCCGCCAAAGCCGGTGCCACGGTGGTCCACTGCCACGTTCGCGACCCGCAAACCGGCCGCTTCAGCCGCGACGTCAACTTGTACCGCGAGGTGATGGAGCGCATCCGCGAATCCGACGTCGACATCATCGTCAACCTCACCGCCGGCATGGGTGGCGACCTGGAGATCGGCCCGGGCGAAACTCCGCTGGAGTTCGGCGCCGGCACCGACCTGATCGGCCCGCTGGAGCGCCTGGCCCACGTCGAGGCGCTGCTGCCGGAAATCTGCACCCTGGACTGCGGCACCCTCAACTTTGGCGACGGCAACAGCATCTACGTCTCGACCCCGGCGCAACTGCGCGCTGGGGCCAGGCGCATCACTGAACTGGGCGTCAAAGCGGAGCTGGAAATCTTCGACACCGGCCACCTGTGGTTCGCCAAGCAGATGATCAAGGAAGGCCTGCTCGACGACCCGTTGTTCCAGCTGTGCCTGGGCATCCCCTGGGGCGCGCCGGCCGACACCGCCACCATGAAAGCCATGGTCGACAACCTGCCGCCAGGCGTGACCTGGGCCGGCTTCGGCATCGGCCGCATGCAGATGCCGATGGCGGCGCAGGCGGTGCTGCTGGGCGGCAACGTGCGGGTCGGCCTGGAAGACAACCTGTACCTGGACAAAGGCGTGCTGGCCAGCAACGGCCAACTGGTGGAACGCGCCAGCGAGATTCTCAGCCGCCTTGGCGCACGGGTACTCAGCCCTGCCGAGGGCCGCGCCAAAATGAACCTGACCCGTCGCTGACTGCTGGAGAAACCGATGAGCTTTATCACCGAGATCAAGACTTTTGCAGCCATGGGCAGCGGCGTAATCGGCAGCGGCTGGGTGGCCCGCGCCCTGGCCCACGGCCTGGATGTAGTCGCCTGGGACCCGGCGCCGGGAGCAGAGGCGGCCTTGCGCAAGCGTATCGCCAATGCCTGGCCGGCCCTGGAGCAACAGGGCCTGGCACCCGGCGCCTCGCAGCAGCGCCTGCGCTTTGTGGCGACTATCGAGGAATGCGTGCGCGATGCCGATTTCATCCAGGAAAGCGCCCCCGAGCGCCTCGACCTAAAGCTCGACCTGCACAGCAAGATCAGCGCCGCAGCCAAGCCCAATGCGCTGATCGGCTCTAGCACTTCGGGCCTGCTGCCCAGCGAGTTCTACGAATCTTCGACCCACCCCGAACGCTGCGTGGTCGGCCATCCGTTCAACCCGGTGTACCTGCTGCCGCTGGTAGAAATCGTCGGCAGCAACAAGACCGCGCCCGAGGCCATCGAAGCGGCAAAAACCGTCTACACCCGCCTCGGCATGCGCCCGCTGCATGTGCGCAAGGAAGTGCCCGGTTTTATCGCCGACCGCCTGCTCGAAGCGCTGTGGCGCGAGGCTCTGCACTTGGTCAACGATGGCGTGGCGACCACCGGTGAGATCGACGACGCAATCCGCTTTGGCGCCGGTTTGCGCTGGTCGTTCATGGGCACCTTCCTCACCTATACCCTGGCCGGAGGCGACGCCGGCATGCGCCACTTCATGGCCCAGTTCGGCCCGGCGTTGCAACTGCCCTGGACCTACCTGCCCGCGCCCGAACTGACCGACGGCCTGATCGACGCCGTGGTCGACGGCACCGGCGAACAACTGGGCGAGCGCAGCATCAGCGCGCTGGAGCGCTATCGTGATGATTGCCTGCTGGCCGTGCTGGATGCGGTAAAAACCACCAAGGCCAAGCACGGCATGGCCTTCAGCGACTGACCGGAGTGCAGCGATGCCCGCCTTGATCACCTACCAGACCCAGGTCCAGGCAGACTGGGTCGACTACAACGGGCATCTGCGCGATGCCTTCTACCTGCTGATCTTCAGCTATGCCACCGATGCCTTTATGGACCGCATCGGCCTGGACAGCGACAACCGCAGCGCCAGCGGCCACTCGCTGTTCACCCTGGAGTGCCACCTGAACTACTTGCATGAGGTAAAGCTCGGCACCCAGGTGTGGGTGCAGAGCCAGGTTATCGGTTTTGACCACAAGCGCCTGCACCTGTACCACAGCCTGCATCGCGAGGGGTTTGATGAAGCGCTGGCGGCCAGTGAACAGATGCTGTTGCATGTCGACCTTGCCGGACCGAGGTCAGCACCGTTTGCACCAGCGGTGCTTGAGCGCTTGCAGGGGGCCGTGAATGAGCAGGTTGATCTGCCGGCGGCCGAGTTTGTTGGCCGGGTGATCGGGTTGCCAATGATTCAAAAGCAAAAAAATAACCCCGACAAGCCGTGAAGCAACCGGGGCCAAGAGCGAGCATGAACATGCTTCAAGCGGATGGTGACCAAACCTTCCTTTTCTGTGCATGGCCCCAGTGTGCAGCCTCTCTCCCCCGCCGATTTACCCGAAAACGACCTGTGCTTAGGTAAAGCGGCCATTGCGACAATCTGCCCTTGCCGCAGTGCGCCCGGGCCCACAGAATCGACTGACGATCACACCTGCAAACAAGGACAACAACCATGATGCATGCGGATTTGATTGATCAGGACGACCTGCTGGGCCAGCTGCGCGCGCTGGGTTTCGAGACGCCGGCCGGGGCCAGTGCCGAACAGGCCTGCGAGTGTGCGGTACGCGGTTTGAGTGAGCCGCGGGCCAAAGCCTTGAAGGTCATGGTCGAGCAGATGTACACCAGTAGTGCGACTATTCTGCCGGACGTTCGTAAAGCCATCGACAAACAGCTGTTGCCGGCATTGGCACAATTCCAGAATCGCTAAAAGCATCGCGGGTCAAGCCCGCTCCCACAGAGATCACCTAACTCCTGTGGGAGCGGGCTTGACCCGCGATGAATTCAGCTCGGAATCAGAGCCTCACACTGGCAAAAGTCGACTCATTGCGCGCCTGGCTCAACGCCGACATCGGCCCGGCCAGCGGCGACAGCACCAGCGCCTGCGGGATCGGCATCATCGCCACCTGCTGGGCAGTATTAGAGCCCACGCGCTCGTCACGCGGCGGAATGCCGAAGTACTCGCGGTAGCACTTGGAGAAATGCGGGGTCGAGACAAAGCCGCACACCGAAGCCACTTCGATGATCGACATCGGCGTCTGCTTGAGCAGTTGCCGGGCGCGGATCAGCCGCAGCTTCAGGTAGTAGCGTGACGGCGAGCAGTGCAGGTACTTCTGGAACAGGCGCTCAAGCTGGCGCCGCGACACCGACACATAAACGGCCAGTTCATCCAGGTCGATCGGCTCTTCGAGGTTGGCTTCCATCAACGCGACGATTTCCTGCAGTTTCGGCTGGTTGGTGCCGAGCATGTGCTTGAGCGGCACGCGCTGGTGGTCCTGTTCGTTGCGGATGCGCTCGTAGACAAACATCTCCGAGATCGCCGCCGACAGCTCGCGACCATGATCACGGCTGATCAGGTGCAGCATCATGTCCAGCGGCGCAGTGCCGCCGGAGCTGGTGAAGCGGTTGCGGTCGAGGGTGAATAAACGGGTGCTCATGCTCACCCGCGGGAAGGCTTCCTGCATCGCCGCCAGGCATTCCCAGTGCACGCTGCAGTCAAAACCATCGAGCAGGCCGGCACAGGCCAGGGCCCAGCTGCCGGTGCACACCGCACCCAGCCGTCGCGACTGGCGCGCCTGGCTCTGCAGCCAGGTGACGTGCTCGCGGGTAACGGTGCGCTGGATACCAATACCGCCACAGACAATCACGGTGTCCATAGCCGGTGCCTTGTGCATTGCCGCATCGGGAGTGATCTGCAAGCCGTCGCTGGCCCACACCTGGCCGCCATCCACGCTCAGGGTGCTCCAGCGGTACAGCTCGCGGCCGGACAGCTGGTTGGCCATGCGCAGCGGCTCAACAGCGGAAGCCAGGGAAATCAGCGTGAAATTGTCCAGCAGCAGGAAGCCGATGGATTGGGGCGTGCGGTTCTGGGTTGGGGTCCCGGAGTTGTACGACGTCATCGCGGTATCTCCTCACACAATGCAGGTTGTGCCTCAGGCAGGCACGGGCTTTTTTGTCACGGCCCCGATTCGGATGCAGGGGCTTTGCCAATCACAACGCAAATGCCATGCCTGAAATTGAATGGCCATTCAACAAAACCCAAAAACGACGTCGCGCAGCGTCTATATGGCCCTTGTTGCCGGGCGCGGTTATAAACGCAAACCAGCGGCCTAGCGCCGGTCTGTAGGACGCATGAGCAATTCGGTAGCACTTGTGTGAAGGATGCCCAGAAACGACATCGGCAACTGTCACCCAAGGCGCCAGGCACGGGGGTGACAGCGGATTGTTCGAGGCGGGAAAGGCCTGCGCGCCAAAAGGCGGCGCGCAGGCCGAAGGTGGGCGAAAACGGCGCAGGGCGCGTCAGCGATTCAACATTCGATGGCGCTGACCGCCAGGCCACCGCGCGAGGTTTCCTTGTACTTGTCGTGCATGTCGGCGCCGGTGTCACGCATGGTGCGGATCACCCGGTCAAGGGAGATGAAGTGCTCGCCGTCGCCGCGCAAGGCCATCTGCGCGGCATTGATGGCCTTGACCGCGGCAATCGCGTTGCGCTCGATGCAGGGCACCTGGACCAGCCCGCCAACCGGGTCGCAGGTCAGCCCAAGGTTGTGCTCAAGACCGATCTCGGCGGCGTTTTCCAGTTGCCCCGGGGTAGCCCCGAGCACCTCGGCAAGACCGGCGGCGGCCATGGCGCAGGCCGAACCGACTTCACCCTGGCAACCGACTTCAGCACCGGAGATCGAAGCATTCTTCTTGCACAAAATGCCCACTGCGGCGGCGCCGAGGAAGAAGTCGACGACGTTGGCTTCGCTGACTTCGTCGCTAAAGCGCATGTAGTAGTGCAGCACCGCAGGGATGATCCCTGCCGCGCCATTGGTCGGTGCGGTGACCATGCGCCCGCCAGCGGCATTCTCTTCGTTGACCGCCAGGGCATAGAGGTTGACCCATTCCATGGCGCTCAGGGTCGAGCCGATGACATTGGGCTTGTTCAGTTCCTGCAGGCTGCGGTGCAGCTTGGCTGCGCGACGTTTGACATTGAGCCCGCCAGGCAGGATGCCTTCGTATTTGAGGCCGTTTTCGACACAGGCCTGCATGGCGTGCCACAACTTCAGCAGCCCGGCACGAATTTCTGCTTCACTGCGCCAGACCTTTTCGTTTTCCATCATCAATTGCGACACGCGCAGGTCGTTTTGCTTGCACAGTTCGAGCAACTCCACGGCACTGTCGAAATCGTAGGGCAGCACCGTGTTGTCGGCGTCCAGCACACCGCTGGCAGCCTGTGCCGCATCAACGACAAAGCCGCCGCCCACCGAGTAATAGGTGTCGCGGTGCAGCTCGCCTGCGGCGCCTTCAGCGATGAGGGTCATGGCGTTGGGGTGGTACGGCAGGTTCTCGTCGAGCAGCAGCATGTCGCGGGCCCAGACGAAGCCGACGTGCAGCCGGCCATCGAGCAGCAAGGTGTCTGTTTCGCGCAGTGCAGCGATGCGCGGACCGATTTGCGCGGGGTCGATGGCGTCCGGCCATTCGCCCATCAGGCCCATGATCACTGCGTTGTCGCTGCCGTGGCCGATACCGGTGGCCGACAGCGAGCCGTACAGGCGCACTTCGACGCGCCGCACCTGTGCAAGCTCGCCGCGCTCGCGCAGGCCCTGGACGAACAATGCTGCGGCGCGCATGGGCCCGACGGTATGGGAGCTGGATGGGCCAACGCCGATCTTGAACAGGTCGAACACACTGATGGCCATGCCACCTACCTCCTGAATGTACAGCCTGAATGTGCAGCCCCGCAGCCCAAGCCAAGGGCGTCGCAACTGCTACGCTGAATAGGCGGCAATCCGCCGATTCCGCGCATCATCAGGCTTTTGCCAGGACCTCTGACGTCTGCAACCGACGCGTTCTTGCCCAGCAACGCCGCCAGCTGTCAGCCGCGCTTGTGCGCCGTTTTTTTGCGGTGCACAAGTGCCGAAACTGCGTTTACAGGGCCGGATAAATCTGTAAACGACCTCATCGACACTGGATGCGACCCTGTCTGTACTGGATACGACGCACCCTGTAGGCGTTTGATTTTCGCTGTTAGATGATCGGTATCGACTCGATTGCACGGCAGCCGTCCCGCTATCGCCCGATAGTCAGGCCCGACCGAATGCAAACCATAAAGCACGGCGGTCCCGTGGGACATCCGAGAAAAAAACCCAGGAGTCCATCGAATGAAAGGTTCACCCTCGCTATTGCTGGCCGCAGTGCTGAGTCTGCCGGTGCTGGCCCAGGCCGCAGAGCCCGAGCAATGTCACACCGTCAACTTCTCCGATGTCGGCTGGACCGACATCACCGTGACCACCGCGGTCACCAGCGTCGTGCTCCAGTCGCTGGGCTACAAGACCAAGACCACGATGATTTCGGTACCGGTGACCTACAAGTCGCTGGCCGATGGCAAGAACATGGACGTGTTCCTCGGCAACTGGATGCCGACCATGGAAAACGACATCAAGCAGTACCGCGATGCCGGCACCGTGGAAACCGTTCGGGCCAACCTTGAGAACGCCAAGTACACCCTGGCGGTGCCCCAGGCGCTGTACGACAAGGGCCTGAAAAACTTCGCCGACATTGCCAAGTTCAAGAAGGAGCTGGACGGCAAGATCTACGGCATCGAGCCGGGCAACGACGGCAACCGCACCATCCAGAGCATGATCGACAAGAACGCCTTCGGCCTCAAGGACGCCGGTTTCAAGGTGGTCGAGTCCAGCGAGGCCGGCATGCTCTCGCAAGTCGAACGTGCCCAGCGCCGTGACACCGCCGTGGTGTTCCTGGGCTGGGAACCGCACCCGATGAACACCCGCTTCAAGATGAAATACCTGGACGGCGGCGATGACTTCTTCGGCCCCGACTACGGCAAGGCCACCGTCCTCACCAACACCCGCAAGGGCTATGTTCAGGAATGTAGCAACGTCGGCCAGTTGCTGAAGAACCTGTCCTTTACCCTCGACATGGAAAGCAAGCTGATGGGCAACGTCCTGGACGACAAGATGAAACCCGACGCCGCAGCCAAGGCCTGGCTGAAAAACAACCCGCAGGTGCTCGACACCTGGCTGGCCGGGGTCACCACCGTTGACGGCAAGCCTGGCCTGGAGGCAGCCAAAGCCAAACTCACGCAGTAAGCACTGCCTGCGGCGGGCTGGCCCCGCTGCAGGCTGTCTTCAAACTTTTGCAGGTGGACGCTCGCTATCATGCTGATCGATGAAAAACTCCCTTTGGGCCAGTACATCGCAGGCTTCGTTGAATGGTTGACGCAACACGGCGCCAACTACTTCGATGCCTTCGCGGCAGCACTGGAATACATGATTCATGGCGTGACCGGGGCACTGACCTGGTTCAATCCTTTCGTCCTGATCGGCCTGATTGCAGTAATCGCGCACCTGATCCAGCGCAAATGGGCGCTGACCGCATTCTGCGTACTGTCATTTTTGCTGATCCTCAACCTCGGTTACTGGCAGGAGACCATGGAGACCCTGGCCCAGGTGCTGTTCGCCACCCTGGTCTGCGTGGCCATCGGCGTGCCGCTGGGCATCCTCGCCGCACACAAGCCGATGTTCTACACCGCCATGCGCCCGGTCCTCGACCTGATGCAGACGGTACCTACCTTCGTTTACCTGATCCCGACCCTGACCCTGTTCGGCCTGGGGGTGGTCCCCGGGTTGATCTCGACGGTGGTGTTCGCCATCGCCGCACCGATCCGCCTGACCTACCTGGGTATCTGTGACGTGCCCCAGGAACTGCTCGACGCCGGCAAGGCCTTCGGCTGCTCACGCCGCCAGCTGCTGTCGCGCATCGAGCTGCCCCACGCCATGCCGAGCATCGCCGCCGGCGTTACCCAATGCATCATGCTGTCGCTGTCGATGGTGGTGATTGCCGCGCTGGTGGGTGCCGACGGCCTGGGCAAACCTGTGGTCAACGCATTGAACACCGCCGATATCGCCCTGGGTTTTGAAGCGGGCCTGGCGATCGTGTTGCTGGCGATCATGCTCGACCGTATCTGCAAACAACCCGACGCGCCGGTAAGGAGTGAAGCATGAGCATTATTCGCTTCGAAGACGTAGACGTTATCTTCTCCAGCCGACCGCGCGAGGCCCTGAGCCTGCTCGACCAGGGCATGACCCGCGAACAGATCCTGAAGAAGACCGGCCTGGTGGTCGGTGTCGAGAAAGCCAACCTGGACATCAACAAGGGCGAGATCTGCGTGTTGATGGGCTTGTCCGGCTCGGGCAAGTCGAGCCTGCTGCGCTGTATCAACGGCCTCAACACCGTCAGCCGCGGCAAGTTGTTCGTCGAGCACGAAGGCTCGCATATAGACATCGCCCACTGCACCCCGGCGGAACTGAAGATGATGCGCACCAAGCGCATCGCCATGGTGTTCCAGAAGTTCGCCCTGATGCCCTGGCTGACGGTGCGCGAGAACATCAGCTTCGGCCTGGAAATGCAGGGCCGCCCGGAGAAGGAACGGCGCAAGCTGGTTGATGAAAAACTCGAACTGGTGGGCCTGACCCAATGGCGCAACAAGAAGCCCGATGAACTCTCGGGCGGCATGCAGCAGCGCGTCGGCCTGGCCCGGGCACTGGCAATGGACGCCGACATCCTGCTGATGGACGAACCCTTCTCGGCCCTCGACCCGCTGATCCGCCAGGGCCTGCAGGACGAGCTGCTGGAGCTGCAACGCAAGCTGAACAAGACCATCGTCTTCGTCAGCCACGACCTGGACGAAGCCCTGAAGCTGGGCAGCCGTATTGCGATCATGAAAGACGGGCGGATCATCCAGTACAGCAAGCCGGAAGAAATCGTCCTCAACCCCGCCGACGACTACGTGCGCACCTTCGTCGCCCACACCAACCCGCTCAACGTGCTGTGCGGCCGCAGCCTGATGCGCACCCTGGACAAGTGCAAACGCATCAACGGCTCGGTGTGCCTCGACCCGGGTGGCGACTCCTGGCTGGACCTGGCCGAAGGCAACACCATCAAGGGTGCGCGCCAGGGCGCCAACGGCATGGACCTGCAAAACTGGGCACCGGGCGAAGCGGTGGAAGGCCTGGGGCGCAAACCGACCCTGGTGAATGCCAACATCGGCATGCGCGAAGCCCTGCAGATCCGCTACCAGACCGGCAACAAGCTGGTGCTTCAAGAGGGCAACAAAGTGGTGGGGATTCTTGGCGACAGCGAGCTGTATCACGCGCTACTGGGCAAGAACCTGGGCTGAAAGCTATCGCGGGGCAAGTCGGGTCGCCGCACCGCCGCTCCCACCAGGATCACCTAAATCCCGGTGGGAGCGGCGGTGCGACGCCTCGACTTACCCCGCGATAGAGGACCGTCAGCGAACGACGATACCCTGCTTGGCCATGAACGCCTTGGCCTCGGGTACGGTGTACTCACCGAAATGGAAGATGCTCGCCGCCAGCACTGCGCTGGCATGACCTTCGATAATCCCGTCGGCCAGGTGCTGCAGGTTGCCGACACCACCGGAGGCAATCACCGGAATGCCCAGGGCGTCGCTGATGGCGCGGGTCACGCCCAGGTCAAAACCGTTCTTCATGCCGTCCTGGTCCATGCTGGTCAGGAGGATCTCGCCGGCCCCCAGGCCTTCCATCTTCTTCGCCCACTCCACCGCGTCCAGGCCGGTCGGCTTGCGCCCGCCGTGGGTGAAGATCTCCCAGCGCGGGGTTTCGCCCGGGCCCGAGACCTTCTTGGCATCGATGGCCACCACAATGCACTGCGAGCCGAAGTGCGCGGCAGCTTCGCCGACGAACTCCGGGTTGAACACCGCGGCGGTGTTGATCGACACCTTGTCGGCACCGGCGTTGAGCAGGTTGCGGATGTCCTGCACGGTGCGCACGCCGCCGCCCACGGTCAGCGGGATGAACACCTGGCTGGCCATACGCTCGACGGTATGCAGGGTGGTGTCACGGCCATCGACGCTGGCGGTGATGTCGAGGAAGGTGATCTCGTCAGCGCCCTGTTCATCGTAGCGCCGGGCGATTTCCACCGGGTCGCCGGCATCGCGGATGTTCTCGAACTTGACGCCCTTGACCACCCGGCCGTTGTCGACGTCGAGGCAGGGAATTATGCGTTTGGCTAAAGCCATAGGTAGACCTCGAGTTGCAAGCTTCAAGCTTCAAGCTGCAAGAAAGAGCGACTCGGTCGCGCTTTTGACTTGCAGCTTGCAGCTTACGACTTGGAGCTAGCCGAATAGGCGTCACAGAAGGCTTGCGCCTCGGCGACATCCAGGGTGCCTTCGTAGATGGCGCGGCCGGTGATCGCACCGATGATGCCTGGCGCCTTGGCGTCGAGCAGGGCCTTGATGTCACCGAGGTTGTGGATACCGCCGGAGGCGATCACCGGGATCTTGGTGGCAGCGGCCAGGGCGGCGGTGAAGGGCACGTTGCAGCCCTGCATCATGCCGTCTTTGGCGATGTCGGTGTAGACGATAGCCGAGACGCCGTCGGCTTCGAAACGCTTGGCCAGGTCAATGACCTGCACCGAGCTGACTTCTGCCCAGCCGTCGGTGGCGACGAAACCGTCCTTGGCATCCAGGCCGACGATCACTTTGCCCGGGAAGGCGCGGCAGGCTTCGGCGACGAACTCCGGCTCTTTCACCGCCTTGGTGCCGATGATCACGTAGCTGACGCCGGCCTTGACGTAGTGCTCGATGGTTTCCAGCGAACGGATACCGCCACCGATCTGGATCGGCAGGTTCGGGTAGCGCTTGGCAATCGCGGTGACTACTTCACCGTTGACCGGCTGGCCTTCGAAGGCGCCATTGAGGTCAACCAGATGCAGGCGGCGGCAGCCCCCTTCAACCCATTTGGCGGCCATACTCACCGGGTCGTCGGAGAATACCGTGGAGTCTTCCATGCGGCCCTGGCGCAGGCGTACGCAAGCACCGTCCTTGAGATCGATAGCGGGGATAATCAGCATGCTTTTTTCCTTCGTAAAAAAGAGCTGCAAGTTGCTAGCTACAAGCTGCAAGCATGCGCGTCTGTTCTCTTGCAGCTTGTCGCTTTCAGCTGCCTTTCTCTAGCGACCAGAGGTCGCTCTCGATACTCTCGAACCGTTCCTTGAGGTGGTTCTGCACATCGAAAATCGCCCTGTTGTAGTAGTGCGGGGCAATCTCTTTGGTGAACAGTTCCAGGACCTCGGCCACCTCGAACGACCCCAGCTGCAGCTCGAAACGGTCTTCGAGAAAGCGCTTGAGGGTATCGAGCGCTTCACGCTCCTGTTCCGGCGCCAGCGTGAGGATCGGCGGCTTGGCCCTGGACTTGCCCATTACCAGCGCCCGTCCCAGGCGGCGAAGTTCTGCAGCAGCTGCAGGCCATGGGTATGGCTCTTCTCCGGGTGGAACTGCACGGCAAAGCGCGAGCCTTCGGCCAGCGCTGCGGCGAAGTCGACGCCGTAATGGCCGCTACCGACCACCTGGCCCGGCTTGCCGGCGGTGATGTAGTAGCTGTGCACGAAGTAGAAGCGCGCACGCTCGGGGATGTTGTGCCACAGCGGGTGGTCGATGCTCTGGGCAACTTCGTTCCAGCCCATGTGCGGCACCTTGAGGTGCTCGCCGTCTTCGTGCAGGTCTTTGCCGAAAAAGCGCACATTGCCCGGGAACAGGCCGATGCAGTCGACGCCGTCGTTCTCTTCGCTGTGATCGAGCAAGGCTTGCATGCCCACACAGATGCCGAGGAACGGCCTGTCCTGGCTGACTTCGCGCACCAGGCTGTCGAAGCCCAGGCGGCGGATTTCGGCCATGCAGTCGCGGATCGCGCCAACACCGGGGAACACCACGCGGTCGGCTTCGCGAATCACCTCGGCGTCGCTGGTGATCAGAACCTTGCCGGCGCCCACGTGCTCGAGGGCCTTGGCCACCGAGTGCAGGTTACCCATGCCATAGTCGATAACGGCAACCGTCTGCATTACAGGCAACCCTTGGTCGATGGCATCTGCCCGGCCATGCGCTCGTCCAGCTCGATGGCCATGCGCAGCGCGCGGCCGAAGGCCTTGAACACGGTCTCGATCTGGTGGTGGGTGTTGTGCCCACGCAGGTTGTCGATGTGCAGGGTGACGTTGGCGTGGTTGACGAAGCCCTGGAAGAACTCCTGGAACAGGTCGACATCAAAGCCGCCCACCGAAGCGCGGGTATACGGTACGTGCATCTGCAGGCCGGGGCGGCCGGAGAAGTCGATGACCACCCGCGACAGCGCTTCGTCCAGCGGCACGTAGGCATGGCCGTAGCGGCGGATGCCCTTTTTGTCGCCGATGGCCTGGTTGAAGGCCTGGCCGAGGGTGATACCGACGTCTTCGACAGTATGGTGATCGTCGATATGCAGGTCGCCCTTGCACTCGATATCGAGGTCGATCAGCCCATGTCGGGCGATCTGGTCGAGCATATGTTCAAGGAAAGGCACACCGATATCGAATCGGGCCTTGCCGCTGCCATCCAGGTTGATCGAGGCCTTGATCTGGGTCTCCAGAGTATTGCGCTCGACGGAAGCCTTACGTTCGACCATCACCAGCTCCGCAAAATCATTGGGCGAAAAAGGTGACCATTATAGGCCCAGAAGCACGCGGCTTGAAACGCAGATGACGCGTGGCAGGGAATTTACCTGCGATCCGGCAATTTTCAGCTACTTCTGTAGGAGCGGGCTTGCCCCGCGATCGAATGCGGGTTCATCGCGGGGCAAGCCCGCTCCTATAGGGCAGACCTAGTTGAACAACACCGCAGTCTTCTGCAACGTCACCCAGATCCCCCAGGCCAGCGGCACCCCGACCACCAGCCAGGCCGCCAGCACCAAAGGCTTGCTGGCCGGGTCGGCCTTCCACTCCAGTACGCGCTCGCTGGCGCTGCCCTGGTCGTGGCTCAGGGCCCGCTCGGCGGCAAGCTCGGCATCGGTCATGAAGTACTTGTCGGCCACCGGCCGCACCAGCGCATTGCAAACAAAGCCCAGCACCAGCAGCCCGGCGAGGATGTACAGAGTGATGTCATAGGCCGCCGCCCGCGGCACGCCCAGCGCCAGCTGGTACTCTCGCAGGTAGGTGATCAGCACCGGGCCCAGCACCCCGGCTGCGGCCCAGGCAGTCAGCAGGCGACCGTGAATGGCGCCGACCATCTGCGTGCCGAACAGGTCGGCCAGGTACGCCGGCACCGTGGCAAAACCGCCGCCGTACATCGACAGGATGATGCAGAACGCCGCCACGAACAGGGCGATATTGCCCAGGTGGCCCATGTTCGGCACCAGCGCATACAGAGCCACGCCCAGGGCGAAGAAGGCGAAATAGGTGTTTTTGCGCCCGATATAGTCGGAGAACGACGCCCAGAAGAAGCGCCCGCCAATGTTGAACAGGCTGAGCAAACCGGTAAAACCGGCGGCAATCGCGGCGATCTGGCCCAATTGCGCGGCGTTGAGCTGGCTGAAACTCAGGTCATTGCCCAGCAGCTTGCCGGCAAAAACCTCCTGCAGCAGCGGCGAAGCCATGCCGAGAATGCCGATACCTGCCGAAACGTTCAGGCACAAAACCAGCCAGATCAACACAAACTGCGGGGTTTTCCACGCCACACTGACATGCACATGGCGATGGGTGATCATCGCGTTGCCGGCTTTTTTCAGCGGCGCAGTCCAGCCTTCAGGCTTCCAGCCGGTAGGCGGCACGCGATAGGCCAGGGCGCCGCCGAGCATGAACACGAAGTAGATCACCGCCATGACCACAAAGCTCTGCCAGACCCCAACGTCGCCGGGCGTAGCGAAGTGGTTCATCAGCGCTGCCGCCAGCGGCGCGCCGACCATGGCGCCGCCGCCAAAACCCATGATCGCCATGCCGGTGGCCATGCCGCGTTTGTCCGGGAACCACTTGATCAGGGTCGAGACCGGGGAAATATAGCCAAGCCCCAGGCCAATACCGCCGATCACCCCGGAGCCCAGCCACATCAGCCACAGTTGGTGGGTATAGACGCCGAAGGCGGAAATCAGCAGGCCGCCGCACCAGCACAGGGTCGAGACCACCCCGGCCTTGCGCGGCCCGGCGTGCTCCAGCCAGCCGCCCCAGATGGCCGCCGAGCACCCCAGGAAGACAAAGAACAGCGTGTAGATCCAGCTGAGCATCGAGATCGGCCAGTCGCACTCGGTGGTGAACATGCGCATCAGGAAGTGGGTCTGTTCCGAGCAGACAACCGGCGCACTGATGCCGATGGCCTGCGACAGCGGCAACCAGAACACCGAAAAACCGTAGGCCATGCCGATGCACAGGTGGATGGCCAGGGCCGCTGGCGGTACCAGCCAGCGGTTGAAGCCCGGACGGGCGATGATCCGCTCCTTGGACAGGAAGCCGGGCGCGCTGGCGACGGTTCCGGCCGTGATGCTGCTGCTCATTGTTGTGTTCCCCTCGTAGGAATGAAGCGCTTACCGCCCGCGACCTTGGCGCTTTGGCAACTGGTCGTTGTTATTGGCGAACGGCCCCGTTTGCGCGACAAATGGCCGCAGCAGGGCCTGAGAGCGGCGAGAGAGTAGCATTTGCCGTGGTCACTTAGCGCTAACTGATACCGTCGTTTG
Organism: Pseudomonas sp. B21-035; assembly: GCF_024748945.1. Lineage (NCBI taxonomy): Bacteria > Pseudomonadati > Pseudomonadota > Gammaproteobacteria > Pseudomonadales > Pseudomonadaceae > Pseudomonas > Pseudomonas sp. B21-035. Next base: position 5,451,777 of record NZ_CP087179.1, read on the forward strand.
TTCTGCAACTGATCCCCCCGGCAAGGAACTGTCATGCCATGTGTTGTCGAATCCGACACTTATGCAGGACTAAACCTTCGCCCCATATCACCCAGCGGTGATAACCGCAGCGCTATACTCTGCGGCTGAATTTAGAAATCGGACTACAAGGACTCGCCCATGAAAGCGTTCGGCAAAATCCTGGGGCTGGTGCTTCTCGGGTTGTTGCTGATCATTGTGGCTCTGGGCTTCGCCCTGACCCACCTCTTCGATCCCAACGACTACAAAGACGAGATTCGCCAGCTGGCACGCGACAAGGCCCACGTCGAGCTGACGCTCAATGGCGACATTGGCTGGAGCCTGTTCCCGTGGCTGGGCCTTGAGCTGCATGAAGCCAGCATCGCCACCCTGAACAACCCGAAAGTGCCGTTTGCCGACCTGCAGATGCTTGGCCTGTCGGTACGCGTGCTGCCGTTGCTGCGCCGTGAAGTGCAAATGAGCGATGTGCGCGTCGAGGGCCTGAACCTGACCCTGAGCCGTGACGAAAATGGCCACGGCAACTGGGAAGACATCGGCAAGCCACTGCCCGCTGCCACCCCGGCCCCGGCCCCGGCCGAAAGCGCCGGCACTGCCCCGGCCCAGGCTAGCAGCGACAGCGCCAGCGAGCGCCCGGTCAAGCTCGATATCGACAGCCTGACCGTCAACAACGCCCGCGTGCAGTACAACGATGCCCGCAGCGGCCAGAGCTTCGGCGCCGAAAGCATCCAGCTGAGCACCGGCGCGGTGCATGAAGGGGTGAACATCCCGCTGAAGATGACCGCCTTCCTCAGTTCCGGCCAGCCAGTGGTCAAAGCGCGCACCGAGCTTAACGGCGAGCTGCGCTTCGATCGCCGGCTCAAGCGCTACCAGTTCGAAGACATGAAACTCAGCGGCGAAGCCTCGGGCGAGCCGCTGCAAGGCAAGACCATGACCTTCGCCGCCCAGGGCCAGTTGCTGGTCGATCTGGCGGCCAACGTCGCCGAATGGAACGGCCTCAAGCTCTCGGCCAACCAACTGCGCGCCCTCGGCGAGCTGAACCTGCGCGACCTCGACAAAACCCCGCAACTGAGCGGCGGCCTGTCGATTGCCCAATTCGACCTGCGCAACTTCCTCGACAGCATCGGCCACCCGCTGCCGGCCTCGGCCGACGCCAGCACCCTGGGCAAGGTCGAGCTGGTCACCCGCCTGCAAGGCACGCCGAACAGCCTGGCCCTGGAAGACCTGGCGATCAAGCTCGACGACAGCACCTTCAGCGGCCGCCTGGCCATTGAAGACTTCGCCAAGCAGGCCCTGCGCGTGCAGCTCAAGGCCGACAAGTTCGACGCCGACCGCTACCTGCTGGCCAAGAGCGAGGCAGCCCAGGGCGCCAAGGCCGCACGCCAGGCCGAAGTGCAGAGCAAAGAGGCCGGTGCCCTCGCCGGTGCCGGTACCACGCCGCTGCCCGACGCGCCGACCCAGGTGGCCTGGAGCAACGACAAGCTGCTGCCGGTTGACCGCCTGCGCAAGGTCGACCTGCAGGCCGACCTGACATTTGGCCAGCTGACTCTGGACAAGCTGCCGATCGAAAACGCCCACCTCAAGGCCCAGGGCCAAGGCGGCCTGATCACCCTGGAAACCCTGCGCGGCGGCTTGTACAACGGCGACTTCGAAAGCAAGGGCACCCTCGATGTACGCCCAGCCGTGCCGCAGATTGGTCTTAACACCCGCATCAACCGGGTGCCGGTCGAGCACTTCATCAAGAGCGAAACCGGCACGCCACCGGTCAAGGGTCTGTTGACCCTCAACAGCGACCTGACCGCCACTGGCAACAGCCAGAAAGCCCTGGTCGACACCCTCAACGGCAACGCCAGCTTCGTCATCAACGACGGTATCCTGGTCAACGCCAACCTCGAACAGCAACTGTGCCAGGCCATCGCCACCCTCAACCGCAAGGCCCTGAGTGGCGAGCCACGCGGCAAGGACACGCCGTTCCAGGAGCTCAAGGGCAGCCTGGTAATGCGTAACGGCGTGGCCAGCAACCCTGACCTCAAGGCACGCATTCCCGGCCTGACCGTCAACGGCCATGGCGACCTCGACCTGCGCGTGCTGGGCATGGACTACCGCATTGGCGTGATCGTCGAGGGCGACAAGCGCGATATGCCCGACCCAGCCTGCCAGGTCGGCGAGCGCTATGTCGGCCTCGAACTGCCGCTGCGCTGCCGTGGCCCGCTGGAGCTGGGCGCCAAGGCTTGCCGCCTGGATAAAGACGGCCTGGGCAAGGTCGCGGCCAAGCTGGCTGGCGACAAGGTCAGCGAAAAGCTCAGCGAGAAGATCGACGAGAAGCTCGGTGACAAGGTCAGCCCGGAACTCAAGGACGCGCTCAAGGGGTTGTTCAAGCGATGAGCCCCGAGCAGTTTTCCAGCGCCGTGCTGGATTGGTACGACCGTAACGGCCGCCACGACCTGCCCTGGCAACAGGGCATCACCCCCTACCGGGTCTGGGTCTCGGAGATCATGTTGCAGCAGACCCAGGTGAGCACCGTGCTCAACTACTTCGACCGCTTCATGCAGGCGCTGCCGACGGTCCAGGCCCTGGCCGAAGCGCCCGAGGATGAGGTGCTGCACCTGTGGACGGGCCTGGGTTACTACACCCGGGCGCGCAACCTGCAAAAGACCGCGAAGATCGTTGTCGAGCAATATGGCGGAGAATTCCCCCGCGATGTCGAGAAACTCACCGACCTGCCCGGCATTGGCCTGTCCACTGCCGGCGCTATTGCCAGCATCAGCATGGGCCTGCGTGCGCCGATCCTCGACGGCAACGTCAAGCGCGTGCTGGCCCGCTACACCGCGCAAGAGGGCTACCCCGGCGAGCCGAAAGTGGCCAAGGCGCTGTGGGCCAATGCCGAGCGCTATACCCCGCACAGCCGGGTGAACCACTACACCCAGGCGATGATGGACCTGGGCGCGACCTTGTGTACCCGCAGCAAGCCCAGTTGCCTGCTGTGCCCGCTCAAGGTCGGTTGCGAGGCGCACATGCTCGGCCAGGAAATCCGCTACCCGGTGCCCAAGCCGCGCAAGGAGCTGCCACAAAAGCGCACGCTGATGCCACTGCTGGCCAACCACCAAGGCGCCATCCTGCTTTACCGGCGGCCTTCCACGGGCCTGTGGGGCGGGTTGTGGAGCCTGCCGGAACTGGACAACCTCGCGCAGATCGACGAGCTGGCCGACCAGCACGGCCTGAGCCTGGCCGGCAGCCAGGCGCTGGACGGCCTGACCCACACCTTCAGCCACTTCCAGCTGGCCATCGAGCCCTGGCTGGTGCGCGTCAATGCCACCAGCGACCACGTGGCCGAGGCCGACTGGCTCTGGTATAACCTCGCCACCCCGCCGCGCCTGGGCCTTGCCGCCCCGGTGAAAAAACTGCTTAAACGCGCGGCCGACGTATTGCTTACAGGAGAGTCGCGATGACCCGCACCGTAATGTGCCGCAAGTACAAAGAACAATTGCCAGGCCTCGAGCGTCCACCCTACCCGGGCGCCAAGGGCCAGGACATCTTCGAGAACATCTCGCAGCAAGCCTGGGCCGACTGGCAGAAAGAGCAGACCATGCTGATCAACGAGAAGCGCCTGAACATGATGAACGCCGAGGACCGCAAATTTCTCCAGGGCGAGATGGACAAGTTCTTCTCCGGCCAGGATTACGAGAAGGCCGAAGGCTACGTTCCACCTAGCGAATAACCCCGGAAAATCGTAAGCGACGGAATTAATTTAAAAAATTTTCAAAAAGTCGTTGACGTAAATCCGAAAAACCCTTTTAATGCGCCCCGTTGCCCAGATAGCTCAGTCGGTAGAGCAGGGGATTGAAAATCCCCGTGTCGGCGGTTCGATTCCGTCTCTGGGCACCACTAATACCGAAAAGCCCCAAGCGAAGTGATTCCTTGGGGCTTTTTTCATGCCTGCGATTTATCAACGAACGCAGGCCTGCTCGCGCACGGAAATGCCGCGAGCTTGTCGGAGCCAGGGATGAAATCGATTGCCGTCGCCGTCGCCATGCTGCTGAGCCTGACCGGCTGTGTCGGCGCCACCGTGGTGCTGCCGCACAAAGACACCTACCCCACCGCGGCCCATCGCATCCTGCGCCTGAAGAACATCACCCCCAAGGTCAGCAAATCGGAGAAATCCGACGTCACCCGCGAATGGTGCGGCGTCACCCTCTGGGCTGTGGTCGTGCCGGTGCCTTTACTACTGCCGGTGTGCAGGACCTACAGTGAAGTGGCCTATGGCCCGGACATCGATGGCGACCAGGTCGTGCTGTTCAACGCCAGGCAGACCATCAGCTCGCCCATGTACGCCTGTGGCCCGATGATGATCCTGGCGCCGATCATCCATGGTTACGAAGGCAATCAGATCTGCGGGATGCTGCGATAGGCCAGCGCAGCCACTATCAACCGCGCCGCTTCGAACAGCGGCACCTGCACCCCGCCGACCTGCGACGCAACAATCAACCCCTCGCCCAGCAAAAACAGCTGCTGCGCAGCGCCCTGCTTGCACCCCGCCTGCTGGCAGGCCTGCTCAAGTGCGGCCATGACCTTGTCCTTGTGCAACCTGGCCAGCACATGGGGTGGCTCGGCCGGCCCGGCATACTCGGCCGAGGCGTTGATGAAGGCGCAGCCGTAGAAGTCTTCAGAGCGCGCCCAGGCCTCGATGAAATCGATATAGGCCAGCGGCCGCGCTTTTGCCTCAACGGCCGCCAGAGCGCTTTGCAGGCGCGCCATGAAATCGTGATCGCGACGTTCCAGCGCCGCCTCGATCAACAGCTCCTTGCTGGGGAAATGCCGGTACAGGGTTTTCTTGGTCACCCCGGCCTCCTGGCTCAACTGCTCGACGCCGGTGCCGTGGTAACCCTGGCGGTAGAACAACTGCAGCGCCGACTCGGCGATTTTCTCGGACGTGCTCATGCCACACCTTCGATCAGGACAGTTGCCAACAGTGTATACCGATCGGTTGACCTGCAGGTAAACCGATCGGCATCCTCGGCGCAAATCGCCCACCCGGAGAACTGTACCCATGCCATTCAAATCCAAGGCGCCCGCCACCCCTTCCCTGCATTTCAGCCTGCTGTCACTGATCGGCGCGGCCCTGGCGATCGGCGCCACCGGCTGGCTCAGCCAGGTGTCCGGCGCGCTGTGGCTGATGGCCCCGTTTGGCGCCAGCTGCGTGCTGGCCTTCGGCATGCCCGACTCGCCGCTGGCGCAGCCGCGCAACATCATCGGCGGCCACGTAATTGCCACCCTGGTGGGCCTGGCAGTGCTGCATACCCTCGGCGACAGTTGGTGGAGCGCAGCCCTGGCCGTCGGCCTGGCCCTGGCTGCCATGCAGCAAACCCGCACCCTGCACGCACCAGCCGGGGCCAACCCGCTGGTGGTGATCGCCAGCCACGCACCACTGAGCTTCGTGATTACCCCGGTACTGGCCGGCTCGCTGGTGATCGTCGCCGTGGCCTGGTGCCTGAACAATGCGCGCCAGGCCAACAGCTACCCGAAATACTGGTACTGATGGCGCTATGCCAAGGGCTGTTGACCACCGTCAATATGCCCTTGGCCGGCGTCGATAAAATGCTCTGAGGATATTAGAAGGAACCAACAGGCCTCCCCATGAGCGAAGAATCCACTGCCCTGCCCCTGCCCTCGCCTGCCGCTGAAACACCTGCGAGCCCCAGCCCAAGCCCGGCACGCAAAGCTGCCACCCCCCGTCCACGGCGTCCACGCACGCCGCGCAAGCCTGCTGTCAGCGCCGCTGCCGAAAGCGAAATCAGCGCCATCAGCCAGCAACCGGCGGCCCTGAAAGTCGCCTCGGCGCCGCGCGGCTCCAACGAGGACAGCGCCTCGGCCAAGCTGCCGGCCAGCTACCCGTACAGCAACCGCATGCGCCGCGCCGAGTACGAAAAGGCCAAGCACGAACTGCAGATCGAACTGCTCAAGGTGCAAAGCTGGGTCAAGGAAACCGGTCAGCGCATCGTCGTGCTGTTCGAAGGCCGCGACGCCGCCGGCAAGGGTGGCACCATCAAGCGCTTCATGGAGCACCTCAACCCGCGTGGTGCGCGGATTGTCGCCCTGGAGAAGCCTTCCGAGCAGGAGAAGGGCCAGTGGTACTTTCAGCGCTACGTCCAGCACCTGCCCACGTCCGGTGAAATGGTCTTCTTCGACCGCTCCTGGTACAACCGCGCCGGGGTCGAGCGGGTCATGGATTTTTGCTCGCCGCTGCAATACCTGGAGTTCATGCGCCAGGCGCCGGAGCTCGAACGCATGCTGTGCAACAGCGGCATCCTGCTGTTCAAGTACTGGTTCTCGGTGAACCGCGAAGAGCAGCTGCGCCGCTTCATCTCCCGCCGCGACGACCCGCTCAAGCACTGGAAGCTGTCGCCGATCGACATCAAGTCGCTGGACAAGTGGGACGAATACACCGCTGCCAAGGAGGCAATGTTCTTCCACACCGACACCGCCGATGCACCGTGGACGGTAATCAAATCCGACGACAAAAAACGCGCGCGGATCAACTGCATCCGCCACTTCCTGCACTCGCTGGACTACCCCGGCAAGGACTTGAGTGTCGCCCACCAGCCTGACCCGCTGCTGGTGGACCGCGCCGCGCGCGTACTCGAAGAGGAAGACCGCGGCGAGCTGGCGCAACCAGCCTGAGCTTGCTCCAGGCCGTCGGCGGCACTTGGGTTTCCCGGCCAACTGCGATTCAATACGCAGAATTTATCCGGCTCAGCACAAGGGTTCACCGATGGCCTCCAGCAGCAAACAACAGAAACGCGCCAAGCGCGCCGCCAACAAGGCCCGCGAAAACCGCATGGTGCGTAGCGGCCAAGCGGTCAAGAGCTCGGGCGAAAGCTCCAGCGCCAGCGTCGAGCAGGTCTTCAACAAAGCCATGGAGTCGGGCAGCTATACCGCCCTGTTCGAAAAAATGAAGCAAGCCCAGGAAACCGGCCTGGTCGCGCTGATTTCGGTGTTCCTGGTCGACCCGCTGCTGACCCTGGTGCTCAAGGGCCACAAGGAAGAACACGCCACCGACTACATCGTCATGGTCTTCACTGCCTACCGCAAGTGGCTGGACGGCGCCGACGAAGCCACAACCATGGCCTGGCTCGAGAGCGACGAGTTCCAGGAAGCCTACATCAGCGCGTCCGAGGCGGTGGCCAAGCAGCAGAAGAAGTTTGGCTGACAGCTTGCCTGGCTCCTGATTCCTCGGGGGCCAGATCCCCTCAAAGAAAAATCCTACATCGACCACAGGTCCCTGGCCGATTGACCATCGCCTCGACGCCACCTAACCTTTGTTGACCGTTTACAACGTATACAAAGTCAGGAGCGTAGACATGGCTTCCCCGGTTCTGTCGTTTCGCGTCGAAGCATCCCTCGCCGAAAAGCTCGATCAACTGGCAGCCGCCACCGATCGAGATCGCCAATATCACCTCAAGCGCGCTTTGCTGCGCTATGTCGAAGCCGAGTCATGGCACGTGCAGGCGATTGCTGCCGGCATCAGCGATGCCGACACTGGCAACCTGACCGACCTCTCTGAGGTCAAGGCAAAGTGGGTGAAACGCGAAGATGATTGCACTGACGGCGAAGGCTGAAAGCGACCTGGATTCGATTTTCGAGCACCATCAGCTCAAGGCAGGCAGCAAAACGGCCTTTGCAATGGTTCAGGGCATATTGAGCAGCCTGGAAATACTCGAACACTTCCCAGGTGCAGGCCGCCCCTCGCCAGTGCCGGATGTGCGTGAGCTGGTGCTCGCCCACATCGCCTTTATTGCCCCGTACCGCTTGCTCGACGGACGGGTCCAGGTATTGCGATTTCTGCATCAGCGCAGTGAGCGACCTGAGCACTGGTAAAGCCCACCGCGTGAGCCGCGATGAGCCCGCTACGGCCAAAACAAAAAGGCCGCGATCCTCACAGATCGCGGCCTTTGTCATTGCATCCGCATCACATCAGTTGTTCAGCACCGCCCGCCCGGCCGCCTCGGCCTTGCGCTTGCGCGCCACCAGCAGCCCGGCGGCGACCACGGCAATCGACAACAAGCCGGTCGCGACGATTTCAATACGATGGTCCGGACGGATCAGCATCACCGTCAGGATGCCGACGATGAAGGCAATGGTCGCCCAGGTCAGGCCCGGGAACAGCCACATCTTGAAGGCGATCTTCTCGCCGCGCTGCATGCGCTGACGGCGCATGCGCAGTTGCGACACGGCGATCACCAGGTACACCAGCAAGGCAATGGCGCCGGAGCTCGCCAGCAGGAACTCGAATACCTGGGCAGGTGCCAGGTAGTTGGCGATCACGGTGAGGAACGCCGCCGCAGTTGACAGCACCACCGCCACGTACGGTGTGCCGCTGGAGGTGGTGCGCTGGGCCATGGCCGGCGCATCGCCACGCTTGCTCAGGGAGAAGAGCATGCGCGAGGAGGTGTACAGCGCCGAGTTCAGGCAGCTGGTCACAGCGATCAGCACGACGATGTCGACGATCAGCTTGGCGTTGGGGATGCCCATCAGGTTGAGCACGGTCTGGTACGAACCGACTTCGGCCAGGTCACTGTTGGTCCACGGCACCAGGGCCACGACCACGAAGATCGACACCAGGTAGAACAGAAAGATCCGCCAGATCACCGAGTTGGTGGCCTTGGTGATCTGCTTGCCCGGGTCTTTCGACTCGGCGGCAGCGATGGTGACGATTTCAGTACCCATGAACGAGAACATGGTGGTCAGCATCGCCGCCAGCACCGCGCCCATGCCGTTGGGCATGAAGCCCTGGGTGTCGAACAGGTGGCTGACGCCGCTGACCTGGCTGTTGGGCAGCAGGCCGAAGATCGCAGCCACACCAAGGATGATGAAGCCAATGATCGCCACTACCTTGAGCAACGCGAACCAGAACTCGAATTCACCGTAGTTCTTCACACTGAACAGGTTGGTCGCGGTCAGCAGCAAGGTGATCACCAAGGTAAACACCCAGATGCCGATATCGGGGAACCAGGCATGCAGAATGGTTGCGGCGGCGTTGGCCTCCAGCGGAATCACCAGAACCCAGAACCACCAGTACAGCCAGCCGATAGTAAAGCCGGCCCAGTGGCCGATGGCTTTGTCGGCATACGTCGAAAACGAACCGGTATCCGGCGAGGCAACGGCCATTTCGGCCAGCATGCGCATCACCAGCACCACCAGGGTCCCGGCCGCGGCATAGGCCAGCAAGACCGCAGGGCCGGCTTCGGCGATGGCGTGGCCGGAGCCGACGAACAGCCCGGCACCGATGACACCGGCAATCGACAGCATGGTCACATGCCGCTGCTTGAGCCCCTGAGCGAGGTCATTGGAATTGTGCGTACCGCTCATAAAACTACCTTTGCGAGAAATGGCGTTTTGATCCTGCTACTCGAGTCGCGCTCTTCAAAAAGAGTGCTACATCCTGTTGCCGATCGATAACGCAATTACCGCGCCAGGCCGATGACCGTTCGTTCGAAAATTCTCACAGCCCCGTTTAACAAGGCTTACAGGTCTTTCGGCCAAGACTTGACCGAAAGACCCTGAAAAACCGGCGGAATAGACCAATTACTGAAATACCCACTTACAAATGCCCCGGGTGCACCACACTTCGTCACCGGTAACACCTCATGCACTTCCTACGACCAAAAAGGTACAACCCAAAGGTACAACCAAAGCCGTAGATAAAGGTCCGAACCTGTGCACAAGGTCAGAAACGACTTCCCAGAAACGGCCAAAACTGGCACCATCGCGCCTTTTTTCATCAAGGCTCCGGCCCTGGAAACGAGGGTAGGCGGACATCTGCGCGACAGTCCACTGCAGCGATGCGACACCCGCCCTCCCACCAACCGATTGCCTCTCCCGACGTTATTGGCTGTCTTCGGACCGCTATGCTAGCTTGGCGCCTCGCCAGGAAGGCCGCTAACAGCAGGAGCGCACCAGAACACATGAGGACCGCACATGGCTGAGGCCACGCCCGCGCTGGAAATCCGCAACCTGCACAAACGCTACGGCGACCAGGAAATCCTCAAGGGAATTTCGCTGACCGCGCGTGATGGCGACGTGATCTCGATCCTGGGATCCTCCGGCTCCGGCAAGTCCACTCTGCTGCGCTGCATCAACCTGCTGGAAAACCCGCACCAGGGCCAGATCCTGGTGGCCGGCGAAGAGCTGCGGCTCAAGGCGGCAAAAAACGGTGAACTGGTGGCCGCCGACAACAAGCAGATCAATCGCCTGCGCAGCGAGATCGGCTTTGTCTTCCAGAATTTCAACCTGTGGCCGCACATGAGCATCCTCGACAACATCATCGAGGCGCCGCGCCGGGTGCTCGGCCAGAGCAAGGCCGAGGCCACCGAGCATGCCGAAGCGCTGCTGAACAAGGTTGGCATCCACAACAAGCGTCACAGCTACCCGGCCGAGCTGTCCGGTGGCCAGCAACAGCGTGCGGCCATTGCCCGCACCCTGGCAATGAAGCCCAAGGTTATCCTGTTCGACGAGCCGACCTCGGCCCTGGACCCGGAAATGGTCCAGGAAGTGCTCAACGTTATCCGTGCCCTCGCCGAAGAAGGCCGTACCATGCTACTGGTTACCCACGAAATGGGCTTTGCCCGCCAGGTGTCCAGCGAAGTCGTCTTCCTGCACCAGGGGCTGGTCGAAGAGCAAGGAACGCCGCAGCAGGTTTTCGAAAACCCGACCTCGGCGCGTTGTAAACAATTCATGTCCAGCAACCGCTAACGGAGCAACACGCATGCAGACCTATAAGAAATTCCTCCTGGCCGCTGCCGCCACGCTGGTGTTCTCGGCCAATGCCATGGCTGCCGAGAAACTGAAGATGGGCATCGAGGCGGCCTACCCGCCGTTCAACAACAAGGACGCCAGTGGCCAGGTCGTCGGTTTCGACAAAGACATCGGCGACGCCCTGTGCGCGAAGATGAAGGTCGAGTGTGAAGTGGTGGTTTCTGACTGGGACGGCATCATTCCCGCCCTGAACGCGAAGAAGTCCGACTTCATCATCTCCTCGCTGTCGATCACCGACGAGCGCAAGCAGGCGGTGGACTTCACCGACCCGTACTACTCGAACAAGCAGCAGTTCATCGCCCCGAAAAACGTCGACTTCAAGACTGATCCCAAGTCGCTCGAAGGCAAGACCCTCGGCACTCAGCGCGCCACCCAGGCAGCTATCTGGCTGGACGATAACGGCGGCATGGACAACAAGTTCAAGGTCAGCCTGTACGACACCCAGGAAAACGCCTACCTGGACCTGACCTCGGGCCGCGTCGACGCCCTGCTGGCTGACAAATACGCCAACTACGACTGGCTCAAGTCCGACGCCGGTAAAAACTACGAGTTCAAAGGCGATCCGGTGAACGAAAGCGACAAGGTTGGTATCGCTGTGCGCAAAGGTGACAACGAACTGCGCAACAAGCTCAACGCCGCCCTGAAAGAAATCGTTGCCGACGGCACCTACGAGAAGATCAACAACAAGTACTTCCCGTTCAGCATCTATTGATTCGCCCCGACCGGCATTGCCCTGCAGGCAATGCCGGTCCCTTGAACAAACCTGCCCATGAATATTGATCTTTACGGATTCGGTCCGGCCCTGATGGCCGGGACGCTGATGACCGTCAAACTCGCATTGTCGGCCCTGCTCCTGGGGCTGGTACTGGGACTGCTTGGCGCCCTGGCCAAGACCTCACCCTACAAACCCCTGCAATGGCTGGGTGGTTTCTACTCCACACTGGTTCGCGGCGTGCCGGAACTGCTCTGGGTGCTGTTGATCTACTTTGGCACCGTCAGCCTGATGAACCGGCTGGGCGAGCTTCTGAATATTCCCGGCCTTGAGCTCAATGCCTTTGCCGCAGGCGTGATTGCCCTGGGCCTGTGCTTCGGCGCCTATGCCACGGAAGTGTTCCGTGGTGCGCTGCTGGCGATCCCCAAGGGCCACCGTGAAGCCGGCCTGGCGCTCGGTCTGTCCAAGGGGCGGATCTTCTCCAGGCTGGTGCTGCCGCAAATGTGGCGCATCGCCCTGCCGGGGCTGGGCAATCTGTTCATGATCCTGATGAAAGACACCGCGCTGGTCTCGGTAATCGGCCTGGAAGAAATCATGCGTCATTCGCAAATCGCCGTGACCGTGAGCAAGCAACCCTTCACCTTCTACATGGTCGCCGCCATCATTTACCTGGGCCTTACCGTCCTGGCCATGACCGGCATGCACTTCATGGAAAAACGCGCCGGTCGCGGCTTCGCGAGGGCCAACCAATGAACTGGGAAGTCATCATCAAGTGGCTGCCACGCCTGGCCCAGGGCGCCACGCTGACGCTCGAGCTGGTCGCCATCGCGGTCATCGCCGGGCTGATCCTCGCCATTCCACTGGGTATCGCCCGCTCTTCGCGGCTCTGGTACGTACGGGCCCTGCCTTACGGCTACATTTTCTTCTTCCGCGGTACGCCGCTGCTGGTGCAGCTGTTTTTGGTGTATTACGGGCTGGCCCAGTTCGATGCCGTGCGCAACAGCGCCTTGTGGCCGTACCTGCGCGATCCGTTCTGGTGCACGGTGCTGACCATGACCCTGCACACTGCCGCCTACATCGCAGAAATTCTGCGTGGCGCGCTGCAGGCCATCCCCCGTGGCGAGATCGAAGCGGCGCGGGCCCTGGGCATGTCCCGGGCCAAGGCAATGCTCTACATCATGCTGCCGCGTGCCGCCCGCATCGGCCTGCCGGCCTACAGCAACGAAGTGATCCTGATGCTCAAGGCCAGTGCCCTGGCGAGTACCGTTACCCTGCTGGAGCTGACCGGCATGGCACGGACGATCATCGCCCGGACCTACCTGCCGGTGGAGATCTTCTTCGCGGCGGGACTGTTCTACCTGCTGATCTCCTTCTTGCTGGTGCAAGCCTTCAAGCAGCTGGAACGCTGGCTGCGCGTCGACGCCTGCCAGGGTCGATAAACCTGTATAACGGGGCTGATCTCAGCCCCGTTTTCGTATCCGCTCATGACCACTGCCCTCCCCCTCTGCGCCGACCAACTGCTCAGCCGCTTCCAGGCGCTGGACGACTTTCTGCGCGAGCATCAGGCGCTGTGGCGGCCACGGCCTTTCACCCAGTTGCAACTGCCGTGGGAAACCGAATACCGCGCCCTCGCCGACTGGTTGCGCCAGCGCTCGTTGAGCGAGGCGGAAGCGGCGCACAATCACCCCGAGCAACTCGCTGCACCGGCGCCTTTTCCTCAGCTGGCACGCCGGGCGGCAGCGCTGTCTGCCATCGGCGAGTTATCCACCGTTGCCCTGCCCCCTGCTGGCCCTCGCCTGAATGTCGACGTGCCGGGGCGCAAATGGCAGCAGATCGAAGCCTTCGCCAGCCACCTGGGTTTTATCCACAGCCCACGGCACTGGCTGGACTGGTGCGCCGGCAAAGGTCATCTGGGCCGGCGCTTGCTGCAGCCTCATAGTCAGCAACTGACCTGCCTGGAATACGACCCGGCGCTGGTCGAAGCCGGCAGCGCCCTCAGCCAGCATCACCAACTGCCCGCCGAGCACCGCCTGCAGGATGTACTGGCCGATAGCGCCGCCCAGCAACTGAGCGCCGAGCACACCGCAGTGGCCCTGCACGCCTGTGGCGACCTGCATGTACGCCTGATGCAACTGGCAAGCCTCAAGGGTTGCCGCCAACTGGCCATCGCGCCGTGCTGCTACAACCGCATCCAGGCGCCGCAGTACCAGCCGTTATCCACAGCCGCCAAGGCATCTGGCCTGCAGTTGTCGATTGATGATCTTGGCTTGCCGCTCAGCGAAACCGTTACCGCAGGTGCGCGGGTACGCCGCCAGCGTGACGAGTCCATGGCCAGGCGCCTGGGTTTCGATCTGTGGCAACGGCAGTTGCGTGGGGTAGATGAGTACCTGCCGACGCCTTCGCTGCCGGTCAGTTGGCTGCACAAGCCGTTCGCCGACTACTGCTGGGGCCTTGCCGAACTCAAGGAATTGCAGCCAGGTGCCGAGCCTGATTGGCCAGCATTGGAAGCGGCCGGCTGGCAGCGCCTGGCCCAGGTGCGCAACCTGGAATTGCTGCGCAATCTGTTCCGCCGCTCGCTGGAATTATGGCTGGTGCTGGATCGCGCACTGTTCCTGGAGGAACAGTCCTACCAGGTACAGCTCGGGGTGTTTTGCGAACAGCCTCTCACCCCGCGCAACCTGCTGCTGTTGGCCGAACGCCGGTAACGGCGCTCAGCCTGTGGATAAGTCTGTGCGCAACCTTGCGCCGAACCCCAGCAAATTCGTGGATCCAAGCGCTTTCACAGGCTGGTCATTTTTTGTTCACTGATTAATCGCCAGCAAAAACAGCCATTTGCGCAAAGACCAACGGCGGGCGTTGCTCCGATGCAATGCGCACCTGTTTGGCATGCGGCTTGTGCATAAGCCTTCGCGCGAATAGCACTAAGCAGGTTGAATCAGGCCAGTTTCAGCAGGCTCATGCCCACCAGCAACAGCGCCAGGCCCAACCAGCCGCGGCCTACCAGGCGCTGACCGAACAGTGCCCAACCCATGGCCACGGTGGCGAGGATGCCGAAGCCACCCCAGATGGCGTAAGCCAGCGACAGTTCGATATCTCGCACAGCCTGGGCTAGTGCGGTAAAGGCGGCCAGCACACAGAGAATCGAAGCAATGCCCAGGCCGCGCTTTTTAAAACCGTCGGAATACTTGAGCAGCAGGTTGGCGATCACTTCCAGCACGATCGCCAGGCCCAGCCAGGCGAAGGGAATCCAGTTCATGCTCAGCATGGCAGGGCCTCCATATTGCGCGGGGCAGGTGCGGCGCGGGTACCCGACTTGATCAGCAGGATACCGGCGATCATCACGCCCAGGCCGGCGGCTTTGAGCAGGCCCAGGCTCTCGCCCAGCCAGGTGACGCTGATCAGGGTGATCAACACGATGCCGATGCCTTCCCACAGGGCGTAGGCCACGCCCACCGGTACGCGTTTTACCGCCAGTGCCAGGAAAAAGTACGACAGGCCGATCATCAGGTACATCAACCCGTGACCAAGAATGGGGAAATGACTGGCGGCGAATTTCATCGACGCGGTGCCGACCACCTCGGCGGTGATGGCGATAAACAGATAGATCCAGGAACGCATGATGCCCTCCCACGGGCGACACAAACCGAGCGAAATCGCGCTGACGGCTACAGACAAAGAGAAGAAAAAGGCTGTTTGTCGGGGGAGGCGCTAGAGGTCGCCGGTCCAGTGACGTTCACGGGAAACCAGGCGGGAGGTTAGGAGCGGAAACGCTTTAGTGTTCAACATAATGAACAACAAATTAGCTCAAGGCATCGCTAAAGTCAAATCGATAGAAAATGACTAATTAATTTTCGCGTCTTTCAGTCCGTATTTAGGTGAAAGCCCTTAAAGGTTGCAGAAAGGTTCGTAAATTATATTACCCGGCCTGATAAAGGCATCGCGGGGCAAGCCCGCTCCCACCCTGTAGGAGCGGGCTTGCCCCGCGATCCCCCGTAAGATCCCACCTCACCCTCGTGTCAAAACGCCGCACCTTCGGCAAAATCACAATTAATTATTGTAATACGATAATTTTTCACAAATAATGCACCCCGCTCAACTAGCACGGAGGGAAACCATGAACAGTAAGACAGTGGCTTACGCGAGATCGCGTCTGCGAGTGATCGGTGCATTCGCCGCGGTACTCGCCTGGGGTACAGGGATCGTCGAGTTCGGCGGCAACGTACTATTGTGGGTGTTCGAAAAAGCCCAGGTGCAAGGCGCCTACCTGCAAAGCTTCGGTGAAAACATGCCGCTGCTGCTGGCCCCGGATTACCAGCCTTCGCACCTGGCCCTGGGCCTGGTGATCGGCCTGGAACTGATCCCCGCCAGCCTCTCGGCCTTTGCCTTGTACCTGACCGGCTTGTTCTTCCTGCGCCTGTCCCGGGGTGAAACCTGGACGACGCAAAACATCAAGATGCTCTGGTGGGTGGGCTTGCTGTGCATCGGCTTGCCGATGGTCTGGCCGATGATCGGCACCTTGCAGGGCCTGGCGTTCTCCATCGACCTGCCCAAAGGCGAGAGAAGCTTCAGCGTATCGATCGGTGTATCATCCCAGGCGGTTTACGAGATCATGAAAGGCATTTTCCTCTGCGCCTTCTCACTCCTCATGCGTGACGCCAAAACCATCAGCGATGAACACAACTGTTATGTCTAGCCTGCCCCTATGCCGATAATTATTCGACTCGATGTAGTCATGGCCAAGAACAAGATCCGCTCCAAGGATCTGGCCGAGATTATCGGTATTACGGAGGCGAACCTGTCGTTGCTGAAAAACGGCAAGATCAAGGGTTTCAAGATGGAAACCCTCGAGAAGCTCTGTCGCGCGTTGAACTGCCAGCCAGGTGACCTGCTGGAGTTCAGCGAGGAATGAACAAGGAACTGGCAACTCGTGAGCAATTCACTCAAATGGCGCGCTGCGCTAGTGCTGGCCGTCGGCCTGCTCGGCGGCTGCGGCCCCAGCTATACCTATAGATACTCCCCACCGCCCAGCATGGCGGGCATGAACTGCATCAACTCCTGCTCGATGGAACGCAACCACTGCAAACAGATGGCGCGCCTGCAGGAAAACAGCGACCACGCCCTGTACCAGGCCAACTACAGAAACTACCAGCTGTGCCAGGCCGGCAAGAGCAAAAAAGAAGCGCGCAAAAGCTGCTACTACCCCAGCTACCCGTTCAACAGCGGCTCCAGCTACTCGTGCGGCAGCGACTACGACAGCTGCTACCAATCTTGCGGCGGCACCATCCAGCGCATCCTCAACAAAGACTGACGCCTCGAATAAACGGAATTGACTGTGGATATCATCAGATCCATCGCCCTGCTTGCGTTCGCGTTTTACCTCAGCGGCTGCGCCTTCATGTCCGACTGGCAAGTCCCGCCACCCCGGTCCGACTGGCAAGTGCCGCCCATGCAGATGTACGGCAACCAGAGCTTCCCCGGGCCGGACTTCAGCAGAGACCGCCACGCCATCCAGCACTACCTCGACACACACAAACACTGACACTTCGACCAAACGGAATTGCCTGTGGCCATTATCAGATCCTTCCTCCTGCTGGCGTGCGCGCTCTACCTGAGCGGCTGCACCAGCGGCGACTACACCCCGATGTCTGGCTGGGAAATCCCGCAGATGCAGATATACGGCGACAAGGGCTACACCGGCCCGGCCTACAGCTGCAAGAAAAAGCACGGCTGCCGAGAGCACTGTAAAAAGCATGATTGCCGCTACAAACCGCTGATATTCGACCCCACCAAAGCCGAACCCAGCGCCACCACAATGCACCGCGGCTGGTAACAAAACACCCCGCGATGCCCGCTGAAACCGGGTATCGCGAGGAATGTTGCAGAAGTGGTTTACAGACGCAAACTGATCGCTATAATGACGCCCCTGTGCCGGTATAGCTCAGATGGTAGAGCAACTGACTTGTAATCAGTAGGTCCCGGGTTCGATTCCTGGTGCCGGCACCATACACAGTAAAAAAAGGCTCACCGCAAGGTGGGCCTTTTTTGTTTGCGTGGGCACACCCGCCGGTTGGGAGCAGGCTTGCCCGCAATGAGCTGCTGAAGGCGGCGTCTAAATCGCAACCGCAGTGCGCTTGATCACCTCCGCTGATCAACCCAGTTTGTCACATTCGCCACTGCACCTACCCCCTAAGAACTTGGCCCGATCCGGTGTCAACGCCGATGCCCCAAGCCAGAGTCTTATTTCTGAGTAGTGCAGAAATAAATAGCACCCTCAAAAAAACATAATCACTCATAGAATCGGGATTTTTCCTATGTGCAGCCAAAGCCATACGAACTAATCTCTCATTGCACCTGTTAAAAAGTGCACACTTAAATCAAATAAAAAAAGGATATTCCCATGGGTATGTGGTGCTGCATGTATATCAACGAATTCAAAGTCGACCAACCCACTGACGACGAAGTAGAGTCTGTCATAGCAGAAGAAGATTTCACCCCGGAAGAGCTCTCCATACTGGCTGAGTAACGAAAATGAATGAGGCGATTTTTTCGCCTCATTTTTTGGCTTATATGGAAACTTCCTGCCTATGAAAACAATTGCCCCAGAGCGTACGTTGTCACTGGACGATGCAGAAAGCGCAATCGATCAGCACTTTTCCAGCGAAGGAATTCATTTAACCCTACGCCGTTACGGTAGTCCGCTGTCCAGCACTGTTGCCACCCTTCACCTCCCCTATGACAGTAGCGGCATAGAATGTGTCGGTTGTGGCAAAGGCTATGAAGCAGAGGCTCGTGTGGGTGCGAAGTTCGAGGCTTATGAGCATTACATGGGCCCCTTTCAACTACGAAAGCATAGCGCACTGCATTGTTTTGATTCGGTTGTTTCTCAACCGTCCTTGCAAAACATACTGCCGATGCAAATGCTTCGCCACGCCGGCGCATCACAGATGGCTGTACTTTCCTTCGAGGCGCATGAAGCATCCGCAGGCGTTGAGTTACTCTATCCGTCATTTCTGATTAACCATCAGTATGCCAACGAGTCGCTTCCCGGCGATGATACCGACTATAGCGCTGCGCGCCGATACTCCTGCGGTACCGGTGTGGCGGCGGGTGTGGGATTTACGGAAGCGGCAATTCATGCCGCGAGCGAAGTCATAGAGCGCCATGGCATTGGGCGCTTTATTGCACAACATTTCTTTTATGATTCAAAAGAGCCGATAAGAAAGATTATTGACAATTCAATGCCAGAGCATCTGTTAAACACCTTGCGTGATGCAGAAACTGCCATAGGTGCTTCAATCGAGGTATTTGACGCCTCTAGTCAAATAGACTATCCCGTTTTTATTGCCTACTGCCCGGAGAAGACGATCGCTGATATTCATGTCGTTGGTGGCGGCTGTTCACTTTACCCGAGCCATGCCGCAGCACGTGCGATCAAGGAGCTGGTGCAGCAATACAAAGTCGCTGAAGGTGTGCAGCACGTCACACAAGAGTGGACCAGTTCAAAAAACAACCTGGCCAAAAACCCAAAGTTGCTGCGCTGCTTACGCATGGCGTTTGGGGCTACCCAGCGTGCCAAAACAGTACCTTACCCGATCCCTCAAGACCCGGAAAAAATTCCACTGGCGCTACACTTGTCCCATTTAAAAAATGAGTGTTTTAAAGCCAATCATCCCCTTTGGATAAAAGAACTACATTCCAGCCCCAACCAGGTTAGCCTGGCCTGTGCGGTCATGCCAAAAATGGAAAGATTTTCGATTGTCTCACTGGGCGGAAAAGTTGTCCCCTGCTATCAATACGAGTAAACAGCAAAGCCGTCGTGGCCATGACGGCCTGGTCATTGTCAAACGAGCTTTAAATCTCGTCATACGCCCCTCTGACGTAACCATTGCCGTCAAAGCGTCTCTCATTACCTTTCGGAACCAGGCCTTTCATGAGCCCAGCAGAAAAAAAGTGCCCACGCGAACTACCATGCCGTGACTATTTTCTTTCTCCTTCTTTAGGTATCGCTACCCAGGCGATCCATTTAGGGCAACATGAGAATGGCCTGAGTCAGTTTCCAGTTCCAGCGCTCATTTGTAACTCTGCAACACTCCTGAATTCAATTGAAGAAGGCAGAGAGATGCTAGGCAATGCAGAGCAGGAGAATTTTGCCTACCAACGTTATGCAAACCCTACCGTTTCAATTTTAGAAGCGAAATTTCGAGCCATTGAACACTGCTCCTATAGCCTCGCGGTCAATAGCGGAATGACCGCCTGCCTGCTTGCTTTTCGCGCCCTGTTGAGCGCAGGCGATCATGTCATCGTGCCCCACAGTGTATTTTACGAAATCATTGAGCAGCTTAATTATGAAGTCAACCATCGCGGGATTGAAATGTCGCTTATCGACAAATACCAAGCGGCGACATTTGAGTGCGCGATCCAAGCCAACACGAAAATGATCTTTATCGAAGCCCCCACCAACCCAGCATTTTTAGATATCAACATTCCTGACTTGGCAGAGCTTTGCAACAAGCGTGGCATTCTTCTTGTTGTTGATAACACCTTTCTTACACCTGCCTGCCAAAAGCCACTTTCCCTGGGGGCTGCAGTAACATTATATTCCATCACCAAACACATCAACGGTCACGGCGATGTGATGGGCGGCATGCTCAGTACCAATGAACCGGACCTGTTCAAGGCATTGAAGTATCACAGGGACAGTGCAGGGCTCATAGTAGATCCGTTCTCAGCCTGGCTCACTATACGAGGACTAAGGACACTGCCACTGCGATTAAAAAAACATACCGATAATGCACATGCGGTGATCGCCATGCTGCGCGAGGAGTTTCCGAAGCTGGAGTGGCGTGCAGTCTGGTCGACTAAAAGTGCGCAAACCAACGGAATTTCTCCGTCATTGCATACAGGCCTTATCGCCATTGTTTTTCCATCGCGAGAAACGGCTACAAGCTTTGTTCGTCATCTGCAGCTTATCCGAATAGGTACAACCTTCGGCAATATTGAGTCCTTATGTTATCACTACGGTAGTTTTAGCAGGGAGGGCAGCACCGACCTGGAAAAAATAGGCGTGCCGGACGGCTTGGTGCGAATCTCTGTTGGCCTGGAAGATAGCGATGATATTAATGCAGACATCCGACGTGCACTGCGCCTTGCAATGCAAATCAGAACCACTGCGCGAGGGTGAAGCGCAAGTCCGTCAGCGGTCGAGTATGAGATTCTGCCAAGCCCCCACCTTGTAATCCTCTCCCCCATCCGTTATAGCTAAAAAGGCATCCATAACCAAAAAGAGGCAGAATCAGCCCGCCATGTACGAGACCACACGTATCTTTCGCCCTTCAGGCCCGTTTGCCGCGCTGTTCGGCAAGCCTTACGGGCCCAACGCTGTCGCTAGCCCTTCGCTGACCAGCTCCCCCCTCTCGACGCTGTTCCACACCTTGTCGATTCCACCTCGCGACGTTTTGCTCGCGCACAAGCGCAAGCGCCCTGTCCCTCCACCTGCCAGCTGACACCTGAAGTTTCCGCTTCCTCTCGCCCTCGGTTCTGCCGTTCAGGGCTGGAGTCGCTTTGCATTTTTTCAGTGTTTTCTGTCAGGAAATCTTATGACTATTCGTATTGCCATTATCGGCGCAGGCCCGTCCGGCCTGGCGCAGTTGCGTGCCTTTCAATCCGCTCATGCCCAGGGTGCCGAGATGCCCGAGGTGGTGTGCTTCGAGAAACAGGCCGACTGGGGCGGGATGTGGAACTACACCTGGCGCACCGGCCTGGACGAGCATGGCGAGCCGGTGCACGGCAGCATGTACCGCTACCTGTGGTCGAACGGGCCGAAGGAATGCCTGGAGTTCGCCGACTACAGCTTTGATGAACATTTCGGGCGGCCGATTTCGTCTTATCCACCGCGCGAGGTGCTCTGGGATTACATCCAGGGCCGGGTAAAAAAGGCCGGTGTGCGGGATTACATTCGCTTCAATACCGCCGTCAAGGCAGTACGCTTTGATCAGGCCAGCCGCACCTTTACCGTCAGTGCCTATGACTACGGCATCGACCAGGGGATCGAGCAGGTGTTCGACTTCGTGGTGGTCGCCAGCGGGCATTTTTCTACCCCGCATGTGCCGGAATTCGACGGCTTCGAGCGCTTCTCCGGGCGCATCCTTCACGCTCACGATTTTCGTGAGGCGGTGGAGTTTAAGGGCAAGGATGTGCTGATTGTCGGCAGCAGCTATTCGGCCGAAGACATCGGCTCGCAATGCTTCAAGTACGGTGCGCGCTCGATCACCAGTGCCTACCGCACCCAGCCCATGGGCTACAAATGGCCCAAAGGCTGGGAAGAGCGGCCGCAGTTGCTGCGGGTCGAGGGCGAGATGGCGTTCTTTGCCGACGGTTCGAGCAAGCGCGTGGATGCGATCATCCTCTGCACCGGCTACCAGCATCACTTCCCGTTCCTGCCCGACGAGCTGACGCTCAAGACCAGCAACCGCCTGTGGCCTGCCGGGCTGTACCAAGGGGTTGTCTGGGAACACAACCCGCAGCTGATCTACCTCGGCATGCAAGACCTCTGGTACAGCTTCAATCTGTTCGACGCTCAGGCCTGGTTTGCCCGCGACTACATGCTCGGGCGCATCAAGCTGCCGCAGCCGGCGGCAATGGCTGCCGACAGCGCACAGTGGCGGGCCGAGGAACTGGCGCTGGAGTCGACCGCCTCGATGTACGAGTTCCAGGGCCGCTATATCAAGCACCTGATCGAGCAGACCGATTACCCGAGCTTCGATATCGACGCAGTGAACCGGATTTTCCTCAAATGGAAGTCGGACAAAAAGCAGGACATTATGGGTTACCGCGACAAGTCCTACCGCTCGGTGATCACCGGTACCGCGGCCGTGCCGCACCATACCCGCTGGCTCAACGCGCTGGATGACTCACTGCAGGAGTACCTGCGCGAGACCTCGGGCAAGGGCGACCTGAAGACCTTGCGCCAGCACTGACTATGGCGTGCGCTGCAACCAGTCGCAGTAACGCGCCACACCCTGCTCCACCGTCAGCGTTGGCTGCTCATAGCCAACGCTGCGCAAGCGCTCAAGGTCGGCGCAGGTGTAGCACTGGTACTTGCCGCGCAGGTGCTCGGGAAATTCGCTGTATTCAAGAATGCCCTCCAGCAGGGCCATCTCCAGCGACAGCGGCGGCTGGTCCTGCTGCTCGCGCAGGCGGTTGATCACTGCCAAGGCCACGTCATTGAAAGGCTGGGCGCGGCCGCTGCCGACGTTGAAGAGGCCGCTCAGCTGCGGCCGGTCGAGGAAGAACAGGTTGACCTTGACCACATCCTCGACCGCCACGAAATCGCGCAGGTGGCCGCCGCTGGGGTAGTCGCCATAGCTGCCGAACAGGCTGACCTTGCCGTTGGCCTGGTACTGGTTGAAGCAGTGCAGGGCCACCGAGGCCATGGCGCCCTTGTGCTGCTCGTGGGGGCCGTAGACGTTGAAGTAACGCAGGCCGACGATCTGGCTGCGCGCCTGGGGCAGTTGCCGGCGCACGCGCTGGTCGAAGAGGAATTTCGAGTAGCCATATACGTTCAATGGCCGCTCGCACTCGCGCTGTTCGCGAAAGTCGCGCCCGGCGCCATACACCGCCGCCGACGAGGCATACAGCAGCGGCACCTGCAGGCCTTGAGCGGCGTCGAGCAGGTCGCGGCTGTAGCGGTAGTTGTTGTCCATCATCAAGCGCCCGTCGCCTTCGACGGTGCTCGAGCAAGCGCCCTGGTGCAGCACCGCGCGCACCTTGCCGAACTGGCCGCGAGCGAAGCGTTCGAGAAAATCGTCCTTGTCCAGGTAGTCGGCGATCTCGCTGTCAGCCAGGTTGCGAAACTTGTCGCCATCGCTCAAGTCATCGACCGCGATGATCTCGGTTTCGCCGCGTTGGTTGAGGGCCTGAACCAGGTTGCTACCGATAAAACCGGCAGCGCCGGTGACGATAATGGTCATGCCATGTCCCCCTTTGAGGGTGCAGAGTCCTCAGTTTAGGGGGTGGTGATTGTGCAAATATTAACCAGGGTCAATGATGTTGGCGTTTTTGCCGGCGTTCGTGGTGAAGCTTCTCGAGAGACTCGCGCATTTGACGATGGCCGGTGCTGTTCAGCAGGAGCAGACCAATAAGGGGGAACAGCAACCCCAGCATATACACGCCGCGATGGGGTTGAAACGAGTAAGTAGGTACTACCGTAATCAAGCTCGCACAGTACAGAAAGGCAATAATCCAAACTGCCCAGCGACGCCCTCGGACCATCAAGAAGTGACCAATAAAAACCAATACGGCAAGCACCAGCAAGGAAAAGGTACTGTAATCACTCCGATCCGCGTAGCCCGCAAAATAGGTAGCCGAAGCCAAGGACACCGCACACCCAATTGACAGGCACGCCATGAAGAATGCCGCCATGAAGTAGGGGAAGTAGCGCGCTTTGAAGCCTTCCGGGCTGTGATTTGGATTCATTCCGAAAACTCCTCATACAAACCAATTGCAATGCTTTTCGAGTAGCTGCTGCCCGCAACGCTGAGCGTGGCACCCAACGAGTCTTTGATCAGGTTGATCGTTCCATGCCTGAATTCGGTGGGTGTGTATCGTTTCGGCAATTCGCCCAAGCTTTGCTTTAGCCGCAGCTGTTTGGCTGTCAATGATGGATGTTTAAGCTTCAACAACTCGTCGGTGAGCGCCTTACGTTGCTGTCGACTCAAACGTTGCGACAAGTCGTTCCAGCTGCGCCCTGTAGTGGCTTTGCGAAGTTGCAGATACTTGATGGTAGTGGCTCCAGAAACACCTGCACCGAGTAGCGAAACAGCCTCAAGCATCGATGACATATTTCGGTACCATTCCAGAGAATCGAGGCGATCATTCTCGGCAGGATCCAGCACCTCGTTGAAAACTCTCTGCACACCTATTAAGCACTGGGCGGAGCTGGCAGCAGCAGCGGCCGCACCTATTGGTACCAGCACTGCGCTGACGCCAGCAGTAAAGGGGACTGCTACCGTACCGCTGAACACCACACTCCAGCCCAACCAGGCACTCACACAGGCAACCGAAGCACTCAATGCTTCTGCAATAACGCGGGATTCACGCGGATTATTCCGCAACTGATCCAAGAACTGTACAGGGGTCAGATATTTCTTGGTTTCGCGAAGAATCACCCGTTTGGGCGACACACTACACAGTGGCTGAAATTCACGCAGAATGATGATGTTGTAATCTGCATCGATATAGACCACTCCTGCCCCGACAATACCGGGGTCGGCATCAATGGCGGCAAACAGCTTGGGCAGATTAGTTTGGCTTTCGACACGTTGGCGCGCAAAGTACCTCGAGGGGCTGGCGCCCAGCCCACTCATCCTTGAGTCGGTCATGGGGTCTCCTTGAACCTAACACCCGTACTCCAAAGCTGACGAAGCAGATTGGGTCACCCGGGCAAAGAAGCCCTATTCATAGCAGCTCCAGCCAGCAACCTCAGTGCACTTTGGTTTCTTGATGTATCCATGACTCTAGAGCAATAGGTTAACCAAGCGCTTGCTCAACGGCAGGCTCGACTCCGAGCTCGAACTTTGGCCGCACGCACGGCCTTGAACAACTTGTTACGCGATTTGCGGATCGCCACCAGACGACTGCGCATTTCTCGCTGGCGTTGGCTGTTGAACATCAACATTGCCAACAATGGCGACATTGTCGCTAGCAAAAATCCGAAGTTACTTGAGCGCGGTGCGTAACTGAAAAGTAGCGCCAGCAGGTTGAACGCCAGCAAAGCCACCACCACCCATACCCCCCAGGGCCGCCCTCGCACTACCAGAAAATTGCCCAGGCACAACACCAAGGACGATACCAGCATAAGGAAGTAGGCAACTTTTACCTGATCGGAGCGGCTGCCGAAGCGTTGATCAACCACCAGTATTGCGGTGATTACGCATGAAAATGCGACGAGGAAGAAGGCGCCGATAAAGCTTGGAAAGTAACGCCGTAAAAACCCTGGTACGTCATGCAGATGAACCATGGAATAGTGCTCTCTTCGTCAACGACGTGCCTTGCTTTGCTGCGTCTCTTCGAACCGCACCTTGCGCAGGTCAACCAGGAAGCTGCGCAGCTCCCGATGACGTTTGCTGTTGAACAAAAGAAAGCCCAACAAAGGAAACAGCAGCGCAAAGGTAAATACACCCGCGTGTATGTGATGGCTGTAGGTGGATAGGGAAACCAGCATCGCCACCAGCATTACTGCCAGGATCGGCCAGAGGCTCCAGGCACGGCCTCGAACCAGCAACATATGACTACCACTGATGACCAGGGCCAGAACCATGAGCGACACCAGCGTGTAATTGGCCCGGTCCGGATTGTGGTTCAGGTAGGCGGCAGCGGCCAGCACCACCGCAAGCGACGCAGAGAAGCACGCCAGGAAGAATCCACCCAGAAAGGTTGGAAAGAAATGCGTCATGAAGTGCTTCCAGCGCTCATACGAATTCATCACTCCAACTCCTCATACAAGCCCACCGCAATGGTCTGGACGGTGTTACTTCCCGCAAAGCCGAACGTTGCGGCAATGGAGTCTTTGATCAGGGTTTTGGTCGCATGTTGCAGCTGTGTCGGGGTGTACCGTTTGGGCAATGCGCCAGAGCTCTGTTGCAACTTCAACTGTTTGGCCGTTAGTGACGGATGCTTGATCGACAGCAACTCTGTCGTCAGGGCCTTGCGTTGCTGCCTGCTCAGACTTCGGGACAGTTCATACCAACTGCTGCCTGTTGCAGCCTTGCGCATCTGTAGAAACTTGACCGTGGTCAGGCCGGAAGCACCCACTCCCATCAGTGACACGGCATCCAGGACGTTCGAGGTGTGACGAAACCACTCCTGCGCATCCAGTTCGTCGTTCAACGATGGATCGATAATTTCCTGGCCGGTTCTGGCGACGCCGATCATGCATTGCATCGCACCTGCTGCAATTGCGGCCTTGCCCGCAATCGCCACCACAGCGCCCAACCCACCACTGAACGGGACAGCGATGGTGCCGCTGACCATAACGAACCACCCAAGAATCGCACTGGCACAGGCAAGCGTGGTATTGACCGCTTCTTTCACCACTCGCGCTTCACGGGGGTTGTTCTGCAGTTGATCGGCAAACTGCGCAGGCGCCAGATACTTCTTCGCCTCACGCAAAATCACCCGCTTGGGTAGCACACTGCATATCGGCTGAAACTCACGCAGCGTCACCACGTTGTAATCCGCATCGATATACACCACCCCAGCACCGACAATGCCCGGATCGGCATCGATGGCGGCAAAGAGTTTCGGCAGGTTGATGCTGCTTTCGATGCGCTGCCTTGCGAAAAATTGCGACGGATTGTTATCCAGTCGGTTGAGTAACTCACTCATGAACGGTCTTCCTTGAAACGGCGCACAGGTCGCCCGGCCTTATGGCACCGAGCCGGGCGACGCTGTGGCTCAAGCCTTACACGTTAGGGCAAGGCACCGGTGCCCAGTCACCCATGTCCGGGTTCTTGCACATGTTGTTGACCTGGCTCTGGCCGGCGCTGGCAACCTTCTGGCTTTCAGCCTTCTTGGCGTTGGCGTCCTGCAGGGTCTTCTCGGTGGCGACGGCTTCCTTCGGTACCTCTGGCAGCTTTTTCTTCGCCGGTGGCGGGGTCTTGGTCTTGCCGGTATTGGTCTTCTTGGCGTTACCGGTGGCCAGCACCGGCGCCTGGGCTTCGGCGACGATCACCACATCGTTGCGCGGTACGCCGACCTGCTTGAGGTCTTGCTCGTAAGCCTGGGTGTAGTTGTTGAGGTTCTCACCCAGACGGCCGTTGACCGCGGTGATCAGGTTGTTCGACTCCTGCAGGCCGGCGATGATTTCCGCCAGGCGCTTGCGGCCTTCGCCATCGCTGATCTTGTTGCTCTTGCGGCCATCCATCAGGTTGGCGAACTCACGCTGGTAGCACGCCTGGGAGGCTTTGGCGTAAGCGGTGCTGCGGTCCATGTCGGCCGCGCTTTTGTTGATGTCGGTGGCGTAGGAGCCGATGCGCTGGTTGTCGTCGCTGATCTGCTTCTGGCGCTCGGTGTAGTAACCGGCTGCACCGCCGACCAGAGCACCACCGGCAGCACCGATGGCAGCATTGCGGCCACGGTTGTCGGAGTTGCCGGTCAGGGCGCCGGTCAGCGCGCCGCCGACGGCACCGATCAGGGCACCGGTGGCGACCGACTTGGTCATGTCCGAATCGGTGGCGCGCAGGTGCTGCACCGGCTCGTAGCAGCTCGGGTAGTACTCGACCTTGGTCGTCGCACCGACCTTGGACGCCGGCGAGCTGGCGCAGCCAGTCAGCAGGACGGTGCTGAAACCGGCCGCCAGCAGCAGCGCGGCCCGGCCGTTGGAAGCAGTGAAGAAGGGCTTGCGAGTTGAAAGCATGGTCAGGTTCTCTCTTTGTTTAAACACGCCCGGGACAACCTCATGTCGCCCCGGTCACTACGATGCTCGCTCGACAGCCGCTCAAGGTTGCGGGGCGGCTGATGCGAGCAGTTCTTTCAAAATCGTCGCCGGGTCGGCGCGCCGTTGCTGGCGATAGTCCCCGACATGACGGACGAACAGGGTCGCGCGGCTGAGCAGGCTCTTGCCCAGCACTGGCTTGCGATTGAGCTCTTCCTTGACCCGCTGGAACTGCGCCTGGATCACCGCGTCGGTGTAGCGCGTGCCGGTGGCAAGGTTGTCGATGTAGATCGCCACGGCGCCGTCGAGGGCGCTGCGGCCGTTGTTGATGGCAGCGGCAAACAGCTTGGCGCTGGTCTCGTCACCAGAAGCCTTGGCCTGCTGCTGGGTTTTCTGCAGGTTGGTCAGGCGGATGTTGTAGTTATTGATGGTTTCGGCCACCAGCGCCGCCGACTGGATCAGGTTGCCGGCGGCTTCTTCGCGCTGCTGGGCGATCAGCGAGACGTTGCGCTTGAGCTCTTCGTTGACCAGGCCAAGCTCGGCTTGCAGGCGCGGGTCGGCGCTGGCGGCGATGATGCTGTCCAGGCGCTTGGTCGGGTCCTGGGCGTCGTCGATGGCATCGGTCAGCGCGGCCAGGCGGCCCTCTTTCTGCCATTGTTCGAACAGTTCCTCATAACGCGAACGCGGCGCCGACAGCGCGCCGATGGCGACACGAAAACCTGTGGTCTCGTTGCTTTGCTCGGTACCATCGGCGCCGAACAGCGGGTACTCGCGGCGCATGCCGGTAAACAGCGTGCCCTCGCCTTCAAGGTAATTGCCGCCCTTGACCACAAACCCGCCATAAGCGCCCTGGCGCCGCCCGGCGTGCACCAGCTGGAACGATTCCTGGACCATCTCTGCGGCGTTGCCGAGTACGTCGAACATACCCAGCGGGTTGGGCAGCTTGGTGCCGATCGGGGTCAGGCGCGCGGCCTGGCCGGTGCCGCCGGCGACCTGGTTGAACACCGCCCAGTCGGCCAGCGGGCCGTCGCTTTCGCTGCCCTCGAGGCGGCGCGGGAACAGCCGCCCTTCCAGCTCCTGGCGGCTGACGGCGGAGCCGCCACGGGCAGCGAACTCCCACTCCACTTCGGTGGGCAGGCGCACAAAGCCTACACCGCCGTCTTCGGCCTTGTTGCCACGGCCACTGACCGGCAGCAGGTCACGATGGTTCTTCATCAACCAGGCGCTGTACACCGCGGAAAAACGCTCGGCCTCAAAGCGCGACAGTTTGACCTTGGGCAAACGCCCGGCCATGCCACTCGGTGCTTCACAGGCCGGCGCCGGTTCGCCGCTGGCCAGCGACTGGGCCTGGGCCATCACCTGAGCGTACTGGCGGGCGGTGACTTCGTACTTGCCGATGAAGTACATCATCGGCTTCAGCGGGCTGCCGGCGTCGGTCCTCGGCAGACTCGGGCTAATGCGTTTTTTCCAGTCGGCAGACAGGTCCTGGAGGCTGAACTGGCCGTTGATAAAGTCACGGCGATAGCCGGAAATGAACGACTGCTTGTAGCCCGCTTCGCCTTCGCTGAAGGGGTAGCCAAGGTTCACCTCACGGTCGTCCAGGCTGCCCTGGGCCAGCACGTAGACGTGGCGGAAGACCATCTCGCCGTCGCACGGCAGCGGCAGGCTGATGTCGTCGGCCAGTGGCTTGGGATTGTCCAGTTTATTGCTGGCAGGCTTGCTGTCGTCCTCGGCCTGGGCGCAGGACACCAGGCTCAGGGCGGCGACGATCAGCGCCAGGACGGGTAAGCGGCGGTCAAACATCTCGAATTCCTTCACAAGCGTCTATTCGCGCCACGCGCCAGCCCCCCAGGGCGGCAGCGGCCGCGCTGGCCAGCAGCACAGCGAGCAAGGCAACGAGGTAATGCGACGGGAGCAGATGGCTGGCGTACTCGCCGGGCATCTGCATGAACAACTGGTTGAGGCCACTTTCGGCCAGGGCGTACAGCGCCGCGCCGATGACAGCGGCAAACACCCCGCTGTACAACGCCTGCAGCACGACAAATGCAAGCAAGGCAGCGGTGCTGAAACCGAGCAGGCGCAACACCGACAGCTCGCGGCGCTTGCGCTCGACCGCCGCCAGGGCGCCGGCGCAGATCGCCGCAAACGCGCCCGCCACGGCCAGCGCGGCAATGATCCAGAACACCAGGGTCAGGTTGCGGCTCAGCGACTGCACCTGGGCAATCGCCGGGGCCTGGGTCGAGACCAGCAACTGGCGATCGGCAAAAAAGCGCCGCAGCGGCTCGACATCGGTGAGGTTGCGCGCGTACAGCCGGAAGGCCGGATAAACCCGTTGCACCTCACCGGTATGGCGCTCACCTTCCCAGCCGAAAGCGGGCACGGCGCGACCATCACGGTAGTCTTCGGCGGCTTCCAGCAGCGCCAGCGGCGCAAACAAGGCATCGCGCTCGAAGGCTTCCAGCGGCAGCACGGCGACGACCTTCAAGGTGGTGCGCTGGGCCTGGATCTGCCCGGCAAGCTGGCGGCTGAACGAAGCATCAAGCTGATCACCCGCCTTCGCGCCAAGCTTTTCTGCCGCCGTACGGCTGAGGACGATCTGGTCGACCGCACCGGGGACGGCCAGCCCTTGCAGCAACGGATCGTTAAGCGCAGTGGGGATCATCTCGACATTGACCACGACCTTGCGCGCAGCCAGCACCAGGTCGGCGGTCGCGGCAATCTGCCGGGTACGCGGCAAGGCGAAGGCGACGTCGTTACGCGCCGCCAGTTCAGCGACGAAGTCGGCACTGAAACGACCGCCACCCAAGGGGATGACTTCCCGCACGGCCGGGTCGCGCTGCAAACGCTCGGTAAGGCTGCTGACCAGGCCGAATTTCAGACCGAACAGCACCAGCAACGGCGCAATCACCGCCACCAGGGCCAGCACGCTGCAAACGGACAGACGCGCGTCGTTGCGATAGTCCCGCCAGGCCAGGCTTGCGATCAGCATCGGGCGCATTACGGCTGGCCCTCCAACGTGGCGGTGACACCACCGTCGGCATCGCGGCGGCAGACCATGCGCAACACCTGCAAGCCGGCATCACGGGCCAGCGCCTCGTCGTGGGTGGCGACCAGGCAGGTCACCTGCCGTGCTTGCGCCTGGCGCAGCAGCAGTTGCATCACCCGTTGGGCATTGAGCGGGTCCAGGGCCGCGGTCGGCTCATCGGCCAGTAGCAGGTCGGGGTTGTGCGCCAGGGCACGGGCACAGCTGACCCGCTGGCGCTGGCCGACCGACAAGGCGCCTGGCTGCTTGTCGAGCTGATCGTCAATCTCCAGTTGCTCGGCCAGGCGCTGCACGCTGCCGTCATTGCCCAGGCCAAGCACCTGGCGCGGCAGGGCGATGTTGCTGCGCACATCGAGAAAGCCGAGCAAGCCCCCCGCTTGCAGCACATAGCCCAGATGCCGGCGGCGCAGGTGCGCCAGGTGCTCCTGGCGTTGTTCACGCCACAGCTGCTGAACGTCGTAGGTGTGCGAGTCGGTGCTGAACACAAAGCGCTCGGCCTGATCGGGCTGCAGCACCAAGGCCAGCAGGTCGAGCAAGGTGCTCTTGCCGCAGCCACTGGGGCCGACCAGCGCCAGCTGCTGACCGGCACGCAGCTCCAGGCGCTCGATCTCCAGGCTGTAGCGCTGGTTGCCGAGGCCGCGGGTTTTGCGCAGCGCGTGCAGGTTGATCATCATGGCAGCGTCGACAACGGCACACGGTACAAGGCGTCACCGGGCTCGGCATTGCCGAAGCGCACCCAGTTGGCCATGTCGTTGTGGAAGGTTTCGTACAGGCGGATCTTCGAATCGAGCTCGTCGATGAAGTCTTCCTGTTCGCCAACGCTGAGCGACAACCACAGGTCCTGGGTCATGCTCAGGGACTTGCTGCGGTACGGCAGGCCCTCCAGGTATTCGCCCAGCACACCGCCTTCGGCGAGGTTGGCGCCTTTGCGCAGGGCGGCCGGGTCGCGGCTCATGTAGGCACTGGCGCTGGCGATTTCCTGGAAGAAATCCTTGGGCGAAGTGCGGGTCTTGCGCGCGGCATCGACGATCAGCTTCAGTGACTGCTGCAGGTCGTTGAGTTGCAGCTTGGTGAGCATCACGCAGACCTGCAGGGTCGGCAGCGCCGGGTTGGTCAGGTCACGATCTGAGGTCCAGGCGCTGACCAGTTGCGGCGCCTGGCTGGCACTCTTGCGGCCAAGAAAATCCATGTGCATGGCATAGCCGATGGCGGCGGATTTGTCGGCGATGCTCGGCGAAGCCGCCAGCAGCGGCGCCGGTTGCACGGTGTTGCTGCGCACCTGGTGGACCAGATCGGCGAAGGTCGAACCGATCTCGCGCACCCGCTCGCCAAACTTGTGCACATCGCCACCGGGTACCGATACATACAGGTCGCCGATCTGCGGGTTGGCATCGGCCGTAAGCACCCGATACTGCTGCTCGGCGTAGGCGTGGTTCTTCTTGCCGGCCTCGGTGCGCAGGTGCAGGGCGTAGATCTTGATCTGCTTGCTCAAGGCCGCCTGGCGCACTTCGGCTTCGTTCATCTGGGTGCTGCTGTAGCGGTCGTTCTTGCGCAGGGAGCCGGCGTCACTGACCAGCAGGATCAGGCGCCCGCCGTAGCCGGACCAGTCCATGCCGTCGACCGCCTGCATGATCCCGGCAAAAGCGTCTTCGTTGAACGAATGGCTGGAGACGTTGGTGGCTTTCACCTGCTCGGCCAGCTTCAAAAAACGCTCGGGATCGCGGCCTTCATCGAGTGTTACCAGGGTCTTGGTCAGGTACTCCAGGGCAGGCGTGCGCGTGGTGTTGTTGCGAAAGCCGACCAGGCCGAAGCTGACGTTGCCCAGCTCGCCACGGCGCGAAATCTGCCCGTGCAGCTCGTGCACCACCTGGCGGACCTGATCGATATAAGGCTGCATCGATACCGAGGTATCCACCACCAGCACCACGGCGGTACGGAAGGCGTCGCCTGAGGTGGCCATGCCGGCGGCTTTCGCTTCGCCGGCGGGTGCGCTGTTGCCCGGGTCGATGGAGGCGACATTGAGCAGCTGCAGCGGCTGGCCGTTTTCGTCGAAGCTCTCGCGCGCCTCGAAGATCGGCATCAGGTAGAACTGCTCTTGGGGCACGGCGCTGGCGCTGGGTTCCAGGGCCATCACTTGCGGCACTTCGTCGGGGTTGTTCTGCGCCTTGAGCAGCTCGGCACGGGCGGCCGAAGTGTCGCCAAGCAAACGCTCAAGCTCATCGGCCTGGCGCAGGAACATTACCGGCGCACGCCCCGAGCGTTCGGTGAACTTCAATACCAGGCTCTGCTTCCAGTCGCTGACCTGGGAGGCTGGCAACCAGCCGTCGCGGCGACCGTCACTGGCGGTGCCGACCTCAAGCCAGGGGCTGCCGTTGACGTCCTGGCGCTGGTAGACATAGAGCACGGTAAAGGCCGGCAAGGTATCGCTGGGCGTGGCGCCCGGCTGCTTGACGACCTGCGCGCCCGGCCGGCTCAGCACGCGCTGGAACAGGGTTTTCTTGCCGGCCATCAGCAATGGCCGGTCACTGTCGTTGCTCGCGGTTGCAACGGTGGACGCTATTGGCTCGCGGGCTTGTACCGGCTGCGCCTCCACTACCTGTTCGTCGCCACTCATGGCCCAGTAGCCAATCCCGCCCAGGCCCAGTGCGGCAGCAACGGCAATGGCGAGCAAGGCCGGTGTCGGGCGCTTGCGCGGGGCTGCAGGTGGCGAGGCCTTGGTGACCGGTTCTGGTTGCGTCGCTGGCGGTGCTGGCTCTACGGCTAGGGGTGGCACCGGCGCTGCAATCGGCAGCGGCTGGATCAGGGTGCTTTCGGTGTCTTGCACGGGTAGCCGGTCGAGCGCCGCCAGCAAGGTCTCGGCATCGGCAAAGCGCTCGGCCGGGTCCTTGGCCAGCAGGCCACGGAGAATGTCCTGATAGCGGCCGTGCTCGATCGGCAGCTCCGGCAACGGCTCGGTCAAATGCGCCAAGGCCGTCGACAGCGCGTCGTTGCCGCTGTAGGGCAGTTTGCCAACCAGCATCTCGTAAAACACCACGCCCAGGGCATAGAGGTCGGCGCGGCCGTCGATTTCCTGGCCGCGCGCCTGCTCCGGGCTCATGTAGCTGGGGGTGCCGACGGCAAACCCGGCCTGGGTGAACTGGGTGCGGTCATCCAGCGACTTGGCGATGCCAAAGTCCGACAGCACCGCAGTGCCGTCAGCACGAAAAAGAATGTTGGCCGGTTTCACATCCCGGTGCACCAGGCCCTGGGCATGGGCATAACCCAGCGCCGAAGCGATCTGGCGGATGTACAGCAGGCCCTGCTCCGGCGTGACCCCGGCGGCGATACGCTCCTTGAGCGTACCGTTGGGCAGGTACTCCATGGCCATGTAGTACAGCTCGCCGACATTGCCGATGTCGTGGATGGTCACCGTGTGCGGGTGCGACAAGCGCGCCAGGGTGCGGCCTTCACGCAGGAAGCGCTCGCAGAAGGTCGGGTCGGCAGCCAGCGCCGCGGCCATGACCTTCAAGGCCACCTTGCGCTCCAGCGAGCGCTGGGTGGCAAGGTAGACGGTGGCCATGGCGCCTTCGCCAATCTCGCCGTCGATGTCGTATCCGGGGATCACTTTGTCCATGTGCTTGGTCTTCAACCGGCCTTGATGACGACGGCGGTAATGTTATCGGGGGCGCCCCGGGTCAGGCCGAGGTGCACCAGGCTGCGGACCACCTGGTAGGGGTCGCTGTGGCCCAGCACTTCGCGAATTTCATGGTCTTCGGCGGTCTTGTTCAGACCATCGCTGCACAGCAGATAGGTATCGCCAGGGAGGACCTGCAGGTGCACGGCCTCAAGTTCGAGCTCGGGCTCGACGCCAATTGCCCGGGTGACGATGTTGGCCCGCGGGTGCACCCGCGCTTCGGCCTCGCTGAGCAGGCCGCTGTCCTGCAGTTCCTGCACGTAGCTGTGATCGCGCGAGATACCTTCCAGGCGCCCGTCGCGCAGGCGATACAGGCGGCTGTCCCCGGCCCACAGGCAGATACCCTGGTCAGCGCGCACCGCCAGCAGCACCAGGGTGCTGCCCATCATCGCCACGCCACGCCGGGCGCTTTCTTCGCGCACTGCCGCGTTGACCGCCGACAGCCGCTGGCGCAGCACTTGGGCGAAGTCATTGAGGGACGCCGTGGTCGGCAACTGGCGCAAAGTATCGACGATCAGGCAACTGACGTAGTCGCCCGCCGCATGCCCGCCCATGCCATCGGCAACTGCCCACAGGCCTTCGCTGGCAAGGTCCAGGCAAGCGTCTTCATTGATGCTGCGCACCAGGCCGACATGGCTGTAGCTGGCTGCGGTGTAATGCAAAGCCGTCATCTAGCGCGCCGCCTCACTACCCAAAAGAAAACTGGCGAAATCCTCGCTGTGCGGCAGGCCCGCACAGCGCAGCATTCCCGCCTCGATATGCTCCGAGCCGCGCCCCCACCACAGGCTCATGCCGGCGCAGGCGCTTTCGGCCAAGGCTGCCTGGCGCGCCTGCGAGGTCACCGCTGCAAAGCGTTGCAACCCACCCACAACCGGGCTTGAAACAACAGCACTACGAGGGGCATCAATGCCCTGCACTGCTGCATCGAACGCCTCAAAAGCGGCTTGCGGCTCGAGGGTTGCCAGTAACTGGGTTTCACACTGCTCGAACCAGTTATCCGGGCCACTCACCACTGCCGCCAGCGACTCATCCGGCGCCAGAACCTGGGCCAGGATAAGAGGGAAATAGCGCCCTACCCGGTCAATGCTGGGCATCAACACCCCCACTACAGCGTCGGGCCCGCATACTCCCGGGGCCAGGGCGAAGCGCCACAAGGGGCTGACCAGATAGGCCGGCAACCAGCGCTCGGCCAGTTGCTGCTGGCTGGCCACAAGCCCGGCCGCCAGCCACTGGTCCCAGGGCTGGATAAAGCTTTGCGGCAATCCGCGACTGACAAAGTCGCCGCGGCTGGCCAGCTTGCCGTAGAAGCCGACGCCCGCCATCACAACCGCTCCGGCAGGCTGAAGCCGCTGAGCACGCGGCTCTTGAACGGGTTGAAGGCGCTGTTGGCGCGCAGCTCGTACGACACGCTGGCGCCATCGACGCGCAGGCGCAGGCTGAAGCGATCCGGGCCGTTGCCGGCCACCAGGTCGGATTGATCGAGCAAGCGGAACCAGGCCCACGGCCCTTCCAGGGTCAGCCCGGAACGACCGCTGGCCGATGGCGGCATGATCGACAGGCGCACCACGCCGATGCTGTTGGGGTTTGGCCACTGCATCGCAACCGGGCGGCTCGGGCCGTGGTCATAGCTGATCTGCTGGCCATCGAGGTCGAGCAAGAACTGGGTGACCGAGGCGTCCATGGCCACCGGCTTGAGCTCGAAGCGCACGGTCGGCTGCATGCCGCCCGAGCGGAAGAACGCATCGCGAATCGCCGCCGAACGCTGAAAGGTGTGCAACACGCCAGAGCCAATGCCGAGCTTCTGCGCCGCGCCCGGCTGCCAGCGCCAAGGGTTGGCCGAGGTATCGACATAAGGCTGCAGGTACTTGCGAAAATAACTGTCCATCACCCCGCCGACGCCGAAGAACTGGCCGAAATCGTCCAGCGTGGCATCCCGCGAGCTGCCCGCTGCCAGCGGATAACGACCGCTCAGCGACTGGCGATAAACGTTGACCACTTCGCTGGTCCAGGCGGCGTTCAGTTGATTGCGCACGCCGCCCATCATGGTGTTGGTGGTCGAGTTGACCACCGACTTGACCAGGCCCTGAACCATCGGCGGCTGGCGCTGCGCGGTGAGGCTGACGCGGTTGGCGGCGGCCGTGGCCTGGTTCTTGGCCTCGCCGAGCAGGGCGTCGCCACTGGCACCGACCATGGCACTGACCTGCACGTACAAGGCGTTCATGTCGGTGAGCAGGCCGTCGATGGCGGCCGGCTCGCCCTCGCCCTTGCTGACCAGGCTGGCGAGGTCGGCAAAGTGCGCGGTGACCGGGTCCTGGTCTTGCTGCGCCTGGCGGCTATCGGCCGGAGCATCCTGGCCCAGCAAGTTACCCAGGCGCTGCTTGAGCTGGTCGACACCAGCCTCGCTGGCTTTGGCCTGGGCCGCGGCAAGCGGGTCTTGCTGTTGCAGGTTAGTTTCCTTGGCCACGGCGCTCAGCAGCTTTTTCAGCGGCGAGGTCGGCCCGGAAATCACCCGCAGAACATCGGCGGCCTGGGCCACGCTGGTGATCGGCACAAAGTCGATATCGGCCAGCAGCGCGTCCCAGTGGCGGATGTAGTCGGCGAAATACAAACGGCGCACGTCGGCGGCTAGGCTAGTCACATCACCTTCATCGGCTTGCTCGCGGCCCAGCACCCAACGCTCTTCAGCCAGGGTATTGCTGTGTTGCAGGCTGGTGGCAAGAAACGCCTTGCGATAGCCATCGAGGGTAAACAGCCCGCTCAAGGGTTCACCCAAAGGCTTGCCGCTCTTGCGGCTGAACACCAGCGCGGCGTCGCGGCCAGCCGCTTCGCTCAGGCGAAAATCGCTGACGCCCTTGGGCAACTGCTGGCGTTTGACCCGGTCATAGACGCGCTGGGCCACCGGCAACTGCTGCAATTGGCGACGCAGGTCTTCGATCAGGTTGGCATCCAGGCGCGCATTCGGCGGACGCTTTTCAAACAGCGCCTGCAGATGCTCGCCCAATGCCGCACGCTGCTCCGGGGCCAGGTCGCGAGGCAGGCTCTGCTCCCAGTCGAGGCTGACCCAGGCCTTGATGAAGTCCGGGTCGTAATGCTCGCCGTCAGCCAGCATCAGGTAGGCCTTGAGGCCTTCGTAGAGAAAGTCCGAACCACCGCCGCTGTGCAGTTGCTCTTCGATACGGGTGACCAGGCGCGGAGCGAACACGGCAATCAGCAACTTGCGGTAGACGCTGGCCGACTCGGCTTCGAGCATGTCGCCCTGGTACAGCCCCAACCCCTCGGCCCAACTGGGCGGATCCTCGGCCAGATGGCGCACGGCATTGAGTAACGGCAGTACCGCCAGTACATCGCGCTGGGCCGGGCTCAAGGTTTGCAGGACTGGCCCCAGCGGCGCGAGCTTACGCTCGACCTGGGCGATGTAAGCCTGGTTTGCGCGATAGCTCAGCGCCCACACGCTGCCGACCAGCACTACCAGGGCAACGCTGGCGGCGAGTGCAGCACGGGCCAACCATTTGCGCCGGCGCTCGACTTGCGGGTTGACCCCGACCAGCCCGCGCTCGGCAAACGCCACGGCGCTGAACAGTTTTTCAATGAAGTAGCTGCGCCCGGTGCCGCTCTGGCGTGCCAGATGCTGACGGTCCAGGCCCATGCTCTGGGCCATGGCGCCGATCAGGCGATCGATCGGGCTGCCTTCCTGGGTGCCGCTGGTGAAGTACACGCCGCGCAACAGGGCGCGTTCTTCATAGGCATTGGGCTTGAACACGCCGTCGAGAAAGCCCTGCAGGTTGGAGCGCAAGGCAGCGAACTGCTGGACAAAGCCGTAAACCAGATCGCGCCGCGCCGGGTCGCGCTCCTGCTGCAGGCGCTCGACCAGGCGCTCGTTGAGGCGTTGCTCAAGGCCGGCGAACTCGCTGTGGAACTGCGCCAGCGGCCCTTCG
This sequence comes from Pseudomonas sp. B21-035, assembly GCF_024748945.1. Classification (NCBI taxonomy): domain Bacteria; kingdom Pseudomonadati; phylum Pseudomonadota; class Gammaproteobacteria; order Pseudomonadales; family Pseudomonadaceae; genus Pseudomonas; species Pseudomonas sp. B21-035. The sequence continues at coordinate 5,490,399 of NZ_CP087179.1, forward strand.
ACCGACTTGTCGTCGTCCAGGGCAAAGGTCATACCCCACACTTGAGCGCGCTCTTCCTTGCTCAGGGTGTCGAAGAACTCCATGAAACCCGGCACCAGGTCGAGCTTGGTCAGCATCAGGTAAATCGGAAAACGCACGCCAAGCTGGCTGTACAACTCCTGGATACGCGAGCGGATGGCCGCAGCATGGGCAGCACGTTCGGCGTCGCTGCCCAGCAACAGGTCGGACAGGCTGATGGCAATGAAAGCGCCATCGATCGGCCGGCGCGCGCGCTGCTTTTTCAGCAGATCGAGAAAGCCCAGCCAGGCCGCCTTGTCGACCTGGGCGTGGCTGTCCTGGGTGGTATAGCGGCCAGCGGTGTCGAGCAACACCGCCTGGTCGGTAAACCACCAGTCGCAGTTGCGCGTGCCGCCGACGCCGCGAATCGCCCCGGCGCCAAGCTGCGCCGCCAGCGGAAAGTGCAGGCCGGAATTGACCAGCGCCGTGGTCTTGCCCGAGCCCGGCGGGCCGATGATCACGTACCACGGCAGCTCGTACAAGTTGCGCCGCTCATCGCCACCCAGGCGCGCCTTTTTCAGCAGGGCCAGGGCCTCGTCCATGCGCTGGCGCAGGGTTGCCAGTTCTTCGGCGGTGGCCACGCTGGCAGGGTCAGGAGCTGTTTCTGCAGCCAGGCTGCGCATGACTTCTGCCGCCTGGCGGCGGGCCTCGATGAAGCGCCACAGGCGATAGCCGAGCCACACTGCAAACAGCAGGGCAATCAGCGCCCAGCGCCGCCCTGCCGGGATCAGCATGTCCCACAGCGGGCCGACGAACCAAATGATCAGACTCAGGGCGATCAGGCCCAGCAGCGGAATGACCCAGCGAATGACAAATCCGAAAAACGCCTTCACTCGACCCCCTCCGCCAATACAGTGATTTCAACCCGGCGGTTCTTTGCCCGGCCTTCGGCCGTGTTGTTCGCTGCCAGTGGTTCGGTGTCGCTCAGGCCCTGCGCGGTAAAGCGCGCGGGCTGGCCGGTCTTGGCGGCCAGGATCTGCAGCACCTGCTCGGCGCGGGCCTGGGACAGCGCCCAGTTGGACGGGAAGCGCAAGGTCGCGATCGGCCGGTTGTCGCTGTGGCCGGTGATGCGCACCTGGCCCTTGACCTGGCCGATGGCGTCAGCAATGCGCAGCATCAGTGGCTGCAGGCTGTCGTTGATGCTGGTGCTGGCCGAGGCGAACAATTCGTCGCCACGGATGGTCACCACCGAACGGTCGACGGCGTCTTCGACGCTGACCCGCCCGGCCTTGATATCGCTGGCCAGAAAACCCGCCAGGCGTGGGCGTTCCACCGGCTTGGGCTGGGTCACCGGACGGTCGATGGCCTGCACCGGGATTTCGCCCAGGGCATGAATGTTCTTGAACACAGGCTCCGCGTCGGCGGCGAGCATCATGCGCAGGGCAAACAGCAGAGCCACAAGCAACGCCAGGGCGATGGCCAGGCCCACCCAGGGCGGGATGAACTGCGACAGCCGATCTCGGCTGACGCTGACCCCGCGCCAGTGCGGCGACAGTTCGCGCTCGAACTCGCCCCGGGCGCTGCGGATAGCGGCAGCAGTGCGTTCGCGCAAGGCTTCGAGCTGGGCGCGGCCACCGTTGATAACCCGGTAACGGCCCTCGAAGCCCAGGCACATGCACAGGTACAACAACTCCAGCAGGTACAGGCGTTCGCGCGGGCTCTGCAGGCAGTGCTCGAGCAGCTGGAAGACCTTCTCGCCCCCCCAGGCTTCGTTGTGCACAGTGATCAGCAGGCTCTGCTTGCCCCAGTCACTGCTGCTGCCCCACGGCGTGCTGAGCACCGCTTCATCGAGCGCAGTGCACAGTGCGTAACGGGCCAGCATGACTTCGTTACGGGCCACGCCGGCGGCTTCGGCGCGCTCTTCGAACTGACGCAGATAGGCCAGCAACTGCGCACGCAGGCTGGCCGGGGCCGGATGGGCGATGGTGCTGCGCAAGCGGGTCAGCAAGGCCAGCAACGGCCCGGCGGCGCTTTCCAGTGGGTTGAGGCCCAGCGCCTGGCCGGCGGGCAGCGGCTGCGCCGGCATCGACGGCGCCGCCACAGGCTCCGGCGTACCAGCCTGCGGGCTGCGGCCACCGGGGCGCGGCATGAACTGGGTGCGGTCGTTGGCCGGTGGCGCCGACGGGTCGTTAGGCTGCATTGCGGCTTATCCTCGGATGGCCCAGAAGGCCAGGTTCAGCCCCGGGAATTCGCCTGCGACGTAGAAGGCAAAGCCGCCGGCGTTCTGCAGTTGCTGCCAGTGCTCGCTGCCGCGATCGAGCTCGTAGTAGGTGGAGCCGGCATGGAACGGGATCTGCCGTGGTGCCACCGGCAGCGGCAGCAGGCCGATGCCCGGCAGTTGCAGGTTGACCAGGTCACGGATGTGCTCGACCGCGCCGATCTTGCTTTGCTGGGCGAAGCGCCCGCGCAGGGTTTCGCTCGGTACGTCGGCACGCACCACGAGAATGAAACTGGCATTGTCGAGCAGGCTGCGGTCGGCAAGCATGGCGACATGAATGCCATAGGCCTTTTCGACAATCGGGATCGGCGTGGCCTTGCTGTCGATCAGCATCGACAGGGCTTCGCGCAGCGCCTGCATGACCGGGGCGAAGCTCGCCGCCAGGTCGTCATGCTGGTACACCGGGAACTCACCCGGGCGGCGGTTGCTGGCACAGAAGGTGGCAAACTCACCGGCCAGGCTGACCAGCTCGCTGTACAGCCGCTCCGGGTGCAACGGGCTCAACTGGCTCAGGTGCTCGACCAGCGGTTGCGCGCGATTGACCAGTTGCAGGAGCATGAAGTCGGCGATCTCCGAAGCACCACCGGCACCGGAGGCCACCACCCGCCCGGCCAGTGCTTCACCGCGTTGATGCAAAAGGCCCAGCAGTTCGCTGCGAAATGCCGACAGGCTTTTGCTCGCCGATACATCCAGCACCGGCGCGATATAGCTGTCATCCAGCACCAGGGCGCGGTCAGCGCGTTTTTCCTTGATACGTACCAGGCCCAGCGCGGCATAGTCGCTCAGGCCTTCTTCGGCGGTGATCAAGCGCAGCGCACGGGAGCCAAGGGCGACCGGGGCGCGGTTCTCGAACGGCGCGTTGTCGTCACGCACTTCGGCCACCCGGCTGACATAACGCGCGCCACCTGCGGCTTCGCCTTCGTCCACGGTATCGCGGGCACCGGCGCGCTTGAGCGGCAAGGCCAGGTACACCAGGCCATCACGCAGGTTGTCGTCGATGTTCAGCGGGCTGGGCGCCAGGTCATCGTGGGGGATGTTGAACGGCGTGCCATCGGGCAGCAGCCCGCGGGCAGAAACGATGGCCAGCTTGCCCTGGGCCAGCAGGCCCTGGTCGACCAGCAGCTCGGAGAAGCCCCAGGCGCCCGCCGACAGCGGCCGGCTGCGGGCATCGATAAGGTTCTCGAGATAACGGTCATGTTGTTGAAAGTGCTGGGTTCCGAGGAACATGCCTTCCGACCAGACCACACGATTGTTCCAGGACATGGCTTCTCCGATCGCCTATTGGGCGGTGCTGGTTGGGGAGGTATGGGCAACGCTGCGCACAGCGCGAACATCGAGGCTGATCTGGTAGTCCAGCGGCGGCACTGGCAGCAGGCTGCGCCATTGCGCCTGGTCGATTTCGCGGTAGCCGACCACCAGGCCGATCTGGCGCGTCAGCGGGTTCAACGGCCGGTCGATGCGCACTTGCTCACCGGGCTGCACCAGCACTTCGTCCTGATCTAGCAGGTCGGCGCCCAGGGTCGCCGGGCCGCGTTCGGCCAGGGCAAAATAATCGGCGCGGCTGAAACCTGCGCTGTTCTTCAGTTCGAGAATGCGCACGCGCACAGGCGCGGCCTGGCCGTTGGCGCCCGGGTTGAGCCCGGCGGCGGCACTGAAATACAAGGTGACGCTGGTAGGCCCCGCCACCTCGGGCTGGACCGGTGCTGCGACTTCATCCTTGCTACAACCACTGAGCAGCAGTGTGGTTACCGCTGCCATCAGCATTGTTCGAATCATCCTGCGTCCTCAATGACGTGGCACTTTCCGTTTGTTTCAGGAGCGCTGCAGACGCGCGCTGTGCTCCTCGTAGGCGCGACTGAATTCGCGCCCGAACAGGTCCTGGAAGTCGTCTTCGGCTTCCCGGGAAATCTTGCTGTACAGCTCGGTGAACTGCTGCCAGTACTGCGCCTGGCGCGAACCTGCGAACAGCTTCGACAGCCCTGCCGGTTCACCGAGCCGCGCCTCCAGCTGCGCCGGCTCGAAACGCCCGAGCAGGTGCTTGATCGCCGCTTCAACACCGGCCATCACTGCCAGCTGATGCGCGCGCAAGTCGTCGAAACTGTCGCGTACCGCCTGGTCCGGCGCCATGAACGCGTGGTTGCCATGGCGCAGCAGCAACAGCAGCGCTTCATCGGCATTGGGCGCGAACTTGAGCGGGTTGTTTTCTGCCGGGCGGATCATCGTCTGCTGCATGCGGAACTCGCCCTTGAGGCTGCTGCGCGCACGCAACACATCGATCAGGCCCTCGACCATCAAGCGATAACTGCGGCCAAGGGCTTCCATCTGCGCCTCGACCTGGGCGCTGTCGATACGCAGATGTTCAAGGCCCGCACCGCGCAGGAACGCCTGGGCCAGCACACTGGAGTCGCCAGCCTGCGCCGAGGCCTCGACAGGCGCGGGCATGGGTGCGGGCATGGCTGGTTCGACAGCTACAACGACAGGCGCGGGCGCCGCCGGCACCGGTTCGGCGAACGGGTCCCAGTCTTCGGGAATCACTCCAGGGCTTGCCGGTACCGGCTCAGGCGTCGACGCTACGGGCGTTGGCGGGCGAAAATCATGCTGCTGGGCAGGCACGTGATCGGCGCGGGTCACCGGCGCAATGCTCGCCGGTGCAAGAAAATCGAACAGGTCCGGCAAGGTGGCATTGCTCGACGCGCCCTGGATCAACGCTGGCGCAACAGCATTTTGGGGGGTCGCAGCGGCACCGGCCTGGTTGGCCATCAGCGCCTCGAAGCTGTTGGCGGCGTCAGCACCGTACGGGTTGCCATCGGCAATCTTGAAGCTTGAATCGATCCGTGCCTGGATTTCGTACTCGCCGATACGGATGACTTCGCCATCCATCAACGGCTCACTGTTACCGCGACGCAAGCGAATACCGGCGTGAATTAATTCGACACCATTAGTGCTGTTATCGGTCAGGTAATAACGGCCGTCTTTATATTGAATTACACAATGTTGCGAAGAAACCAGACGCTCCGGATCGGGCAGCACCCAATCATTATCGGGGCCGCGACCAATACTGATGGCACCTGACTCGATGAACTTTTCAGGACATTGGCCAGGGGTAATCTTGTGATAACTGGTAATAGTAAGACTCAGCGACATCACGCCTCCTTAGCAACATCCCGAATCGCCTGTGGGCCCGCTGGAGGCCTGCCACACTTGCCACGATTCGCTTCCAATCCCTGAAAAAGTCTACTGAATGTCCGAATTTCGTTCACTTTTCGCTGATGTTTATCAGTTTCAAATGACATCCACCGCTACCCTGACCAACAAGTCAATAAACCTGTACGGCCCAGTATGCAGGTCACGATGGGCCGCTAGCTTACCTTGACAGCCAATTGGAAATAAACCAAAAATGCGCAACTTGCTGAACAGGCGTGATATCACTTTGATATCAACTAAGGACAACTCAGCAAATTATGTGCGCTATGTCACAAAACCAACTAGCACACATTAGCCACCCCCACCACGGGACGATACGGAGATCGATATCTGGTGAACTCAGCGCATTTGCTCGCTGCCGTTTCGGAAAACTTTCCTTGCGGCGACGACCTTGAATACGACCCGGACTTCCTGCAATTGGAGCGTGATGCCCAAGGCCGGCCCGAGCGTGTCATGGGCGATGCCATCCAGCCTGCCGAAGCTCCGCAGTGGCGGCAGATCGAACAGTCCTGCACCGCCCTGCTGCAACGCAGCAAAGACCTTCGCGTCACTCATTTCCTCTTGCAAAGTGCCCTCGCCCTGCACGGCATTGCCGGCCTGGCCAACACTCTGCAACTGATCAACGAGCTGTTGCGCCAGTACTGGCCGCAGGTCCATCCGCAGCTCGACGCCGATGACGACAACGACCCGACAGTGCGTATCAACGCCCTCGCCGGTCTGGTCTGCGAGACCAACATCGCCCTGCTGCGCGAAAGCCTGCTGACCCGCTCCCGCGCCTTCGGCCCGGTCAGCCTGCGCGCAGCCCTGCACGCCAGCGGTTTGCAGCACTTTGCCAGCGAGACGCTCAACGCCGACGAACTCGGCGGCGCCCTGCGCGACAGCGATGGCGAGCAACTGCAGGCCACCCGCGAGGCGCTACAGCAAGCCCGCGAGGCCGCCGAGGCAATCGAGCAATACGTCAACGAGCAGGTCGGATCGGCCAGCGGAGTTGATCTGAGCGCGCTCAAGCAGCCACTGCGCCAGGCCGCACAGATTCTTGCCGAACATGCGCCGGCCAGCGAGCAGGCCGCCAACGACGCCAGCGAAATCAGCAGCGCTGCCAACAGCTCGACGCCGGTTGCCGAGGCCGCCCCCGCGCCCGCCATCGCCCGCGCTTCGGCCGATATCGCCAGCCGCGACGAAGTGCTGCGCAGCCTTGACCGAATTCTCAAGTACTACGCCCGCCACGAGCCCTCGAGCCCGCTGCCGGTGCTGCTCAACCGCGCGAAAAATCTGGTCAACGCCGATTTTGCCGCGATCGTCCGCGACTTGATCCCCGATGGGCTGTCGCAGTTCGAAACCCTGCGCGGACCCGAAGCTGACTGAGGCCTGCGGGCCTGACCTAACGCACATACGCAACACCGTTACCGGCAACGATCGATGACGCCAATACCGTCGCACCTGCGACCAGGAGGAACAACGTGGCGAACCCCAGTTCTCAGAAATTCATTGCGCGCAATCGCGCGCCGCGGGTGCAGATCGAGTATGACGTCGAGCTCTACGGCGCCGAAAAGAAGGTCCAGCTGCCTTTCGTCATGGGCGTCATGGCCGACCTCGCGGGCAAGCCTGCCGAGCCGCTGGCCCCGGTCGCCGAGCGCAAGTTCCTGGAAATCGACGTCGACAACTTCGACTCGCGCCTCAAGGCCATGCAGCCACGGGTGGCGTTCCACGTACCCAACGAGCTGACCGGCGAAGGCAACCTGAGCCTGGATATCACCTTCGAGAGCATGGACGACTTCAGCCCTGCCGCCGTGGCGCGCAAGGTCGATTCGCTGAACCAGCTGCTCGAAGCGCGGACCCAGCTGGCCAACCTGCTGACCTACATGGACGGCAAGACCGGCGCCGAAGAAATCATCATGAAAGCCATCAAGGATCCGGCCCTGCTCCAGGCCTTGGCCAGCGCGCCAAAGCCCCAGGATGCCGAGCCGAACGCTTAATCAGGACAAAGCCTCATGACCGATCCGATGCGTGATACCCAGGCCCAGCCAGCGGCCACCGAGCAAGCCAGCGAGTTCGCTTCGCTGCTGCTGCAAGAATTCAAACCCAAGACCGAGCGCGCCCGCGAGGCCGTCGAAACTGCGGTGCGCACCCTGGCCGAACAGGCCCTGGCGCAAACCGACCTGGTGTCCAATGACGCGATCAAGTCGATCGAATCGATCATTGCCGCCATCGACGCCAAGCTCACCGCCCAGGTCAACCAGGTGATCCACCACCCCGAGTTCCAGAAGCTGGAAAGCGCCTGGCGTGGCCTGCACTACCTGGTCAACAACACCGAGAGCGACGAGCAGCTGAAAATCCGCGTGCTCAACATCTCCAAGCCCGACCTGCACAAGACCCTGAAGAAATTCAAGGGCACAGCCTGGGACCAGAGCCCGCTGTTCAAGAAGATGTACGAAGAAGAGTACGGCCAGTTCGGCGGCGAGCCGTATGGTTGCCTGGTCGGCGACTACTACTTCAACCAGTCGCCACCGGACGTCGAGCTGCTCGGCGAGCTGTCCAAGGTGTGTGCCGCCATGCACTCGCCGTTCATCGCTGCGGCCTCGCCGACCGTGATGGGCATGGGCTCGTGGCAGGAGCTGTCGAACCCGCGCGACCTGACCAAAATCTTCACCACCCCCGAGTACGCCGGCTGGCGCTCGCTGCGTGAATCGGAAGACTCGCGCTACATCGGCCTGACCATGCCGCGCTTCCTGGCGCGCCTGCCGTATGGCGCCAAGACCGACCCGGTAGAAGCCTTCGCTTTCGAAGAAGACACCGATGGCGCCGACAGCGCCAAGTACACCTGGGCCAACGCCGCCTACGCGATGGCGGTGAACATCAACCGCTCGTTCAAGTACTACGGCTGGTGCTCGCGGATTCGCGGCGTCGAGTCCGGTGGCGAAGTGCAGAACCTGCCGGCGCACACCTTCCCTACCGATGACGGTGGCGTGGACATGAAGTGCCCGACTGAAATCGCCATCTCCGACCGCCGTGAAGCGGAACTGGCGAAGAACGGTTTCATGCCGCTGTTGCACAAGAAGAACACCGACTTCGCCGCCTTCATTGGCGCCCAGTCGCTGCAAAAACCTGCCGAGTACGACGACCCGGACGCCACCGCCAACGCCAACCTGGCCGCGCGCCTGCCGTACCTGTTCGCCACCTGCCGCTTCGCTCACTACCTGAAGTGCATCGTGCGCGACAAGATCGGCTCGTTCAAAGAGAAGGACGAGATGCAGCGCTGGCTGCAGGACTGGATCCTCAACTACGTCGATGGCGATCCGGCCCACTCCACCGAAACCACCAAGGCCCAGCACCCACTGGCAGCTGCCGAAGTGGTGGTCGAAGAAGTCGAAGGCAACCCGGGTTACTACAACTCGCGTTTCTACCTGCGCCCGCACTACCAGCTCGAAGGGCTGACCGTGTCGCTGCGCCTGGTATCGAAGTTGCCGTCGGCCAAGGGCGCCTGAGCCCAGGCTCGCTAGAACGCCCCGTGCTGCGGGGCGTGCACTGAAAAAATAATGTGGTAGATGCCACACTCTGGAGACAACATGGCAGTTGATATTTTCATCAAGATTGGCGACATCAAGGGCGAGTCCATGGACAAGGCCCACAAGGACGAAATCGATGTGCTGAACTGGAGCTGGGGCATGGCCCAGTCCGGCAACATGCACATGGGTGGTGGCGGCGGTGCCGGCAAGGTCAACATCCAGGACCTGTCGCTGACCAAGTACGTCGACAAATCCAGCCCCAACCTGATGATGCACTGCTCCAGCGGCAAGCACATCGACAAGGTCAAGCTGACCGTGCGCAAGGCCGGTGGCGAGAGCCAGGTCGAGTACCTGATCATCAACCTCGAAGAAGTGCTGATCAGCTCGCTGAGCACCGGTGGCTCGGGCGGCGATGACCGCCTGACCGAAAACGTCACCCTGAACTTCGGCAAAGTCACGGTCGATTACCAGCCGCAGAAAGCTGACGGCACCAAAGACGGCGGCCCGGTCAAGTACGGCTGGAACGTGCGCCAGAACGTCAAGATCTGATGCGTTTCGCCCTCTTCGCGGGGCAAACCCGCTCCCACCCTGTAGGAGCGGGCTTGCCCCGCGATAGGGATAACGCACTCACGCATATCACCACCGGAGCCGCCCCTTGGTAGCCGAAATCGCTGCACGTGACCGTCTGCAGCCTTCGCTGCTCGATCGTCTGACCGACGACGAGCCCGGCAACCTGCAAGAAGCCAACGACAAGCGCGTGCTTTCGCTGAGCCAGCTCAAGGCCTCGGTACTACGCGACCTCACCTGGCTGCTCAACACCACTTCACTGCTCGATGCGGCCGCCACCCTCAACACCCCGGCCGGCATTTCGGTGGTCAACTACGGCCTGCCGGCACTGGCCGGTAACAGCGCCTCGAACATTGATATCAGCGCACTGGAGAGCATCATTTACCAGGCCATCGCCACCTTCGAACCACGCATCCTGCGCAGCAGCCTGCGGGTGCGCGCCCAGGTCGCACCGGGGGAGATGAACAACAACGCCCTGAGTTTCGAGATCGAAGGCGACCTGTGGGCCCAGCCGGCGGCACTGCCGTTGCTGCTGCGCACCGACCTTGACCTGGAATCCGGGCATGTCCGGGTGGCCCCCGCCGAGCGCCGGAGACGTCCATGAACCCGCGCCTGCTCGAGCTGTACAACCAGGAACTGCAACACATCCGCGAAAGCGCGGCAGAATTTTCCAGAGAATACCCGAAGATCGCCGGGCGCCTGACCCTGTCCGGTATCGACTGCGCCGACCCCTATGTCGAGCGCCTGCTCGAAGGTTTTGCCTACCTGACCGCACGGGTGCAACTCAAGCTCGATGCCGAGTACCCGACCTTCACCCACAACCTGCTGGAGATCGCCTACCCGCACTACCTGGCGCCGACACCGTCGATGACGGTGGTGCAGATGCAGGCCGATCCAGATGAAGGTTCGCTAAGTGCCGGCTTCACCCTGCCGCGTGGCAGCGTGCTGCGCGCCACCCTTGGTCGCGATTCGCAAACGCCTTGCGAGTTTCGTAGTGCCCATGCCGTTACCCTGTGGCCGCTGCAAGTCGCCCAGGCGGAATACTTCGGCAACCCGGCAGCCCGCCTCGGGCGCCTGGCCGCCAGCGAACCGAAGGCCCGCGCCGGCTTGCGCATTACCTTGCGTACCGGCGCCGACCTGCCGTTCAACGCCCTCGACCTCAGCAGCCTGCCGCTGTACCTGAACGGCGCCGACGAACTGCCGTTTCGCCTGTACGAGCAGCTGCTGGGCAACGCCTGTGCGGTGTTCGCGCGCCAGCCTGGCAGCGACTGGGTCGAGCGCATCCCGACCTCGGCCCTGCGCCCTTGCGGCTTCGATGACCGCGAGGCGGCGCTACCGGTGGTGCCGCAGGCATTCCAGGGTTACCGCCTGCTGCAGGAGTACTTCGCCCTGCCGCAGCGTTTTCTGTTCGTAGAATTTGCCGAACTGGATCGCGCAGTAAAGCGTTGCGATGGTCAGGAGCTGGAGCTGATCGTGCTGTTCGAGCGCTACGACCAGAGCCTGGAAGGCAGCGTCGGCGCCGAGCAGTTCGTGCCCTTCTGCACACCGGCGATCAACCTGTTCCCGCGCCGGGTCGACCGCATCCACCTGAATGACCGGGTCAACGAACATCATGTGATTGCCGACCGCACCCGGCCAACGGATTTCGAGATCCACTCGTTGAGCAGCGTTACCGGCCACGGCACCGGCCCCGACCAGGCTTTCCTGCCCTTCTATGCCGTACGCGACCCGTCGCGCTACGGCCGTGACCAGGCCTATTACATCGTCCGCCGCGAGCCGCGCATGCTTTCCAGCGAGCAGCGCCGCAACGGTACCCGCTCGACCTACATGGGCAGCGAAACCTTCATCAGCCTGGTCGATGGCCAACAGGCGCCTTACCGCCACGACCTGCGACAACTGGGGGTCAGTGCCCTGTGCACCAACCGCGACCTGGCGCTGTTCATGAACGTCGGCGATGGCCGCAGTGATTTCACCCTGGCCGACAGCGCGCCGGTGGCCGCCATTCGCTGCCTGGCTGGGCCAAGCCGGCCACGGGCCAGCCATGCCCATGACAACAAGGCCTGGCGTCTGATCAGCCAGTTGTCGCTGAACTACCTGTCGCTGACCGAGCAAGGCCAGGGCGCCGCCGCCCTGCGCGAGTTGCTGCGCCTGTACGGCGACAGCCACGACGCCGCCCTGCAGCTGCAGATCGACGGCCTGCGCGAGGTCAGCAGCAAGGCCTGCACGCGACGCCTGCCGATGCCGGGGCCGATCGTCTTTGGCCGTGGCCTGGAGATCACCCTGGAATTCGACGAAAACGCCTTTCGCGGCACTGGCGTGTTCCTGCTCGGTGCGGTGTTCGAGCGCTTCCTGGCACGTTACGTGTCGATCAACAGCTTTACCGAGACGGTGCTCCGTACCACCGAACGCGGCGAGATCATGCGATGGAAAGCCAAGCCCGGACGCCGTCCGACCCTGTGAACATCCTCAGCGAAATGCAGGCCGAACCCTGGAACTACGATTTCTTCCAGGCCCTGCGCCGGCTGCAATGCGAGTCGCCGCAGCTGCCACGCTTCGGCCATTCGCTGCGCCTGGCCGATGATCCGGTGCGCCTTGGCCAGCAGCTCGACTGTGCGTTTGCGCCGGCCACCCTGGCGGCGCTGACGCCTGCCAGTGATCAGGGCCCGGCGCGCCTGGAGCAGTTCTTCTTTGGCCTCGGCGGCCCCAACGGCCCCTTGCCGCTGCACCTGACCGAGTACATGCGCGAGCGCCAGCGCAACAATGCCGACAGCACCAGCAAGCGCTTTCTCGATGTCTTTCATCACCGTCTGTTGAGCCTGTTCTACCGGGCCTGGGCCGAAGCGCGGCCGACGGTCAGCCATGACCGGCCCGATGACGACTACTGGGCCGCCCGCCTGGCCGCCCTGAGCGGGCGCGGCACCCCGGCGCTGCGTGATCAGGGCCCGTTGCCGGATACCGCCAAGTTGCACTACAGCGGCCACCTCGCCGCCCAGACCCGCTATCCGGATGGCCTGCGCGGTATTCTCGGGGCCTACTTCGGCGTGCCGGTAAGCATCGAGGAATACGTTGGCCAGTGGCTGCAACTGCCTGAACGCAGCCGCCTGGGCGCGAGCGCCAATCAGCTGGGCATGGATGTGTGCCTGGGCAGCCATGTCTGGGACCGCCAGCACAAGTTCCGCATCTGCCTGGGGCCGCTGAGCCTGGAGCAATACCTGTCGCTATTGCCCGATGGCAGTGCCTTCGCCGAGCTGGTGGCCTGGGTCGCCGAGCACCAGGGGCACGAGCTGGACTGGGACCTGCAACTGATTCTGCAGCAGGACGAAATACCCGCCCTGCAACTCAACACTGGCCGACGCCTGGGTTTCGATACCTGGCTCGGCCGCCCGCAACACGATGCCAGCGACCTGACACTGGCTCGGTACTACGCCGAGACGCGCGCATCGCAATCCACAAGGAGTCCGGAACATGGGTGAAATCAGTCGCGCCGCGCTGTTCGGCAAGCTCAACAGCGTCGCTTACAAGGCCATCGAGGCCGCCACGGTGTTCTGCAAACTGCGGGGCAACCCCTATGTGGAACTGGCCCACTGGTTTCATCAGTTGCTGCAACTGCAGGACTCGGACCTGCACCGCATCATTCGCCAGTTCAACCTGGAGCCAGCGCGCCTGGCCCGCGAACTGACCGAGGCCCTGGACCGCCTGCCGCGCGGCTCGACCTCGATCACCGACCTGTCGTCCCAGGTCGAAGAGGCGGTGGAGCGTGGCTGGGTGTATGGCAGCCTGATGTTCGGCGAAAGCCAGGTGCGCACCGGTTACCTGGTGCTCGGCATCCTCAAGACTCCGAGCCTGCGCAATGCCCTGCTCGGCCTGTCGTCGGAGTTTGCCAGGATCAAGGTCGAAGCCCTCAGCGAGCGCTTTGACGAGTACGTCGGCGACTCGCCGGAAAACGCCCTGGGCGCCAGCGACGGTTTCAATGCCGGCGCCGTGCCGGGCGAAGCCAGCGGCGCCATGGCCCCCAGCGCCCTGGGCAAGCAGGAAGCGCTCAAGCGCTTTACCGTCGACCTCACCGAGCAGGCGCGCAGCGGCAAGCTCGACCCGATCGTTGGTCGCGACGAAGAGATTCGCCAACTGGTGGATATCCTCATGCGTCGCCGGCAGAACAACCCGATCCTCACCGGTGAAGCCGGGGTGGGCAAAACCGCGGTGGTTGAAGGCTTTGCCCTGCGCATCGTTGCCGGCGATGTTCCGCCATCGCTCAAGGACGTCGAATTGCGCAGCCTGGATGTCGGCCTGCTACAGGCCGGGGCGAGCATGAAAGGCGAGTTCGAACAGCGCCTGCGCCAGGTCATCGAGGACGTGCAGGCCTCGCCCAGACCGATCATCCTGTTCATCGACGAAGCCCACACCCTGGTCGGTGCCGGTGGTGCCGCCGGCACCGGCGATGCTGCCAACCTGCTCAAGCCCGCGCTGGCCCGTGGCAGCTTGCGCACCGTGGCCGCCACCACCTGGGCCGAGTACAAGAAGCACATCGAGAAAGACCCGGCCCTGACCCGGCGTTTTCAGGTGGTGCAAGTCGCCGAGCCGAGCGAAGACAAGGCTCTGCTGATGATGCGCGGCGTGGCCTCGACCATGGAGCAGCACCATCAGGTGCAGATCCTCGATGAAGCCCTGGAAGCCTCGGTCAAGCTCTCCCACCGCTACATCCCGGCGCGCCAGTTGCCAGACAAGTCCGTCAGCCTGCTCGACACCGCCTGCGCCCGCGTCGCCATCAGCCTGCATGCGGTACCGGCCGAGGTCGACGACAGCCGTCGACGCATCGAGGCACTGCAAACCGAGCTGCAGATCATCGCCCGCGAGCAGGCCATCGGTATCGCCATCGGCAATCGCCAGCAACAGTCTGAAACCTTGCTGGCCACCGAGCGCGAGCGCCTGGCCGAACTGGAAAGCCGCTGGGCCGAAGAGAAGGCCCTGGTCGACGAGCTGCTGGCCACCCGCGCGCAGCTGCGCGAAAACGTTGGGGTGGTCGACCGCGACACCGGCAGCGAACAGAGCCATGAGCTGCGCGAAAAACTCATCGAGCTGCAGCAGCGCCTGAGCGCCCTGCAAGGTGAAACCCCGCTGATCCTGCCAACCGTCGACTATCAGGCGGTGGCCTCGGTGGTTGCCGACTGGACCGGCATCCCGGTCGGACGCATGGCCCGCAACGAGCTCGAGACCGTGCTCAAGCTCGACCAGCACCTGGCCAAGCGCATCATTGGCCAGGACCATGCGCTGCAGATGATCGCCAAGCGTATCCAGACCTCCCGCGCCGGCCTCGACAACCCCAACAAACCAATCGGCGTGTTCATGCTCGCCGGCACCTCCGGGGTAGGCAAGACCGAAACCGCCCTGGCCCTGGCCGAAGCCATGTACGGCGGTGAGCAGAACGTCATCACCATCAACATGAGCGAGTTCCAGGAAGCCCATACCGTCTCGACCCTCAAGGGCGCCCCGCCCGGCTATGTCGGTTATGGCGAAGGCGGCGTGCTGACCGAAGCGGTGCGGCGCAAGCCCTACAGCGTGGTGCTGCTCGACGAGGTGGAAAAAGCCCACCCGGACGTGCACGAAATTTTCTTCCAGGTGTTCGACAAGGGCGTGATGGAAGACGGCGAAGGCCGGGTGATCGACTTCAAGAACACCTTGATCCTGCTCACCACCAACGCCGGTACCGAGCTGATTTCCCGGGTGTGCAAAGACCCGCAGAACACCCCTGACCCCGAGGCCATCGCCAGCGCCCTGCGCCAACCGCTGCTGGAAATCTTCCCGCCGGCGCTGCTCGGCCGCCTGGTGACCATCCCCTACTACCCGCTCAGCGACGAGATGCTCAAGGCCATCACCCGCCTGCAGCTCGAGCGCATCCGCAAGCGCGTGCAAGGCACCCACAAAGTGGCCTTCGACTACGACGACGAAGTGGTCGACTTGATCGTTTCGCGCTGCAGCGAGACCGAGAGCGGCGGGCGGATGATCGACGCGATCCTGACCAACAGCCTGCTGCCGGACATGAGCCGCGAGTTCCTCACCCGCATGCTCGAAGGCAAGGCCCTGGCCGGGGTGCGCATCAGCCGCCGCGACAACGACCTGCACTACCACTTCAGCGACGCGCCGTGATGGCGCGTTTGACGAGATAAGCGATGCTATTCAAGCAATTCACCCGACTGGCGCAGATCAACAGCCCGCTGGGCCCGGATGCGCTGATCCTGGCGGAAATGGGCGGCGGCGAAGAGCTGGGGCGGCTGTTCGACTACGAGTTGCAACTGACCTCGGACAACTCGGCCATCGACCTCAACCAGTTGCTCGGCAAGCCCATGAGCCTCAGCCTGCAACTGGAGCTGGGCCGCTCGCGGTATTTTCACGGCATTGTTTCGCGCTGCAGCCAGAGCATCGACCGCGGCCAGTTCGCCAGTTACCGGGTGACGCTGCGGCCTTGGCTGTGGCTGCTGAGCAAGACCTCCGATTGCCGCATTTTCCAGAACCAGAGCATCCCGCAGATCATCAAGCAGGTATTTCGCGACCTGGGGTTTTCCGACTTCGAAGACAGCTTGAGCCGCCCCTATCGCGAGTGGGAGTACTGCGTGCAGTACCGCGAGACCAGCTTCGACTTCGTCAGCCGCTTGATGGAACAGGAAGGTATCTACTACTACTTCCGCCACGAAAAGGACCGCCACGTGCTGGTGCTGGCCGATGCCTATGGCGCCCACCAGGTGGTGCCGGGCTACGAGTCGGTGCCGTACTTTCCACCTGATGGTCAGCACCGCGAGCGTGACCACCTCAACGACTGGCACCTGGCCCAGGAGGTGCAGTCCGGCTCGCTGGAGCTTAACGACTACGACTTCCAGCGCCCCAGCGCGCGCATCGACGTGCGCTCGCAAATGCCGCGCCCGCACAGCGCCGGCGACTACCCGCTGTACGACTACCCCGGCACCTATGTGCAGAGTGAGGACGGCGAGCATTACGCCCGTACCCGTATCGAAGCGCTGCAAAGCCTGCATGAACGCATCGAACTGCGCGGCAATGCCCGCGGCCTGGCGGCAGGCAACCTGTTCAGCATGAGCGGCTTCAGCCGCCAGGACCAGAATCGCGAATACCTGATCGTCGGTGCCCGCTATTACATCGTCCAGGAGCGCCTGGAAACCGGCGCCGGCGGCGGCAATGCACAGTTCGAAAGCAACCTCAGCTGCATCGATGCGCAGCAGAGCTTCCGCCCCCTGGCCAGCACCCTGCGCCCGCAGGTCAAGGGCCCGCAGACCGCCATCGTGGTTGGCCCGGCCGGGGAAGAGATCTGGACCGACCAGTATGGCCGGGTCAAGGTGCACTTCTACTGGGACCGCCATGACCAGTCCAACGAGAACAGCTCGTGCTGGATTCGCGTGTCCCAGGCCTGGGCCGGCAAGAACTGGGGTTCGATGCAGATCCCGCGGATCGGTCAGGAAGTGATCGTCAGCTTTCTTGAAGGCGACCCCGACCGGCCGATCATCACCGGCCGGGTCTACAACGCCGAGCAGACGGTGCCCTACGACCTGCCGGCCAATGCGACCCAGAGCGGAATGAAAAGCCGTTCGAGCAAAGGCGGCACGCCGGCGAACTTCAACGAAATCCGCATGGAGGACAAGAAGGGCGCCGAGCAGTTGTACATCCACGCCGAGCGCAACCAGGACATCGAAGTCGAGAACGACGAGAGCCACTGGGTGGGCCACAACCGCAACAAGGTGGTGGACTTCAGCGAAGTGGCGACCATCGGCGAAGACCGCATTCGCGCGGTCAAGCGCGATGACATTTTGCTGGTGGGCTCGACCAAGACCGACAGCATCAGCCGCAGCTACCTGATCGAGGTTGGCGAAAACCTGCGCCTGGTGTGCGGCAAGAGCGTGCTCGAACTCAACGCCAGCGGCCAGATCAACCTCACCGGCGTGCAGTTCAACTTCAACGCCGAAGGCAATGCCCAGTTCAACACCGGCGGCACCCTGGACCTGAACATCGGCGGCGCCCCCGGCGCCACTGCGGACGGGCAAGGCGTCAAAGGCACCATCGATGGCGCCGTGGAAGCGATCTTCCCCAAGCCCAAAGCCAGCCAATAAAGAGATTTGTGCGTCATGACTTATCGCCTCAACGAATTCCAGCTCGCCCTGCCCGATGCCGAAATGCAGGACACCAGCATCAACATCCTGCGCTTTGCCAAGCTCGGCACCTCGCTGATCATCAGCCGCAGCTTGCTGGCCGACGGCGAAACCCTGCAAAGCAACTTCGACGGCCAGCTCGAGCGCCTGCAACAACAGGTCAAGGACCTGCGCTTCCAGCCGCGCCAGGCCGTGCGCTTGGGCGCCGAGCAGACGGTGGAAAGCATCGAGCTGCGCAGCCAGTTCAGCAAGGGCAACGAAAAGGTCTTCCAGTACCAACTGGCCCTGGTACTGCCCGGCACGCGCAAGATGTTCGCCCTGAGTTACGTCAAAGCCCAACCGCTGGGTGATGCCGAGGCTGCGCACTGGGCAGCGATCAAGCAATCACTGAACTTCGACACCCTGGCCTGATGAGCACCTTGCATGTCTGACGCTCTTTGGGCCGCCCGCCAGGGCGATGCGCTGATGCACACCTCGATGATGGCCGACATCGTCGGCGGTGTGCTGGAAGTGGCCGCCAACGTCGCCATCGGCATGTTGGCCACCGCGGCGGTGACTGCGGCGCTTGGGCTTACCGTGGTCACCGGCGGCCTCGGCTGCTTCGTGCTCGGCGCGGTGGTCGGTATCGTGGTCGGCGTGGCCATGAGCAAGACCGGGGCCGACAAGGGTTTAAGCAGTTTATGCGAGGGTATCGGCAATTTTCTGTTCCCGCCTTCGGTGCAGGCCAACATCCTCACTGGCTCGAAGAACACCCACACCAATGGCAAACCGGCCGCCCGCGCTGCTGGCGTCATCGTCGCCGCGGCGGCGCCCGCTGGCAGTGATGCCGCCCAGCCACCTGCCGAAGAGGAAGAAGAAAGCTTCCTCGACATGGCCAAGGGCTTTTTCTCGCAGATGTGGCGGCCCACGGTCGCCAGCCCCGCACCAAACACCGAGCCTGCCGACGACGACAAGATCCTCTGCAGCAAGCACCCGCCAATGCCGCCGCAGTACCTGGCCGAAGGTTCGAGCAAGGTCACCATCAACGGCCATCCGGCTTGCCGCAGCGGCGATCGCAGCACCTGCGAGGCGGTGATCGTCGACGCCGGGCTGATCTCCAGTAACGTGCGCATTGGCGGCGGCTCGATCGTGGTCCGCGAGATTCGCAGTGGCAAGACCCCGGGCATCGGCCTGGCGATAACCGCTTTGATGCTGCTGCGCGGGCGTGGCGGCAAGTTCTACAGCGAACTGGGCTGTATGGTAATTGGCGGCGTTGCTACCTACCTGACCGAGCAGGTAGCAGGTGCGTTGACATCCGCTGTAGCCGGCTCTGCGCATCCGGTCCATAGCCCCACCGGGGCCAAGGTTCTTGCTGACGACGATGATCTGGACTTCAGCTTGCCCGGCTTGATCCCGCTGGAGTGGCAGCGCTTCTACAGCAGCCGTGACACCCGCCACGATGGCCTTTTCGGTGCGGGCTGGAGCGTCGATTACGAGGTATTTGTCAGGATCGAACTACACCCGCAAGGCGGCGAGCGAGTGCTGTTTACCGACGATCAGGCGCGTATTATCGACATGGGCCACATACCCCGCGGCGATGCCGTCTTCAGCGCAGGTGAAGGCCTGAGTGTACGCCGCGAGCATAACGGTGAACTGCTGATCGAGCGTACCGACGGATTGTATCGCCTGTTCCAGCCGACTCCGAACGACCCACTGCACCTGCGCCTGGCGCAATTGGGTGACCGCAACGATAACCGCATCTATCTTGATTACGACGCCAGTGGTCGTTTGACCGGGCTGCGCGATACCTTCGACTTGATCCAGGTACAACTGCATTACAGCACTCAATGGCCAGGGCGGATCAGTTCTCTCGAGCGCCTGTATAGCGACGGCGCATCCGAACTGCTGGTCAGTTATGGTTATGACGACAACGGCGACCTGGCCCAGGTGCGCGACGCCAATGGCCAGTTGCAACGCAGCTTCAGCTACGACCAGGGCCGACGCATGGTCGAGCACCAGTTGCCCAGCGGCCTGCGCTGCTTCTACGAATGGACTCGCGCTGCCGACGACTGGCGCGTCGCTCGGCACTGGACCGATGATGGCGACGAGTATCGTTTCGACTACGACATCGAGGCCGGCATCACCCGGATCACCGACAGCCTGCAACGGGTCAGCAGCCGCCACTGGAACCCGCAGTACCAGATCACCCAATACACCGACGCCCTCGGCCACACCTGGTGCTTCGAGTGGAACGACGAGCGCCAGTTGCTCGCTGCCACCGACCCGCAAGGTGGGCAATGGCAATACCTGTACGATGAGTCCGGCAACCTGTGCGAAAGCATCGACCCACTCGGGCGCAGCGAGTCAACCCTATGGCTGGAGCATTGGTCTCTACCCCGAGTAGAGACCGACTACGCAGGCAATCGGCGAAGCTATCGCTACGATCAGCGCGGCAACTGCAGCAGTGAAACCGACCCACAAGGCAACATAACTCGCTATCGCTACGACGAACGAGGCCAAGTGGTAGAGGTGATCGACGCTACAGGCAAGCGCCAACACTTGCGCTGGAATGATTACGGCCTGCTCAGTGAGCAGGTTGACTGTTCGGGCTATCCCACCCGTATGAACTATGACCGTCGTGGCCATCTACAATCTGTCACCGACGCCCTCGGCGAACGTACCGAATATGAATACGACGCACGAGGCCGCTTGCAACTGCGACGGTTACCGGATGGGCGCAGCGACCTTTACCAGTATCACTGCAACGGTCAGCTCAGTACCCATACCGACCCGGCCGGGCACACCACCCAGTTCCTCTATACCCGTCGCGGTCAGCTGCACCTGCGCATCGATCCGCACGGGCGCAAAGTTCAGTACGGCTATGACGCCTACGGCCGTTTGCTCACGCTGACCAACGAAAATGGTGAGCGTTATCGCTTCGCCTGGGATCAAGGAGATCGCTTGACCCAGCAACAGTATCTGGATTCAAGCACCCGCTGTTATCACTATGATGCGCTGAACAACGTTACGGCTCAGACCTATGTCCCGGCGCCCGATGACAACGAGCCGACACTCAAACCGATCTGTCACCACTACCAACTGGATGCCGCCGGCCGGGTAATCCAAAAACGCACTGACGATGGATTAACCGAGTACAGCTACGACGCACTTGATCACCTGATCGCCATCTGTTTCACCGATACCAGCGGCAACAGCGAACAATTGGAATTCGGCTATGACGAACTCGGACAGCTTGTTGAGGACTGCAGTCAGGCCGGCTTACTGCAGCACTACTACGATGAACTTGGCAACTTGACCCAGACCCGACTGGGCGACGGCCGCTGGCTAAATCGTCTTTACTATGGCAGTGGCCATCTGCACCAGCTCAATCTCGATGGCCAGGTGATCTGTGACTTCGAGCGCGACCGCCTGCATCGAGAAGTGTTTCGCTCCCAGGGACAGCTCTGCACCCGCAGCGAGTACGACCGTAGCGGCCGCCTGCGCTCCCGGCTGCGTCGTTCACTCCAGCAGCCGCCACAGCTACCAGCGCCCGTTCAACAACGCTTTGACTTCGACCCTGCCGACAATTTGATCGGTCGTTTCAATCAGGATCTTGCAGGCCAGCACCAGCAACTGCTGCATTACGATGCCAGCGCTCGCATCATGGCCAGCCAGAACACAGGTCAGGGCCAGAGCGAAGTCTTTGCCTACGATGCCGCGGCTAATCTGCTCGACGGTTCAGAGCTCGGAAAGGGCCTTGTCCGCCATAATCGTTTGCTTTCTTACCAAGACAAGCGGTATCGCTACGACGCCTTTGGTCGGATGATCGAAAAACGTAGCAGCCGCCACGGCGTGCAACGGTTCAGCTACGACGCAGAACACCGCTTGATCCAGGTCCGCAGCCATATCGGCGGCCGAGAACGGGTGCTGAACATGCGTTATGACCCATTGGGTCGACGCGTCGAAAAAAGCCAGCACGACGATGCTGGCAATCTGCTGGAAAAGACCCGTTTTACCTGGGATGGACTGCGCCTTTTGCTGGAGCAGCAGCATGGCCGAACCAGTCTCTATCTCTATGATCAGGACAGCCATGAGCCTCTGGCGCGGGTCGACGGCGCTGGCGCACAACAACACGTGCGCTACTACCACAACGACCTTAACGGCTTGCCAGAGCAATTGACCGAATTCAAGGGTGACGTTCTCTGGCAGGCGAGCTATCTGGTATGGGGCAACACCCTGCAGGAAACCCGCGAAGGATATTACCTCGAAGAGCAGAATCTCAGGTTCCAAGGGCAGTACCTGGATCGGGAAAGCGGACTGCACTACAACACGTTTCGCTTCTATGATCCTGATATCGGACGCTTCACCACACCCGATCCCATCGGCCTGCTGGGGGGCATCAACCTTTATCAATACGCACCGAATCCGCTCGGTTGGATCGACCCGCTGGGTTGGAAGAAGAAATGCAGCTTCCGAAAACCCCGACGGGTAAAAAGCAAATCAACGGGGCGCACCAGACCCCGGAACCGCAACGAAGAGTTCGCTCTGGATCATGTCAAGAAACATCCGGAAAACGGGATAGAGATCATCAAGCCCGACCAGATCGGAGACCCTCACTTCAAAGGCAAGGGCTGGTCAAAAATGGAGCGTAAAGTAAACGGGGTCAACGTCCACTACATGGCCAAGCTCGATCCTAAAGGGAAAATGACCCACGTCACTGACTTCAAGATAAAGGACTGAAGATGAACTACACCCATCGAAACAGCAAAAATCAGAAGAGCCACTGGGAACAGTGCGAGCGGCAGCAGGCGCCCTACATAGAGATCAGCGACATCAATGAAACGTACAAGAATGTTTTCTACGACATTACCAATCTGTCAGGGGACCTCGAAGAAATTTCCGAAGCAGTGAAAGCGATCTACACAAGTTATGTTGCGTTCTACCTTGTGCCTCAGATCGATATCGAGCCTCTGTTCGAGCAATATTACTTTTTTAACCTGATCGTCAAATCTGCACACGCAGAGATCATTGCAGAGCAGCTGCATTGCTACCTGAGCGCACAACTCAACGGCCAATGAACCCCAGGCACATTGCTGCGGCAGATTCCGCAATGGCCCTTGCTGACGTATCATCCGCACCCTGCTCAACCTCACATGGATGTCCGATGAAAGCCGCCGCGCGCTTGCTTCCTGCTGCCCTGTTCGCTGCCTGCCTGCACAGCCCCGCGACCCTTGCCGCAGGCTTTGACTGCAGCAAGGCCAGCACCCTGCTGGAAACCGCGATCTGCACCACACCGTCGCTGTCGGCCAAGGACGACACGCTCAACGAGCGCTACAAGCCGCTCAAGGACCGCAAGATCTTCCGCGAGCTGGAAAACTTCTGGCTGCGCGAGGTGCGTAACCGCTGCGAGACTGCCGCCTGCCTGGAAGTCGCCTACGACCAGCAGATCAAACTGCTGACGCCAGTACCGGCACTCTCCCAGGTTGATCCCAAAAGCCTGCAGCCCCTGCCCCGCGACCAGCGTTATACCCAGGTCGAGGATGAGCCGTGGCAGCGCTTTCCCCTGGCCACCGTTGCCGACATGAGCGAAGACAGTTTTGCCTATCTGGTGGACGTTGCCACCCTCGATGGCGTGCTGAACGTGGTGCTGTTCGTTGCCGAAAAGCAGGATGACGAAGGCAGCAACCCCGGCAATATCTATGACAGCCGCCCGATCGGCACCCTCTACGAATACTCCGACGCACGCCCTGGCCTGCACCCGTTCGCGCGCAATGTGCGCTTTGATGGCTGGAACAGTATCACCGCCAACGATCAGGGCCGGCGCTATGCCGGGATCATTGACGGGGTGTTCTACTACCGGCAGAAAATGAGCGGCGAGGCGCAGCAAAGCATGGCCTACACACTGGGTTCCAAGGCCACGCCGCAGCCTTCAACGCAACTGTACGCGGCCGAGTCCAACAGCAAGCGTTTCGCCAAGGCGCAGATCAGCGGCGACCTCAACCACGATAACTCCGGCCTGCTGATCTATTACCCGCACCTTACCGGCGACAGCAACCCCTACGACCGGGTGATGGACAAGGATGCCGGCGGCTGGAGCCTGGTCAACCCGACCTGGAGCCCGACCCGGCCGGTCCTGTACTTCGACAACAACGGCGGCTTCGCCTGCATCTGGAGGGTCGACCTGGTGACCAAGCGCCTGGAGAAGATCGTCCCCGAGCATGAGGCAGTTGCCGCTCGCCCGGTGGATGTCATCGGCCGCGAGGCGATCGTTTACCTGGAAGCCGACCAGTTAATGTTTGCCATCGCCCCGGACCAGTAACGCCTGCGCAACGTTACGGGCGCGCCTGCGCCCGAACAGGCGGCCAAGGCTGACCGCCCAGTTGAGCAACGCCACCAGCAGCAGGCACAGCATCATCGCCTCGGTGCCGCCGCTGACGATCAGCTGCCCGGCCAGCCAGGGAAAGCCGAACACCCCGAGAAAGTACGCCAGGCTGAATAGCAGCAAGGCCTGCGGGGTATGCCCGGGCGGTGCCTGGTTGGCGGCCAGGCCGTTGATTACCGAATAGTTCAGACCGTATCCAACCCCCAGCAGCGCTGCGGCCAGCAGATAGCCAAGGTTGCCCTGTACCCACCAGCCCAGCGCCAGCACGGCGAGCACGATAAAGCCCGAGAGCAGGCACGAGGCACGGTAGGCATCACGCTTGACCACCCAGCCGGCGATCAGCAAACGGCAACTGATGGCCGCACTCATGAAGCCGATGAAGAACAGCGAATAATCCAGGCCGCGCCCGGCGGCATAAGAGGTCTGGAAGCTGCCCAGACCACCGAAGATCGCGCCGCCCAGGCCGACCATGAGAACCGGCCAGCGTGCGGGCGAGGCCAGTACGGTTGCGCCAGCGCGGCGGCTGATGCCAACCGGCTGAGTGGCGTGCCGTGGCTGGCGGGCCAGATGGTTGAAGATCAGCAGGCCCGCGACTGCGGCACCCGCGGCGGTGTAGAACGCCGTCTGCACCGGCAGTTGCAACAGCGCTGCCAGCTTGCCCGCCAGCGGCCCGGAACCGATGCCGCTCATCATGCTGCCCGAGAGCAAAGCGAAGCAGTGGGTACGCCGCTGGGCTTCGACCCGCTCGGCCACCAGGATCGGGCCCAGGGTGTAAAAAGCCCCCCAACCCAGGCCCAGCATCAGGCCGCAGAGCATCAAGCCCGCGCCGGTGCCAGGCACCAGGGCGAAGCCCAGGCAAGCCGCCACCAGGCTCAGCGCCGACAGGGCGATGGCTCGTGCCGAACCCAAGCGGTCGGCCAGATGGCCACTGCCAAGTACGGCGACGATGGTGCTAAGCATGGCAACTGAAATGATCTGCCCGGCATCCTGCTCGTTGCCGCCACGGCTGCTGACCAACAGCGACAACAGGAAGGTCGAGCCATAGGACAACGACAGCAGGTAGCTGGCCAGGCACAGCAGGCCAAAGCCAGGGGCAGCTTGTTCGGTACGGATGGCGGACATGCTCGGACGTCACTCGGCGAAGTGGAGCTGCCTTGTAGCATGGCCTAGCTCCACGACCGTTATAAAACTGCCGGAGTTGGGTTCAGCCGGCAGCGAACTGTGCCTGCGCGCGGCCTATCCAGCGGTCAGTGCAACAGCTCGGCGCATTCCTTCATCACGCCAGCCTTCAACCGCAGGTAGTGCTCGAAAATCTCTCGCGCCGCCGCCTGGTCGATATTGATCTGCATGGCTTCGACAAACTGCTCGACCGCCGCCACCGCGTGGGCAAAATGATTGCTCTCGGTGCCGCCAGTGTGCACGGTGACCCAGGCCACCGTTGCCCGCGCGCGCTCTGCCGGTATGCCCATGTCACGGACGAACCACTGCTTGAACAACGGATGGATGAACTCGACCTCGCCGTGGGTATAAACCTCATGCACCAGGGTGGTCAGCAGGCCTTGCAGCAGGTCGCGCTCGCGCAGGCGCTGGCGATCGGTCCAGTCCTTGAAGGACTGGGCCGAAGGCAGGCAGTTGGCCTTGAGCATCCACTGATCATCACCGCAGAGGGGCGTCGCCATGTTGTAGAACAAATCGGCGTGCAGGGTATTGCCCAGGGCCCCGAGGTCTTCATCGGTGATCCGCTGCAGGCTGCCGCAGGCCCGATACAGCTGGTCGGCAGCCATGGAGCCGGCGTCGGAGCGGGCCAGCAGGGTCAGGCGGTTGGCAAGGCCCGAGACACTGGCCGCGGAGTTGTTGGTTTTCGACCAGCTGGCGAAGAACTTGCGCAGCACTGCCGGTGAATGCTTGCGCTCAGTCAACAGGGCAAAGGCCTTTTCAATCTCCATCAGCTCTTCTTCTACCGCCCAGAAGGCTTCGAACAACGCGTGCTTGAGGGTGCTGGCCGGCATGTCATTGAGGACCGGCTCGACGATCGAAAGCAGCTTGCTGTGCAGGGCTATCACGGTGTTCATTGGCGTATTTACGTCCTTGTAATGGAGGGGTCAGCGGTTTCTTTGAACGCGTTCTTGTCGGTGGAATCGGTGGGCTGCCAGCCGAACCAGGCGATCAGCATCACCAGCAACTGCGCGGCCATGATCAGCGGCACACAGCCTGACCAGCCCCAGCGCTGCCACAGCAGCGCCGGCAACAGCGCACCGACGCTGCCGCCCAGGTAATAGAACGTCAGATAGCAGCCCACCGCGCCGGCCTTGTTGTGCCTGGCAGTGGACGTAACAAAGGCATTGGCCGCCGCCTGGGCCAGGAACACGCCGGTGGAACTGAGCGCCAGCCCCAGCACGATCCACCACAGGCTGCTGAGCAAGGTCAGCATCGAGCCCAGCAGCCCCAGTACCCCGGCGAATACCACCAAGTGCGCCGGCGGCCTGGCGCTGGCCAGCTTGCCGGCAATCGGCGTGACCACCAGCGCCAGCAAAAACACCGCATAAACCGAACCCAGCGCGGCAACGCCAAGGTTGAACGGCGCGGCCAGCAGGTGCAGGCCGACATAGGTGAAGGTGGCGATCTGCGAAAACAGCACACAGAAACCAACCAGATAGGCCGCCAGCAACGGTCGGTTGCGCAGCATGCTGATACGACTGTTGGCGATGGTGATTTCGATCAGGCGCGCGCCGCTGGGCAGCAGCCGGTGAATGCTCAGGCCGATCAGCACGGTCAGCAACGCCAGCAGGATGAACGCTTCGCGCCAGCCCAGGTATTGGGTCATGACCCCGGTCAGAAAACGCCCGGCGAAACCGCCGAGAATGGTCCCGGCGACGTACAGGCTGGTAACTTCGGTGACTTTCGCCCCCTGCCAGCGCTCGCCGACGTAAGCCACGCTGGTGGCGAAGATCACCGGGATCAGCATGCCCTGGACAAAGCGCCAGAACAGCAGGCTGTTGAGGTCACTGGCCCCTGCCAGCATCAAGCCCGGCACGCTGAGCAACAGGGTTGCCGCCACCAGCACGGTCTTCTGGCTCCAGCGCCGGGTCAGCACGCCGACGAAGGGCGCGACCAGGGCCACGGCCAGGGTCGTGGCGGTGATGCTCCAGCTGACGTGCCGCGCATCCACGGCGAAGCTCTGCGCCAGCTCGGCGAGGATGCCCTGGGTAGCGTAGAGCGGCAGAAACGCGGCGCATCCGCAGAGGAACATCGCGATTCGTGCGGCAGACAGGCGCGATTGCATGGGAAAACTCGTTACAGTGACGAGTATTGTTTATAAGGTGCGGTCATTGGCACTGGCCAATACCGATTTCCGACCGATTGATACCTCAAGGTGCAACATGCTCGATGTGCGAAAGCTGCGCTATTTCATTGCCGTCGCCGACGACCTGCATTTCGGCCGCGCCGCGCAGCGCCTGCACCTGGCGCAACCGGCACTGACCCGGCAGATCTCGGCCCTGGAAAGCCAGCTGGGTTTTCGCCTGTTCGAGCGCAGCAGCCGTGCAGTCAGTCTGACCGGCGAAGGCCAGCAGTTCCTGCCTTACGCCCGCGGGGTACTGGAGCAACTGACACGCAGCGAAAGCTTCGCCGCCAAGCTGGCCGCCGGCACAGCCGGGCAGTTGAGCATCGGCTATGCCAGCTCGGTGGCCTTGAGTGACCACTTCACCCAGGCAATCCAGCAGTTTTCCCACGCCTACCCGCAGGTTCGCCTGACCCTGGTTGAAGAAGCCTCCAGCGCGCAATGGCGCAACATCGTCGAAGGCACCCTGGAAATCGGCCTCAGTCGGCTGTTGCCACCCCAGGAGTTCACGGAGCTGCACGTCCAGCCACTCGACCAGGAGCCGCTGCTGGTGGCACTGGCCACGAACGATCCGCTGGCGGCACTCGACACCATCAGCCTCACCCAGCTGCAAGCGCATCCTGTGGTGCTGTACACCGACGAGCAAGGCACCGGGCTCAACGATGCCATCGAGCGCTTGTTCCAGCATTGCCAATTGCCCTTGCTGCGGGGCCCGCGCGGACGGCAGATCACTTCGATCATTGCCCTGGTAGCCGCCGGCCAGGGCATTGCCCTGGTGCCTGCCTGCACCCGTGCCCTGAACCAGCGCGGCGTGTGCTACCGGCCCCTGAACGAAGCAGCCGCCAGCATCGACCTGCTCGCCATCAGCCACCGCCAGCGGCGCTCGCGGGCAGCCGAGGCGTTTCTGCAAATACTTGCCCGGGCAACCACACCCTGCGCATGAGCACGGCCCTCTGGCAAGCACGCCCGGGATAAAAGTGTTTTACCGAAACCACTGGTTTTCTGGCGGGACGCTTTGCCTATCCTAGGAAGGATCTCTCATATCAGCGGAAGATCCATGAAAGCTTCGCTTCCCAGCCGCTACGCCTGCCTTGTCGGCTGTCTCGTTTTCAGTTTTGCCAGCCTGCCGTTTGTTTCTGCCCATTCCTGGTTGTGGCCGTTCACCCTGATCAGCGCCCTGCTCAGCCTGGTCGGCCTCAATGACCTGCGCCAGAGCCACCACGCGGTGCGGCGCAACTACCCGATCCTGGGCAACATTCGCTACCTGATCGAAACCATCCGCCCGGAGATCCGCCAGTACTTGCTGGAAGGCGACGATGACAAGCTGCCGTTCTCCCGGGCCCAGCGCTCGCTGGTGTATGCACGGGCCAAGAACGAGAGCGCCGAGAAGGCCTTTGGTACGCTCAACGATGTCTACCGGCCAGGCTTCGAGTTCATCAGCCATTCCATGCTGCCAGTCGAAACCCCCGACCCTGCCTCATTTCGCATCAACATCGGCGGCCCGCAGTGCCGCCAACCTTACTCGGCGTCGATCTTCAATATCTCGGCGATGAGCTTTGGGGCACTCAGTGCAAATGCCATTGCCGCGCTGAACAAGGGCGCAAAACGTGGCCGCTTCGCCCATGACACCGGCGAAGGCAGCATCAGCCCCCATCACCGCGAGCACGGTGGCGACCTGATCTGGGAAATCGGCAGCGGCTATTTTGGCTGCCGCACCCCGGAGGGTCGTTTCGATCCGCAGCGTTTCGCCGAACAGGCCGGCGACCCACAGGTGAAAATGATCGAGGTCAAGCTCAGCCAGGGCGCCAAACCCGGCCACGGCGGGATCCTGCCTGGGCACAAGGTCAGCGCCGAAATCGCCGCCACCCGTGGCGTGCTGATGGGCCAGGACTGCATCTCACCGGCGGCGCACAGCGCCTTCCGTAGCCCCGTGCAACTGCTGCAGTTCATTGGCCAGTTGCGCGAGCTGTCTGGCGGTAAACCGGTGGGCTTCAAGTTCTGCCTTGGCCACCCGTGGGAATTCATGGGTATCGCCAAGGCCATGCTGGCTACCGGCATCGTCCCGGACTTCATTGTCGTCGACGGCAAGGAAGGCGGCACCGGCGCCGCGCCACGGGAGTTCAGCGACAACATCGGCGTGCCGATGCGCGAAGGGCTGATGTTCGTGCACAACACCCTGGTGGGCCTGAACCTGCGCGACAAGATTCGCATTGGTGCCGGCGGCAAGATCGTCAGCGCCTTCGACATCGCCAGCGTGCTGGCCATTGGCGCCGACTGGGTCAACTCGGCCCGCGGCTTCATGTTCGCCATCGGCTGCATCCAGTCGCAAAGCTGCCACACCAACAAATGCCCGACCGGCGTGGCGACCCAGGATCCGTTACGCCAACGCGCCCTGGTGGTGCCGGAAAAGGCCGACAGGGTTTACAGCTTCCATCGCAACACCCTGCATGCCCTGGCCGAAATGCTGGCTGCTGCCGGCCTGGACCATCCGGCCGAGCTCAAGCCCAAGCACCTGGTGCGGCGCATCAGCGCCAGCGAGATCCGCCTGTTTTCGCAGTTGCATGTGTTCCTCAAGCCCGGTGAGTTGCTCAGCGGCTCGATCGACAGTGAATTCTATGCACGGATGTGGCGCATGGCCCGCAGCGACAGCTTCGAGCCGGAGAGCGGCGAGGTGCAGGCGATCAAACCTGCTGTGCGGCGAAAACAAACAACCCCGGCCTAGGCCGGGGTTGCTGGAGACACCAGACAGCTATCAGAGGATGCTGATCGGGTACTCGACGAACACGCGAACTTCGTTGCCGTCGTCGTTGTAGCCGTTCTGACGAACGCTTTCGGAGGTACGCAGGAACGAGCTACGCAGTTTGACGGACAGGTCCTTGGCCGGGCCTTCCTGAACCACGTACTTGAACTGGTTGAAGATTTCGCGCTCTTTACCTTCGCCGAAGCCGTGGGTGTTGATGTTGTCACCACGCACGTAGGCCACTTTGTAGGTCAGGCCCGGTACGCCAAAGGCGCCGAAGTCCAGGCCGTAGCCCAGCTGCCAGGAACGCTCGTCTTCAGCGTTGAAGTCGGACCAGTAGGAGTTGGCCAGGTAGATGGTCGAGCCACCGTCACCCACGCCACCGGCGTTCTGGTAGAAGCCGTACTGATAACCGGTGTCGCCAGTGCTGCGCTGGTGGGCGATGGTGATCGAGTGCGGGCCGAAGGCGTAGGTAGCCGCCAGGCTCCAGATGGTGTTGGAGTCACCGGTCAGGTCGGCGGCAGCGACGTACTTCTTGTCGATGTCCGACTTGTAGCCGTTGAAGTCCAGGGTCAGCGACTGGTCGTCGGCGATCGGGTGAACGTAGTTCACGCCCAGGTAGTGCTTCTTCAGCACGTCTTCGACGTCGGAGGTGTACAGCGACGCCGAGAGGTTTTCGCTGAACTTGTAGCTGCCGCCGAATACGTTGATCGACTTCAGGCCACCGCTGTCACGGCCTTCAGCACTTTTACGGGCTTCCTGGGTGAAACGACCGGCGTTCAGTTCCAGGCCCTTGATCTCCTTGGAGGTGATCAGGGTACCGGTGTAGCTTTCTGGCAGCAGGCGACCATCGTCGTACTGCAGCACTGGCAGCTCAGGCATCTGGTCACCGTACTTCAGTACAGTGTTGGAGATGCGGAACTTGATTGCTGCGCCACCACGGGCCAGGTTGTGCGGGGAGTTCTGCTGGTTGGTCGGCGAGTCGCCGTCCGCCGGCTTGAAGAAGTCGATACCGCCACCGCCGTTGCGGCCTTTACCACCGTCCAGACGCACTGCGTACAGGCCGAAGGCGTCGACACCGACACCAACGGTGCCCTGGGTGTAGCCGGAGGAGAACTTGCCGATGAAGGCCTGGCCCCACTCGCTCTGGTCGTTGGTATGGTGCTTCTTGTCACGATTGATGAAGGCATTGCGCAGCAGAACGCTGGCTTTGCTGTCTTCTACGAAGCCCTTGGCCTCGGCCTGGTCATTGGCCATAGCCTGAGTCGCGGCCATAAGCCCCAGCGCGACCAGACTGATCCTGGTTTTCAACATTTTATTTTCCTTATTACTTAGTCAAAGACGCTCTGCGACCAAACGCCAAAAACCACGCCCCCTGCGTGGGTTGACGCTCACGGGTCTGAAAATAAAAAGCCCGCCTGCGAGTGTTCGCAGCGGGCCTTTTTTCTGGACTCTTGGCCGATGGGCCTACAGGCGTTGACCGAATCCTATCCGTGTGCGGATCAGCATGTCAAAAATTCGTGAAAAGTAAGTGTTTCTGCTTACAGATCGCAGCCATCCGCGGCACAGAACGCCGCGTTTGCGGTATCTTTCTCCGCGCTCAGATAGAACTCCCTGTCCAGCCAATGCACGAAGGCCTCAGGCTTGCCGAGGAAAGGACCGATGTCGATGACCTGCAGCCGCCCTTCGCGTTCCAGCACCAGGGTTGGATAGCCCTGGCCACCGACGCTGGCCATGAACGCACGACTGGTGCGCATATGGCTCTGGGTATCCACATCGCGCAATGCACTGGCAAAGGCGGGTGCAGGCAGGCCCATCTCGGCGGCGATGGCCTTGAGCACGCCATCATCGGCAATCCGCCGGCCTTCCACGTAGTGCGCACGCTGCAAGCGCGCCAGCAACTCCAGGCCACGCCCGGCGAGCTGCTCTGCTGCCAGGATCGCCGCTATGGGTGGCTGTGAATCGAAGACGGCGTCGTTGTCACGCAACAGGCCCTCGAAGTAGTCCTGGCCGAAGGGCTGCCCGGTGTACTCGGCAATACGCCGGTCATGGGGCATGACGAAGTCGCGCAACTGCGCCGAGACCTTCTGGCGATTGGCTCCGGCCATCATCCCGCCACCGTGCAGCACAACCGGCATCAGCCCGCTGGCCGCATTGATCAACGGCTCGGCGCCGTAGCACCAGCCGCACAGCGGATCGAACACATAGTGAAGGGTGGTTTGTACCGGCATGAGCGCCTCCTGAAAAAATGATGACGTCAGGTTAGGCCGGATGAAGGTTGCGAAAAACGCTGCACGGGTTACAGCTTTGTTGCGAAAAACAGTACAAATTCACCGCTAAAACTAAAGGCTGATAGACAGAAATATTTTGAAACAAACAGCTCGTCGATAGATCCAGAAACAATTAACGTTAGTAAATGGCAAGCATTATCATTCGCGCAAAATTTCCTCACTCTAATAAATGCCCGGATGTCCGTCATGCTTGCCCCTTGCCGCCTCTCTCCCCTGACCCTGGGCCTGTCGCTGTTTTTCAGCTCAGGGTTGGTCACTGCTGCCACCACCACGTTGCCCGAAGTCTCGGTTACCGCCGAGTCTGACCGTGAACGCGATGACCCGCGGGTACGTGAAGTCAGCACCGCAACCCGTACCGCCACGCCCGCCCGCTACGTGCCGCAGGCTATCGATTCGGTGAAGACCAGCAACGTGCTGGATTACGGCAGCAACGACCTTGGCAAAGCCCTGAGCGGCATCCCCAACGTCAGCAGCGGCGCCGATACGCGCTTTGACAGCGTGCGCATCCGTGGCTTCGATGCCAGCAACGACTTCTACCTCGACGGTATTCGCGACGACAGCCAATACGTGCGCGACCTGCACAATATCGAGCGGGTCGAGGTACTCAAGGGCCCTGCCGCGGTGCTCTATGGCCGTGGCAGCCAGGGCGGGATCGTCAACCGGGTGAGCAAGATGCCGGAAGCCGGCCGCCGTTCCAGCATCGAGGCCCAGGGCGGCAGCGAGGACCTGCGCAGCCTGTATGCCGACCTCAGCGCCGACCCGAGCGACAACATCAGCCTGCGCCTGAACATGGGCAACCAGGACAACAACAGTTTCCGCGACGGCATCGACGGCAGCCGCCAGCTGTTCGCTCCCTCGATGAGCTGGCAGCTGACACCGCAGCTGAACTGGCTGGTGCAATACGAGTACAGCCGCTACAACCGTACCCCCGATCGCGGCATCCCCAGTGTCAACGGCCGCCCGGCCGACGTTGGTCGCGACACCACCTACGGCGATACCCAGCGCGACTTCATCGACGACAAGGCGCAATCGCTGCGCTCGCGCCTGAACTACCAGCTCAACGACACCTGGCAAGTGCGCCACACCCTGGGCCTGTTCAAGCTCAACAGCGATTTCGACAACACTTACCTGACCGGCTACAACGCCACCACCAACCAGGTTACCCGCCAGCGCTGGCAGCAGGACCTGAACACCCGCAACCTGTTCAACAACCTGGAACTGGAAGGCAATTTCGACACCTTCGGCCTGCAGCACACCCTGCTCACCGGCCTTGAGTTCGGTAACCAGCGCCGCGATCCGATCCTATACACTGCAGCGACTTCCGGCGCAGGCGCTCGCCCGGTGCCGGGCCTGGACCTGAACAACCCCAACCGTAACCTGCAGCACAACGGCACCATGGTGGTCTCCAGCAACAACCACACCGTGGTCGACAGCCGCGGCCTGTACCTTCAGGACCAACTGCGCCTGAATGATCAGTGGCAAGTGCTGGCCGGGGTGCGTTTCGACCAGTTCGAAGTGCAAACCACCAACAAGGTCCGCGGTATCTCCGAGAAGCAGGACAGCAACAGCACCAGCCCGCGTCTGGGCGTGGTCTATTCGCCGTGGAAGGAACACTCCTTCTATGCCTCCTGGAGCAAGACCTTCTCGCCAGTCGGCGGCGGCCTGATCGGCATTACCCCGGGTGCGGCCGGCAATACCAACGAAACCAGCCCGGAGCAGACCCGGCAGAAGGAAATCGGGGTCAAGAGCGACTGGCTCGACGAACGCCTGAGCACCACTCTGGCGGTCTATGAGCTGGAACTCTACAACCGCCGCACCAGCGACCCGAACAACCCGGGCATCACCTTGCTCAGCGGCCTGCAGCGCTCACGCGGCGTCGAGCTGACCGCCACCGGCAACATCGTTGGCAACTGGTACGTACGCGGCGGTATCGGTATCCAGGATGCAACCATCGTCGAGGACAACAACGGCCAGGAAGGCAACCGCGTGAGCAACGTTGCCAAGCGCAACGGCAGCCTGTTCGTTACCTGGAAACCGGAAATGGGCTGGTACGGCGAAACCGGCCTGACCCTGGTCGGCGAGCGCTATGCCGACAACCAGAACACCGCCGTGCTGCCCGGCTATGGCCGTTGGGACGCGCTGGCGGGCTTTCGTACCAAGGACTGGGACCTGCGCGCGGCGCTCAACAACATCACCGATAAAACCTACTACAGCTCGGCCACCAGCGCCGCGCAGATCCAGTTTGGCGACCCGCGCAGCCTGATCGTGACCGGCACCTACAGCTTCTAAACACCAGGCAATAAAAAAGGGCGGTATTGTTCAGGCAATGCCGCCCTTTTCATTGTTGTTGCCGAACCCTCTAGCGGCTGCCATCACCCAGCAGCGCTTCCAGCTCTGCCTCGCTCAGCAGGCCTGCCGGATAACGCGCCAGTAACGAGCGACGCTGATCGGCCTTCCTGACCCGGTTTGCTCCATGGTGTTTCAACCATTGCGCCACGCGCTGGAGGGACTCGTGATTCACCGCTGATGGGGGCGAAGCCGGCTCACTTGCTGCATTCATTTCGACACGTACTCCCTGGGGCCGTGAGCGGCTAACCTACTCAAACTTTGTGACAGAACCATGCTGGTCTATCTGTTTGAAATACAATGCAAAACAAATACAAGAGGTGTGCCAGAAGACTATGCCGGTCGTCGTCCACGCATAAAAAAGCCCGTCAATCGACGGGCTGTTTTCTTACTGCACTTCAGCCTTTGGCTGGCGCCGGTTGTTGCTGGGTCAGGCAATGGATGTTGCCGCCGCCCAGGAGCATCTCGCGCCCGGGGATCATGACCACTTCATGGTCAGGGAACACCCGCGCCAGAATCGCTCTAGCCTCGGCATCTGCCGGGTCGTCGAAGCTCGGGGCGATGATGCCACCGTTGACGATCAGGAAGTTGACGTAGGAGCCAGCCAGGCGCACCGACGGGTTGCGCTCCTGGCTGCCGGCCACCGGATCGACCCCGGCGCACTCTTCTTCAGTGGCGAACAGCGGCCCCGGAATCGGCATCTTGTGCACGGTGAAGGCTCGACCTTTGGCGTCACGGCTGTTTTCCAGCACCTCAAGTGCGCTATGGCAGCGTGCATAGTTGGGGTCTTGCGGATCATCGGTCCAGGCCAGTAACACTTCTCCTGGGCGGACGTAACAACAGAAGTTGTCGACGTGGCCGTCGGTTTCGTCGTTGTACAGACCATCGGGCAGCCAGATGATGCTGTCCACGGCCAGGTGGTCACGCAGGATGGCTTCGATCTGCTCGCGGTTCAGGTGCGGGTTGCGGTTGTGGTTGAGCAGGCATTCTTCAGTGGTGATCAGGGTGCCTTCACCGTCGACATGGATCGAGCCGCCTTCGAGCACGAAGCCTTCGGTGTGGTAGCGCTGGCAGCGCTCCATCTCCAGCACCTTGCTGGCCAGTTGCTCGTCGCGGTTCCACGGCGCGTACAGGCCACCCTCGAAGCCGCCCCAGGCATTGAACCCCCAGTCGACGCCGCGTACTTCACCGCTGTCGTTGATGACGAAGGTCGGGCCGGTATCACGCACCCAGGCGTCGTCGTTGCTGATTTCCACCACGCGGATGTTCGGCAGGTCCAGGCGGGCCCGGGCGTTGTCGTACTGCGCGGCCGAGACGGCAACGGTCACCGGCTCGAAACGGGCGATGGCCTTGGCCAGGGTCACGTGGGCAGCCTGTACCGGCTTGCCACCCAGGCGCCAGTTGTCCGGGCGCTCGGGCCAGACCATCCAGACCTGGGTTTGTGGCGCCCATTCGGCAGGCATGTGGAAGCCGTCGGCGCGCGGGGTACTGGTAAGCGTTTTCATAGAGGATCCTTGCTGAACTTTCAGGATTGCAGCGCGCCGTCGAGGGTCTTCAGCGGGCCGTACAGATTCGGACGACGGTCGCGGAAAGTACCCCAGGCACTGCGGGTGTGCTCAAGTTTATCGAGGTCGAAAGTATGCACCAGCACACCCTCCTCGGTCTCGTTCAGCGCCTGGACCTTCTCGCCGTACTGGTCGGCGATGAAGGAGGAGCCGTAGAAGGTGATGTCGTAGCCGTCCTGTTGTTCGCGGCCGATACGGTTACTGGCCACCAGCGGCATCAGGTTGGCACCGGCATGACCTTGCTGCACACGCTGCCAGTGGTCGCGCGAGCAGATGCTCTGGTCGTGCGGCTCGCTACCGATTGCGGTCGGGTAGAACAGCACCTCGGCGCCGAGCAGGGCCATGCTGCGTGCGCACTCGGGGAACCACTGGTCCCAGCAGATGCCGACGCCGATTTTCGCGTAGCGGGTCTGCCAGACCTTGAAGCCGGTGTCGCCCGGGTTGAAGTAGTACTTTTCGTGGTAGCCGGGGCCATCCGGAATGTGGGTCTTGCGGTACACACCGAGGTTGCTTCCGTCGGCATCGATGATCGCGATGCTGTTGAAACGCGCACGCCCGGCCAGCTCGTAGAAGCTGATCGGCAGCACCACCTGCAGCTCCTTGGCGAGCTTCTGGAAATGGCCGAGGGCGGCGTTGGTTTCAACCGCTGTGGCCAGTTGCAGGTAGTCCGGATTGGGCTTCTGGCAGAAGTACGGGGTTTCGAACAGTTCCTGGATCAGGATGATCTGCGCGCCCTTGGCAGCCGCTTCGCGGACCAGCCGCTCGGCGGTTTCCAGGTTGCCCTGGCGGTCCCAGGAGCAGGCCATCTGGGTGGCGGCAACAGTGACAGTGCGGCTCATGCATTCCTCCTCGGCAGGTGCTCGGGCCAACAAGGCCAGGCCACCCTGGTAATAATGGAGGCATTTATATCCGATAAATATCGACTTTAAAAGTGGCAAATAGAAAATATCAGGCGTAAAAAAGCCGGTTAATTCGATAACAATCGTATTAACCGGCTTTAGCTCAAGGGTTACAGGTCTTCCAACAGTACCCGGTCGATGCTGTCGACGAAGAAGTCCACGCTCGCGCGGGTGGTGCACATCGGCGGCTTGATCTTGAGGATGTTGAGGTAATCGCCCGTAGGCTGCATGAAGATACCCAGGTCACGCAGGCGGTTGCACAGCAGGGTAGTCTCGGCACTGGCCGGCTCCAGGCTCTGGCGGTCACGCACCAGTTCCAGCCCCAGGTAGAAGCCGGAGCCGTGCACGGCACCCGCCAGCGGATGTTTATCGACCAATTGTTGCAGCCGTGACTTGAAGTAGCCGCCGACTTCCCGGGCGTTGTCCCATAGCCCTTCTTCTTCCATGACATCAAGCACGGCCATGCCGATTCGGCAACTGACTGGGCTGCCGCCGGCGGAGGAGAAGAAATAGCCCTCGGCTTCCAGCGCCTCGGCAATCTCGCGGCGGGTGATGACCGCGCCCAGTGGCTGGCCGTTGCCCATGCCCTTGGCCATGGTGATGATGTCCGGCACCACGCCCTGCTCTTCAAAACCCCAAAACCAGGTGCCCAGCCGGCCATAGCCGACCTGCACTTCGTCGGCGATGCATACCCCGCCCGCAGCACGCACCTTGGCATAGGCTTGCTGCAGGTAACCCGCAGGCAACGAGATGCCGCCGGCATTGCCGTACACCGGCTCGCAGATGAACCCGGCCAGTTGCCGCTGCTCGGCAGCCAGCGCGTCGAGCTTGGCATCGACGTCGCGCAGATAGTCGGCGGCGCTCTCGGCGCCACGGTAGGCGCCGCGATAGGTGTTGGGCGCAATCACCGGGTGAACCCAGTCCGGCCGGGTGCTCAAGGCCTGGGGGTTGTCGGCGATGGAGGTGGAAATCGCATCGGTGGCCACCGACCAGCCGTGATAGGCCTCAAGTACGCTCAGCAGGTCACGCCCACCGCTGTAGGCCCAGGCCAGGCGGATCGCCAGATCGTTGGCCTCGGTGCCGCTGTTGACCAGAAATACCCGGTCCATGCCGCTTGGTGCCAGGGCCAGCAAGCGCTCGGAGAATTCGGCGATGGCGGCATAATGAAAACGCGAGTTGGTATTGAGCAACGACCATTGCCGCGCCGACTCGGCGACCATGCGCGGGTGCCCGTGGCCGAGCACCGCAACGTTGTTGAGCATGTCCAGGTAGGCCCGCCCCTGCATGTCGAACAAGTAGTTGCGCCAGCCGCGCTCGATATGCGGCGGCTGCTGGTAATAGTGTTTTTGCGAGCGGGCGAAACTGGCATCGCGCCGAGCCAGCAAAGCCTGGGCATCGACCAGCGGTTCGGCGTCGCAGGCAAAGCCGAGGATGGCTTGCGGCGAGGGGCACAGTGCCTGCCAGGCCTGGGCCCGCGAAGGCACGACAAAAGCTGGTGGATACAAGCCGGCCACCCGGCATAACTGGACCGTCAACAATGCGCCAGTGGCGCCCAGAGACTGTCCGATGGCCAATGCCTGCCCGTCGGCCGGCGTCTGATCCAGCCCGTGCAACCACAGGCTGCATTCACTGCCCTCAAGGCAGCCGCTGTCTTCGCCATACTGGTGCCAGGTCCCGGCCCAAGGAGCCTGGAGCACCGTGGCGCAAGGCAGATGCAGTTCGACATGCAGGGCGAACGTCGCAGGTTCCGCGGGATTGTCGATGTGGGTCTGCGACAGACGATACTGCCCATACAGGCTGCTGGCAGCGCCTGAAGCACTGGCCTGCTGCGCCAGCAAGCGCTGGTCAATGCCGGCTTGCTCCCAGTTGCCGGCCTGGTAATGCTCGCTTAGCACGCCCAGGTCCACACCAATCACCTGGGCAGCCACCGGGTTCGGCAGGAGTGGCGCCGAGCCTTCCAGCGCCAGCGCAGGCAGCTCATGCCCGCTCGCCTGCATAATCGCCGCCTGCATCAGTTCGAACGGCACACTGGTAGCGACGTCGAAAATTTCCCACTCATGGGCCAGATTGTCCCGGCTGTAGCTGTTGCCGGGGTCGATGCTCAGTTGTTGCTCGCTGCTTAGCACCAGCACCGCAGCGCGGGCCACCACCAATGGCCACAAGGCGTTGAGTTCGGCGGCGCTCAGCGGGTTGAGCGCATGATAAGCCTCGATCGCCGGCAAGATGCGCAGGGGATCGCCTTCGGCGTGGTGCAGCAAGGCCGCGCAGGTGACCGAGAGGTCGGCAATGCGCCAGGTGTGCATCAGGTCGCCGAAATCGATGACCCCCTGCAGTTGCCACTGGCGCTGCTCATCGCGCGCCCACACGGCGTTGTCATCGGTGATGTCCAGGTGCACGGCTTGCGATGGCAGATCGTTGATCAACGGCTGCAGATGTTCCCAGGCCTGATCTGCGGCGGCTTTTACCCTGGCTTGCTGCGGGTTGTTATCCAGTATCGGCAACAGGTGATCGATCAACGCCTGGGCATGGCGCGGATCCCATTGCAATATGCGCTCAAGGCCCGGGTGAGTGAAACTGGCCAGAGCCTGGTCGACCCGCGCGCACAGGCGGCCGAGTTCCGCCACCAGACGCGGCTCCATGTGCTTGATGCGGGTCAGTGACTGGCCTTCTATATAGTCGAGCAGGCGCACGCGTAGCGGTTGGCCGTCGACAGTCACCGTCAGCAGTTGCTCACCGGATCGGGCAGCCTGCACCGCAGGCACTGGCAGCCCCTGATCGCGCAGGAAGCCGAGGGCGGCATGCTGGGCTTGCAGTTCCTGCTCGGCATAGGCGCCATGGCAAACCTTCAGCACGTAGCGCCCATGGTCCGAATCGATAAGAAAATTCAGGTCTTGCTGGCTGCCCAATGCCTGCAATGAGCCGCTCAGGCCAAAGTGTTCCTGCAACAGGGTTGCGGCCTGCTGTTCACTGACTTCAGGGCATGGCTGGCTGGAGCGATGGATCAGGGTACTGAGCGACATGGGCAGGGGACCTCATTTTTTTGTTGCCTATATCGCCACTGCTTGTGCCGGTTGGCAAGAATAACGGCTAAAATTGCGCAACATTTG
This sequence comes from Pseudomonas sp. B21-035, assembly GCF_024748945.1. Classification (NCBI taxonomy): domain Bacteria; kingdom Pseudomonadati; phylum Pseudomonadota; class Gammaproteobacteria; order Pseudomonadales; family Pseudomonadaceae; genus Pseudomonas; species Pseudomonas sp. B21-035. The sequence goes on from NZ_CP087179.1 coordinate 5,530,750, forward strand.
CTCAGTTTCATCGAGCAGCCCGGGTAAGAAGGACTGTTCGGCGCTTTTTGCTTGCGCCTGCCTGCACCCGGCCACAAGCTGTGCACCCTAAGTTCAATGTCAGTTACGGAAGAAAGGCAGTCCGACATGCGAATTCTTATCACCGGCGGGGCCGGCTTTATCGGCTCGGCGCTGGTGCGTCACCTGATCACCAATACCGAGCACGAAGTGCTCAACCTCGACAAACTGACCTATGCAGGCAATCTGGAATCGCTGACCAGTATCGCGACCGACACCCGCTATGAGTTCGTCCAGGCGGATATCGTCGATCAGGCCACCGTTAGCGCTGTGCTTGAGCGCTTCAAGCCACATGCGATCATGCACCTGGCGGCAGAGTCGCATGTCGACCGCTCGATTGACGGCCCTTCGGACTTCATCCAGACCAATATCGTCGGCACCTACAGCCTGCTCGAGGCCACCCGCGCCTACTGGCTGGGCTTGCCGGCCGATGAGCGTGGCGCGTTCCGCTTCCATCACATTTCCACCGACGAAGTGTATGGCGACCTGCATGGCGTCGATGACCTGTTCGCCGAAACCACGCCTTACGCTCCAAGCTCGCCCTACTCCGCCAGCAAGGCTGCGTCCGACCACCTGGTCCGCGCCTGGCAGCGCACCTATGGCCTGCCGGTGCTGATCACCAACTGCTCGAACAACTACGGGCCGTTCCACTTCCCGGAAAAACTCATTCCGCTGGTGATCCTCAATGCCCTGGCGGGCAAGCCGTTGCCTGTGTATGGCAACGGCCTGCAGGTGCGTGACTGGCTGTTCGTCGAAGACCATGCCCGCGCCCTGCTCAAGGTGGTAACCGAAGGCAAAGTTGGCGAGACCTACAACATTGGCGGCCACAACGAGCAGAAGAACATCGACGTCGTACGCGGCATCTGTGCCCTGCTCGAAGAGCTGGCGCCACAACGTCCGGCTGGCATTGCCAACTACGCCGACCTGATCACCTACGTTCAGGATCGCCCTGGCCACGACCAGCGCTACGCGATCGATGCCAGCAAGATCGAGCGTGAACTGGGCTGGGTTCCCGAAGAAACCTTCGAGACCGGGCTGCGCAAGACCGTACAGTGGTACCTGGACAACCTGCAATGGTGCCAGCGGGTACAAGACGGCAGTTATCAAGGCCAGCGCCTGGGCGCCAGCGAATTCAAGGATCTGATTGCATGACCAAAGGTATCGTCCTGGCGGGCGGCTCCGGCACCCGCCTGCACCCCATCACCCTGGGTGTTTCCAAGCAACTGCTGCCGATCTACGACAAACCGATGATCTACTACCCGATCTCGGTACTGATGCTGGCCGGTATTCGCGAAATCCTGTTGATCTCCACCCCGCAGGATCTTCCGCACTACAAGCAACTGCTGGGTGATGGCAGCCAGTTCGGTATCGAAATGAGCTATGCCGAGCAGCCCTCTCCGGACGGCCTGGCACAGGCCTTCCTGATCGGCGAAGAATTCATTGGTGATGATTCGGTGTGCCTGATCCTGGGCGACAACATTTTCCACGGTCAGGGCTTCACTCCGCAGTTGCGCAAGGCAGCCCAGCAGGGTGCCGGTGCCACCGTGTTCGGCTACTGGGTCAAGGACCCGGAGCGTTTCGGCGTCGTCGAATTCGACGATGAAGGCCGCGCCCTTTCCATCGAAGAGAAACCGGCACAACCCAAGTCCAGTTACGCAGTGACAGGCCTGTATTTCTACGATAACGACGTGGTCGAGATCGCCAAGGCGGTCAAACCTTCGCCACGCGGCGAGCTGGAGATCACCGACATCAACAACGCCTATCTCAAGCGCGGCGACCTCAATGTCCAGTTGCTCGGGCGCGGTTTCGCCTGGCTGGACACCGGCACCCACGACAGTCTCCTGGAAGCATCGCAATACGTGCAGACCATCGAACACCGTCAGGGCCTCAAGGTCGCCTGCCTTGAAGAAATCGCGTACCAGCAGGGCTGGATCGATGAAGCGCATCTGCTGGAGCGAGGCAAGATGTTCGGCAAGACCGGCTACGGTCAGTACCTGTTCGGTCTCGTAGGGAAACGTTAATGAAAGTAACAGCCAGCGCGCTGCCTGATGTTCTTGTGATCGAGCCGAAGGTCTTCGGTGATGAACGAGGCTTTTTCTTCGAGAGCTTCAATGAGCGCTCGTTCCAGGAAGCAACAGGCATCGATGCCCACTTTGTTCAGGACAATCATTCCGGCTCACAAAAAAATGTGCTGCGCGGTTTGCATTACCAGGTTGAACATACCCAGGACAAGCTTGTGCGGGTAACTGCAGGCGAAGTGCTGGATGTGGCCGTCGATATCCGCCGCCACTCACCGACCTTTGGCCGTTGGGTCAGTGTCAGGCTTTCGGCCCAGAACAATCGCCAGTTGTGGATTCCCAAGGGCTTTGCCCATGGTTTTCTGGTGCTGAGCGACTTCGCCGAGTTTCTCTACAAGACCACTGACTACTATGTGCCGTCTGCCGAGCGCTGCATCCGCTGGGATGACCCGGACCTGGCGATCGACTGGGAACTTGAAAGCGCACCGGTGCTTTCAGCCAAGGACCAGGTCGGCAAGTTCCTGCATGAGGCAGACCTGTTCCCGTGAAGCACAGCCAACCGCGCATCCTTATCGCCGGCCGCAACGGCCAGGTTTCCCAGGCGCTGCAACAGCAACTGGGCAACCTGGCGCAGTTGCACGTCCTGGGCAGTGACCAGCTCAACCTGGCGTACCCCGAAGCCATCCGTGGCCAGGTGCAGCAGCTCAAGCCCGACCTGATCATCAACGCCGCGGCCCACACTGCGGTGGATCAGGCCGAAAACGAGCCGGATCTGGCCTTTGCGATCAACGCCCAGGCCCCTGGCATTTTTGCCGAGGAAGCCGCGAAGCTTGGCATTCCGCTGATCCACTACTCCACCGACTACGTGTTCGATGGCAGCAAGGCCACCCCTTACACGGAGGGCGACGAGCCCAACCCGCTCGGCGTCTACGGCCACAGCAAGCTGGCCGGCGAACAGGCGATTGCCGCGGTAGGTGGCCAGCATCTGATCCTGCGTACCAGCTGGGTGTACTCACGCCACGGACGCAACTTCCTGCTGACCATGCAGCGCCTGCTGCAGGATAAGCCCGAGCTGCGCATCGTCGCCGACCAGATCGGCGCGCCGACCTGGGCGGGCACCATCGCCCGCAGCACCCGTGCCCTGGTCGAACGCTGGCAGGCTGGCCAGGCCGGTGCCTGGGGTGTCTATCACCTGACCGCGCAAGGGGAGACCTCGTGGTTCGGTTTTGCCCAGGCCATTGGCGAGCAACTCAAGGTTCAAGGCCTGCCCTGCGCCAAGCTGTTGCCAATCGCCTCCAGCGACTATCCGACCCCGGCTCGCCGCCCGCTGAACTCGCGCCTCGATTGCAGCCGCCTGCAACGCGAGTGGCACGTCAGCCAGCCGCACTGGCAGCAGGCGCTGATCGACTGCCTGAAGTAGCGCATAATGCGCCAGATCATTCTGGCGCAGTTGCGATGAACATAACTCCACCCGTACCCCGCCGCCCTCGCTGGCGCAGCCTGGCCATCCTTGCCGTGTGCCTGGCACCCTTGCTGTGGCCGTTGCAGCACCTCGCCGAGCGCTACTACCAGGACGAACTGGCCGGACAGAACCGCCAGACCCTCGACCTCTACGTGGCCAACCTGCTCGGCACCCTGCACCGTTACGAAACCCTGCCGCAGATCCTCGGCGACCTGCCGGCCCTGCGCGCAGTGCTGGCCGACCCGCTGCGCCTGGAAACCCTGACCAACGCCAACCGCCTGCTCAAGGACATCGCCACCCAGACCGGCGCCGAAGTCATGTACCTGATGGACGCCAACGGCAACACCCTGGCGGCCTCCAACTGGGACAAGCACGACAGTTTCATCGGCCGCAACTTTGCCTTCCGCCCTTATTTCAGCGAAGCCATTGCCGGGCGCCTGGGGCGCTTCTTCGGCCAGGGTACTACCTCGGCCAAGCGTGGTTACTTCTTCGCCGCCGCGGTGCGCGACCGCGATCAGGTGATCGGCGCGCTGGTGGTCAAGGTCGATCTGGACCATACCGAAACCCTCTGGGGCAAGACCCCGGAGCAGTTGCTGCTGACCGACCACAATGGCGTGGTGATCCTGACCTCGCGCCCCGACTGGCGCTTCCGTGCCACCCGGCCATTGAGCGACGCCGAGCGCGAAGCCATCGTTGCCATCCAGCCCTACCCGACCCAGTCACCCAAGCCGCTGACCCTCGACCCCAAGGCCTGGCTGACCCAGACCCAGGCCATCGACGAGACCGGCTGGCAGGTCAGCATCCTCGCCCCGCGCACGCTGATCGACCGCTCGGTACGCACGGTGGTGGCCATCGGCGGCGCCACCTTGCTGGTGCTGATGTTGCTGCTCGGCCTGATCATGCAGCGGCGCCGCCACTACATGGACCGCATCGACTTTGAAGCCCACGGCCGCCAGGAACTGGAAAAGCGCGTGATCGAGCGCACCGCCGACCTCGAAGGCCTCAACAGCCGCCTCAAGGAAGAAGTGCTGGAGCGCGAACAGGCCCAGCAAGAACTGGTGCGCGCCCAGGACGAGCTGGTGCAGGCCGGCAAGTTGTCGGTACTGGGCACCATGTCGGCAAGCATCAGCCACGAACTCAACCAGCCGCTGGCGGCGATCCGCAGCTACGCCGAGAACGCCGAGATCCTCCTCGATCACCAGCGTACCGACGATGCCCGCAGCAACCTTAAGCTGATCAGCGAACTGACCGGGCGCATGGCCTCGATCATCGCCCATCTGCGCGCCTTCGCCCGCCGCGACCGCCACGCCCCGGAAAGCGTGGCCCTGCAACCGGCGCTGGACGATGCACTGGCGCTGCTGGCCAAACGTCGGCGGGCAATGGCCGTGGAACTGGTGCGCGACCTGCCAGAGGCAACCCTGTGGGTCCAGGCCGGCGAAACCCGCTTGCGCCAGGTGCTCGGCAACCTGCTGGCCAACGCCCTCGACGCACTGACCGAAAAAGCCAACCCGCGCAAACTCTGGCTCAGTGCCGAACAGCGCGATGGCAACGTCTACCTGTACATACGCGACAACGGTCCGGGCTTCAGCAGCCAGGCCCTGGCCCGCGCCCGCGAGCCGTTTTTCACCACCAAGACGCGCACCCAGGGCCTTGGCCTGGGCCTGGCAATCTGCGATACCTTGATGCGGGCGCTGGGCGGCGAGCTGCTACTGGGCAACCACCCGGAAGGCGGCGCCCTGCTTACCCTGCAACTGCGCATCGCCAAGCCCGGCGCCACCCTACCCACTTCGGAGGACCCATCGGCATGACGACCGAGCCGCTCATCGACAGCCGCACGCAGGTGATTCTGGTCGACGATGACCCGCACCTGCGCCAGGCGCTGAGCCAGACCCTCGACCTCGCCGGGCTGAAGATCCTGCCCCTGAGCGACGCCCAGGGCCTGGCCGGGCGCATCGAGCGCGACTGGCCGGGCGTGGTGGTCAGCGATATCCGCATGCCTGGCATCGACGGCCTCGAGTTGCTGCAGCAACTGCACGCCCAGGACCCGGAGCTGCCGGTGCTGCTGATCACCGGCCACGGCGACGTGCCGCTGGCGGTGCAGGCCATGCGTGCCGGCGCCTACGACTTTCTGGAGAAACCCTTCGCCAGCGATGCCCTGCTCGACAGTGTGCGCCGCGCCCTGGCCCTGCGCCGCCTGGTGCTGGACAACCGCAGCCTGCGCCTGGCCCTGAGCGATCGCCAGGAGTTGAGCACGCGCCTAGTCGGTCACTCGGCGCCGATGCTGCGCCTGCGCGAGCAAATTGGCGCATTGGCCGGCACCCGCGCCGATGTGCTGATCCTTGGCGAAACCGGCGCCGGCAAAGAGGTGGTGGCCCGCGCCCTGCACGACCTGTCGAGCCGCCGCGACGGCCCGTTCGTGGCCATCAACGCCGGCGCCCTGGCCGAATCGGTGGTCGAGAGCGAGCTGTTCGGCCACGAGCCAGGGGCTTTCACCGGCGCGCAGAAGCGTCGCATCGGCAAATTCGAATTCGCCAACGGCGGCACGTTGTTCCTCGATGAAATCGAAAGCATGAGCCTGGATGTCCAGGTCAAGCTGCTGCGCCTGCTGCAGGAGCGTGTAGTCGAGCGCCTGGGCGGCAACCAGTTGATCCCGCTGGATATCCGCATCATTGCCGCAACCAAGGAAGACCTGCGCCAGGCCGCTGACCAGGGGCGCTTTCGCGCCGACCTGTATTACCGCCTGAACGTCGCGCCACTGCGCATTCCGCCGCTGCGCGAGCGCGGCGAAGACATCCTGGTGCTGTTCCAGCACTTTGCCCACGCCGCCGGCGAGCGCCATGGCCTGCCAGTGCCGGCATTGCAACCGGCGCAACGGGCGTTGCTGCTGCGCCATGAATGGCCGGGCAACGTCCGTGAGCTGCAAAACGCTGCCGAGCGCTTCGCCCTGGGCCTGGAACTGGCCCTGGACGGTGACCTGCCGCCTGCGGCCAACGGTCCCGTGGCCAGCATCGGCAGCGGCAACCTCAGCGAACAGGTCGAGCAGTTCGAACGCTCGCTGATCGCCGCGGAGCTGGCGCGCTCGCACAGTTCGCTACGCAGCCTGGCCGAGGCCCTCGGCATCCCGCGCAAGACCCTGCACGACAAGCTGCGTAAACACGGCCTGAGCTTCGGCGACAACCATCACAGCGATGACCTGGAGGACAACCGTCCATGAGCACGGACAGCCACTACCTGGAATCGGTACTGCACAGCGACATCCCGCTGACCCGGCAAATGGGCCTGCAGGTGCTCGACTGGCAGCAGCATTGCCTGCGCCTGCAGCTACCGCTGGAGGCCAACGTCAACCACAAGAGCACCATGTTCGGCGGCAGCCTGTACTGCGCGGCGGTGCTGGTCGGTTGGGGCTGGCTGCACCTGAGGTTGCGCGAAGCGGGGGTCGATGACGGGCATATCGTCATCCAGGAAGGCCAGATCAGTTATCCGCTGCCGGTCACCGGCGCGGCCATCGCCACCTGCGCGGCACCGGAGGAGAAGGTCTGGGAGCGTTTCATCGCCACCTATCAGCGCCGGGGCCGGGCGCGGCTGAACCTGCACACCCAGGTCAGCAATGCCGGCAGCAGCGAGGCTGCCGTGCTATTCAGCGGCCAGTACGTGCTACACCGCTAGGGCTTGTTGCAGCAGCTTGTCGCGCCACGGCGCGGCCGCCGGCAAGGCCAGGAAGAACGGGTTGAGCAAGGACTCGCGCGCAGGGTAGACGAAGGCCTGGCCATCGAGGCCAAGCACTTCGCCGCCGGCGCCTTCGAGCACGCCCTGGGCTGCTGCGGTGTCCCACTGCGAGGTCGGTGCCAGGCGCGGGTAGCAATCGGCAACGCCCTCAGCCAATAAGCAGAACTTCAGCGAACTGCCGATATTGGCCAGCTCCAGCTCCCCTACCGACTGGCTCAGGCCGGCCAGCAAGGCTTCCTGTTGCGGGCTGGAGTGCCGGCGGCTGGCAACCACGGTAAATCGCTCACCCGCAGTCGGCGCGTTGCGCACGCTGATGGCCTTAGGCACGCCGCCCGCTTCCGCCAGCCAGGCCCCGAAGCCCTTGCCGCCGTAATAGCAACGCCCGTTGGTGGGAATCGCCACCACGCCAAACACCACCTGGCCTTGCTCGATGAGAGCGATGTTGACGGTGAATTCTTCAGTGCCGGCAATGAATTCCTTGGTGCCATCCAGCGGATCGACCAGCCACCAGCGCTGCCAGCCTTGCCGTTCGCCCAGGGGAATATCGCAGTCCTCTTCCGACAACACCGGGATCTGCGGCGCCAGGGCGCGCAAACCCTCGGCAATGACGTCATGGGCAGCCAGGTCGGCGGCGGTGACCGGCGATTCGTCGGCTTTGGCCGTCACCGCCACATCGGCACGCCAGAACGGCAAAATGGCCTTGCCCGCCTGGCGAGCCAGCTCCACCACGTGCTGCATCAGTTCAATATCGTTCATAGCGGGAACACCCCACGCTGGCTCAGCAAGTCGCGCACCAGGTACAGCGCCGCCAGGGCCCGGCCTTCGGAAAACTGCGGATGCTGGGCCAGGGCCGAGAGCTCGCGCAGGTTGATCTTGTCGACACGCATCGGCTCGGGCTCATCGCCTTCCAGGCGTTCCTCGTAGAGGTCGGTGGCCAGCACCACCTGGATCTTCTGGCTCATGTAACCCGGTGACAGCGAAAGCTCGGTCAGGTGCTCCAGTTGCCGGGCACCGAAACCTGCTTCTTCCTTGAGCTCTCGGTCGGCCGCCGCCAGCACGTCTTCGCCCGGCTCGATCAGGCCCTTGGGCAACGACAGCTCGTACTCGTCGGTACCGCCGCAGTATTCCTCCACCAGCACCGCGTGCTCGGCGTCGAGCATCGCCACGATCATCACCGCGCCATAACCGTTGCCGCGCCCGACCAGGCGCTCATAGGTGCGCTCGGCGCCGTTGGCAAAGCGCAATTGCACGGCTTCGACGCGAAACAGGCGACTGCTGGCGACAATCTCGCGAGAGAGGACGGTGGGTTTCTGGCGCATGGGGCGGCTCCTTGGCGTGAACGGGTTACTATACCGTGGCTTGCCCGGCCGCTGCCTAATGACTGTTCGAGAATTTCATATGCCCGTTTTAGCCTGGTCCACCATCGATACCGTCCTGCTGGACATGGACGGCACCCTGCTCGACCTGCACTTCGACAACCATTTCTGGCTCGAACAGCTGCCCCAGCGCTACGCCGAACTGCACGGCATCAGCCGGGCCATGGCCGAGCTCGAGCTGCAGCCGCTGTTCGAGCAGCACGCCGGCTCGCTGAACTGGTACTGCCTGGACTTCTGGAGCCGCGAGCTGAACCTCCCGGTGCGCGAGCTGAAGCTTGAGACCGCCCACCTGATCGCCCTGCGCCCGGATGCCGACACCTTTTTGCAGGCGATCAAACAGGCCGGCAAGCGGGTGATCTTGATCACCAACGCCCATCGCGATTCGCTGTCGCTGAAACTGGAGCGGGTGGAGCTGGCGCCTTACTTCGAGCGCCTGATCAGCTCCCATGACTACGGCTACCCCAAGGAGAACCCGCAGTTCTGGAGCGCCCTGCAGGCCGATATCGGCTTCAGCCCGCAACGTAGCCTGTTTATCGATGACACCTTGTCGATCCTGCGCAGCGCCCGCGACTTCGGCGTGGCGCACCTGCTTGCGGTGCGCCAGCCCGATAGCCGCAAAGGGCCGCGGGATACCGAAGAGTTCGCCGCGGTGGAAGACTACCGGGCGTTGCTCGAAGGGTTGTGATTACTCGGGGATGCGCAGGGTCTGGCCCGGGTAGATCTTGTCCGGGTGGCTGAGCAGCGGCTTGTTGGCTTCAAAAATCTTGTTGTACTGGTTGGCATTGCCGTACACGGCCAGGGAAATGGCGCTCAGGGTGTCGCCTTTCTTGACCACGACGAAGCGGGCCGCCGCAACAACCGGGCCGGTAACGGTGATCTGGTCATCCACCGACTCCACACCTGCAATGTTGCCCAGGGCCAGGAGGATTTTTTCCTTCTCTTCCTGGGTCGCCACCTCGCCGGTGACCGTCACCTTGCTGCCCTCGACAGTTGTCTGAATGTTCGGATTGCCCAAGCCTACCTTGGAGACATGCTCCTTCAACTGCTCGCTGGCATTGGCATTACCCGGGGTCAACAGGTCGATAAGTTTCTCGCCTGCTTCTTTGACGAAACTGAAAATGCTCATACCGCTCTCCTTGGTGATGAATCTCGGAGCCTGGAGTCTAGGACAGGTTAGAATGCTTCGCCTGCTTTGCGCCGTGGAGCGACGATGGACATCAAACAACTCAAATTCCTCATCGCCCTGGATGAAACCCGCCACTTCGGCCAGGCCGCCGCCCGCTGCCACGTGACCCAGCCAACCCTGTCGATGCGCTTGCGCAACCTGGAGCAAGAGCTGGACCTGGCCCTGGTCAACCGTGGCCAGCGCTTCGAGGGTTTCACCGCCCAGGGCGAGCGGGTGCTGGCCTGGGCGCGCTCGGTGATCGCCGCCTACGATGGCCTGAACGCCGAAGCGGCCGCCTGCCGTGGCCACCTGGTCGGTACCCTGCGCCTGGGCGTGGTGCCGTTGTCGAGCTTCGACCCCTTGCCATTGTTACGGCGCATGCACCAGCAGCACCCGGAACTGCGCTTCGAACTCAGCGCCCTGAGCTCCGAGCAGATCCTCGAACAGCTGACCAGCAACCAGCTGGACCTGGGCGTGTCATACCTCGACCGGCTCGACCACGAACGCTTCCAGGCGCTGCCGCTGGGCGAGACGCGCATGGGGCTTTTATATGATCCAGATCATTTCCGCTTCGACGAGCAGCCCCTAAGCTGGCAACAGCTGACCGAACTGCCGCTGGGCTTGCTCACCGCCGGCATGCATTTTCGCCAGTCGATCGACCATAACTTCCACAGCCGCGGCCTGACCCCGCAGCTGTTGCTGCAGACCGATGCCGTCCATCAGTTGGCCCAGGCCGTCAGCGGCGGCCTGTGCTGCGCGATCATGCCGTTGGCGGCAGGGCTGGAAGTGCTCACCGAACGGCTGCGCCTGCAACCGATCGAACAGGCCTGCACCCTGGCACCATTGGGCCTGATCATGCGCCGCACGGCGCCGCGCTCGGCCCTGGCCGAGGTGTGCCTGGGCGAATATCAAGCGCTGCACGGCGAGGCTTGATCGACGCCGTCTATCAAAGCATCAGCATTAGCGATTAGACGATACCCGAGCGCAAGCCTAGGCTTAAAGCTGAACAGCCGCCGGTACCTCTGCTGATGAGCACTAAACCCCCGGCCTGTGCGGCGTCCACCCCGCTTGTGACTGCGCCCGCGGCCAGCAACACCTACGACTACTGCCACCTTGACGACGACAGCCAGGCCCATACCGCACTGGCCGAGGAAGTCGCGCTGGCGATCGCCTATAACGGAATCAGCCAGGCCGTGATGCTGGTCAGCCCCACGGACCTTGAAGACTTTATCGTCGGCTTCAGCATCGGCAGCGGCATCATCGCTTCGGCCAACGAGATCTACGACGTCAAGTTCACCGGCAACGGTTCTGCCGTGCATGCCGAAGTCGAGATTGCCAACCGCGCCTTCTGGAACCTCAAGACCCAGCGCCGGCAACTGGCCGGCACCAGTGGCTGTGGCCTGTGCGGTGTTGAGGCGGTGGAGCAGGCGCTGCCCGACCTTGCCGTGCTGCCCGGTGCTCCGCTGCCACCCGCGCAATGGCTGGCCGGCCTGCGCCAGCGCATGGATGCCTTCCAGCCCCTGGGCCAGCACTGCGGCGCGGTGCATGCGGCACTGTTCATGAACAACCAGGGCGAGATCCTCCTGGGCCGCGAAGACATCGGCCGGCACAACGCCCTCGACAAGTTGATCGGTGCCCTGGTGCGCCAGCACATCAGCCTCGACGGCGGCCTGGCGATCGTCACCAGCCGCTGCAGCCTGGAGTTGATCCAGAAGGTGCTGCGCGCCGGCATCCAGACCCTGGTCAGCCTGTCCTCGCCTACCGGCCTGGCCCTGCAGTGGGCACGGCGGCACAACCTCAACCTTATTCACCTGCCCAAACACAGCGCACCACGGGTGTTCAGCCCCGTGCGGGAGAACCGAACGTGAGCCTGCATCACCAAGCCGACCACAAGCCTGTGCCCCGCTACAAACCCTACCACGGCGCCGCTGGCGGCTGGGGCGCGCTGCGCAGCGTGGCCCAGGCCTGGATCGGCAGCGACAATGCCCTGAAGAACATCCGCGCGCTGCTCAAGACCAACCAGAACGGCGGCTTCGACTGCCCTGGCTGCGCCTGGGGCGACTCGCCGGAAAGCGGCATGGTCAAGTTCTGCGAAAACGGCGCCAAGGCGGTGAACTGGGAAGCGACCAAGCGCCGCGTCGATGCCGCGTTCTTCGCCCGCCACAGCGTCACTTCGCTGCTGGCCCAGAGCGACTACTGGCTCGAATACCAGGGCCGGCTGACCGAACCGATGGTCTACGACGCCAGCACCGACCGCTACCAACCAATCGACTGGGATGGCGCCTTCGCCCTGATCGCCGAACACCTGCAACAGCTCGAAAGCCCGGACCAGGCCGAGTTCTATACCTCTGGCCGGGCCAGCAACGAGGCGGCCTACCTGTACCAACTGTTTGTGCGCGCCTACGGCACCAACAACTTCCCCGACTGCTCGAACATGTGCCACGAGGCCAGCGGCGTGGCGCTTGGGCAGAGTGTCGGGGTCGGTAAAGGCACGGTGACTTTCGACGATTTCGAACATGCCGACGCGATCTTCGTCTGGGGCCAGAACCCCGGCACCAACCATCCGCGCATGCTCGAACCGCTGCGCGAAGCGGTCAAGCGCGGCGCCCAGGTGGTCTGCGTCAACCCGCTGAAAGAACGCGGCCTGGAACGTTTCCAGCACCCGCAGCACCCGCTGGAGATGCTCACCAACGGCGACCGCCCGACCAACACCGCCTACTTCCGCCCAGCCCTGGGCGGCGACATGGCGGTGCTGCGCGGCATGGCCAAGTTCCTATTGCAGTGGGAGCGTGAAGCCCAGGCCAGCGGTGCCCCGGCAATTTTCGATCACGACTTTCTCAACCAGCACACCCAGGACGTACTGGGCTACCTGGCCGCGGTCGACGCCACCTCCTGGGAGCAGATCACCGCGCAGTCGGGCCTGACCCTGGCCGAGATCAAGCAAGCCGCGCGCATGTACTGCAAGGCCAAGAAGGTCATCATGTGCTGGGCCATGGGCATCACCCAGCATCGCCATTCGGTGGCGACCATCCAGGAAATCGCCAACCTGATGCTGCTGCGCGGTAACCTCGGCGTTCCCGGTGCCGGCCTGTGCCCGGTGCGTGGCCACAGCAACGTGCAGGGCGACCGCACCATGGGCATCAACGAACGGCCGCCGGTGGCCCTGCTCGACGCCCTGGAGCGCCGCTTCGGCTTCAAGGTACCGCGCCACAATGGCCACAACACCGTCGAGGCGATCCGCGCCATGGCCGACGGCCAGGCCAAGGTGTTTATTGCCCTGGGCGGCAACTTCGCCCAAGCCACCCCGGACACCGAACGCACCGCCCAGGCCCTGCGCAACTGCGCGCTGACCGTGCAGATCAGCACCAAGCTCAACCGCAGCCACCTGCTGCATGGCAAGCAGGCGCTGATTCTGCCGTGCCTGGGCCGGACCGATATCGACCTGCAGGGCCAAGGCCCTCAGGCAGTAACGGTGGAAGACTCGTTCAGCATGGTCCACGCCTCCAATGGCCAGTTGCAGCCACTGTCGCGGCAAATGCGCTCAGAGCCTGCAGTGATCGCCGGGATTGCCAACGCCACCCTCGGTGCCAAGCCTGTGGACTGGAACTGGCTGATCGCCGATTACGGGCGCATCCGCGACCTGATCGACCAGACCATCCCCGGCTTTGACAACTTCAACCAGCGCCTGCAAAACCCGGGCGGCTTCTACCTGGGTAACAGCGCCGGCCAGCGGCAATGGAAGACCGCCAGCGGCCGGGCCAACTTCAAGGCCAACGCCCTGCCGGACGACCTGCTGCACGAGCGTGTGCGCGCCAGCGGCCAGGTGCCGGACCTGATCATGCAGTCGATGCGCTCGCACGATCAGTACAACACCACCATCTATGGCCTGGATGACCGCTACCGTGGGGTCAAGGGCCAGCGCAACGTGCTGTTCGCCAATGAGGCCGACATCGTCCGCCTGGGCTTCCACCCCGGGGACAAGGCCGATATCGTCTCGTTGTGGAGCGATGGTCGCGAGCGGCGGGTCAAGGGCTTCACCCTGCTGGCCTTCGATATTCCGGCCGGCCAGGCGGCGGCCTACTATCCGGAGGTCAACCCGCTGGTGCCGCTGGAGAGCGTGGGCGATGGCAGCCACACTCCGACCTCCAAGTTCGTCGCGATCCAGTTGCAACCTGCCAGCGACAACGCCCGGATCCTCTGACAGAATCGGCGGCAAACAGGCACAAAAAAGGCCCTGACATCACTGTCAGGGCCGCGTTCCAAGTAAGCTCAGACACGCGAAAAACGATAAAGTTTCACAGTGAAAACAGTAACTTAGAAAATTGTGTACAACTCGTGTTACTCGTCGGATTTCGTTTGCCAGCCCCCCTCCCCAGCCTCAGGATCGCCTCGTCATCCCTATGAGGCTTTCTTGATGAAGTACTCCTCGATTCTGTTGTTGTCTCTTGGCCTGCTCAGCGGCGTTGCCTCGGCAGGTGGCACCACCGAAGCCGGTATTGGCGGCGCATTGGGTGGGGTACTGGGCTCGGTGGTCGGTCAGTCGATCGGCGGCAGCACCGGCGGTGCAATCGGTGCGGGCCTGGGCGGCGCAGCCGGCAGTGCGGTCGGTGCCGACAAGCGCCAGCGCGGTGAAGCCGCAATCGGTGGTGCCCTGGGCGCAGCCGGCGGCAACGTGGTCGGCCGCAGCATGGGCGGCACCACCGGTAGCTACATCGGTGCGGCCGCAGGCGGTGGTGCCGGCGGCGCGCTGGGTAACTACATGGGCAACAAGGCCGATGAAGACGAGCGCGATGACCGTCGCTACCGTCGCGGCTACGACGACCGTCGTTACTACGACCGTGGCCACCACTACGGCCACCGCAAGCACAAAAAGCACTGGCGTCACCGCTGAAGCCTTTCGGGCTTAAGCCAAACTCCTAGTCCCTGCCCCCATGGGCAGGGATCGCTGCATCACCCCGCGCGTTACCGATCAAGCCCTGCAGGCCGATCTTCCGGCCAGTCCCGGCAGGCCCTGAATTCCCTTCTGCTTGCCAGCCACCTGTGACCTAGGGGCAACCCCGATTCTGGCGGTTATAGCCAGTAGCTATCATCGGCCGTTCCCAATCAGCCAATGGACGCAGGGAATGCGCAGCTATCACGCAAAGACGGCCCGATTGCCCTGTGCACGAGGGGTGTGAGATGCCTGCCGGCAGCCGCCCTCCGTTGCTGAGCGAAGCCCAGTTCCTGCGCTTTCGCACCCTGGTCAGCCAGCGCACCGGCGTGTTCCTCGCCGCCGACCGCCGCGCCGCCGTGGCAGCGCGCCTGGGAAAGCGCCTGCGGCACCTGCAACTGGCCTCCTTCGAACAGTACCTGCATCTGGTCGAACAGCCTGATCAGCAGCAGGAACAACAGCGGGTGCTCGACCTGCTGGTTGCCCGCGACAGCTACTTCTTCCGCGAACATCGCCATTTCGAATTCCTCGCCCAGTGGCTGCGCGACATGCCCCGCCCGTTAAGGCTCTGGAGCGCTGCCTGCGCCTCTGGCGAAGAAGCCTACAGCCTGGCCATGGTCGCCAGTGAACACGCCGTGAACGACGACTGGAGCGTGCTGGCCAGCGACGTCAGCCGCAACCTGCTCGAGCAGGCAGGCGAAGGCATCTATGACGTCGCCCAGGCCCGTTACTTTCCCCAAGGCTGGCTGCAACGCTACTGCTTGTGCGGCGTCGGCGAAATGGCCGGGCGCATGCGCATGGTGGCGTCCCTGCGCGAGCGCCTGCGGTTTCGCCCGATCAACCTGATCCAGTCGCTGCCCACCGACCTGGGCCTGTTCGATGTGATTTTTCTGCGCAATTTGCTGACCTATTTCAGTCAGGATGAGAAGCGGCGCGTGGTTCATCGCCTGCTGGCCTGCCTGCGCCCGGGTGGCCTGCTGCTGATCGGGCATAGCGAGAGCATCCACGGCCTCGACCTGCCCTTGCGGCCGATCCTGCCCTCGGTGTTCGAACGCCTATGATGGCCGGCGCTGTCGGGACCTGCGGCAGGCCCCCGATACTGATCGCGCCACCGCGCGGCAGCGCTCATCCGGACCGAGCAAACCTGCCGCCCCTCTTCTTTTGCGAAACAGGCTCGAACCCATGCTTTGCCGAATACTACTTGCCGATGACTCGCCGCTCTTTCGAGCGGGCCTGCGAGCGCTGCTCGAACAAAAAAAACAATACGCCGTAGTCGGTGACGCAGGCGACGGCATGACCGCTGTCGCCCTGGCCGAGAAGCTCAAGCCCGACATCATCCTGCTGGACATGACCGCCGACACCCTCGACAGCGAGCAGATCCTGCGTGAGCTGTTTTTGCGCGTGCCCTCAAGCCATGTATTGATGCTCTCGTCGCGCTCGGAGCTGGACTTCGTCATGCGTTGCCTACAGCTGGGTGCTCACGGGTTTCTGCTCAAGAGCGCCACCGTACTGGAGCTGGAGCAAGCCCTGCAGGCGCTGAAAAACGGCGGCCAGTACCTGTCGTCAGCGGTGCTGCCGATGGTCATTGGCCAGGCGGTGAAGCACAGCCGCAAGCGTCCCAGCGGCAGCACCACGATGCAGTTGACTGCGCGCCAGCTGGAAATCCTGCGCTTGATTGCCCGCGGCGAGTCGACCCGCTCGATTGCCGACGGCCTCGGCCTGAGCGTGAAGACTATCGAGGCGCACCGCTCGCAGATCATGCATCGCCTGCAGATTCACGATGTACCCGGCCTGGTGCTGTTTGCCGTACGCGAAGGCATCATCCGCCTCAACGATTGAGCGGTCTCAGCCTTGCAAGCGCTCCAGTGCCGCCTGCAGCGTGGCCGGCAACTGCGCCGGCCGCCCTGACTCGCGCTCGACGAACACCTGCACCACCTTGCCGGCCGCGCAAGGCTGCCCGTCCTCGACCCGGAACAACGCCAACTGGTACTCCACCGAACTGCCCGCCAGGCGTGCCACCCGCAGGCCGACTTCAAGGGTGTCGGGGAAGGCCGGCAAGGCGAAAAAATCCGCCGCCGAACTGACCACGAACCCGGCCACCTCGCCTTCCTGCAAATCCAGCCCGGCCTGTTGCAGCAGGTAGGCCTGGATCGCAGTGTCGAAGTAGGCGTAAACCGTGGCACCGGCGATATGACCATTGAGGTCGCTGTCCTGCCAGCGGCTGAGGATCGGGTGCAGATGGCGGAAGGCTTGGCGTTGTGGGAGTTCGGACATGAGGGACCTGAGACACTTGTGGAAGAGTGCGAAGCTTCCCACAAACACTTCAGAAGCCCTATAGTTGCAATCAACTATAGATTGCATAGCATGGATCGACCTTATGAAGCAGAGACATTCACCCATGCCAACTCATAACATGGACCATGCCGAACTCAGCAAGATGGTCGAGATTGGCTGCATCAACACCACGCATGTAGTCGCGCAAGCGGGGGGCTGGGCTGTTCAAGTCTCCGCCAGGGACCAGGAGCACATACTCACTGCACAACGCAGTGGCAATGTCCGGTTGTTCAAAAAACTCGAGACGCTGGTGAGCTATCTCCAGGCGCTAGGCATTGACTACTTCAAGGTCGACACTTCCAGCTACGACCCCGAGACACTCCAGACCTATCAAAGACCTGATCGTGCCCAGGCCCTTAAAACAGCACATGAAGCGGCGGCCTACGAAACCTGGTTCAGCGCACAAGTCGAAGCCAGCCTGCAGGACACTACTCCGTCAATCGAGGATGATGAAGCTCGCCGCTTGTTCGCCGAGCGCCGCGCAGCGCTGAAAGCTCGTTCGCATTGATGAGACTGGTGTGGCGAGCCATGGCACTGAGCGACCGCGAACTGATCATGGACCACATTGCAGCCGACAACCCGGAAGCGGCAATCGCGCTGGACGAGGCTTTTGAAAGCAAAGCCCGGAAAGCGCAATACTCACCGACGATGTACAAAGCGGGAAGATTTCCCGGTACGCATGAAATCGTGGTTCGTCCCAACTACTTAATGATCTATCGCGTGGTGGAAGACTGCGTCGAGATCATCCGGGTGCTGCATGCCAGGCAACAATGGCCATGATTGAACAGCCGGAAAACAAAAAGCCGCCCCTGAGGGCGGCTTCTTGTTTACGCAGGCTTCAGCTTACAGCTGTGGGCCAGCAGCCTTGATGGCGTCGGACACTTCGAACTTCTTGAAGTTTTCGATGAACAAGCCAGCCAGGGCTTTTGCAGCTTCATCGTAAGCAGCCTGGTCAGCCCAGGTGTTGCGTGGGTTGAGCAGGTTGGTTTCAACGCCCGGTACGGCCAGTGGCACGTCGAGGTTGATGGTGTCCAGGTGCTCGGTTTCGCTGCCGATCAGGGCGCCGCTCTGGATCGCTGCGATCACCGCGCGGGTGGTCGGGATGTTGAAGCGCTTGCCCACACCGTAGCCACCGCCGGTCCAGCCGGTGTTGACCAGGTAGACCTTGGAGCCGAAACCGCGGATACGCTTGATCAGCAGCTCTGCGTATTCGCCAGCCGGACGCGGGAAGAACGGCGCGCCGAAGCAGGTGGAGAAGGTCGACTTGATGCCGCTGCCCGAACCCATTTCGGTCGAGCCCACCAGAGCGGTGTAGCCGGACAGGAAGTGGTAGGCCGCTTGTTCTTCGTTGAGGATCGACACTGGCGGCAGCACGCCGGTCAGGTCGCAGGTCAGGAAGATGACCGCGTTAGGCTCGCCACCGAGGTTCTTCTCGGAACGCTTGGCAACGTGCTCCAGCGGGTAGGCGGCGCGGCTGTTCTGGGTCAGGCTGACATCGGTGTAGTCGGCGTGCTTGGCATCGTCGATGACGACGTTTTCCAGTACTGCGCCGTGCTTGATGGCTTTCCAGATGACCGGCTCGTTCTTCTCGGACAAGTCGATGCACTTGGCGTAGCAGCCACCTTCGATGTTGAAGACAACGCCTTCGCCCCAACCGTGCTCGTCGTCGCCGATCAGGTAGCGGCTTTCGTCAGCCGACAGGGTGGTCTTGCCGGTACCCGACAGACCGAAGAACAGGGTCACGTCGCCCTCTTCGCCGATGTTGGCGGCGCAGTGCATTGGCAGCACGTCGGCAGCCGGCAGCAGGAAGTTCTGTACCGAGAACATGGCCTTTTTCATTTCACCGGCGTAACGCATGCCGGCGATCAGGACTTTCTTCTGGGCGAAGTTGAGGATCACGCAACCATCGGAGTTGGTGCCGTCACGCTCAGGCACGCACTCGAAGTTGGCAACGTTGAGCACTTGCCACTGATCACGGCCAGCAGGGTTGTACTGTTCAGGATTGATGAACAGGCAACGACCGAACAGGTTCTGCCAGGCAGTCTGGGTGGTCATCTTCACTGGCAGGTAGTGATCGGCAGCCGCGCCTACGTGAACGTAGGAAACGAAGTGATCCTGGGCGTTGTTGAACGCCTCGACGCGGTCCCACAGGGCATCGAACTTGTCGGCCGGGAACTTGCGGTTGATCGGGCCCCAGGCGATGGCGTCCTGAGTGGACGGCTCTTCGACGATGAAACGATCCACCGGCGAACGACCGGTACGGTGACCGGTTTTCACGACCAGCGCGCCAGTATCGGCCAGCTCGCCTTCACCGCGGTTCAGCGCTTCTTTTACCAGCTCATCGACGCTCAGGTCGGTGTAGACGGTGTTGTTGGCTTGCGTCATGAGATTCCCCATCCGGCCTGCGGCCGAGTGCTCCAAACGTTTTGTAGTAGAGCTTTGAAAACTACTACAGCGAAAAAAGTGGCCGGATTATGCCAGAAACGCCCAAAAAAAGTAGGGCCCTCCTGTCAGAACGGCGTGTTTCCGGCGTTAGACAGGAGATTTACCTGTGGTGAAACGTTTTAGTGACGAGTATCTGACGGTGTGTCTACACCGCCACCGGCGAACAATTGCTCGATATCGGCGGCATCAAATTGGTAGCGCTGATTGCAGAACTGGCAATCGACTTCGATCTGGCCGCCATGCTCGTTGATCAGCTCCAGCGCGTCATGCTTGCCCAGGCTCACCAGGGCATTGCCGGAGCGCTCACGGGAGCAGCTGCAGCGAAAATGCAGCGGCTGGATATCGAACAGGCGCACGGCATCCTCGTGATACAGGCGATGCAGAACGGTCTCGTTGTCCAGGCCTAGTAATTCCTCAGCCTTCAGGGTATTGGCCAGCGCCTTGACGTGGTTCCAGCTTTCCTCGCGTTCCTCAATGTCCTTCTGGCGGTCGGCCGGCAGCTGCTGCACCAGCAGACCACGGGCACGAATGCCGTCGGCGGCCAGGGTGATGCAGGTGTTGACCTGCTGGGACATGACGAAATAGTTGGTGAAGCATTCCGACAGATCCTTGCCGTCCAGTTCCACCGTGCCCTGATAGCGCTGGCCGTTGACCGGAATGATGGTCAGCACCAGGTGGCCGCCAGGCATCAGATCGGCGAGGGTTGCATCATCCTTGATCTGCTCGGCCGCATAACGGGCCAGGCCACGAATTTCGTGCTCGCTGGTGCACTCGATAGCCAGCAGGGGCACCGGCCCGCTCGACTGCGCCTGGAGGATCAGCAGGCCATCGAACTTCAGCGTACCGACCAGCAGCGCGGCTGCCGCCATCAGCTCGCCGAGCAGCTGTGCCACAGGCTGCGGATAAGGGTGCTTGGCCAGCACTTCGGCGTAGCTGCGCTCCAGCCCGACCATTTCACCGCGAACGTCGCGGTCGTCGAAAAGGAAGCGTTGTGTGTAGTCGGTATCTGGCAAATCGGACATGGGCTTTGGCTTTCTGAATGATGACAAAATAATTTCAAGGGCCTATAAAGCCCAGTCTAGAGCACCAGAATGGTGCACTCGTGGTTCGCAGCAAAGAGGTAGTTTATGGACAATTCTTCACTGTTCCAAGCAAGGTGGGCTTGGGGTCCCTTGATTCTCTGCACGGTTTTGCCCGTTGCTCTACTGTGTTTCTGGTTGTGGCCTGTTGGCCAGATCATCTGCCTGACTTTCGACGAATGGCTGTTTCACCTGCTCAACCGGCCACTGGCCGACAATAGCGTCTGGCGTTACATCTGGACCGTCGGCAGCCTGCGCCCGTTCGATATTGTCGTCGGCCTGATCCTCCTCAGCCTGCTGATCCGTGGCGACTGGGTATTCAAGGCCAGCCAGGTGCGCCAGGCCTTCTTCGGCTTCTTCGCTACCCTGGTCCTGCTGCTGGTGATCCGCGCGCTGTTCTCGAAATGGATGAACGCCATGGGCTGGCAGCACAACAGCCCGTCGATGGTGTTCAGCGATGCCATTCACCTCAGCGATTTCTACCCGCAACTTGAAGCACGCTGGGAACTCAAGGACCGCTCCAGCCAGAGCTTCCCTGGCGATCACGCCTCGGTGCTGCTGATCTGGGCGATGTTCATGAGCCTGTTCAGCCGCAAGCTGCTACAGCAATTGCTGGTCTGGGCTCTGGCGCTGCTGTTCATGTTGCCGCGCCTGGTGGCCGGCGCGCACTGGGGCCAGGACGACTACATCGGTGGCGTACTGATGGCGGTACTGGCCTTGGGCTGGAGCTGCTATACCCCGTTTGCCGCCAAGGCCAGCGCTGCCCTGATGCGCCTGAGCGCGCCGCTGTTTGAGCTCATGGCGCGGCTGCCACTGCTCGGGCGCCTGAATGTGGTCAACCCGCGCGCTTAACCGGCGCTGTCATGCAACTGATGCAGCTGGCGCCGCTGTTTCTTGGTGGGCCGGCCATCAGTGCTGACCCCCAGGGCACCGGCCTTGCGCATCGCTACCGCCTGTTCACGACGGGCGATGCTCTGCGCGGTTTCCTCGTATAGCGCCTGAGCTTCAGGCGCGCCGCGACGCACTACCGACAGCGCCTTGACCACCACCGTACGCTCGTCAAAGCCGGTACGCAGGACGAACTCATCGCCCAACCGCGGCTCCTTGCCCGGCTTGCAGCGCTCGCCCCGGCAATGCACCTTGCCGCTTTCGATGGCCGCCTTGGCCAGCGCCCGGGTCTTGTAGAAGCGCGCCGCCCATAGCCATTTATCCAGACGGACCTTGTCATCCTCTTCCGGCTTTTGTGCCATGACATTTCCCCACTTATTTTCGTAAAGGGAACTGTACTACCGTATCTGGCGGATGCAAAAAACACGCGGCGTGCTTACAGTTCACCGACCTGTCGTTCATGCCCGCCCTGGTGCCTGACGACTTACTACGCTGGTTGAGCATTTTGAAGACATTTGACCATTTGACCGTGATCGGCCTGCGCGAGTGGGTGGCCCTGCCGGACCTCGGCCTGGCCGGCCTGCGGGCCAAGATCGACACCGGCGCTAGCACCTCGAGCCTGCACGCCACCGAAGTCGAACCCTTCGAGCGCGATGGCGAGCAGTGGGTGCGTTTCAACGCCCATCTGGGTTCGGTGGTACAACTGCGTCACCGGCGCTGCGAGGCGCCGCTGGTGACGATGAAAACCATCAAGAGCTCCAACGGCCAGGCCCAGACCCGCTACGTGATCCGCACGCCCCTGGCGCTGGGTGACCGGGTGTGGGAGGTGGAATTCACCCTGGCCTGCCGCAAGGCCATGCGCTATCGCCTGTTGCTCGGTTCCAAAGCCCTGATCCATGGCCAGTTGGTGGTCAACCCGGGGCTCAAGTACGTTCAGGACAAGCCGGCATTCCCGGCCACTATCACTCCCTCCACAGGTGTTGCATGAAGATCGCCGTGCTGTCGCGAAACCCGCGTCTGTATTCCACTCGTCGCCTGGTCGAAGCCGGTACCGAACGAGGCCATGAGGTGGTTGTGATCGACACCCTGCGCGCCTATATGAACATTGCCAGCCATAAACCGCAGATCCACTACCGCGGCAAGCCACTGGAAAACTTCGACGCGGTGATCCCACGAATCGGCGCTTCGGTGACCTTCTACGGCTGCGCGGTGCTGCGCCAGTTCGAAATGATGGGGGTGTTCCCGCTCAACGAGTCGGTGGCCATCGCCCGCTCGCGGGACAAGCTGCGCTCGCTGCAGCTGTTGTCGCGCCGGGGTATCGGCCTGCCGGTCACCGGTTTTGCCCACTCGCCGGACGACATCCCCGACCTGATCCAGATGGTCAATGGCGCGCCGCTGGTGATCAAGGTGCTCGAAGGCACCCAGGGCATCGGCGTGGTGTTGTGCGAAACCACCAAGGCAGCCGAGTCGGTGATCGAAGCCTTCATGGGCCTGAAGCAGAACATCATGGTCCAGGAATACATCAAGGAAGCCGGTGGCGCCGACATCCGCTGTTTCGTGGTCGGCGACAAGGTCATCGCCTCGATGAAGCGCCAGGCCAAGCCCGGTGAGTTTCGCTCCAACCTGCACCGCGGCGGCAGCGCCAGCCTGATCAAGATCACCCCGGAAGAGCGCATGACTGCCATCCGCGCCGCCAAGGTCATGGGCCTGAGCGTGGCCGGTGTGGATATCCTGCGCTCCAATCACGGCCCGCTGGTGATGGAGGTGAACTCCTCGCCTGGCCTGGAAGGCATCGAAGTCACCACCGGCAAGAACGTTGCCGGGATGATCATCGAACACCTGGAGAAGAATGGCGGGCCGAACCTGACCCGCACCAAGGGCAAAGGCTAAACAGCGTCGCGCGGCAGCATCAGCCCCAGCGGCAGCCGCACCCGCGCCTCCAGGCCGCCGCCTGAACGGTTGCGCAACTGCACGTTGCCACCGTGCTGGGCGGCGATCCGCTTGACGATCGCCAGGCCCAGCCCGGTGCCCTTGCCGCTGCGGGCACGGTCGCCGCGGATGAACGGGTTGAAGATGCCCTCCAGCTCGCCCGGGTCGATCCCGGCGCCGCGGTCGAGCACGCTCAATACCACGTAGGGCGCGCCATTCTCGCCAGACACATAGGCCGCCACTTCAACGCCCTTGCCGGCGTGGTACAGGGCGTTGCCGATCAGGTTGTTGAGCAAGCGCTTGAGCGACACCCGGCGCAGCGGGAACGGCGGGATCGGCTCCAGGCACAGGCGCACCTGTTCCTCCGGCTGGTTGAACGGCGCCACCACCTCACGCACCAGTTCACTGAAATCGACCTCTTCGACCGGCTCATCGCGACCATCGCGGATGAACGCCAAAAACTGGTCGAGAATCGCGTCCATGTCTTCGATATCGCGGACCATGTCGTCGGTCAGGTCGCTTTCGTTGGCCAGCAACGACAACGACAGGCGCAGGCGCGTCAGCGGTGTGCGCAGGTCATGGGAGACCCCGGCGAGCATCAGTTCACGTTCGCGCCCGGCCTGCTCGACATCCTCGGCCATCTGGTTGAAGGCACGGTACACCTCGGTCATTTCACTCGGCGTATCGCTGATCGGCAAGCGCACGCTGCGCCCCTGGCCCAATTGCCGGGCGGCGAACACCAGACGCTTGAGCGGCTGGTTGAGCTGGCGCACGAAAATCCAGGCCGAGGCGGTCGACAACAGGCCGATGGCCAGGAACCAGCCAAGCACGCTCCAGATCTTCTGCCCACGCAGCGGATGCGGATACAGCGGCACCTTCAGCCAGCCATCGCCCAGGCTCGGCGCCCGTACCCACAAGGCCGGCGGCGCATGTACACGCAGGCGCACCTCGGTGTCGGCGCCAAGTTCGGCCTGCATCTGGCGCTGGTAGATTTCGCTGTACGGCCAGTGCTGCTCACCCTCGGGCACCCCGGAGCCAACCACCCGGATCAGCCCCGCCGCCTCGGCGATCTTGTCGCGATCGGACTCATCGGCAGCCCAGTAGGCGCGCAGGGTCAGGGCCACGCCATGGCTGTATTGGCGGTCGACCAGCACGTCCTCGTTCATCAGCAGGTACACCAGGGTCAGGGCCTTGGAGAACAGCACAACGATCAGCACCAGCCAGAGGGTGCGGGCGAAGAAGCTTTGCGGGAACCACAGGGGCGTTTTCATCGACAACGGCTACACACTATGCGGGAACGAGCGGGGCTCGCAGGCTTTGCAAAGCGCTGCACAGGCAAAAACAGGGCAACCCCGAAGGCCTGCCCTGCTGGCGGTGAGCTACTCCTGCAAACGAAACATCACTTGCTGGCATTACCATCCGGCACAAACACATAACCAACGCCCCAGACGGTCTGGATGTAACGCGGCTTGGACGGGTCGGGTTCGATCATCCGGCGCAGGCGCGAGATCTGCACGTCGATGGAGCGTTCGAGGGCGTCCCACTCGCGGCCACGGGCCAGGTTCATCAGCTTGTCGCGGGTCAACGGCTCGCGGGCGTGCATCACCAGCGCCTTGAGCACGGCGAACTCACCGGTGGTGAGCATGTGCACTTCTTCGCCGCGCTTGAGTTCGCGGGTGGCCAGCGACAGCTCGTAGTCGCCGAAGGTGACGGTTTCGTCCTCGCTGCCCGGTGCACCCGGTACTGCCGGGGCCTGGCGGCGCAGCACGGCCTTGACCCGGGCCATCAGTTCGTCGGGGTTGAACGGCTTGGCCAGGTAGTCGTCGGCACCCAGCTCCAGGCCCTTGATGCGGCTCAGCTCGTCGCCCTTGGCGGTGAGCATGATGATCGGGATCTGGTTGTTGGCGGCGCGCAGGCGGCGGCAGGCGGTCAGGCCGTCTTCGCCGGGCAGCATCAGGTCGAGCACCACCAGGTTGAAAACCTCGCGGGCCAGCAGGCGGTCCATCTGTTCGGTATTGGGTACTGCACGGGCGCGATAACCCTTGCTGGTGAAGAACCGTTCCAGCAGGCTGCTCAGGCCCGGGTCATCGTCGACGATGAGAATTTTGTCGCCTTCGGCGGTTTGTGCAGTGCTGCTCATGGGTAGCTCCTCTAATCTCGGCACGCATTATGGCTTAGCCATCAATGGCCGTGCCGTGTGCATTGTTAGCAGATTTTTCCCCGGGTGCCAGTATTGCCGGGCCGACAACTGGCCTGCTGCTATCACCGCAAGCCGGACGCGCTGGGTATAATGCGCCGCTTTCAGCCAGCGCCGCATTGACCACAAGCGCTCTACAGCGCCCGCCCGCGGCCTTTGTATTCACAATTTGTCAGGTGGTTTTATGGACAGCATCAACAGCCGCATCGCCGAGGAACTCGGTGTCCGCCCACAACAGGTCGAAGCGGCCGTGGCTCTACTTGATGAAGGTTCGACCGTGCCTTTTATCGCCCGTTACCGGAAAGAAGTCACCGGTAGCCTGGATGACACCCAGCTGCGTCACCTTGAAGAGCGCCTGCGCTACTTGCGCGAGCTGGACGAACGGCGTGTCAGCATCCTTGCCAGCATCGAAGAGCAAGGCAAGCTGACCCCGGAACTGGCCCGTGAAATCAAATTGGCCGACACCAAGACCCGCCTCGAAGACCTGTACCTGCCGTACAAGCAAAAGCGCCGCACCAAGGGCCAGATCGCCCTGGAAGCCGGCCTCGGCGAGCTGGCCGACGGCCTGCTGAGCGACCCGCAACTGAGCCCTGAAACCGAAGCCGCGCGTTTCGTCGACGCCGAAAAAGGCGTGGCCGATGTCAAAGCCGCCCTCGAAGGCGCCAAGTACATCCTCATGGAGCGCTTTGCCGAAGACGCCAGCCTGCTCGACAAGCTGCGCAGCTTTCTCAAGCAGGAAGCGGTGCTCAGCGCCCGCCTGGTGGCCGGCAAGGAAGAGGAAGGGGCGAAGTTCCGTGACTACTTCGAGCACGACGAAGTGCTCAAGAGCGTACCGTCGCACCGCGCCCTGGCGATTTTCCGCGGCCGCAACGAAGGCGTGCTGTCCGCTTCGCTGAAAGTCGGCGAAGAACTGCCGGGCACCCTGCACCCGTGCGAAATGATGATCGCCGAGCGTTTCGGCCTGCAAAATCAGAACCGTCCTGCCGACAAATGGCTGGCCGAAGTGGTGCGCTGGACCTGGAAGGTCAAGCTCTACAGCCACCTTGAAACCGACCTGTTCGGCGAGCTGCGCGACAACGCCGAAGGCGAGGCGATCAACGTCTTCGCCCACAACCTGCACGACCTGCTGCTGGCCGCCCCGGCCGGCCCGCGCGCCACCCTGGGCCTGGACCCGGGCCTGCGCACCGGTTGCAAGGTCGCCGTGGTCGATGCCACCGGCAAGCTGCTGGACACCGCCACCGTCTACCCGCACGTACCAAAAAACCAGTGGGACCAGACCATCGCCGTGCTCGCCGCGCTGTGCGCCAAGCACTCGGTCGAGCTGATCGCCATCGGTAACGGCACCGCCAGCCGCGAAACAGACAAGCTCGCCGCCGAACTGATCAAAAAATATCCAGCCCTGAAAATGACCAAGGTCATGGTCTCCGAAGCCGGTGCTTCGGTGTACTCGGCCTCGGAGCTGGCGGCCAAGGAGTTCCCGGACCTCGACGTGTCGATCCGTGGCGCTGTGTCGATCGCCCGCCGCCTGCAGGACCCGCTGGCGGAACTGGTGAAGATCGAGCCGAAATCCATCGGTGTCGGCCAGTACCAGCACGATGTCTCGCAGTTGAAACTGGCCCGTGGCCTGGATGCGGTGGTCGAGGACTGCGTGAACGCCGTCGGCGTCGACGTCAACACCGCGTCGGTGGCACTACTGGCGCGCATCTCCGGCCTCAACAGCACCCTGGCACAGAACATCGTCGCCCACCGCGACGCCAACGGCGCCTTCAAGACCCGCGCCGCGCTGAAGAAAGTCAGCCGCCTGGGCGAAAAAACCTTCGAACAGGCCGCAGGCTTTCTGCGCGTCATGAACGGCGATAACCCGCTGGACGCCTCGGCGGTGCACCCGGAAGCCTACCCGCTGGTGCAACGCATTGCCGCCGAGACCGACCGTGACATCCGTTCGCTGATCGGCGACAGCGGCTTCCTCAAGCGCCTGGACCCGAAGAAGTTCACCGACGAAACCTTCGGCCTGCCGACGGTCACCGACATCCTCCAGGAACTGGACAAACCCGGCCGCGACCCACGCCCGGAGTTCAAGACCGCCGAGTTCCAGGAAGGCGTCGAAGACCTCAAGGACCTGCAACTGGGGATGATCCTCGAAGGCGTGGTGACCAACGTCACCAACTTCGGTGCCTTCGTCGACATCGGCGTACACCAGGATGGCCTGGTGCACATCTCGGCGCTGTCGGAGAAGTTCATCAAGGACCCGCGTGAAGCGGTCAAGGCCGGCGACGTGGTCAAGGTCAAGGTCATGGAAGTCGACATCCCGCGCAAACGCGTCGGCCTGTCGATGCGCATGAGCGACACCCCGGGCGAGAAGATCGACGGCGCCCGTGGCAGCCGCCCGGGCTCGGCCCCGCGCCAACAGAGTGCCCCGGCCCGCGCCAAGGAAACCCCGGCACCGGCCAACAACGCCATGGCCTCGCTGTTCGCCAACGCCAAGCAGCTGAAGAAGAAGTGATGACGGTTCCCGACGACGTCGTCTTCAGCGCCTTCAGCCAGTTGCTCGGCTGCCGTCTGCAACGCCTGGAAAACGGCGTTGCCGAGGTGTCCATGGCCCTGGAGCCGCACCTGCGCAACCGCGGCGGCAAGCTGCATGGCGGGGCAATCTTCAGCCTGGTCGACACCACCATGGGCCTGGCCTGCTCCAGTTCCCATGGTTTCGACCAGCAGAGCGTGACCCTCGAATGCAAGATCAACTACCTGCGTGCGGTCAGCGAAGGTGACGTGCTGTGCATCGCCCGGGTGCTACATGCCGGGCGGCGCACGCTGGTGGTCGACGCCGATGTACTCCAGGGCGACAAACTGGTGGCAAAAGCACAGGGGACTTTCGTCGTCCTCTAGCCGCAAATGGCCAAACTGCGGTACTTTCGGCAGAGCGCAGGCGCTGCCGAAAGCCGGCCAAAACCAGGCGACAACGCCAGTTCCTCTGTCCACCCTTGTAGACCGTCATCTCTACCCCCATATTGGGGCGACTGACGCGTGAAGGAATCCATCTTGAGCGAACTTCTCAACCGCCGCCTGAGCCTGCTCGGCCAAGGCGACAACCTCTCCCTGCTCAAGCAGTGCCTGCACGGCATCGAGCGTGAATGCCTGCGTGTGACCGAGGAAGGTCGTCTGGCCCAGACTCCGCACCCCGAAGCCCTGGGCGCGGCGTTGACCCACGAGCAGATCACCACGGACTACTCGGAGTCGCTGCTGGAGTTCATCACCCCAGCCCTGGCGGACCCGGCGCAGACCCTCGAAAGCCTGGAGAACATCCACCGCTTCGCTTACACCAAGCTTGGCAACGAGTTCCTCTGGAGCCCGTCGATGCCCTGCCCGCTGCCGGCCGAGGAAGACATTCCGATCGCCTGGTACGGCACCTCCAACATCGGTCAGCTCAAGTACGTCTACCGCAAGGGCCTGGCCCTGCGCTACGGCCGCACCATGCAGTGCATCGCCGGGATTCACTACAATTTCTCGCTGCCAGAAAAACTCTGGCCGCTGCTGCGCGAAGCGGAACACAGCACGGTGGATGATCGCGACTATCAGTCGTCGGCCTACATCGCCCTGATCCGCAACTTCCGTCGCTACAGCTGGCTGCTGATGTACCTGTTCGGCGCCTCGCCGGCCCTGGATGCCGGCTTCTTGCGTGGCCGCCCGCACCAGCTTGAGCAGTTCGACGCCGACACCCTGTACCTGCCCTACGCCACCAGCCTGCGCATGAGCGACCTGGGTTACCAGAGCAACGCCCAGGCCGGCCTGACGCCGTGCTACAACAACCTCGCCAGCTACACCGACAGCCTGCGCAAGGCGGTGGCCACGCCGTACGCGCCCTATGTCGAGATCGGTACGCACAAGGATGGCGAGTGGGTTCAGCTGAACA
This sequence comes from Pseudomonas sp. B21-035, assembly GCF_024748945.1. NCBI lineage: Bacteria > Pseudomonadati > Pseudomonadota > Gammaproteobacteria > Pseudomonadales > Pseudomonadaceae > Pseudomonas > Pseudomonas sp. B21-035. The sequence goes on from NZ_CP087179.1 coordinate 5,560,266, forward strand.
CCAACATCCTGCAGATCGAAAACGAGTACTACTCCAACATTCGCCCCAAGCGCGTCACCTACAGCGGCGAGCGGCCGATCCAGGCGCTGATGGCCCGTGGCATCCAGTACGTCGAAGTACGCTGCCTGGACATCAACCCGTTCCTGCCCACCGGTATCGACCTGCCGCAAGCGCGTTTCCTCGACGCCTTCCTGCTGTTCTGCGCCCTGGAAGACAGCCCGCTGCTGGGCAACCAGGAGTGCGGCAACTGCACCGGCAACTTCCTCAGCGTGGTCAAGGAAGGTCGCCGCCCGGGCCTGCAACTGCAGCGTGACGGCCAGCCGGTCGAACTCAAGCAGTGGGCCGATGAATTGCTCGAACGCATCGCGCCACTGGCCGAACTGCTTGACCGCAGCCAGGGCGGCGACGAACACGCCAAGGCCCTGCAGGCGCAGAAAGCCAAGGTCAGCGACCCTGCCCTGACGCCATCGGCGCAGGTGCTGGCGAGCATGACCGAGCACAAGGAAAGCTTCAGCCGCTTCGCCTTGCGCCAAAGCCAGGTGCATGCCGAGTTCTTCCGCGCCCAAGCCCTTTCAGCCGAGCAGCAGCAAGGTTTCGAAAGCGCAGCGCGCCAGTCCCTGGAAGCCCAGGCCAAGCTTGAGCGTGAAGAGGACAAGGCTGATTTCGACCTGTTCGTCAGCGCTTACCAGGCGAGCATCCTGGCGATCAGCAACTGACATGACCCGCACCGTTACCCCGCGCAAACCCCGGGCCCGCAGCCAGGCGAGGATCGATTCGATCCTCGAGGCGGCGCGCACGCTGCTGGCCAGCGAAGGGGTGGCCAGCCTGTCGATTTACAGCGTGGCCGAGCGCGCGCAGATTCCGCCGTCGTCGGTGTATCACTTCTTCGCCAGTGTCCCGGCGTTGCTTGAAGCACTCACCGCCGACGTGCACGGCGCCTTTCGCGCCTGCCTTGAAGCACCGATTGATTCAGCGGCGCTGAACACCTGGCACGACCTGTCGCGCCTGGTCGAGCAGCGCATGCTGGTGATCTACAACGAAGACGCCGCGGCCCGGCAATTGATTCTCGCCCAGCATGGCCTGAGCGAAGTGACCCAGGCTGACCGCCAGCACGACATCGAGCTGGGCGACCTGATGCACAGGCTGTTTGCCGCGCATTTCCAGTTGCCGGTGTTACCGGAAGATGTCGATGTGTTTGCCCTGGCCATGGAGCTGGGAGACCGGGTGTATGCCCGTTCGGTGCAGTTGCATGGGCAGATTACGCCGCGCATGGCCGAGGAAGGGATGCGGGTGTTTGATGCGTATCTGGGCTTGTACCTACCGCCCTTTCTGCCTAAACGCTGACGGCCTCATCGCGGGTCAAGCCCGCTCCTACAGGGAGCGGGCTTGACCCGCGATTTTCAGAGCTTGGCGATCGACACTTCGGTCGACTTCACAAAGGCAATCACCTCGCTGCCAATAGTCAATTCCAGCTCACGCACCGAACGGGTGGTGATCACCGAGGTGACGATACCCGAGGCGGTCTGCACATCGATTTCCGACAATACCGGGCCTTCGAGGATTTCTTTGACGGTGCCTTTGAACTGGTTGCGTACGTTGATCGCTTTGATAGTCATCTGCTTGGTTCCTTACAGGTCAGAGAGCCCAACGCAATTGCGTCGGCAAAGGTGCGACAGGTTCCGGCTCGGGCGGTGTGCCCGGAATCGACAGAACCCGGTTGAGAACTTCGGTTTCCAGTGCAGCCAGGCGGTGTGAGCCGCGTACCCGCGGGCGTGGCAGGTCGACGATAAGGTCCAGGCCCACCTCGCCGTCTTCGATGAGAATCACCCGGTCGGCTACCGCCACCGCCTCGCTGACGTCGTGGGTAACCAGCAACACGGTGAAGCCGTGCTGGCGCCACAGCCGTTCGATCAACTGCTGCATCTCGATCCGGGTCAGGGCATCCAGTGCCCCCAGCGGCTCATCGAGCAGCAACAGGCGTGGCTGGTGAATCAGTGCCCGGGCCAGGGCCACGCGCTGCTTCTGGCCACCCGACAAGGCCGCCGGCCATTCATTGGCACGCTCGGCCAGGCCGACCGCTGCCAGCGCTTCCAGCGCCCGTGGCCGCCAGTTGCCCGAGAGGCCCAGGCCAACGTTGTCGATAACCTTCTTCCACGGCAGCAGGCGCGCTTCCTGGAACATCAGGCGGGTGTCTTCCTGGGCTTCGCGCAGCGGCGCGGAACCTGCCAGCAACTCGCCGCCACTGGGTTGGTCGAGGCCGGCGAGCAAGCGCAGCAAGGTGCTCTTGCCGCAGCCACTGCGCCCGACAATGGCGACGAACTGCCCAGCCGGAATGTGCAGGTCGATATCGCGCAGTACCTGGCGCTGGCCGAAGGTCTTCTGCAGGTTCTGCGCCGCCAGCGGAATCCCGCGCAGCAGCCGTGGTGGTGGATCCTTGAGGATGGTCATGCGCCCTCTCCCCTGCTCGCTTGATAGGCCGGATGCCAGCGCAGCCAGACCCGCTCGAGGCCGCGTGCGGCCAGATCGGCAAGCTTGCCGAGCACGGCATAGAGAACGATCGCCAGGACCACCACATCGGTCTGCAGGAACTCGCGGGCGTTCATTGCCAGGTAGCCGATGCCGGCGTTAGCCGAAATGGTTTCGGCAACGATCAGGGTCAGCCACATAAAGCCCAGGGCAAAGCGCACGCCGACCAGGATCGACGGCAAGGCACCGGGCAGAATCACCTGGCGAAACAGCTCGAAGCCGGACAAACCATAGCTGCGGGCCATTTCCACCAGCGCCGGGTCGACGTTGCGGATGCCGTGGTAGGTGTTCAGGTAGATCGGGAACAAAGTGCCCAGGGCCACCAGAAAAATCTTTGCCGACTCGTCGATGCCGAACCACAGGATCACCAGCGGAATCAGCGCCAGGTGAGGTACGTTGCGGATCATCTGCACCGAACTGTCGAGCAGGCGTTCGCCCCATTTCGACAGGCCGGTGATAAAGCCCAGCGCCAGGCCGATGGCACCGCCAATCACAAAACCGACGGCGGCGCGCCAGCCACTGATTGCCAGGTGGGTCCAGATCTCGCCGCTGCGTACCAGCTCGACGCCAGCGCTTAATACCGCGCTGGGCGCCGGCAAAATCCGCGTCGACAGCCAGCCGACGCTGACTGCCAGTTGCCAGACCGCCAACAACAGCAGCGGCAACGCCCAGGGCGCCAGGCGTTGCTGCCAGGGAGTGGATTTACGACTCATGGCCCGGCCCTCAGCGCTGCGCCGAGGATTTAGGCAGGATGTCGTTGGCGACCATCTCGCCGAACGGGCTCACGTAGCCACCGCTTTGCGGCAGTTGCGGGCGCTCCACGTCCAGGTGCGGGAACAGCAGCTCGGCGACCCGGTACGACTCTTCCAGGTGTGGATAACCGGAGAAGATGAAGGTATCGATGCCCAATGCTGCGTATTCCTTGACCCGCTCGGCCACGGTCGGGCCGTCGCCGACCAGCGCCGTGCCGGCACCGCCGCGCACCAGGCCGACACCGGCCCAGAGGTTGGGGCTGACTTCGAGGTTGTCGCGGTTGCCGCCATGCAGCGCGGCCATGCGTTGCTGGCCGACCGAATCGAAGCGTGCCAGCGAGGCCTGGGCGCGGGCGATGGTGTCGTCGTCCAGGTGCGAGATCAGCCGCTCGGCGGCCTGCCAGGCTTCGGCGTTGGTTTCACGCACGATCACGTGCAGGCGGATGCCGAAGCGCACCGTGCGGCCTTGCTTGGCGGCCTTGGCGCGCACTTGCTCGATCTTCTCGGCCACCGCCGCAGGCGGCTCGCCCCAGGTCAGGTACAGCTCGACCTGCTCGGCTGCCAGGTCCTGGGCCGCTTCTGAAGAGCCGCCAAAGTACAGCGGCGGACGCGGCTGCTGGATCGGCGGATAGAGCAGCTTGGCGCCTTTGACCTGGATGTGCTGGCCGTCGTAGTCGACGGTTTCGCCTTCCAGCACCCGGCGCCAGATGCGGGTAAATTCCACCGAGGCCTGGTAGCGCTCTTCATGGCTGAGGAACAGGCCGTCACCGGACAGCTCTTCCGGATCGCCGCCGGTGACCAGGTTGAACAAGGCACGGCCACCGGAAAGACGATCCAGGGTTGCCGCCTGACGCGCCGCCACGGTCGGCGAGATGATCCCCGGGCGCAGCGCGACCAGGAACTTCAGGCGCTGGGTTACCGGGATCAGCGACGCGGCAACCAGCCAGGAGTCCTCGCAGGAACGCCCGGTCGGAATCAACACGCCACCAAAACCGAGGCGGTCGGCGGCCTGGGCAATCTGCTGCAGGTAGCCGTGATCGACGGCGCGCGCGCCCTCGGCGGTGCCAAGGTAATGGCCGTCGCCATGGGTGGGAAGAAACCAGAATACGTTGAGGCTCATTGGAGTTGTCTCCTAGGGGTGGCGCAGACCGGGGCGGCGCCCCGGCGCGGGCAAATCGTCAAGGGGCGCTGGCGACCTTGGCCGGTGGGGTCCAGATCACATCCTTGATGCTCAAGGGCTTGGGAATCAGCTTGAGCGTCTTGAAGGTGTCGGCGATCTTCTGCTGGGCAGCGATCACTTGCGGGGTCAGGAAGGCAGCGCCATAGCCCTGGCGCTTGACCGAGGTCAGGGTGATGTCGCCCGGCAGGCCGAGCAGCGGCGCGACCTGGTCAGTGACTTCCTGCGGGTTGGCCTTGGACCACTCGCCCACCGCGCGCACTTCATCGACCAGCGCGCTGATCACTTCAGGGTGCTTTTGCGCATAAGGCTTGGTCGCCAGGTAGAACTGGTGGTTGTCGACGATGCCCTGGCCATCGCGCAGGGTGCGCGCCTGCAGCTGCTGCTCGGCAGCCGCCTGGTACGGGTCCCAGATCACCCAGGCATCGACGCTGCCGCGCTCGAAGGCGGCGCGGGCATCGGCGGGCGGCAGGAACACCGGCTGGATGTCGCTGTACTTGAGGCCGGCGTCTTCCAGGGCGCGGACCAGCAGGTAGTGAACGTTGGAGCCTTTGTTCAGCGCGACTTTCTTGCCCTTGAGTTCCTTCACCGACTGGATCGGCGAGCCCTTGGGCACCAGGATCGCTTCGCTGTGCGGCGCCGGCGGCTCGTAGGCGACATACAGCAGGTCGGCGCCAGCGGCCTGGGCGAACACCGGCGGGGTTTCGCCGGTGACGCCGAAGTCGATCGAGCCGACGTTCAGGCCTTCGAGCAGTTGCGGGCCACCGGGGAATTCAGTCCATTGCACCTGCACGCCCTGGGCGGCAAGGCGTTTTTCCAGCGTGCCCTTGGCTTTGAGCAACACCAGGGTGCCGTACTTCTGGTAACCGATACGCAGGCTTTCAGCCTGGGCTTGAGTAATGGCGCCGAAGGACACAGCCGCAGCAAACAGAGCGACCAGACCACGACGCAAAATGACAGTGCGCATAGCGCTCTCCTTTGCTGTTGGGGTTCAGGCTGCACCTGCTTGCCCGTTGGCGGGCGAGTAAGGTGGGAATTACAGGTAACGGATGGAAAGCCTCAGATGCTCCAGCGAGCACTGAGCAGACGTTCATTCAACACGCCCGGGGCAACCGGTTTGGGTCGACGCGCCAGGGCGCTGTGGAACAGTTCGAGCGATTCCAGCAGGCGCTGCTCCAGCGCCGGCGCCAGTTGCGCGGCGGCACTGCCTTCGCCGTAGGCGATCTGGCTGTCGTCGGCGAAGATGCCTTGCAGGGTTTCCTGGGCCTTGAGCGCAGACAGTACCGGCTTGAGCGCGTAGTCCACAGCGAGCATGTGGGCGATGCTGCCGCCGGTTGCGATCGGCAGCACCACCTTGTGGTTCAGGGCGCGTTCGGGCAGCAGGTCGAGCAGGGTTTTCAGCGCACCGGCAAACGAAGCCTTGTACACCGGAGTGGCAACCACCAAGCCGTCGGCCTGCTCTACCAACTGCAGAAAATGCTGCACCCTGGGGCTGTCGAAGCGTGCATGCAGCAGGTCTTCGGCGGGAAAGTCGCGTACCTGGAATGTCACCACTTCCACGCCCTGGCCCTGCAGCCACTGGCGGCTGCGCTCAAGCAGGACGCCGGAGCGCGAACGCAGACTGGGACTACCACCGAGAGAAACAACCAGCATTGGAGCGCATCCTTGATCGTGTTCTAGAGGGCCGCGAGTTGCAGTTCTCGCTGGAGTGGAGTGACCTTAACAGCTCGATACATATATCTATAAATCATATTTTTTCATTTGTTTATTCTTTACGGAACTATAGGAGCATCGCGGGGCAAGCCCGCTCCTACCGGCCTCCAGGGGAATAAAAAAAGGGCCGTAAACGGCCCGAGTTCCCTGCTATGGCTAAAGATCAACGATTGGGTTGCGGGGTCAGGCGCAGGTATGGCTTGACCGCCCGGTAACCCTTGGGAAAGCGGCGCTTGATTTCGTCTTCATCCTTGAGCGATGGCACGATCACCACTTCGTCACCGTCCTGCCAGTTGGCCGGGGTGGCAACCTTGTGGTTGTCGGTCAGTTGCAGCGAATCGATTACCCGCAAGATCTCGTGGAAGTTGCGCCCGGTGCTGGCCGGGTAGGTGATGGTCAGGCGGATCTTCTTGTTCGGGTCGATGACGAACAGGGAACGCACCGTCAGGGTGTCGCTGGCATTGGGATGAATCAGGTCGTAGAGGTCAGAAACCTTGCGATCGGCATCAGCCAGGATCGGGAAGTTGACGACAGTGTTCTGGGTTTCGTTGATGTCTTCGATCCAGCGGTGGTGCGAATCGACCGGGTCCACCGACAGGGCAATGGCCTTGACTCCGCGCTCGGCGAACTGCTCCTTGAGCTTGGCGGTGAAACCCAGTTCGGTGGTGCACACCGGAGTAAAGTCGGCCGGGTGGGAGAACAGCACGCCCCAGCTGTCGCCCAGCCATTCGTGGAAGCGGATCTTGCCGGCGCTGGAATCCTGTTCGAAGTCGGGGGCGATATCGCCGAGTCTGAGGCTCATGGTGCGGCTCCTTGGCTGGGTTCGTTATGGCTTCACTGTGCCTGCTTCCTGCTGAAATTAAAAAGAATAAATATTGATTTATTTAGAACTAACAGAAATATCAAAAAACAGGCAAAACAACGCCCGCGCGGCACAGGGCCGGGCGGGCGCGCTTTTCTCGCCTTACAGCAGCGGGATGGAGTAGCTGAGGATCAGACGGTTTTCGTCCTGGTCCTTGGTGTTGGCAATGTCGCTGCGCCAAGTGGCGTTTTTCCACATGATGCCCAGGCCCTTGAGGGTGCCTTCCGGTACCACGTAGGCCACGGTGATATCACGCTCCCACTCGGTACGGTCACCGATTGCCGAATCGATGTTATCGCCTTTGAGGTAGGTGACGCCGGCAGTAGCGCCCGCCAGGCCGACCTTGGCGAAATCGTAGGAGTAGCGAGCCTGCCAGGTACGCTCACCGGCACGGCCGAACTTCTGGATCTGCGAGTCGGTGATGGTGTAGTTGGACGAGCCGTCCCCCTGGTTCAGCCAAGGGAAGTCGCTGTCACCGCTAGAGACCTGGTAACCGCCACCGAAGGTGTGACCCTGGACGGTGTAGAGGAACAGGGCGCTGTACAGATCGTTATCAACCTTGCCCTTGGTGCCGTTGCCGTACCAGCCGCTGGTGAAGTAGGCCGGATCGTTGCTGTTGGCGCCGTCGTCAGTGCTGTGGAAGTAACGGAAGTCGGACTTCAGCACGCCCGGGCCGATTGCCCAGTTGTGTACCGCACCCAGGAAGTGCTGTTTGTAGAAGTCTTCCAGGTTGCCATAGTAGTACTGCAGCAGCAGGTCCTTGGTGACCTTGTAGTCGGCACCGGCGTAGAGGAACTTGTTGCTGAACTTGCCGGTACGGGCGTTGTTGGCGCCAGCGATCGACATTTCTTCGTTGTTGCTGGAGTTACGGCCTTTGACGTGCTCGATCTGACCACCGATCAGGGTCAGGTCCTTGAACTCGTTCGAGGTGATCTGACCACCTTCGAAGGTTTGCGGCAGCAGGCGACCATCGTTGTACGAGATGACCGGCAGCTTCGGCAGCAGGGTGCCGTAGCGCAGTTCGGTCTGGGAAATCTTGGCCTTGGCGGTCAGGCCCAGGCTGGAGTACTCGTCAACTGCACGACCGTTGCTGTCGGTCGGGAACACCGAACCGCCATAGGAGGCGCTGGTCGGGTTGCCATGACGGCCCTTGCCCGAGTCCAGACGCACGCCCAACAGGGCAATAGCGTCAACACCAAAGCCGACGGTGCCCTGGGTGAAGCCCGAGGCGTAATCGACCTGGAAGCCCTGACCCCATTCTTCCTGGTAGTTGGTGCTGGTGTTGGTACCGTGGTTACGGTTGTCGGTGTTGATATAGAAGTTGCGCAGCTTCAGTGTTGCCTTGCTGTCTTCGATGAAGCCGGCAGCACCCGCCTGCTGGGCCAGAACCCCAACGGCCACGGCAAGTGCCAAGGTGGACTTGTACATGTTTTGCTCCTCTACGTTCTAATTCTTGTGTGTCGCTTACGGCAGGATCTTTGTGTCCCGCTCGACGTCGATGGGCGATTAGCACCAAAGGGTGACCGTCAAGTCAATCGTAACTATTCATTTCACTACTTTGGTCTAATGCACCAGCGGTGGGGGTGAAGGATAATGACAATCCTATAAATCCAAAAAGACTTATTTCGTAATTTTTCAGATTATTACGGAATATCACCCAAGATTTTTCTTCGCTGCCGTTATCGGCACATAAGCTAATTCCTAAAGGATATTTCAAAGCGGTTTTTTAGATCGCTTAGCTTCGCCGATCCTTCCCCTTCGACAAAGTAGCCCTCATGGCCAGGCCATCATTGCGTTTCCTCTGCGCCCTGACCTTGACCAGCGTCACTTTTGTCGCCCAGGCCGATGGCGCCTATAGGCTGGAGCGGACTTGCCCCGCGATGACTCCCCCCTTTCGCAAGCCTTAAATCAATTGGCTCCTAAGCTAATGCTAAAAAGTTATTTATTTTAACTTTCTTAGATCATCTAGTCTTATCCCACACCAACACAATCGCCCGCCTGACAAGGAGTTAACCATGACCCTGCATGCTCCCCTGCGCCTGTTCGCCGCCCTGACCCTGGCCGGCACCAGCTGGTTTGCCCAGGCGGCCGACCTGACGGTGGCCTACCAGACCACCGTCGACCCGGCGAAAGTCGCCCAGGTCGACGGCACCTACGAGAAAACCAGCAAGGCCGATATCGACTGGCGCAAATTCGACAGCGGCGCCGACGTGATCACCGCCGTGGCCTCCGGCGACGTGCAGATCGGCTACCTCGGCTCCAGCCCGCTGGCCGCCGCTGCGACCCGCAAACTGCCGGTGGAAACCTTCCTGATCGCCACCCAGATCGGCGCAGCCGAAGCCCTGGTCGCCCGCGACGGCGCCGGCATAAACTCGCCACAGGACCTGATCGGCAAGAAGATTGCCGTGCCGTTCGTCTCCACCGGTCACTACAGCCTGCTGGCCGCACTCAAGCAATGGAACATCGACCCGGCCAAGGTACAGATCCTCAACCTCGCGCCACCGGCAATCATCGCAGCCTGGAAGCGCGGCGACATCGACGCCACCTACGTCTGGGACCCGGCCCTGGGCGTGGCCAAGGAAAACGGCAAGGTGCTGATCACCTCCGCTGAGCTGGCCGAAAAAGGCGCGCCGACTTTCGATGCCTGGATCGTGCGCAAGGACTTCGCCGCCAAGCACCCGGAGATCGTCAAGGCCTTCGCCAAGGTCACCCTGGATGCCTACGCCGACTACCGCAAGGACCCGCAAGCGTGGCTGGCAAACCAGAGTAACGTCGACAAGCTGGTCAAGCTCTCCGGCGCCAAGGCGGCTGACATCCCTGGCCTGCTGCAAGGCAACGTGTTCCCGCTGGCCGCTGACCAGGTCGCAGCACTCGGTGCACCGACCACCCAGGCAATCACCGACACCGCCACCTTCCTCAAGGAGCAAGGCAAGGTCGAAGCGGTGCTGCCGGACTACGCGCCTTACGTCAGCGCCAAATTCATCGCCAACTGAGACTCGGAGCAGATCATGGCCCTGTTACAACTGGAGCGCATCAGCGCACAGTACCCCGGCGCGGCCGAGCCGGTGCTGGCCGATATCAACCTGAGCCTGGGCCCGCAGCAATTGCTGGTGGCCCTCGGCCCTTCGGGCAGCGGCAAGACCTCGTTGCTCAACCTGATTGCCGGTTTCGTGGCGCCCAGCAGTGGCCGTATCACCCTCGACGGCGAGCCGGTACAAGGTCCGGGCGCCGAGCGCGGCGTGGTGTTCCAGGATGATGCTCTACTGCCCTGGCAAGACGTGCTGGCCAACGTCGCCTTCGGCCTGGAACTGGCCGGCGTGCCACGCGCCAGCCGCGAGAAAAAGGCCCGCGAAATGCTCGCCCTGGTCGACCTGGCGGACTTCGGCAACCGGCGCATCTGGCAATTGTCCGGTGGCCAGAAGCAGCGCGTGGGCCTGGCCCGGGCGCTGGCCGCCGATCCGCGGGTTCTGCTGATGGACGAGCCGTTCGGCGCGCTGGATGCCTTTACCCGTGAACAGATGCAGGAGTTGCTGTTGCAGGTCTGGCAGCGTACCGCCAAGCCGGTATTCCTGATTACCCACGACATTGAAGAGGCGGTGTTCCTCGCCACCGAACTGGTGTTGCTGGCGCCGAACCCCGGGCAGATCGTCGAACGCCTGCAACTGGACTTTGGCCAGCGCTACAGCGCCGGCGAGTCGGCCCGTTCGATCAAGTCCGACCCGCGCTTTATCGAAACCCGCGAGCACGTGCTGGCCCGGGTGTTCTCCCAACGCAGTGCCGCAACGCGGCAGGAGTCCGCATGAGCAGCCTGGATGTCCCGGTAGCGAGCAAACGCACCGCCAGCCACACTGCGCCGAGCAAACCCCGGCGCAGCCTGAGCACCCGCTGGATCAGCGGCCTGACCCTGGCCACGCTGTTGCTGCTGTGGTGGGCGGTGACCGCCGCCGAATGGATCGAGCCACTTTTTTTGCCCTCGCCGGAAGCGGTGCTGGGCAAGGCCTGGTTGCTGCTGACCCAGGGCTACATGGAGTCCACCCTGTGGCAGCACCTGGGCGCCAGCCTGCAACGTATCGGCCTGGCCCTTGGCGCGGCGATTGTCACGGCAATCCCGATCGGCATCGCCATCGGCCATAACCGTATAGCCCGCGGCATTCTCGACCCGCTGATCGAGTTCTACCGGCCGATTCCGCCCCTGGCCTACCTGCCACTGATCGTGATCTGGTGCGGTATCGGCGAGCTGTCGAAAGTGCTGCTGATTTACCTGGCGATCTTCGCCCCGATCGCCATTGCCACCGCCACTGGCGTGCGCACCGTCGACCCGACCAGGCTGCGCGCGGCGCAGTCGCTGGGCGCCACCCGTTGGCAGCTGATTCGCCACGTGATTTTGCCCAGCGCCCTGCCCGACATTCTTACCGGCGTACGCATTGGCCTGGGGGTTGGCTGGTCAACCCTGGTGGCCGCCGAGCTGATCGCCGCCACCAGCGGCCTGGGTTTCATGGTGCAGTCGGCGGCGCAGTTTTTGGTCACCGACGTGGTGGTGCTGGGCATCCTGGTGATCGCCTTGATTGCCTTTGCCCTGGAAATGGGCCTGCGCGCCCTGCAGCGCAAGCTGGTGCCCTGGCACGGCCAGAGCCATTGAAAACGAACAGAGAACAACCATGAGCCTGACCATTACCCCGCTGAGCCCGGCGCTCGGCGCCCAGATCAGCGGCATCGACCTCAGCCGCGAAATCAACAAAGAACAACGCGACGCCATCGAACAGGCGCTGCTCAAGCACCAGGTACTGTTCTTTCGCGACCAGCCGATCAACCCGCAGCAGCAGGCCGATTTCGCCGCGCGCTTTGGCGACCTGCATATCCACCCGATCTACCCCAATGTACCGGAAACCCCGCAGGTGCTGGTGCTCGACACCGCCGTCACCGACGTGCGCGACAACGCCATCTGGCACACCGATGTGACCTTCCTGCCAACCCCGGCACTGGGTGCGGTGCTCAGTGCCAAGCAACTGCCGGCCTACGGTGGCGATACCTTGTGGGCCAGTGGCATTGCTGCCTATGAGGCACTGTCGGCACCGCTGCAGCAGCTGTTGGCTGGCCTCACCGCCACCCATGATTTCACCAAGTCGTTCCCGCTGGAGCGTTTCGGCACCACCCCTGAGGACCTGGCGCGCTGGGAAACGGCACGGCGTAACAACCCGCCGCTGTCGCACCCGGTAATCCGTACCCACCCGGTGAGCAAGCGCAAGGCACTGTTCGTCAATGAGGGCTTCACCACCCGCATCAACGAACTGAGCGAGGCTGAAAGCGAGGCGATTCTCAAGCTGCTGTTCGCCCACGCGACCCGCCCGGAGTTCACCATTCGCTGGCGCTGGCAGGAAAACGACGTGGCGTTCTGGGATAACCGCGTGACCCAGCATTACGCGGTGGATGATTACCGGCCGGCGCGGCGGGTGATGCACCGGGCGACGATTCTCGGGGATGCGCCGTTTTAAGATCCATCGCGGTCTTGCCCGCTCCCAGCAGTCCACACTGTGGGAGCGGGCAAGACCGCGATGCTTTTAGCGCACCAGATGCAAGAACTGCATATGCCGTTCGTACTGATCCAGAATGTCGTTGATGATCTGCTCCTTGCTGTAGCCCACCAGGTCATAGTCCTGGCTGCCCTCGCTCAGGTGCACCTCGGCACGGTAGTAACGACGGTTCTTCAGCTCCTGGGTACCCAGGCCGCCCAAGGCAAATGACGGCGTGAAGTAACCGCGCATCTGCACCTGGTAAATGAACGGCTGCTCTTCGCCATGGCCGATCTTCAAGCTGACGTTGTCGTGGCTCGGGTCTTCCTGGGTGATGACGTGCAGGCCCTTCTCGCTAAACACCTCGGTCACCTCGGCAATCGCCGGGCGCACCACGTCGTCCATGAAGCGGTACACCTCGTCGCGTGACGGGAAGTGCACGGCCTGGCTCAGGCGCTGACGCCAGCCACCGCGGCCGCGCCGCGAATTGGCGAACGGCGCCAGCGAATGCAACTGGGCGATCTGTCGTTGCGACTCCAGATAGAAGGCCTTGTGCAGGCCCCACATCATCAGCAACAAGATCACCGAGAACGGCAGCGAGGTGAGCACTACCGCCGATTTCAGCGAATCGATACTGCCGGCGAACAGCAAGCCGCTGGTCACCAGTGCGGTCATCGCGCCCCAGAACACCCGCAGCCAGTTCGGCCCGTCTTCATCGGCATTGCCGCCACGGGCGGAGAGGGTCGAGAGCACCACGGTGCCAGAGTCTGCCGAGGTGACGAAGAACACGAAGCTGATGAACACCGTGACGGCGATCACCGCCTTGCTCCACGGGTAGGTTTCCAGCAACAGGTAGAGGGTCATCGACGGGTTGTCGAGGGCCGACTGGCCCAGCGCGGTCATGCCGTGCTCGAGCACCTGGAACAACGCGCTGTTACCAAAGATCGACATCCACGCCAGAGTGAAGCCCAGCGGAATCAGCAACACGCCGAAGACGAACTCGCGGATGGTCCGGCCGCGGGAAATCCGCGCGATGAACAGGCCGACAAACGGCGCCCAGGCAATCCACCAGGCCCAGTAGAACACCGTCCAGCCGCCCAGCCACTCATTGGCCTGGTTGTAGGCATAAACGTCAAAGCTCTTGCGCGGCAAGGCGCCAAGATAGTCACCGAGGTTCTGGATCAGGGTGTTGAACAGGTGCTGGGTAGGGCCGGCGAACAGCACAAACAGCAGCAGCGCGCAGGCCAGGAACATGTTGATGTCGGACATCACCCGCACGCCCTTCTCGACCCCGGCAACCGCCACCGCGACCGCCGCGCCCATCATCAGGGTGATGAGGATCACCTGCACCCACTGGGTGTGCGGCACGCCGAACAGGTAGTCCAGGCCGGAGTTCAGGTGCAACACGCCAAAGCCCATGTCGGCGCCCAGGCCGAACACCGTGGCGATGATGCCGAAGCCGTCGACGGCATAACCAATCGGACCGTTGATGCGCTTGCCGATCAACGGATACAGCGCCGAGCGCAGGGCCAGCGGCAGGTTATGGCGGTAGGCGAAATAGGCCAGGGCCATGCCGACAAAGGCGAACACCCCCCAGCCATGCAGGCCCCAGTGCAGGAACAGCAACTGCATGGCCTGGCGCCCGGCCTCGACCGTGCCGGCCTCGCCTTGCGGCGGCTGCAGCATGTGGGTCAGGGGTTCGGAGACGCAGAAAAAGAACAGGGTAATGCTGATGCCGGCGGCGAACAGCATGCCGGCCCAGGACAGGTAGCTGAACTCGGGCTCGTCGTGGTCGGCACCGAGCTTGATCTTGCCGTAGCCAGACAAGGCGGTGACCACCACGAAGACCAGGTACAGGGTCATCGCCAGCATGTAGTACCAGCCAACGGTGTTGGCCGCCCAGTTCTGCGCCGCCAGCAGCCACTCGCCAGCGGCTTGCGGGTTGCTGATGACCACCAGGCCGAATATCAGGATAAAGCTCGCCGCGAAGTAGAAAACCGGCGGGTTCATGCGGATCTTGCCGCTGGATTCGGAGCTGGGTGCACTCATTGGTTGTGCACCTCGCCGAGGGGGGAGAAGCTTGGATTGAACGGGTTCAGCAAAGGGTTTCCTCCTGTTGAACACCGGCAGCGGACCACCGTTTTAACTTGAACAAGCGTTCAAGTTAAACATGGATGGGGGTCGCGATGCGACCCGTTGCCGCAAGCCAAGCCTCGGATTGCCTACTTCTGGGTACCGTCATCATGCTGCAGATTGGCCTGGGTCAGGTTGCTGCCCGGCGCCACGCTGCGGGTCAGCCAGACGTTACCGCCGATGGTCGAACCCTTGCCAATGGTGATTCGTCCCAGAATAGTCGCGCCGGCATAAATCACCACGTCGTCCTCGACAATCGGGTGGCGCGGATGGCCCTTCTGCAACTGCCCGTCCTCGTCCGCCGGGAAGCGCTTGGCGCCCAGGGTCACGGCCTGGTAGATGCGTACCCGCTCGCCGATGATCGCCGTTTCGCCGATCACCACGCCGGTACCGTGGTCGATGAAGAAGCTCGGGCCGATCTGCGCCCCCGGGTGAATGTCGATGCCGGTGGCCGAATGCGCCAGCTCCGAGCTGATCCGCGCCAGCAATGGCAGGCCAGCGCGGTACAGATGGTGGGCCAGGCGGTGGTGAATCACCGCGAGGATGCCCGGGTAGCACAGCAGCACTTCATCGACGCTGCGCGCCGCCGGGTCGCCATGAAAAGCGGCCAGCACATCGGTATCGAGGATGCTGCGCAGGCTTGGCAGGGCGGCGGCAAAGTCCTGGATCAGGCGCAGCGCCGTGGCGTCGATCTCGGCCGTGGCCTGCTTGCCGTGGCGCGCCACATAGCGCAGCTCCAGGCGCGCCTGGGCGAGCAAGGCGGTCAGCGCGGCATCGAGGGTATGGCCAACATAGAAGTCTTCGCTCTCTTCACGCAGGTCGACCGGGCCCAGGCGCATGGGGAACAGGGCACCACACAACTGCTCGAGAATATGGCGCATGGCCTCGCGTGACGGCAGCTCGCGGCCGCCCTGCTCGCCGCTGCTGCGCCCGTTACTGCTGCGCCACTGGTCGCGGGCGGCACGCAGCTGGCCGACGATGGTCTGCAACTGCCAATGCCCTGTTTGCGCGTTGTCGCTCACGGTTACCTCTCCTGCTGCAGCGGCGGTCGGTGGATGGTGGTGCCGCCGAAGTGCCGATTACTTTACGGCAATTTCCTGCGACAGAAAAAATAACCCTTTATTCCAGAACGCAATAAAGGGGGCATAAGCCCGGGAGTTGCCCACCTGCCCCGGGCTGCCTATAGTCGAATTTTACCTAGCCGACGTGACCCCATGATCGACCGACAGCTTGCCCGCTTCAATCGTCTGGACCTGCTTGGCGCCCCTACCGCGCTGGAAAAACTGCATCGGCTGTCAGCCTGGGCCGGCCGCGACATCTACGTCAAACGCGACGACTGCACGCCGTTGGCGCTGGGCGGCAACAAACTACGCAAGCTCGAATACCTGGCCGCCGATGCCCTGGCCAAGGGCGCCGACACCCTGGTCACCGCAGGCGCCATCCAGTCCAACCATGTGCGCCAGACCGCGGCGCTGGCCGCGCAACTGGGCCTGGCCTGCGTAGCCTTGCTGGAAAACCCGATCGGTACCGATTCACTCAACTACCAGCACAACGGCAACCGCCTGTTGCTGGAGCTATTCGACGCCAAGGTCGAGCTGGTCGATAACCTCGACAATGCCGACGAACAACTGCAAGCCCTGGCTGTGCGCCTGCACGCCAGTGGCCGTAAGCCCTACATCGTGCCGATTGGCGGCTCCAACGCCCTCGGTGCCCTGGGGTATGTACGCGCAGGCCTGGAGCTGGCCGAGCAGATCGAACATTGCGGCGAACAGTTCGCCGGGGTGCTGCTGGCCTCCGGCAGTGCCGGTACCCACAGCGGCCTGGCCATCGCCCTGGCAGAAAAACTGCCGAAGCTGCCGGTGATCGGCGTGACCGTGTCGCGCAGCGACGAAGACCAGCGCCCGAAAGTCCAGGGCCTGGCCGAGCGCACCGCCGAGCTGCTGGGCCTGCGCCTGCCGGCCACCTTCAAGATCGAATTGTGGGATGAGTACTTCGCCCCGCGCTATGGCGAACCGAACGCCGGTACCCTCGCCGCCATCCGCCTGCTGGCCAGCCAGGAAGGCTTGCTGCTTGACCCGGTATACACCGGCAAGGCCATGGCCGGGCTGCTTGATGGTATTGCCCGTCAGCGATTCGATGACGGCCCGCTGATTTTTCTGCATACCGGTGGGGCCCCGGCATTATTCGCCTACCCTGAGGTCTGGAACGGCTAACTAACTTATTTGAAAATAATATAAGAAAATGAATTTATATTATTTTTAAGACTAAAAGCGTCACCCTATAGTCAGCGCCACACTCACAACAACATTGGGGCTAACCATGAAGATTTCCGCTTTCGGTAAACAGGCAGTCGCCGCAGGCCTCGGCTTGCTGCTCGGCGCCAGCCTGCTCGGCCAGGCTGTCGCTGGTGAGCAACTGCAGCAGATCAAAGACAAGGGCGTGATCAACATCGGCCTTGAAGGCACTTATCCACCGTTCAGCTTCGTCGACGCCGACGGCAAGCTGGCCGGCTTCGAAGTGGAGCTTTCCGAAGCCCTGGCCAAGGAGCTGGGGGTCAAGGTCAAGCTGCAGCCAACCAAGTGGGATGGCATCCTCGCGGCACTGGAGTCCAAGCGCCTGGACGCGGTGGTGAACCAGGTGACCATCTCCGATGAGCGCAAGAAGAAGTATGACTTCTCCGCGCCCTACACCGTTTCCGGGATTCAGGCGCTGGTGCTGACGAAAAAGGCCGCCGAGCTGAACATCAAGTCCGCTGCCGACCTGGGCGGCAAGAAAGTCGGCGTGGGCCTGGGCACCAACTACGAACAGTGGGTCAAAGCCAACGTGCCGACCGCGGACGTGCGCACCTACGAAGACGATCCGACCAAGTTCCAGGACCTGCGCGTCGGCCGGATCGACGCCATCCTGATCGACCGTCTGGCGGCGCTGGAATACGCCAAGAAAGCCAAGGACACCACTGCCGCCGGTGACGCCTTCTCCCGCCAGGAAGCCGGTATTGCCCTGCGCAAAGGCGAGCCGGAACTGCTGGCAGCAGTGAACAAAGCTCTCGACAAGCTACGCGCCGACGGCACACTGAAAAAGCTTTCGGAAAAGTACTTCAACGCTGACGTCACCCAATAATGGAAGCAGCTTTGCAACTGGCGCTGGAGTCCGCGCCCTTTTTGCTCAAGGGCGCGTACTTTACGGTCATTCTCAGCCTCGGCGGGATGTTCTTTGGCCTGTTGCTGGGCTTTGGCCTGGCGCTGATGCGCCTGTCGTCGATCAAGCTGCTGAGCTGGACGGCGCGAGTCTACGTGTCGTTCTTTCGCGGCACGCCGCTGCTGGTGCAGCTGTTCATGATCTACTACGGCCTGCCACAACTGGGCATCGAGCTCGACCCGCTGCCCGCAGCGTTGATCGGCTTCTCGCTGAACATGGCCGCCTATGCCTGTGAAATTCTCCGTGCCGCGATCAGTTCCATCGACCGCGGCCAGTGGGAGGCTGCCGCCAGCATCGGCATGACCCGTGGCCAGGCCATGCGCCGGGCAATCCTGCCGCAAGCGGCGCGCACCGCCTTGCCGCCACTGGGCAACAGCTTTATTTCGCTGGTCAAGGACACCGCCCTGGCCGCCACCATCCAGGTGCCGGAGCTGTTCCGCCAGGCGCAGCTGATTACTGCGCGCACCTTCGAGATCTTCACCATGTACCTTGCCGCCGCACTGATCTACTGGGTGCTGGCCAGCGTTCTCGCGCACCTGCAGAACCGCCTGGAAGCGCGGGTCAACCGGCACGACCAGGAGTCCTGAGGCATGATCGAGGTACAACGACTGAGCAAGCAGTTCAACGGCCAGACCGTGCTCGATGACATCAGCCTCAAGGTCGAGGCCGGCGAGGTGATCGCCATCATCGGCCCCAGCGGCTCGGGCAAGACCACCTTCCTGCGTTGCCTGAACCTGCTGGAAACCCCCAGCAGCGGGCGCATCAAGGTCGGCAAGGTAGAAATCGACGCCAACCGCCCGCTGGGCCAGCAAAGCGGGCTGATCCGCCAGTTGCGCCAGGAAGTCGGCTTCGTGTTTCAGAACTTCAACCTGTTCCCCCATCGTACGGCGCTGGAGAACGTCATCGAAGGCCCGCTGGTGGTCAAGAAAACTCCGCACGAACAAGCCGTGGCCCTGGGCATGAAGCTGCTGGCCAAGGTCGGCCTGGCCGGCAAGGAAGCCGCCTACCCGCGCAAGCTCTCCGGCGGTCAGCAGCAGCGGGTAGCGATTGCCCGGGCCCTGGCGATGGAGCCGGAAGTGATCCTCTTCGACGAGCCGACCTCGGCGCTCGACCCCGAGCTGGTCGGCGAAGTGCTGGCGACCATTCGTGGCCTGGCTGAAGAAAAGCGCACCATGATCATCGTCACCCACGAGATGAGTTTTGCCCGCGACGTGGCCAACCGGGTGATCTTCTTCGACAAGGGCGTGATCGTTGAACAGGGCGAAGCCAAGGCGCTGTTCGCCCACCCCAAGGAAGACCGCACACGCCAGTTCCTGAGCAAGTTCCTCGGTACGCAGAACACCGGCTACTGAGTTTTCCCCGCCCTTTCCCCGCCCCTCTTACAGCGCCTGCCCAGCTCCGGCAGGCGTTCGTCCAGCGACCGCCAAGTACTTCTATATTTATTCCTAAAAGTTAGTTTATTTAATTTTTATACGCTATTAGGGTATATGCACCGGACCACCGGACCAGCGCAATTTTGTCGTCGCAACCCGCGCCGACGTTTTCAATTCGTGAGGTAGGTATGGTCAGGAACACAATCACCCCAGTGCGTAACGCCAGGGCATTGAGTGCAGCCAAGGAGCGGTACTGATGTCCAATCTGGCAGAAACCACAGTCCACAGCGATCTGGACAGCGCCCCGCTGTTGCTGCCGGCCAAGGTGCTGAGCAACGACGAACAAGCCCTGCAGGCAGCCCACGAGCTGGCCGAAGCAGCACGCACCCAGGCGGCCAAGCGCGACCAGCAGCGCAAGCTGCCCTGGGCAGAAATCGAGCAGTTCACCCGCAGCGGCCTGGGCAGCATCAGCATCCCGCGCGCCTTTGGCGGCGCGCAGGTGTCGTTTGTCACCATCGCGGAAGTCTTTCGCATCATCAGCGCCGCCGACCCGGCGCTGGGGCAGATCCCGCAAAACCAGTTCGGCATCCTGCAACTGCTCAAAGGCACCGCCACGGAGCGGCAGAAAGAGCTGCTGTTCACCTCGGTGCTCGATGGCTGGCGCATCGGCAATGCCGGGCCGGAACGCGGCACCAAGCACACCCTGGACCTCAAGGCACGGATCACCCGCGAGGGCGATCACTATGTGCTCAGCGGCCAGAAGTTCTATTCCACCGGCGCCCTGTTTGCCCATTGGGTCGCGGTCAAGGCGTTGAACGATGACGGCCGTCAGGTCATGGCCTTTGTCCGCCGCGGCACCCCGGGCCTGCGCATCGTCGATGACTGGTCGGGTTTCGGCCAGCGCACCACCGCCAGCGGCACCGTGCTGCTGGACAAGGTGCAGGTCGATGCGGAGCTGGTGATCGACACCTGGAAACAGAGCGAAGTAGCAAACATCCAGGGCGCGGCTTCGCAGCTGATCCAGGCGGCCATCGATGCCGGTATCGCCGAAGCGGCGATTGCCGACACCATCGCCTTCGTTCGCGACAAAGCCCGGCCATGGATCGACGCCAAGGTCGATCGTGCCAGCGATGATCTTTATGTAATCGCCGACGTCGGCCGCCTGCAGCTTGAACTGCATGCCGCCCAGGCGCTGCTTTCCAAGGCTGCGCGGGTGCTCGACGAAGTCAGCGCCGCGCCGGTCGATGCCGCTGCGGCCGCTCGCGCTTCGATTGCCGTGGCCGAAGCCAAGGTGCTGACCACCGAGATTTCGCTGCTGGCTAGCGAGAAGCTCTTCGAGCTCTCCGGCAGCCGCGCCACCCTGGCCGAGTTCAACCTCGACCGGCACTGGCGCAATGCCCGCGTGCACACCCTGCACGATCCGGTGCGCTGGAAATACCACGCCGTCGGCGCCTATCACCTCAACGGTACCTTGCCTGCCCGGCACTCCTGGATTTGACCAGACCACTGGAGCCCTGTTTATGAGCCTTTTGCCACAACCGCACGCCAACGTCGCGGTCATCCACACTGACGCCCAGGCATTGCAAGTCGCCGAGGAAATCGCCGTCCAGCTGCGCCGCGACAGCGCCCTGCGCGACCGCGAACGACGCCTGCCACACCCTGAACTTGAACTGTTCTCGCGCTCCGGCCTGTGGGGCATCAGCGTACCCAAGGCCTTTGGTGGCGCAGGCGTATCGAGCGTCACCCTGGCCAAGGTCATCGCCCGCATCGCCCAGGCGGACGCCTCGCTGGGGCAGATTCCGCAGAACCACTTCTATGCCCTCGAAGTGCTGCGGGTCAACGGCAGCGCGGCGCAACAGCAGCGCCTGTACGCCGAAGTACTGGCCGGCCAGCGCTTGGGCAATGCCCTGGCCGAGCTGGGCACCAAGACCGCCCACGACCGCACCACCGCCCTTAGCCGCGACGGCGATGCTTACCGCATCAACGGGCGCAAGTTCTACGCCACCGGTGCGCTCTATGCCCAGCGCATTCCCACCTCGGTTGTCGATGAGGACGGCATCCAGCGCCTGGCCTTCGTCCCGGCAGACAGTACCGGGCTGAAGGTCATCGACGACTGGAGCGGCTTCGGCCAGCGCACCACCGGCAGCGGTTCGGTGCTGTTCGATAACGTCCAGGTTGGCGCCGAAGACGTGCTGCCGTTCCAGAGCGCCTTCGAGCGCCCGACCACGGTCGGCCCGCTGGCGCAGATCCTCCACGCCGCCATCGACACCGGCATCGCCCGCGCCGCCTACGAAGATGCCCTGCACTTCGTGCGCACCCGCAGCCGGCCATGGGTCGACTCCGGGGTCGATAAGGCCAGCGAAGATCCACTGACGCTGAAATCCTTCGGCCACCTGGCGATCCGTTTGCACGCCACTGAAGCGCTGCTCGAACGCGCCGGCGAATACCTCGACCGCGCCCAGGCCGAGCCCAATGCCGCAACCGTCGCCGCCGCCTCCATCGCCGTGGCCGAAGCGCGGGCGATCAGCACCGAGATTTCCCTCGCCGCCGGCACCACTCTGTTCGAGCTGTCGGGCAGCCAGGCCACCCTGGCCGAGCATGGCCTCGACCGGCACTGGCGCAACGCCCGGGTGCACACCCTGCACGACCCGGTGCGCTGGAAGTACCACGCCATCGGCAACTACTACCTCAACGATGAAAACCCACCGTTGCGGGGCACCATCTGATGGCCAAGAAAAAGATCCTGCTCAACGCCTTCAACATGAACTGCGTTGGCCATATCAACCACGGCCTGTGGACCCACCCGCGGGACAACTCGAGCCAGTACAAAACCCTCGAATACTGGACCGAGCTTGCCCAGTTGCTCGAGCGCGGGCTGTTCGACGGGCTGTTCATCGCCGATATCGTCGGTGTCTACGACGTCTACCAGCAGTCGGTCGATGTACCGCTCAAAGAGTCGATCCAGCTACCGGTCAACGACCCGCTGCTGCTGGTCTCGGCCATGGCCGCAGTCACCCGCAACCTGGGTTTCGGCCTGACCGCCAACCTCACCTACGAGCCGCCGTACCTGTTTGCCCGGCGCCTTTCCACCCTCGACCACCTGAGCCGTGGCCGGGTCGGCTGGAACATCGTCACCGGCTACCTCGACAGCGCTGCCAAGGCCATGGGCCTGGACCAGCAACCCGAGCACGACCGCCGCTATGACCAGGCCGACGAGTACCTGCAGGTGCTGTACAAGCTCTGGGAAGGCAGTTGGGAAGACGGCGCGGTGCTCAACGACCGCCAGCAGCGGATCTACGCCCAGCCGGACAAGGTGCACAAGGTCAAGCATCAAGGCGAGTTCTACCGGGTCGAGGGCTATCACCTCTGCGAGCCGTCGCCGCAGCGTACGCCGGTGCTGTTCCAGGCTGGCAGCTCCGAGCGTGGCCTGGGCTTTGCCGGCAACCATGCCGAATGCGTGTTCATCAGCGGCCAGAACAAGGCCGCCACCCGCGCCCAGGTCGACAAGGTCCGCGCTGCCGCCGTCGCAGCCGGGCGCGACCCGCAAGCCATCAAGGTGTTCATGGGCCTGACGGTGATCGTCGCCCGCACCGAAGAACAGGCCAAGGCCAAGCACGCCGAGTACCTGCGCTATGCCAGCCCCGAGGCCGGTGTTGCGCACTTTGCCAGTTCCACCGCTATCGATTTTTCCGAGTACGAACTGGACGAGCCGATCCAGTACGTGAAAAGCAATGCCATCCAGTCTGCCACCAGGAACCTGCAGAACAACGACTGGACCCGGCGCAAGCTGCTCGAACAGCACGCTCTGGGCGGGCGCTACATCACCCTGATCGGCTCGCCGACCCAGGTCGCCGACGCGCTGGAAAGCTGGATCGCCGAAACCGGCCTCGACGGTTTCAACCTGGCGCGCACGGTCACCCCGGAAAGCTATGTCGACTTCATCGACCTGGTCATCCCCGAGTTGCAACGCCGCGGCTCGTACAAGACCGCCTACGAACAGGGCAGCCTGCGCGAAAAACTCTTCGCCAGCGACCAGCCTCACCTGCCGGCAGACCATCCTGGCGCCAGCTATCGCCACACCACCACGACCCCGACGGGAGCGCTACAGCATGCTTAAAACCTTTATTGCCCGCCCGGTCGCAGCCCTGGCCTTGAGCCTCGGCCTGCTCGGCGCCGCCCAGGCCGCCGATGCCCTGAAAGTCGGCACCACCGCAGCCTTCTCGATCCCGCTTGAAGCCGCCGTCAGCGAGGCCAAGAAACAGGGCCTGGACGTCGAACTGATCGAGTTCAGCGACTGGATCGCGCCGAATGTCAGCCTGGCGGCCGGCGACATCGACGTGAACTACTTCCAGCACATCCCGTTCCTGGAAAACGCCAAGGCTGCTGCCGGTTTCGACCTGGTGCCCTTCGCCCCGGGGATCATCAACAACGTCGGCCTGTATTCGAAAAAGTACAAGAGCTTCGCCGAGCTGCCCGAGGGCGCCAGCGTGGCCATCGCCAACGACCCGATCAACAGCGGCCGCGGTTTGCAGTTGCTGGCCAAGGCCGGCCTGATCACCCTCAAGCCCGGCGTCGGCTACAAGGCCACCGAAGAAGACATTGTCGCCAATCCGAAGAAGCTGAAGATCCTCCAGGTTGAAGCAGTACAAC
The DNA here is from genome assembly GCF_024748945.1 of Pseudomonas sp. B21-035. Taxonomy (NCBI): domain Bacteria; kingdom Pseudomonadati; phylum Pseudomonadota; class Gammaproteobacteria; order Pseudomonadales; family Pseudomonadaceae; genus Pseudomonas; species Pseudomonas sp. B21-035. The sequence continues at coordinate 5,584,160 of NZ_CP087179.1, forward strand.
TGGTGCGTGCCTACGACGACGCCGACCTGGTCCAGGGCTACCCGGCCTACATCCGCCTGGCCAAGACCTTCGACGCCACTTCGGCGCTGCTGTTCGACGGCCTCGACCACAAGGAATACGTGATCCAGTTCGTCATCCGCCCGCAGAGCAAGGACGACCCGCGCCTGGCCAGGTTCATCGACATCTACCAGCACTCGCCGGTGGTGCGTGCTGCCCTCGACCAGGCCCACGGCAAGCTCTACCAAGCCGGCTGGGAGAGCTGAAATGAGCGCCATCAGCGCCCGCGTGGCGCAGGAGCAGCAGGCCACTTTCGCGCCCCTGCAACAGGCCCGGCAACGGGCCTTGCACCCGGAGCTGGGCAACGCCCATGTACGCTTCATTGGCCTCGGCAAGACGTACCCTGGCCAACGGGCCCCGGCGCTGGACGGCATCGACCTGAACATCCAGCACGGTGAGATCTTCGGCATCATCGGCCGCAGCGGCGCCGGCAAGTCGTCGCTGATCCGCACCATCAACCGCCTCGAGCAACCCAGCCAGGGTCGGGTGCTGATCGACCAGGTAGACATCGGCGAGTACGACGAAGACCGCCTGGTGCGCCTGCGCCGGCGCATCGGCATGATCTTCCAGCACTTCAACCTGATGTCGGCCAAGACCGTCTGGCAGAACGTCGAGCTACCGCTCAAGGTCGCCGGCGTGCCCAAGGCCGAGCGCCAGCGCAAGGTTGCCCAATTGCTGGAACTGGTCGGCCTGCAGGAGAAGCATCACGTCTACCCGGCGCAGTTGTCCGGCGGGCAGAAGCAGCGCGTCGGCATTGCCCGGGCGCTGGTGCATGACCCCGAGATCCTGCTGTGTGACGAGGCTACGTCGGCACTCGACCCGGAAACCACCGAGTCGATCCTCGGCCTGCTACGCGATATCAACCAGCGCCTGGGTTTGACCATCGTGTTGATCACCCACGAGATGGCGGTGATCCGCGATATCTGCCACCGGGTAGTGGTGCTCGAGCGTGGGCGCATCGTTGAACAAGGCGCTGTCTGGCAGGTGTTCGGCGATCCGCAGCATGAGGTCAGCAAGACCCTGCTCGCGCCCTTGCAGCCTGCTCTGCCAGCTGCGTTGCAGGCTCGCTTGCAGCCGCAACCGGCGGGGCCTGAGGCAGCACTGGTGTTGAGCTTGCGGGTGAGTGGCAAAGACAAGCAGGCGCCGGAATTGTCTTCATTATTCGCCTTGCTCGGCGGTCGGATCAGCTTGCTGCAAGGCGGCATCGAACCGATCCAGGGCCGCGCGTTGGGGCAGCTTGTTGTGTCGGTGGCCAACTCGCCGCACCGCCACGAGCAAGTGATTGAGCGCGCCCGGCAATGGGCGGCACAAGTGGAGGTATTGGGTTATGTGGTTTGATCGCTTGCTCCAGGGCGTGCTCGACACCCTGCTGATGGTCGGCGTCTCATCGCTGATCGCCCTGCTCGCCGGCGTGCCGCTGGCGGTGATCCTGGTCACCAGTGGCAAGGGCGGGATCTTTGAAGCGCCTGCCCTGAACCGGGTGCTCGGCGCCTTCGTCAACCTGTTCCGCTCGATTCCGTTCCTGATCCTGATGGTGGCCTTGATTCCCTTCACCCGCTTGATCGTCGGCACCACCTACGGCGTCTGGGCGGCAGTGGTACCGCTGACCATTGCCGCCACACCGTTCTTTGCGCGCATTGCCGAAGTCAGCCTGCGCGAGGTCGACCACGGCCTGATCGAAGCGGCCCAGGCCATGGGCTGCCGGCGCTGGCATATCGTCTGGCATGTACTGCTGCCCGAAGCCCTGCCGGGCATTGTTGGCGGCTTTACCATCACCCTGGTGACCATGATCAACTCCTCGGCCATGGCCGGCGCCATCGGTGCCGGAGGCCTGGGCGACATCGCCTATCGCTATGGCTACCAGCGCTTCGACAGCCAGATCATGCTGACGGTGATCGTCATGCTGGTGGTGCTGGTGGCGTTGATTCAGCTGGGCGGGGACCGGTTGGCGAAGGGCTTGAACAAGCGCTGAATTTATCACGGGTCAAGTCGAGACGTCGTACCACCCCCACATCTATGGCACAGGGAAACATTCTGTTTTCAAGACCTCCATGCTCCCCCAGCGAGTCCAGCTACCTTGAAGTTTCAAACTCAAGGAAGTCGACATGGACCGTCCACACTCCAAGCGCCTGCGACGGGGGCGAATTTCCGAACCCGGCAGGTTGTATCTACTGACGAGCATCACTGAAAACCGGGCCCCCATACTCAGAGAGTTTGGCTTGGCCCGGCTCGTCGTTGCCCAATTCAAACTAGCTGAGCAAGAAGGCGCTGCGCGATCACTGGCCTGGGTAGTAATGCCTGATCACTTTCATTGGCTCATCGAGTTGCAGTCCTGCACATTGAAAACACTAATGCGCAGGCTCAAGTCACGCAGTGGCTGCGCCATTTGCAAGGCGTGCAAACTCAAAAGCAGACTCTGGCAGCCTGGGTTTCATGATCGTGCATTGCGCTATGAAGAAGATGTCCAGGCAGTAGCTCGTTACATTGTTGCCAACCCTATTCGTGCAGGGCTGGTGCAGCGAATTGGTGACTATCCTCATTGGGATGCGGTCTGGATCTAAAAGCATCGCGGGTCAAGCCCGCTCCCACAGAATACACCGTTGCAACTGTGGGAGCGGGCTGGACCCGCGATGGCGTAATCACTGGCGCTGCGGCTCGCGGATCTTGTACCAGGCCACGTACAGCGCCGGCAAAAACAGCAGGGTCAGCAAGGTGGCGACGATGATCCCGCCGATCATGGCGTAGGCCATCGGCCCCCAGAACACTTCGCGGGCGATCGGGATCATGCCCAGGCTCGCCGCTGCCGCAGTCAGCAAAATCGGCCGGCGCCTGTGGTTGGTCGCTTCCAGCACCGCATCCCAGGGCGAGTAGCCCTGGGCTTCGTACTCGTCGATCTGGGTCACCAGGATCACCGAGTTGCGGATGATGATGCCGATCAGCGCAAGAATCCCCAGGATCGCCACAAAGCCCATCGGCGTGCCGGTCGGCACCAGCGCCAGGACCACGCCGATCAAGCCCAGCGGCGCCACGCTGGCGACCAGGAACAGCTTCTGCACGCTGTGCAGCTGGATCATCAGGAAGGTGCCCATCATGAACAGCATCAGCGGCACCACCTTGGCGATCGGGCCCTGGGCCTTGCCGCTTTCTTCTACGGTACCGCCGGTGGCCACGGCGTAACCCACCGGCAGTTTGCTGGCGAATTTGTCGATCTGCGGCTTGAGCTCAGCCACCAGGTCGGTCGGCTGGATTTCGCCGCGCACCGAGGCCTTGATGGTGATGGTCGGTTTGCGGTCGCGACGCCATACCAGCGGCTGTTCCAGCTCATAGCGCACGGTGGCGAAGGCCAGCAGCGGGATCGAGGTGCCGTTGGGGGTGACGATCTGCAGGTTTTGCAGGGTCTGCGGCGTGCCGCGCTCGCTGTCTACGGCGCGCGCGATGACGTCGATCAGGTAGATGTTGTCGTTGACCTCGGTCACCGGCGCGCCGCTGACGATGCTGTTCATCACATTGGCCACGTCTTCGGACGACAACCCGAGCTGGCGCGCCTTGTCTTGGGCGATCTCGACCCGCAGCACCTTGCCCGGCTCGTTCCAGTCGTAAATCATCTCGCCGATGTGCTCGTTCTGGTCGAGCAGCGAGGCCAGGGCAATGGCGTGCTTGCGCACTTCATCGATGTCCTTGCCGCTGACCCGGTACTGGATCGGCCGGCCGACCGGCGGGCCCATTTCCAGTGACTGGACGTTGCTGCCAATGCCGACGAAGTCTTCACGCAGACGCTTTTGCAGGCGCGCCATCAATGCCTCGCGCGACTCCAGGCCTTTGCTGACAATCACCAGCTGGGCGTAGTACGGGTTCTGCAGTTGCTGGTCCAGCGGCAGGTAGAAACGGATCGCGCCCTGGCCGATGTAAGTGCTCCAGCGCACGATATCCGGGTCGCCCTTGAGCGTCGCTTCCAGGCGATCCACCGCCTTGCGGGTTTCCTCGATCGAGGCGTTTTGCGGCAGGTTGAGGTCGACGAGAATTTCCGGGCGGTCCGAGGACGGGAAGAACTGGTTCTGCACGAATCGCATGCAGAACACCGCCAGCACGAACAGCAACACAGTGCCGATGATGGTCAGCCAGCGATGACGCATGCACCACAGCAGGCTGTTGCCAAAGGCCTTGCCGATACGCCCCGGCTCTTCGCTGTGCGGTTTGACCTTGGTGCTGAGGATATGCACGCCGAGTACCGGGGCAAATACTACGGCCACCACCCAGGACACCAGCAAGGCGGCCGCGATCACCGCGAACAGGGTGTAGGTGTACTCCCCTGCCGAGCTGGCATTGAGGCCGATCGGCACGAAGCCCGCGACCGTCACCAGGGTACCGGTAAGCATCGGAAAGGCGGTCGAGGTGTAGGCGAAGGTGGCTGCCTGCTCCTTGGACTCGCCCATTTCCAGGCGCGTGACCATGACCTCGACGGTGATCATCGCATCGTCCACCAACAGGCCCAGGGCAATGATCAGCGCGCCCAGGGAGATCCGCTGCATGGTGATGCCGCTGTATTCCATGAAGATGAAGACCATGGCCAGCACCAGCGGAATCGAACAGGCCACCACCAGACCGGCGCGTACCCCGAGGCTGATGAAGCTGACCACCAGGACGATCACCACCGCCTCGAACAGGGCGCTGGTAAAGCCGCCCACGGCCTCCTCTACTACCACCGCCTGGTCAGACACCGTATGCACGCCAACACCAACCGGCAACTCGGAGACCACGCGGTCCATCATCTTGTGCAGGTCGGCACCGAACACCTGGATGTTGCCGCCGGCCTTCATGCCGATGGCAAGACCAATGGCGGTCTGGCCGTTGTAGCGAAACATCGGCGCGGGTGGGTCGACAAAGCCTCGCTGGATCTCGGCGATATCCGCCAGGCGGAAAAAACGGTCGTTTATCCGCAGGTTGACCGCTTCCAGGTCTTTTTCCGAAGCGAACTGCCCGGTGGTGCGTACCGAAATGCGCTCGGGACCGGCCTCGATCACCCCGGCCGGGGTGACTGCGTTCTGGCTCTGCAGGGCCTGCAATACCTGGCGCTGGTCGATGCCGAACGACGCCAGCTTGCGGGTCGAGAAGTTCAGGTAGAGCACCTCGTCCTGGGTGCCGATCATTTCCACCTTGCCCAGGTTGGGCACTTCACGGATCTCGGCGCGCACCTGTTCGACGTAGTCGCGCAGCTGGCGCATGCTCAGGCCATCGGCGGTAAAGGCGTAGATCGAGCCGAACACGTCACCGAACTCATCGTTGAAACCCGGGCCCTGAATGCCTTGGGGAAACTCGCCGCGAATATCCTGGATCTTCTTGCGCACCTGATACCAGATCTGCGGGATGTCCGCCGCCTTGGTGGTGTCGCGCAGGTTGACGTACACGGTTGACTCGCCCGGGCGGGTGTAGCTTTTCACATAGTCGAGGGAGTCCAGCTCTTCGAGCTTCTTTTCGATGCGGTCGGTGACCTGGTACAGGGTTTCATCCTGGGTCGCACCCGGCCAGCGGGTCTGAATGACCATGGTCTTGATGGTGAACGAAGGGTCTTCCTCACGCCCCAGGTTCATGTAGGAAAACACGCCCATCAGCAAGCCGACGAACATCAGGTACCAGACAAAGGATTGGTGCTTGAGCGCCCACTCCGACAGGTTGAAGCTTCCATTCATTGCGGGTCTTCCTCGTCGACGATGACCTTCTGGCCCGGTTTGAGACTGTTTACACCGGCGGTTACTACTCGCTCGCCAGGCTGTACGCCCGAGGCCAGCACTACGCTGCCGGGGGTACGCTCAAGCAGCTTCACATCACGTGTGGCGACGGTTTTTTGCTGCGGATCGACCACCCATACCCGGGTCTTGCCGTCGCTTTCGAGCAAGGCCGACGCCGGCAGTTCGGTGCGTGGCGAAACCGCCGAGGTCAGGGTGACGCTGATAGCCGTGCCGAGACGGAACGCATTCGGCGTATCGACCAAGGTCAGGCGGGCGCGACGGGTGCGCGTGGTGGCATCGGCCTGCGGCTCCAGCTCACGCAGGGTCGCTGTGGTGTTGATATCCGGGTCCAGTTGCGAGGCCACCAGGAACTGAAGCTGCGTGTTCAATTGCTCGGCCAGGCTGGTCGGCAGGTCGATCACCGCTTCCTTGATATCCGGTCGCGCCAGGGTCACCACGGCCTGGCCGGCACTCACCGTTTGCCCGGCCTCGGCCTGCCAATTGGTGACTACGGCGCCATGGTCGGCCTTCAGCTCGCTGTAACCCAGTTGATCACGGGCCTGGTCAACCGCCGCCCGCGCCTGCTTGAGGGAGGCTCCAGTGGTCTTCAGGTCGGTCTGCGCGATGTCCAGCTGGGCTTGCGCACCCACGCCGCGATCAAACAACTGCTGCTGACGTCGGGCGTTGGCCTGGGCGTTGATCCACTGCGCCTGGATCTTCGCCAGGTCGCCCTCAGCGGCGCGCAACTGGTTGCGCTGGTCGGTGGGATCAAGGCTGGCAAGCACATCGCCTGGTTGCACTTGACTGCCGACATCGACCCAGCGCCGGGCAATCCGGCCCCCCACACGAAAGCCCAGGGTGCTTTCAAAACGGGCCTGGATGCTGCCAGCGAAACGTCCAAGATTGGCCTGTACCTGTGGCTGGGCAATGACCGACAGCACTGGTCGCACAGGTTCTGGCGCACTGGCTTGCTTGCCGCAACCTACGAGCAGTAGTGCGCCGCCCAAGACAAACGTGATTGCTTTCATTGCGCCACCCCGCTGTCCTTGAGCGGCGCGATTTCCACCTGCATGCCCGGATTTAGCAGTTGCCCGCCAGTTACCACAACGGTTTCCCCACCTTTGAGGCCATCGCCCACCACCACCTTGCCGGTCAGGTAGCGCATCACCTTGACCTTCTGCAAGCGCACCTTGTCACCCTCGCCCACCAGCCACACCGCCGGCTCATGCAGGTCTTTGGTCAGCGCTGACCAGGGCAACTCTACGCTCGGCTTGCCCTGAACTTTGCCTGTGGCAGTAACTGGCGAGCCCAGGTCCATGCCGGGCGGCACATCATTCAATGCCACCTTGACCTGCACCGTGCCGCTTTGCGCCGAAACCGTCGGGGTGACCTCACGGATGTAACCCTGAGCCTGGATTTTCGGGTTATCCACCAGGCTGACCTTGATTGCCTCACGGGTGGCCGGGGCCACCAGCAAGGCTTCGTAGACATTGAACACCGCATCGCGCTCACCATCGCGGGCCAGGCTGAAGATCGGCACCGTGGCCTGAACCACCTGGCCGACCTCGGCCTGGCGCTCGGTGATCACCCCGTCCGCCTCGGCGACCAGCGCGGTGTAGCTCAACTGCTCTCGGGCGTTGGCCAGTTGCGCCTGGGCGGCCTTGAGTGCGCTCTGGCTGCTGCGCAAGGCGGCTTCGGCCGAGTCGTACTCGCTCTGGCTGGTGTAGCCCTTGGGCAACAGTTTTTGCTGGCGAACAAAGGCCGCGGCAGTCTGGGTCACGCGCGCCTGCTCGGCGAAGACCTCGGCCTTGGCCGAGTCGACGTTGGTCTGCAGATCCTTGGGGTCAAGCCTGGCCAGTACCTGGTTGGCCTTGATGTGATCGCCGACATCGACGCTGCGGGCAATGATCTTGCCGCCCACGCGAAAGGAAAGATCGGTCTGCACCCGCGCCTGAACATCGCCGGTCAGGGTTACGGACGCTGCGAAATCACTGGGCTGAACACGTTGAACACCAACCCTGGGCAGTTCGGCTTCAGGGGCTTTTTTCTCCCCGCATCCCGTCAGCACCAGCGACACCCCCAGGCAGACGAGCGATAAAGGACGCAACACCCTCATGCAGGCTCCTTGCATGTGCCAGATCTATTTAGGAATGCGAGTGTTAGCGTAGATCAGGGTTCCCTTGATCGCTTGTCGGTGTACACAATTCGTTCACCACGCGGAATCGGCGATACTGCCCTCTTTACCTGAATGGACGCTGCCATGCTGACCACCCTGGCTGTCGCCAACTACCGCTCGATCAATCACCTGGTGCTGCCACTGGCACGCCTTAACGTCATCACCGGGCCCAACGGCAGCGGCAAGTCCAATCTGTACAAGGCCCTGCGCCTGCTCGCCGAAACGGCGCAAGGCGGTGTGGTCAACGCCCTGGCGGTGGAGGGCGGGCTGGAGTCGACGTTCTGGGCCGGCCCCGAGCAGATCAGCCGGCGCATGAGCAACGGCGAAGTCGCCATCCAGGGCGGCCCGCGCCAGCATGCACGGCGCTTGCGCCTGGGCTTTGGCGACGAAGAATTCGGCTACGCCATCGGTCTCGGCCTGCCGGAGCCGAGCAGGTCATCTTTCGCCCTCGACCCGCAGATCAAGCGCGAAAGCATCTGGGCAGGTCCGTTGTACCGCCCGGCCAGCCTGCTGGTGGACCGCCAGGGGCCGATGGTCAAGGTCCGTGAAGGCCGCCAATGGGAGGTGCAGGCGCAGCACACGCCGAGCTTCGACAGCCTGTTCGACCAGGTCGGCAACCTGCGCTCCTCACCGGAGGTGTTGCTACTGCGCGAGCGCATCCGTGGCTGGCGCTTCTACGATCACTTTCGCACCGACCGTGATGCCCCGGCCCGCCGCCGGCAACTGGGTACGCGCACGCCGGTACTGCACCACGACGGCCGCGACCTGGCCGCCGCGCTGCAGACCATCATCGAGATCGGCGACCCGCAGGCCTTGCAGGCAACCATCGCCGATGCCTTCCCGGGCGCACGCCTGGAGATCGATGCAGTGCCGGGTGGGGCGTTCGGGGTGTTGTTCTATCAGGAAGGTTTGTTGCGACCGCTGAGCGCCGCCGAGCTATCGGACGGGACCTTGCGCTACCTGCTGCTGGTCGCCGCGCTGCTGACGCCAAGGCCGCCGACCATGATGGTGCTGAACGAGCCGGAAACCAGCTTGCACCCGGATTTGCTGCCAGCGTTGGCGCGCTTGATCGTTCGTGCCTCGGAGCAGTGTCAGGTGTGGGTGGTGTCACATGCACGCCGCCTGGTGGCAGCGCTGGAACAGGACGCGAGCTGCAATTCGATCGTGCTGGAGAAGGTGCTGGGGCAGACCCGCGTTGCCGGTCAGGGGATGCTCGATGAGCCGGCCTGGCACTGGCCGGAGTGAAAACCAATCGCGGGGCAAGCCCGCTCCTACCCATTTGTAGGAGCGGGCTTGCCCCGCGAAGGGTTTCAGATCACGCCGAAACCGGCGCCGGCGCGCGACGCACGTCCGGTTGTTTCCACGAGTCGGCAGCGCTTTCTTCGATAGCCTGCTGGATCGCCCGACGGCGACGCTCTTCGGCCTGACGGCTGAAGTACCAGACCATGAAGGTCACCAGCGACACGCTGAGCAGGATCAGGCTGGCCACGGCGTTGATTTCCGGCTTCACGCCCAGACGCACGGCAGAGAAGACTTCCATCGGCAGGGTGGTCGAACCCGGGCCCGAGACGAAGCTGGCCAGTACCAGGTCATCCAGCGACAGGGCAAAGGACATCATCCCGCCCGCTGCCAGCGACGGTGCGATCATCGGGATGGTGATCAGGAAGAACACCTTCCACGGCCGGGCACCGAGGTCCATGGCCGCTTCTTCGATCGACAGGTCGAGCTCACGCAGGCGCGCCGACACCACTACCGCCACATAGGCTGCGCAGAAGGTGGTGTGGGCGATCCAGATGGTGACGATGCCACGCTCCTGCGGCCAGCCGATCATCTGCGCCATGGCCACGAACAGCAGCAACAGCGACAGACCGGTGATCACCTCGGGCATTACCAACGGCGCGGTAACCAGGCCACCGAACAGCGTGCGGCCCTTGAAGCGGGTAACCCGGGTCAGCACGAAGGCGGCCAGGGTGCCCAGCGCCACGGCGGCGATCGCGGTGTAGCAGGCGATCTCCAGTGAGCGCATCACCGAGCCCATCAACTGGGTGTTGTCGAGCAGGCCGACGTACCACTTCACCGACCAGCCGCCCCACACCGTCACCAGCTTGGAGGCGTTGAACGAGTAGATCACCAGGATCAGCATGGGCAGGTAGATGAACAGCAGGCCCAGGACCAACATCAATTTGGAGAAACTGAAACGCTTCATGCCCTACCCTCCATCTCTTTGGCCTGACTACGGTTGAAGAGCAGGATCGGTACGATCAGGATCGCCAGCATCACTACCGCCAGGGCAGAGGCCACCGGCCAGTCACGGTTGTTGAAGAACTCTTGCCAGAGCACTTTACCGATCATCAGGGTTTCCGGGCCGCCAAGCAGCTCAGGAATGACGAACTCGCCCACCACCGGAATGAACACCAGCATGCATCCGGCGATGATGCCGTTCTTCGACAGCGGCACGGTGATTTTCCAGAAGCTGTTGAAGGTGCTCGAACCCAGGTCCGAGGCGGCTTCAAGCAGGCTCTGGTCATGCTTCACCAGGTTGGCGTAGAGCGGCAGGATCATGAACGGCAGGTACGAATAGACCACGCCGATATACACCGCAAGGTTGGTGTTGAGGATCTGCAACGGCTGATCGATCCAGCCCAGCCACAGCAGCAGGGCGTTGAGCAGGCCGTTGTTGCTGAGGATGCCCATCCAGGCATAGACGCGAATCAGGATTGCGGTCCAGGTCGGCATCATGATCAGCAGCAACAGTACCGTCTGGGTTTCCTTGCGGGCGTTGGCGATGGCGTAGGCCATCGGATAGCCGATCAGCAGGCACAGCAGCGTGCTGACGAAGGCCATCTTCAACGACCCCAGGTACGCCGAGATGTACAGTTCGTCTTCGGTCAACAGGCCATAGTTGGCCAGGTTGAGCACCAGCTGCACCTTGTCTTCGACGTAGCTGTAGATCTCGGTGTACGGCGGGATCGCCACGTCGGCTTCGGCGAAGCTGATCTTCAGAACGATGAAGAACGGCAGCATGAAGAACAGGAACAGCCAGATGAACGGCACGCCGATCACCACATGGCGCCCCTCGGGCTTTATTCGGTTGAAGGCTCGCTTGAGCTTGCGGGCGTTCATGAGCGCAGTACCACGCCGCTGTCATCCTCCCACCAGACGTAGACCTGGTCGTCCCAGGTCGGCCGGGTGCCCTGGCGTTCGGCGTTGGCAACGAACGACTGGACGATCTTGCCGCCAGGCAGCTCGACGTAGAACACCGAATGGCCACCCAGGTAGGCGATGTCGTGGACCTTGCCGCGCGACCAGTTGTGCTCGCAGGTCGGCTGCTCGGTGGTCACCAGCAGTTTTTCCGGGCGCAGGGCGTAGGTGATGCGCTTGTCTTCCACCGAAGTGGTGACACCGTGGCCGACGTAGATCTTGCGCTCAAGCTCGGGGCTGGCGATCACCGCGTGGCCTTCGGCATCGTCGACCACTTCGCCCTCGAACAGGTTGACGTTGCCGATGAACTCGCAAACCAGGCGGCTGGTCGGGGTTTCATAGATGTCGATCGGGCTGCCGATCTGGGCGATCCAGCCCAGGTGCATGATGGCGATGCGCTGGGCCATGGTCATGGCCTCTTCCTGATCGTGGGTCACCATCACACAGGTCACGCCGACCCGCTCGATGATCTCCACCAGCTCCAGTTGCATCTGCGAGCGCAGCTTCTTGTCCAGCGCGCCCATCGGCTCATCGAGCAGCAGCAGTTTCGGCCGCTTGGCCAGCGAACGGGCCAGGGCCACACGCTGACGCTGGCCACCGGAGAGCTGGTGCGGCTTGCGCTTGGCGTACTGGGTCATGTGCACCAGCTTGAGCATCTCGGCCACGCGGGCGTCGATCTCAGACCTGGGCATGCGGTCCTGCTGCAGGCCGAAGGCGATGTTCTGCGCCACGGTCATGTGCGGGAACAATGCGTACGACTGGAACATCATGTTGATCGGCCGCTCGTAGGGCGGCATATCGGTGATGTCTACACCATCGAGGAAGATACGCCCTTCGGTGGGCCGTTCGAAGCCGGCGAGCATGCGCAGCAAGGTGGATTTGCCCGAACCGGAACCACCGAGCAGGGCGAAGATCTCGCCCTTCTTGATTTCCAGGGACACATCGTCCACGGCGACCGTTTCGTCGAACTTTTTCGTGACCCGGTCGATTTTGACCAGCACCTGTTTAGGTTGCTGGTCGCCCTCGAGGGCTTTCTTATAGGCACCGGAGGCAACTGCCATTTGTGAAACTCCCAACAAGATTTTTTGCGTCCGCCCCTGCCGTGACGGACCCTGGATTTTTACTTGCCCGACTTGACCTTGGTCCAGCTACGGGTCATCAACCGTTGCACCTTGGGAGGCAGCTCGGAGTTGACGTACAACTTGTCCAGCACTTCTTGCGGTGGGTAAACCGCTGCGTCGGTTCGCACGCTCTGGTCCATCAGATCGCCAGCCTTGGGGTTCGGGTTGGCGTAACCGACGTAATCACTGACCTGGGCAATTACCTCAGGCTGCAGCAAATAGTTGATGAAGGCATGGGCCTCTTTGACATTCTTGGAGTCCTTGGGGATCGCCAGCATGTCGAACCAGAGGTTGCCGCCTTCCTTGGGAATCGCATAGGCCACCTTGACGCCCTTGCCGGCTTCTTCGGCGCGGGACTTGGCCTGGAATACATCGCCGGAGAAACCGGCAGCCACGCAGATGTCGCCGTTGGCAAGGTCGGAGATGTACTTGGAGGAGTGGAAGTAGGTCACGTAGGGACGTACGGCCAAAAGCTTTTTCTCGGCATCGGCGTAGTCCTTGGGGTTGGTGCTGTTGGGGTCGCGCCCCATGTAGTTGAGCACCGCCGGGAGCATCTCGTCAGCCGAGTCGAGGAACGCGACTCCGCACTTGGAGAGCTTCTTGATGTTCTCCGGCTCGAGCAGCACGGCCCAGGAATCGATCTTGTCGGTACCCAGCGCCGCCTTGACCTTGTCGACGTTATAGCCGATGCCATTGGTGCCCCACAGGTAGGGGACGGCGTACTGGTTGCCCGGGTCGTTCTTTTCCAGGCGCTTCATCAGCGCCGGGTCGAGGTTCGCATAGTTTGGCAGCAGCGCCTTGTCGAGCTTCTGAAACGCGCCCGCCTTGATCTGCTTGCCGAGGAAATGGTTGGACGGCACCACCACGTCATAGCCGGTGCGACCGGCCAGCAGTTTGCCTTCCAGGGTTTCGTTGGAGTCGAAGACATCTTGCACCGGCTTGATGCCAGTGGCTTTTTCGAAGTCCGCGAGGGTGGTCTGACCGATGTAGTCGGACCAGTTATAAATGTGCACCGTGGGCGCCGCTTGGACGCTGATCGCCAGCGTCAGACCCGCTCCAGCCAACATGGCCTTGCGAAATACAGAAATAGACAAGTGGGAGGTCCTCACAAATGTGCCCGTGGCAAACGGCAGAAATACCTGCCTGATAAGCAAACCGGCGCGCAACTTACCTTCGATGCACTCATGCCGCAAAAAAAATTTGTGCTTTCATGCTCCCCGGGCGGGATTTACACCGCGCCCAGGGAGGTCACCGCTGTTACTTGCCCGACTTGATCTTGGTCCAGCTGCGCGTGATTTCGCGCTGGGCCTTGGCACCCGGGTCAGCAATTGCGTACAGCTGCTTCTTCACATCAGCCGGTGGGTAGATGCTCGGATCGCCCGAGATATCCTTGTCCACCAGTGCGGTCGCTGCCTTGTTGCCGTTCGGGAAACGGACGGCATTGGTGATCTCGGCCATGATTTCCGGCTGCATCAGGAAGTCCATGAACTTGTAGGCGGCGTCGACGTTGACGGCATCTTTAGGGATAGCAACCATGTCGTAGAAGGTACCGGCGCCTTCTTTCGGAATGACGTAGTCCAGCTTGACCTTGTCGCCGGCTTCGTGGGCACGTGCCTTGGACTGCTCCAGGTCACCCGAGTAACCCACGGCGACGCAGATGTTGCCGTTGGCCAGGTCCGAGATGTACTTGGAGGAGTGGAAGTAGCCAATCGAAGGACGCACGCTGAGGAACAGGTCTTCGGCGGCTTTGAGGTCTTCTTTTTTCGTGCTGTTGGTCGGCTTGCCCAGGTAGTGCAGCGCCGCCGGAATCATCTCGGTCGGGGCATCGAGGAAGCTCACGCCGCAGCTCTTGAGCTTGGCGATGTTTTCCGGCTTGAACACCACGTCCCAGGAATCGATCTTGTCGACGCCCAGCGCCGCCTTGACCTTCTCCGGGTTGTAGCCGATGCCGATGGAGCCCCACATGTACGGGAACGCATGCTTGTTGCCCGGGTCGCTGGCATCGCCAACGGCCTTGAGCAGGTCCTCGTCGAGGTTCTTCCAGTTTGGCAGCTTGGACTTGTCCAGCTCCTGATAGACGCCAGCCTTGATCTGCTTGGCCAGGAAGTTGTTCGACGGTACCACCACGTCGTAACCGGACTTGCCTGCCAGCAACTTGGCCTCGAGGGTTTCGTTGCTGTCGAAGACGTCGTAGACGACCTTGATACCGGACTGTTTCTCGAACTTGGCGACGGTGTCTGGTGCGATGTAGTCGGACCAGTTATAGACGTGCAGTACTTTGTCATCCGCCTGAACAGCACTGGCCATGGCGCCCATCAGGGACACGGCCAACAACGTCTTGCCCAATTTCTTCATGCGTAATGCTCCAGAATTTTTTATTTAGCCATCTGTTCAGCGGCCGGCTTATTCGGCGCAAGCTCCGAGCGACTGAAACAGCCGCTAGTCTGGCAAGTTACAAGGCGCTCTTTCAACAACAGAGGCGCCTTGAAACCCATTGATGCCATTACGCTAGCCTAGCACCTGGCTATTTCAGCGCTTCGAGCGTCAGGTCCAGGCATTTGCGCGCCTTTTCCACCAGCTCGTCGATCTCGGCGTGGCTGATCACCAGCGGCGGCGCGATGATCATGGTGTCGCCCACGGCGCGCATGATCAGGCCGTTGTCGAAGCAGAACTGGCGGCAGATCATGCCAGCACCCTGGCCTTCGTAACGGGCACGGGTGGCCTTGTC
Organism: Pseudomonas sp. B21-035; assembly: GCF_024748945.1. Lineage (NCBI taxonomy): Bacteria > Pseudomonadati > Pseudomonadota > Gammaproteobacteria > Pseudomonadales > Pseudomonadaceae > Pseudomonas > Pseudomonas sp. B21-035. Next base: position 5,599,169 of record NZ_CP087179.1, read on the forward strand.
CTTGACCAGCTCGATGGCACCGAGCATGCCCAGGCCACGCACTTCGCCCACCAGCGGGTGATCGTTGAGCTCACGCAGACGTTTCTGCAAATACGGTGCCGTTTCGGCCTGAACCCGCTCGATGATCTTCTCGTCGCGCAGGATCCGCAGGTTTTCCAGGCCTACCGCCGCCGCCACCGGGTGGCCGGAGTAAGTGAAGCCGTGGTTGAAGTCGCCGCCTTGGCTAAGCACCTTGGCCACTTCGTCACGTACGATCACACCGCCCATGGGGATGTAACCGGAGGTCAGACCCTTGGCGATGGTCATCAGGTCGGGCTTGAGGTCGTAGTAATCGGAACCGAACCACTCGCCAGTGCGACCGAAGCCACAGATCACTTCGTCGGCAATGAACAGGATGTCGTACTTGGCGAGGATCTCCTTGATCTTCGGCCAGTAGGTTTCTGGCGGAATGATCACCCCGCCGGCGCCCTGGATCGGCTCGGCAATAAAGGCGGCGACCTTGTCTTCGCCGACTTCGAGGATTTTCTTTTCCAGCTGCTCGGCAGCCCAGACCCCGAACTCGTCCGGGGTCATGTCACCGCCCTCACCGAACCAGTATGGCTGCGGGATGTGCTCGATGCCCGGCAGCGTGCCACCCTGGGCATGCATGCCGCTCATGCCGCCCAGGGCGGCGCCGGCCACGGTGGAGCCGTGATAGCCATTGATACGGCCAATGATCACCTGTTTCTGCGGCTTGCCCTTGAGCGCCCAGTAATGGCGGACCATGCGCAGGTTGGTGTCGTTGCCTTCAGAACCGGAACCGGTGAAGAACACATGGGTCATGCCCTTGGGCGCCACGGCGGTAACCGCCTTGGCCAGCTCCAGTGCCGGTGGGTGGGCAGTCTGGAAGAACAGGTTGTAGTACGGCAGCTCGCGCATCTGCTTGGCGGCCACTTCAACCAGCTCTTCACGGCCATAACCGACCGCCACGCACCACAGGCCCGCCATGCCATCGAGGATTTTGTTGCCCTCGCTGTCCCACAGGTGCACGCCCTCGGCTTTGGTGATGATCCGCGGCCCCTTCTCTTTCAGCTGTTGGTAGTCACTGAAAGGTGCCAGGTGATGCTCACTGCTAAGGGTTTGCCACTCACGGGTTTGCGGGTTGTTGACGCTCATGTGCTTCTCCGTTTGTTGACGGCCGCGGTCCTGCGGCTCCGGGTTGATCAGACCGCAAACAGCAGGAACTCACGTTCCCAGGAGCTGATTACGCGTTTGAAGTTTTCATGCTCGGCGCGTTTGGTGGCGACGTAGCCGGTAATGAATTTCTTGCCCAGGTAGGGTTCCAGGGCCTTGCAGTTTTCCATGCGCTCGAGGGCGTCCTCGATGGTCAGCGGCAGGCGCAGGTTACGCCGCTCGTAACCACGACCCTGTACCGGCGCGCTCGGCTTGATGCCTTCGACCATGCCGATGAAACCGCACAGCAGGCTGGCGGCGATCGCCAGGTAGGGGTTGGCGTCGGCGCCTGGCAGGCGGTTCTCGACCCGGCGGTTCTGCGGGCCGGCATCCGGTACGCGCAGGCCGACGGTACGGTTCTCTTCGCCCCACTCGACGTTCACCGGCGCCGAGGTGTCGGGCAGGAAGCGGCGGAACGAGTTGACGTTGGGGGCGAACAGCGGCAGCACCACCGGGATGAACTTCTGCAGGCCGCCGACGTGGTTGAGGAACAGCTCGCTCATGCGCCCGTCTTCGTCCGAGAAGATGTTCTTGCCGGTGTGCACGTCGATGATGCTCTGGTGCAGGTGCATGGCGCTGCCCGGCTCGCCGGTCATCGGCTTGGCCATGAAGGTGGCGGCGACGTTGTGCTTGAGCGCAGCCTCGCGCATGGTGCGCTTGAACACCAGAATCTGGTCGGCCAGCGACAAGGCATTCCCGTGACGGAAGTTGATTTCCATCTGCGCCGTGCCGTCTTCGTGGATCAGCGTGTCGAGGTCCAGGTTCTGCAGCTCGCACCAGTCGTAGACGTCCTCGAACAGCGGGTCGAATTCGTTGGCCGCTTCAATAGAGAAGGACTGGCGACCGGTTTCCGGGCGCCCGGAGCGGCCAATCGGCGGCTGCAGGGGGAAGTCCGGGTCTTCGCAGCGCTTGGTCAGGTAGAACTCCATCTCTGGCGCCACGATCGGCTGCCAGCCCTTGTCGGCGTAGAGCTTCAAAACCTTCTTGAGCACGTTGCGCGGCGACAGCTCGACCGGGTTGCCCTGCTTGTCGTAGGTGTCGTGGATCACCTGGGCGGTCGGCTCGATGGCCCAGGGCACGAGAAACACCGCGTTCTCGTCGGGGCGGCAGATCATGTCGATGTCGGCCGGGTCGAGCAGTTCGTAATAGATGTCGTCATCGACATAGTCGCCGGTCACGGTCTGCAGCAACACGCTCTCGGGCAGGCGCATGCCTTTTTCGGCGATGAACTTGTTGGTCGGCGAGATCTTGCCGCGGGTGATACCGGTGAGGTCGCTGATCAGGCACTCGACTTCGGTGATCTTGTGTTCTTTCAACCAATCGGTGAGCTGGTCGAGGTTGCTACTCATAAATACCTCAGGAGGTAAATGTCTGGACTGACGTCAGGACGTGACCCGGAGTGGGCCGTCCCAGACATTCTGGATGCCCCACGGGGCTAAAGCAAAAGTCAGGCGCAGGGAGGCCGCAACGGGCAGTTCCCGCAAGGCTGACGAGCCCGCTATAGTGATGGCAGAGGTCATTCGAAGTAGCGTCGACAGCAGGCAGGACGCCTGGGCCGTCAATTATTTCAGCCGGGGCGCAAGGTGCTGGCGCAGGGCGCAAGCCACCCGCGAGGAATGCGTGCAAACCGTTCTGTGAACGGCGGGCGATGATGCCGGTTGTCGGCAGGCGTGACATGTAACCCCCGGTATTATTGGTGTTATGGGTTGCCACCGAGCTTAGCCTTGTTCATTTTTTTACACAACACCCCCGTAAAAAATAGAACACGGCCCGCTCAAGATCGCCGTTACCGTACGAAAGCAGCCCTTGTCGGCGCCCCCAATTGCAGCAAAAATGCCGCTTGAGGGCCATTTTAGGGCATCATGGGGCTGGCTTGACTTCAGCAAGGCTTTCCGATTGACTGAACCTGCAAGCCCCCATTGATTGATATTTTTAACAACAAAGGTGTTGCATCATGTCGGTACCCCCGCGTGCCGTTCAGCTTAACGAAGCGAACGCGTTCCTTAAGGAACATCCTGAGGTTCTCTACGTTGACCTTCTGATTGCAGATATGAATGGTGTGGTGCGCGGCAAGCGCATCGAGCGCACCAGCCTCCACAAGGTTTACGAGAAAGGCATCAACCTGCCGGCCTCCCTCTTCGCCCTGGATATCAACGGCTCGACCGTCGAAAGCACCGGCCTTGGCCTGGACATCGGCGATGCCGACCGCATCTGCTATCCAATCCCGGACACCCTGTCCAACGAGCCCTGGCAAAAGCGCCCGACCGCGCAACTGCTGATGACCATGCACGAGCTCGAAGGTGAACCGTTCTTCGCTGACCCGCGGGAAGTCCTGCGCCAGGTCGTGAGCAAGTTCGACGAGCTGGGCCTGACCATCTGCGCCGCATTCGAGCTTGAGTTCTACCTGATCGACCAGGAGAACGTGAACGGCCGCCCGCAACCGCCGCGCTCGCCGATCTCCGGCAAACGCCCGATCTCGACCCAGGTCTACCTGATCGATGACCTCGACGAATACGTCGACTGCCTCCAGGACATCCTCGAGGGTGCCAAGGAACAAGGCATTCCGGCTGACGCCATCGTCAAGGAAAGCGCCCCGGCACAGTTCGAAGTCAACCTGCACCACGTTGCCGACCCGATGAAGGCCTGCGACTACGCGGTACTGCTCAAGCGCCTGATCAAGAACATTGCCTACGACCATGAAATGGACACCACCTTCATGGCCAAGCCCTACCCGGGCCAGGCGGGTAATGGTCTGCATGTCCATATCTCGGTGCTGGACAAAGATGGCAAGAACATCTTCACCAGCGAGGATCCCGAGCAGAACGCCGCACTGCGTCACGCGATCGGCGGTGTGCTCGAGACCCTACCGGCGTCGATGGCGTTCCTGTGCCCGAACGTCAACTCGTACCGCCGTTTTGGTGCCCAGTTCTACGTGCCGAACTCGCCTAGCTGGGGCCTGGACAACCGTACCGTGGCCCTGCGCGTGCCGACCGGCACCCCGGACGCCGTGCGCATCGAACACCGCGTAGCCGGTGCCGATGCCAACCCGTACCTGCTGATGGCCGCTGTACTGGCCGGTGTTCACCATGGCCTGACCAACAAGGTCGACCCGGGCGAACCGGTTGAAGGCAACTCCTACGAGCAGAACGAGCAGAGCCTGCCGAACAACCTGCGTGATGCCCTGCGCGAGCTGGACGACAGCGAGATCCTGGCCCGGTACATCGATCCGAAATACATCGATATCTTCGTGGCCTGTAAAGAGAGCGAGCTGGAGGAGTTCGAACACTCCATCTCCGACCTTGAGTACAACTGGTATCTGCATACCGTTTGATGCTTGAGGGCCTTATCGCGGGTCAAGCCCGCTCCCACAAATATCTTCTGTGGGAGCGGCGGTGCGGCGACCCGACTTGACCCGCGATGCTTTACAGCGCTTTTTCGAAGATCTTCGAATTGCGCTGATAGTTGTACAGCGATGCCCGCGCCGCCGGCAGCCGCTCGACGCCGCTAGGCACAAAGCCGCGTTCGCGGAACCAGTGCGCTGTCCGCGTTGTTAGCACAAACAGCGTGTTGAGCCCCATTTCCCGCGCCCGCGTCTCGATCCGTTCCAGCAGCTCGTCACCGCGACCGCCGTGGCGATACTCCGGGTTGACCGCCAGGCACGCCAGCTCGCCCGCTTCGGAATCGGCAATCGGGTACAGCGCCGCACAGGCGATGATCATACCCTCGCGCTCGACCACACTGAACTGCTCGATCTCACGCTCCAGCACCTCACGCGAACGGCGCACGAGAATGCCCTGCTCCTCCAGCGGGCTGATCAGGTCGAGCAAGCCGCCGACATCCTCGATCGCGGCTTCACGCACCTTCTCGAACTGCTCCTGGGCCACCAGGGTACCGCCACCATCGCGGGTGAACAGCTCGGTGAGCAAGGCGCCATCTTCGCCATAGCTGACGATATGACTGCGCGCCACACCGCCCCGGCAGGCTTCGGCGGCGGCATCAAGCAGCTCGCCCTGGTAGTCGCTGCCCAGACGCTGCAGGTGCGCCGGCACTTGCTGGGGGCGCAGTTCGCGTACCAGCCGGCCCTGTTCATCGAGCAGGCCGCGCTCGGCGCCGAACAGCAGCAGCTTGTCAGCATTCAGTTCAATCGCGGCGCGAGTGGCGACGTCTTCACAGGCGAGGTTGAAGATCTCGCCGGTGGGCGAATAGCCCAAAGGCGAAAGCAGGACGATAGAGCGCTCGTCGAGCAGGCGATTGATACCTTTGCGGTCGACCCGGCGCACTTCGCCGGTGTGGTGGTAATCAACGCCTTCGACCACGCCGATCGGCCGCGCGGTAACCAGGTTGCCGGCAGCCACGCGCAGGCGTGAGCCCTGCATCGGCGAGGCGGCCATATCCATCGACAGGCGCGCCTCGATGGCGATGCGCAAGTGGCCTACGGCATCGATCACGCATTCAAGCGTCGCCGCATCGGTGATGCGCATGCCGCGGTGGTAGTGCGGGGTCAGGCCGCGGGCCGCCAGGCGGCTTTCGATCTGCGGGCGCGAGCCGTGGACCAGCACCAGGCGCACGCCAAGGCTGTGCAACAGCACCAGGTCGTGAACGATATTGCCGAAGTTGGGGTGTTCGACGCCGTCACCGGGCAGCATGACCACAAAGGTGCAGTCGCGGTGGGCGTTGATGTAAGGCGAAGCATGACGCAGCCAATTGACGTATTCGGGCATAACCGGAGAGCCTGTAGAAAATAGGGACAAGAACGGGAAAGCACACAGCGCTCGAAGGGTTATCGTCGGAACAGGCTTGGCGTCACGCGCAATCTCCTCTGCAAAACGGTTCAGCTCAGCGGGCAATTACCGGGCTGAGGCAATAATGTTCGATCAACTCACGCAATAGACGCACGGTAGGCTGCAAGCGTGACATTTCAAGGTATTCGCCCGGCTGGTGGGCGCAGGCGATGTCGCCGGGGCCCAGTACCAGGGTCTCGCAACCCAGGCGCTGAAGATAAGGCGCTTCGGTGCCAAAGGCTACCGCTTCGGCGCGATGGCCGGTAAGACGTTCGGCGACCCGTACCAGTTCCGCATCGGCGGCCTGCTCGAACGGCGGTACCTCGGGGAACAGCGGCGCGTAGTCGATGCGCACCTGATGCTGCTCGGCCAGCGGCGCCAGTTTGTGCCGGATGGCGTTGCGCAGTACTTCAGGGTCCATGCCCGGCAGCGGGCGCAGGTCGAACTCCAGGGCGCACTGCCCGCAGATGCGGTTGGGGTTGTCGCCGCCGTGGATGCAGCCGAAGTTCATCGTCGGTTGCGGCACGCTGAACTGGACATTGTTGTATTCCCGCTGCCACTGCCGGCGCAGGCTCATCAGCTCGCCCATCACCTGGTGCATGGCCTCCAGCGCGCTGTGGCCCAGGCTCGGATCGGACGAATGGCCACTGCGCCCAAGAATGTCGATGCGCTCCATCATCACCCCTTTGTGCAGGCGGATCGGCTTGAGCCCGGTCGGCTCGCCGATCACCGCCGCACGGCCCAGCGGCCGTCCGGCCTCGGCCAGGGCGCGGGCGCCGGCCATCGAGCTCTCTTCGTCACAGGTGGCGAGAATCAACAATGGCTGCTTGAAGTCATGCGTCAGCAGCGGCTGCACGGCCTCGATGATCAGGGCGAAGAAGCCCTTCATGTCGCAACTGCCCAGGCCCACCCAGCGGCCGTCGACCTCGGTCAGCTTGAGCGGGTCGGTCTGCCACAGCTCGGGATCATACGGCACGGTATCGCTGTGCCCGGCCAGCACCAGGCCGCCCGGGCCGCTGCCGTAGCTCGCCAGCAGGTTGTACTTGCCCGGGGTCACCTGCTGAATGTCACAGGCAAAACCCAGGTCCCCCAGCCAGCCGGCCAGCAGGTCTATCACCGCACGGTTGGACTGATCCAGCGACGGCTGGGTACAACTGACCGATGGCGCGGCGATCAGGGCGGCGAACTGCTCTTTGAGCGATGGCAACGGCATGCGCTTTCTCCTTGGGCGAAGCTCATCATAGGGCCATCCGGCACCGGGAATAAACCGCCGCGAGCCGACTCCTGTACACTGCACCCCCAAGACGCTCCCTGTCATTCGAGCCTGGATTACCCAGCAATGCATAAAGAAACCGAAATCAAACTGCGGGTCAGCCGCGAGACCCTCGCCGCCCTGCGTGAACACCCATTGCTGAACAAGCGCAACAAGTCCGGGTGGCAAAGCCGCGAACTGCTCAACCAGTACTTCGACACTCCGGAGCGCGACCTGGCCGCCGCCAAGGTCGCCCTGCGCCTGCGCCGCGACGGCGAGGTGGTCATCCAGACCCTCAAGACCCGCGGCCAGAGCGTCGCCGGCCTGTCCCAGCGCAACGAGTTCGAATGGCAGTTGCCCAAGGCCAAGCTCGACCTGAAAAAACTCGACGCCGAGTGCTGGCCAGAGCAACTGGCCGATGTCGACAAAAAGACCATCAAGGCGCTGTTCACCACCGATTTCACCCGTGAGTACGCCGAAATCGCCTGGGGCCGCGGCAAGGCCAAAGTGGTAATCGAAGCCGCCCTGGACCTCGGCACCGTGGTCGCCGGCAAGCAAAAAGAAGAGATCTGCGAGCTGGAGCTCGAGCTGCGCGAAGGCGCCCCCGAAGCCCTGCTGGAACTGGCCGCCGAGCTGTCAGCCAAGCTGCCGCTGATGCCCTGCGACATCAGCAAGGCCGAGCGCGGCTACCGCCTGCTCGACGCCGGCAGCTACGCCCTGAGCCTGCCAGCCGCCGAACTGAACGCCGAAATGACCCTCGACGACGCCTTCGCCGCGTTGGCCTGGCAGTTGCTCGGCAGCAGCCAGCGCCTGGCCGAACAGTACCGTTTCAACGGTCACTGGCGCCTGCTGCAAGACTGGGTCGAAAACCTCTGGGAACTGCGTGCCCTGGCCAGCAGCCTCGGCCAGGCCGGCCCACGCGCCAGCACCCGCGAGTTGCGCAACAGCCTCGACGCCCTGCTCGAAGACTGGCGCCCGCTGGTGCTCGCCGGTGCCGACGACGAAGATGTACGCCGCGCAGCGCCCGAGCAGTTCGCCGAGGAGCTGCTGGAAACCCGCTGGGGCCAGTTCTCCCTGGAGACCTCGCGCTGGCTGCTGGCCCGTGCCTGGACCGTCGAGCGCAACAAGCGCGGCGACCGCCAGGGCGCCGCACAACTGGCCAACTGGCTGAACGTGCTGCTGGCCGAAGAAGCCAAGGCCCTCAACCTGCCGCTGTATCATCGCCAGCCCGAAGACCTGGCCGAGCAGCTGCCGCGCATCGAGCGCCTGCTGGCCTGGCTGCATCATGCCCGCCAGGTGCTGGAAAGCCCGGACCTGGACCGCCTGTTCGGCGAGCTGAACAAGCTCCAGGAACTGGCCAACCTGCCGATCAGCGACGAAGTGCTCGAAGCCCGCGTCCACCAGGCCATGGCCGTGTTCCAGAGCCGCGGCTGGAAACACCTGCTGCGCAAGTAAGGCTCAAGGCAATACCGGCAAACTCGTCGTGGACTTGATTTCGGACAAGGCCACGGTCGAGTTGACCTCCTGGATCCCCGGCACCATCGACAGCTTTTCGAAGAAGAACCGTTCGTAGGCTTCGATGTCCGGGGTGACAATGCGCAGCAGAAAATCCACTGCGCCCATCAGCACATAACACTCCAGCACTTCCGGAAAACCGCGGATCGCCTCGGTAAACTCGGTGAAGTTGGAGCGCCCGTGGGCGTTGAGTTTGACCTCGGCGAAAATCTGCGTGTTCAGGCCGATCTTCTTGCGGTCGAGCAGGGTCACCTGGGCGCGAATCACCCCCTCCTCTTTCAGGCGTTGTATGCGCCGCCAGCAAGGCGATTGCGACAAGCCCACGCGCTCGGCGATCTGCGCGCTGGAGAGCGAGGCATCTTCCTGCAGCAAGGCCAGGATGCGCCGGTCATAAGCATCCAGTTCGCTGTGCATGATTATTTCTCCAAAGTCATTAGCTGCGAATTGATCTATTCAAGATTGAGCAATATCGCACGATCATAGAGAAGAAATGCCCCGGCCCGCATGTAAAAATTTCTCCACTTTCTGCGGAGAAACCCATGAGCGCTCTCGAACGGCTGGACAGCCCCCTTACGCCCTTGCGCCACGATGTCTGGGCCGCCAACAACGCCCACAGCGATGTCTGCTATCAACTGCAGGTCGAAGCCGAGCCCGACAGCCTGTGCCGGGTGCTCAACCTGTTTGCCCTGCAATTTCTGGTACCGCATCGCTTGAATGTCGAGCAGCAGGATGACCTGCTCAACGTCGAGATTGGCATCAGCGGCCTTAGCTGGCACCGCGCCGAGCTGATTGCGCAAAAAATGCGCAACCTGATTTGCGTAAGCGAAGTGCAGTTGAGCACTGCCGGAAAAGCCTGGTAACCCTTGTTCAGCGGGAAGCCCCGGCTCAGCCGCTAACCTTGCTCAAGCCATCACTGTCGGTGGCGCGGCAAGGAAGCCCGCAGCCATGCACAACCTTAGCGAAGATCGCTGGCTTGACCTGAACACCCTGCTGGACGAGCTGCTGGCCGAGCAACGCATCAGCCCGGCTGATCGCGGCAATTGCCCGCCGGTGCCGCACGACCAGCACCCGCTGGAGTGGATCGCCAGCCAGCAGCTTGCCGACCTGCTTAATCCCGGCCAGCACCTGGACCTCGATAGCCTGTGCCAATGGCTGGCCAGGCAGGCCGGGCAGCCGTACCTGCGTATCGATCCCCTGGAGATCGACCCCGCCCGCCTCACCGGCCTGATGTCTGCAGGCTTCGCCCGGCGCCACGGCATCCTCGCGGTGGCCGCCGATGCCAGCGGCGTCACCGTGGCCAGCGCACAACCTTATGTACGCGCCTGGGAAGCGGACCTGACGCAGGTGCTGCAACGGCCAATCAAGCGCGTGCTGGCCAGCCCGGTGCAGATCCGTCAGCTCAGCCAGACGTTTTTCCAGGTCGCGCAATCGGTCAGCGGCGCCAGTCAGCAGCAGTCGACGCCAATCGCTGCGGGTAATCTTGAGCAGTTGCTTGAGCTGGGCGCGCGCGGGGCTGACGCACAAGCCAACGATGCGCACATTGTCAGCATCGTCGACTGGCTGTTGCAGTACGCCTTCGAGCAGCGCGCCAGCGATATCCACCTCGAGCCCCGGCGCGACCAGGGCCAGCTGCGCTTTCGCATCGACGGCGTGCTGCACCCGGTCTACCAGTTTCCGGGGCCGGTGACTCTGGCGGTGGTCAGCCGCCTGAAAAGCCTGGGGCGCATGAATGTCGCAGAAAAACGCCGGCCCCAGGACGGCCGGATCAAGACCCGCCTGCCAGGCGGCGCAGAGGTCGAGCTGCGGCTGTCGACCCTGCCGGCCACATTCGGTGAAAAGCTCGTACTGCGTGTTTTCGATCCACAGTTGCTGCAACAGGACTTTGCCCAACTGGGCCTCGGCGGCGCCGACCTCAAGCGCTGGCTGGCCATGCTCGACCATCGCCACGGCATTATCCTGGTCACCGGGCCTACCGGCTCGGGCAAAACCAGCACCCTGTACGCCAGCCTCAAACACCTGGCTACCCCGCAGATCAACCTGTGCACCGTCGAAGACCCGATCGAGATGGTAGAACCGGCCTTCAACCAGTTGCAGGTGCAACCAGCCATCGACCTCGACTTTGCCGCCGGCACCCGCGCCCTGCTGCGCCAGGACCCGGATGTCATCATGATCGGCGAAATACGCGACCTGGAAACCGCTCAGGTGGCGATCCAGGCCGCCCTCACCGGCCACCTGGTACTCTCGACCCTGCATACAAACGATGCCTGCAGCGCCATCACCCGCCTGCTGGAGCTGGGCATTGCGCCCTACCTGCTCAAGGCCAGCCTGATCGGGGTCATGGCCCAGCGCCTGGTGCGTACCCTGTGCCGGCACTGCAAGGGAGCGCCGCTGGGGTGCCGGGAATGCCGGCACACCGGGTATCACGGCCGTAGCGCGATCTTCGAGTTGCTGGGCATCAGCGATGCGCTCAAGTCACTCATCAACCGTGAAGCCGACCTGCCTGGCCTGCGCCAACTGGCGTTGAAGGAAGGGATGCACAGCCTCAGGCAAAGTGGCCTGGACAAAGTCGCGGCCGGGCAGACAAGCCAGGCTGAAGTGCTTCGCGTCACGGCCTGAGGCTGCGACAAAGCTTTTACCCGGGCAGGGAACTAGATCTGCGCAAAGCCGATCAAAGGCCCCAGTTCACCTCACGTTGGAGTCACCCCCGATGCGCCTCAAATTCGCAGTCGCAACCCTCGCCCTGCTGTCCCTGCCGGTTGGTTCTGCCATGGCCGATACCTTCTGGCGCAACGTCATCTCGTCCGGCGCCACCACCGGTTCCACCTACCTGACCTTCAAGGACCACAAACTGGTCATGGCGGCCCAGGATGATGCCGGCAGCTACGTCGCCAGCGAAGGCGCGATTCGCGGCCCGTACCTGGAAGCGGCGATGCACAAAGTGCGCGCCGACAACCCGGGGCTGCAAGTCAGCGACATGGAACTGGCCAATGCGATCCTGGCCAAGAATGCGCTAGCCAGCGAGTAAGCTCGCGACCGCTGTGGGAGCGGATAAATCCCCTCCCACACCAATAGCGCTTCAACGATAGTCATCCACCGGCACACAGGCGCAAAACAGGTTCCTGTCGCCATACACATTGTCGACGCGATTCACTGCCGGCCAATACTTGTGCTGCCGCGCATGGGCACTGGGCGCCACGCCCTGGGCAATGCTGTAGGGCCGCTCCCACACCCCTAGCACATCCTCCAGCGTATGCGGCGCATGCTTGAGCGGGTTGTCTTCGGCCGGCCAGTTACCCTCCTGCACTTCACGGATCTCGGCGCGAATGCTCAGCATCGCCTCGACAAAGCGATCCAGCTCCGCCTTCGACTCGCTCTCGGTCGGCTCGACCATCAGGGTGCCCGGCACCGGGAACGACATGGTCGGCGCGTGGAAACCGTAATCCATCAAGCGCTTGGCCACATCCTCCTCGGTGATGCCGGTCAAGGCCTTGAGCGGGCGCAGATCGAGGATGCATTCATGGGCCACCCGTTCGTTGCGCCCGCGATAAAGCACCGGGAAGGCGCCGCCCAATTGCTCGGCCAGGTAGTTGGCCGAGAGGATCGCCACCTCGCTGGCATCGGCCAGTTGCGGGCCCATCATGGCGATGTACATCCAGCTGATCGGCAAAATGCTCGCGCTGCCCCAGGGCGCGGCGCTGACTGCGGTGTTCTGCGGGTCGGGGCCAGGCAGCGGGATGACCGGGTGGCTGGCGACAAACGGCGCCAGGTGTGCGCGCACACCGATCGGGCCCATGCCCGGGCCGCCACCGCCGTGGGGGATGCAGAAGGTCTTGTGCAGGTTCATGTGCGAGACGTCGGCGCCGATATCCGCTGGCCGCGCCAGGCCGACCTGGGCATTGAGGTTGGCACCGTCCATGTACACCTGGCCGCCGTGCGTGTGGATAACCTCGCAGATCTCGCTGATGCCTTCCTCGTACACGCCGTGGGTCGATGGGTAGGTCGCCATCAGGCACGACAGCTTGTCGCCAGCCGCCTGCGCCTTGGCTTTGAGGTCGGCCAGATCGACGTTGCCGGCCTGGTCGCACTCGACGATCACCACCTGCATCCCGGCCATCTGCGCCGAGGCCGGGTTGGTGCCATGGGCCGAGGCCGGGATCAGGCAGATATCACGTTGCGGTTGATGACGGCTGCGGTGGTACTTGGCAATTGCCATCAGCCCGGCGTACTCGCCCTGGGCGCCGGAGTTGGGTTGCATGCAGATGGCATCGAAGCCGGTGATCGCGCACAGCCAGCTTTCCAGCTCGTCGATCATCGCCTTGTAGCCCTGCACCTGCGCGGCCGGGGCAAAGGGGTGCAGCAGGGCGAAACCCGGCCAGGTGATCGGGATCATCTCGCTGCTGGCATTGAGTTTCATCGTGCACGAGCCCAGCGGGATCATCGACTGGTTCAGCGCCAGGTCCTTGTTCTCCAGCTGCTTAAGGTAGCGCAGCATCTCGGTTTCGCTGTGGTGCAGGTTGAACACCGGGTGGCTGAGAAAAGCCGAGCGTCGCACCAATGCCGACGGAATGCCCTCGGGCTGCGCCAGAGCATCCAGCGCGGCGATATCCAGGCCGTGGTCGGCGCCCAGGAAGATATCGAACAGGCGCATCACCGTGGTTTCGTCACAGGTCTCGTCGAGGCTCACGCCCAGTTGCCCGCGACCCAGAATCCGCAGGTTGATCTGCGCCGCCTCGGCGCTTTCGATAATGGCCGTCTGACTGCCGCCGACTTCCAGGGTCAGGGTGTCGAAGAAGTGCTCGTTGAGGCGCTTGATGCCCTTGCTCTCCAGACCCGCCGCCAACACGAAGGTCAACGCATGCACGCGCTGGGCGATGCGCTGCAGGCCTTCCGGGCCGTGGTACACCGCATAGAAGGCGGCGATGTTGGCCAGCAGCACCTGGGCGGTGCAGATGTTGGAGTTGGCCTTCTCGCGGCGGATATGCTGTTCGCGGGTTTGCAGGGCCATACGCAACGCGGTGTTGCCGCGGGCATCCTTGGACACGCCGATGATGCGCCCAGGCATGGCCCGCTTGAATTCGTCCCGGCAGGCAAAGTACGCCGCATGCGGGCCACCAAAGCCCATGGGCACGCCGAAGCGCTGAGAGGAGCCCAGTACCACGTCGGCGCCCTGCTCACCCGGCGGCATCAGCATCACCAGGCTGAGCAGATCGGCAGCGACGCAGGCCAGCGCCTGCTGGGCATGCAGCTGAGTGATCAGCGGCCGCAAGTCACGCACTTCGCCGTGGGTATCGGGGTATTGCAGCAAGGCCCCGAACACCTGGTAGTTCGCGAGGTTATCCACAGCGTCGACGATCAGTTCGAAACCAAAGCCCTCGGCGCGGGTCTGCAGCACCGAGAGGGTTTGCGGGTGGCAGTGTTCATCGGCGAAGAAGGCATTGCTTTTCGACTTGGCCACGCGCTTGGCCAGGGCCATGGCTTCTGCCGCGGCAGTGGCTTCGTCGAGCAACGAGGCGTTGGCGAGGTCCAGGCCGGTGAGGTCGATGATCATTTGCTGGAAATTGAGCAAGGCTTCCAGGCGGCCCTGGGCGATTTCCGGTTGATACGGGGTATAGGCGGTGTACCAGCCCGGGTTTTCGAGGACGTTACGCAAAATGACGGTTGGCGTGATGGTGCCGTGATAACCCATGCCGATCAGGCTGGTCCACACCTGGTTCTGCTCGGCATAGCCCTTGAGCTTGGCCAGGGCAGCCTGTTCATCGAGGGCCTCAGGCAGCTCCAGTGGCCGGTTCAAACGGATGCCCGGCGGCACGGTCTGTTCGATCAGCTCGCGGCGGCTGCCAACCCCGAGGGTGGCGAGCATGGCCTGCTGCTCTGAGGCATCGGGGCCCAGGTGGCGACGCAGAAAAGGATTGCGGTCGTGCAGTTGGCTCAGGGACGGCGACTGGGACATAGCGGCTCTCTCTTCCTCGACCAAGCCTCGAGCGCTCGAGGCATATTGAGTCTAGGAAGAGATTGCCGCCTGCGTGAAACTATTCGCCGATGGCGGCTTTGTAACCAGCGGCGTCGAGCAGTTTGTCCAGCTCGGCCTTGTCGCTTGGCTTGAGTTTGAAGATCCAGCTGGCATATGGGTCGCTGTTCAGCGACTCGGGGCTATCGGCCAGCTCTTCGTTTACCGCGATCACTTCACCGCTGACCGGTGCGTAGATATCGGAAGCGGCCTTGACCGACTCGACCACGCCCGCCGCATCGCCGGCGGCAAAGACCTTGCCCACTTCCGCCAGCTCGACGAACACCACGTCACCCAGGGCTTCCTGGGCATGGTCGCTGATCCCGACAGTCACAGAGCCATCGGCTTCCAGCCGGGCCCATTCGTGGCTTTCGGCAAAACGCAGGTCGGCGGGGATATTGCTCATAATTGTTGTCCTCGATTGGGTCAGCGGTTGGCCCGCCAGAATTGGGTTCAGATCAGGATCTTGCCATGGCGCACGAAGGTCGGCTTGACCACCCGCACCGGGTACCACTTGCCGCGAATCTCCACCTCGGCACGATCGGCGGTGGCCATCGGCACCCGCGCCAGGGCAATGGATTTGCTCAGCGTAGGAGAGAAACTACCACTGGTGATCTCCCCTTCGCCAATCCCGGCGACACGGACCACCTGATGGGCGCGTAAAACCCCGCGCTCTTCGAGCACCAGGCCGACCAGTTTCTGCTCGACGCCATGCTCGATTTCTTCCAGCAGGCCCTTGCGACCGATGAAGTCACGCGCTGCCGGCTCCCAGGCGATGCTCCAGCCCAGGTTCGAGGTCAGCGGCGTGTGGGCTTCGTCGATGTCCTGGCCATACAGGTTCATGCCCGCTTCCAGGCGCAGGGTATCGCGGGCGCCAAGGCCGCTGGGGGCGATGCCGGCGCCGACCAGGTCGTTGAAAAACGCCGGGGCCTGTACCGCCGGGAAAATGATTTCCAGGCCATCCTCACCGGTATAACCGGTGCGGGCGATGAACCAGTCACCATCGGCCAGGCCTTCGAAGGGCTTGAGTTCACGGATCAAAGCGGCGCGGGCAGCGGTTACCAGCTCCGCGACCTTTTCTCGCGCCTGCGGGCCCTGGATGGCAAGGATGGCCAGTTCCGGGCGCTCGCTCAGCTCGACCTCGAAGCCGATCATCCGCGCCTGCAGCCAGGCCAGGTCCTTGTCGCGGGTCGAGGCGTTGACCACCAGGCGGTAACCGTCTTCACAGCGGTAGACGATCATGTCGTCGATCACCCCGCCCTGCTCGTTGAGCATGGTGCTGTACAGGGCCTTGCCGGTGGCGTTCAGGCGCGCGACATCATTGGCCAGCACCTGTTGCAGCCAGGCACCGGCCTGGGCGCCACGGATATCGATCACGGTCATGTGGGATACATCGAAGACCCCGCAGGCCTGGCGCACCTGATGGTGTTCCTCGACTTGCGAGCCGTAATGCAGGGGCATATCCCAACCGCCAAAATCGACCATCTTGGCGCCGAGGGCCAAGTGCAGGTCATAAAGAGGCGTACGCTGTCCCATGGGTTTCTCCTTCCGGGCGTGGCGAGGCTACGGCGGCTGGCAGCGTTGCAGCTACCCGGTCTGTAGGACCGGCCGCAGCGAATGCCGCGCATTGTAGCTGCAAGCAAGCAGGCTTACACCCTCAGCGCGTTTGACCGGGGTGGCGGGCCGAACGTCGAATCAGGCCGATGACCGGCAGCAAGCCGACCAGCACCAGGGTCAGCGCCGGTAGCGAAGCCCGCGACCATTCGCCTTCGCTGGTCATTTCGAATACCCGAACCGCCAGGGTATCCCAGCCAAAGGGGCGCATCAGCAAGGTCGCCGGCATTTCCTTGAGCACGTCGACGAATACCAGCAGCGCCGCGCTCATGGCACCGGGCACCAGCAAGGGTAGATACACCTTGAAAAACAATCTCGGGCCACTGACTCCCAGGCTGCGCGAAGCTTCCGGCAAGGACGGGCGAATCCGTCCCAGGCTGTTTTCCAGCGGGCCGTAGGCCACGGCGATAAAGCGCACCAGATACGCCAGCAACAAGGCCGACAGGCTGCCGAGCAGCAACGGCTTGCCGGCACCACCGAGCCAGCCGGACAGCGGCACCACCAACTGGTTATCGAGGTAACTGAAGGCCAGCATGATCGACACTGCCAGCACCGAGCCGGGCAAGGCATAGCCCAGGTTGGCCAGGCCGACGCCGGCGCGGATGGTCGAGGTCGGCGCCTGGCGCCGGGCAAACGCCAGCATCAGGGCAACACACACAGTAATCAGTGCCGCCATGGCGCCCAGGTACAGGGTATGCAGGATCAGCCCGGCATAGCGCTCGTCAAGGTCGAAACGCCCCCGCTGCCAGAACCACACCAGCAACTGCAGCATCGGCACCACGAAGGCACAGGCGAAGACCAGCAGGCACCAGCTGCTGGCGGCCAGGGCCTTGATGCCCCGCAAGTGATACAAGGCCTTGCCGCGCGGGCGTTCGTTGCTGCTGCGCACGGCGCCACGGGCCCGGCGCTCGCCGTACAGCACCAGCATCACCGCCAGCAACAGCAGGCTGGCCAGTTGCGCGGCGCTTGAGAGGCTGAAGAAGCCATACCAGGTCTTGTAGATGGCGGTAGTGAAGGTGTCGAAGTTGAACACTGACACCGCGCCAAAATCCGCCAGGGTTTCCATCAATGCCAGGGCCACCCCGGCACCGATGGCCGGCCGCGCCATGGGCATGGCAACCCGCCAGAATGCCTGCAGCGGCGACAGACCCAGAACCCGCGCCGCTTCCATCAGGCCCTTGCCCTGGGCCAGGAAGGCGTTACGGGCCAGCAGGTAGACGTAGGGGTAGAACACCAACACCAGCACGGTGATGACCCCGCCGGTAGAACGCACCCGCGGCAGGCGCAAGGGTCCGAACCATTCGCGCAACAAGCTTTGCACCGGCCCGGCGAAATCCAGCAGCCCGACAAACACGAACGCCAGCACATAGGCCGGAATCGCGAACGGTAGCATCAAGGCCCAGTCGAGCCAGCGCCGCCCGGGGAACTCGCACAGGCTGGTGAGCCAGGCCAGGCTCACGCCCAGCACCGTCACACCAATGCCGACACCGAGGATCAGCGTCAGGGTGTTGCCCAGCAGGCGGCTCATCTGGGTATCGAGCAGGTGCGACCAGATCTGCAGGTCGACCGACTGCCAGGACAACAACAGCACGCTCAGCGGCAGCAGCACCAGGGCGGCGATGATGAAGACCAGGGGGTACCAGCGGCGTTGGGCGGGGTGGGCCAAAAGGAAAAATCTCTATGTAGAAGCACAGGCTCTGTGGGAGCGGCCTTGCCCCGCGATTGCATTGTGTCAGTCACATTGCAATCGCGGGGCAAGCCCGCTCCCACAGGGGGCCGATAAGGGCCCCGGAAGGATAAAGCCTGGCGCTTAGTTCCAGCCAGCCCGATCCATCAGGCGGATGGCTTCGGCCTGGCGTTTGCCGGCCACTTCCACAGCAATGCCGTCGGCCTTGAAGGTGCCCCAGGCAGCCACTTCTTCAGATGGCGCCACGGCCGGGTTGGCCGGGAACTCCTGGTTCACGCCGGCGAAGATTTTCTGCGCCTCGGCACCGGTCATCCATTCGACCAGCTTCTTCGCCGCCTCAGGGTGCGGCGCATATTTGGTCAGGCCGATACCCGAGAGGTTGACGTGCACGCCACGGTCAGCCTGGTTGGGCCAGAACAGCTTGACTGCCAGCTTGGGGTTTTCCTTGTGCAGGCGGCCGTAGTAGTAGGTGTTGACGATGCCGACGTCGCACTGGCCGGCGTTGATCGCCTGGAGCAAGGCGGTGTCGTCGGAGAACACATCGGTGGACAGGTTGTTGACCCAGCCCTTGATGATCTCTTCGGTTTTTTGCTCGCCATGGGTTTCGATCAGGGTAGCGGTCAGCGACTGGTTGTAGACCTTCTTCGCCGTACGCAGGCACAGGCGACCTTCCCAGTTTTTGTCGGCCAGGGCCTCGTAGGTGCTCAGCTCTTCGGGTTTGACCCGCTCGGTGGAGTAGGCGATGGTCCGTGCGCGCAGGCTCAGGCCGGTCCAGTCGTGGGACGAGGCGCGGTACTGGGCGGGGATGTTCTTGTCGATGACGTCCGACTTGATCGGCTGCAGGATGCCCATCTGCTCGGCCTGCCAGAGGTTGCCGGCGTCGACGGTGAGCAGCAGGTCGGCGGTGGCGTTCTCGCCCTCGGCCTTGATCCGCTGCATCAGCGGCGCTTCCTTGTCGGTGATGAACTTGATCTTCACCCCGGTTTCTTTGGTGTAGGCATCGAATACCGGTTTGATCAGCTCGTCGATGCGCGAGGAATACACCACCACCTCGTCCGCCGCCTGGGCGGCCGTGCCGAACAGGGTCAGAGCCAGGGCGGCCATTACGTGCTTGCGTGGCAACATGGTGCAGTCCTCGGAATTCATGAGAGGCGCAAATGGTAGTTAATCCCATTTGCCTTCTCAACCGAACTCACAAGGGAGGAGTTACCAGATGTTGCGGGGCCCTCAGGCCCGCGCCAGTTCCGGCAGGTCACCGCTCAAGCCCAAGGCCTGGCGCACGAACAGGGCCTTGGCTTCCGGCAATTGCTCGATCCATTTCAGGCCGCTGTTGCGCAACCAGCGCAACGGCAGTGGATCGGCCTGGAACAAGCGCTCGAAGCCTTCCATCGCCGCCATCAAGGCCAGGTTGTGCGGCATGCGTCGGCGCTCGAAACGGCTCAGCACGCGAATATCAGCCAGGCGCTCGCCACGCTCGTAGGCATGCAGCAACTCTTCGGCCAGTACCGCGGCATCAAGGAAACCGAGGTTGACGCCCTGCCCGGCCAGCGGGTGGATGGTGTGCGCGGCATCGCCGATCAGCGCCAGGCCTTCGGCCACGTAACGCTTGGCGTGACGCTGGCGCAGCGGCACGCAAACCCGTGGGTCGGCCTGCAGGACGCCGCCCAGGCGCCCTTCGAAGGCGCGCTCAAGCTCGGCGCAGAACGCCTCGTCGCTCAAGGCCATCAAGTGTTCAGCCTGCTCGGGCGTGGTCGACCAGACGATCGAGCACCAGTCCTGCTGGCCATCGCGCAACAACGGCAGGAACGCCAGCGGCCCCTCGTCGGTAAAGCGCTGCCAGGCGGTCGCCTGATGTGGCCGGGCACAACGCACGCTGGTGACGATGGCGTGGTGCAGATAATCCCACTCGCGGGTCTCGCAGCCAGTCAGGCGGCGTACCGCCGAGTTGGCGCCGTCGGCGGCAATCACCAGCGGCGCACGCAGGGTACGGCCGTCGGCCAGGGTCAGCAGCCAGTCGTCGCCGGAGCGGCGCATCTGCTCCAGACGGGCATTGGCCAGCAGGCCGATTTCGCTGTCGTGCAGACGCTCCAGCAGGCCATCCTGCACTACCCGGTTCTCGACGATATGGCCAAGCACTTCGGCGTGCACGCTGGCCGCCGAGAAGTGGATCTGACCGGTGCCGCTGCCATCCCACACGTGCATGTCCGAGTAGGGGCTCAGACGTCGCTCGCTGACTCCCTGCCAGGCGCCCAGGCGTTCGAGAATGCGCTGGCTGGCCGCCGACAAGGCGCTGACCCGCGGCTCGAACGCCGATTGCTGGTCGAAGGGTTTGATCGACAAGGGGCTGCCGTCGAGCAAGAGAATTTCCAGGCCGCTGTGCTGCAACGCCAGGGCCAGGGCGCTGCCGACCATACCGGCACCGACAATCAACAGATCTGCGCGCATTTCCATGCCTTAAGCCTGTCTCGCTTGCGGCTTGAGCCGCACGTAAAGGGTTTTGTCGACCCGCGCCACCAGTTCACCGGCGGCATCGCGGATATCGACCTGAAGTCGTGGCAGGTACTTTTTGCCGCCGGCGGTGTGCTGGCGGATGTCGTCGAGCAGGGCATCGTCGATGCGCAGGTCGGCGAACACCGGGCCCTTGCCCGGCGACACGAAATCGATGCTGGCAGCCTTGTCCCAGACGATGTACTCACGCCCGAGCAGCTCCATCAGCATCAGCATGTAGAACGGGTCGACCATCGAGTACAGGCTGCCGCCGAACTGGGTGCCGACATAGTTGCGGTTGAACCAGCGCAGGCCCATGCGCACGCGGATGTGGCGCAGGTCGGGGCTGACGCTGAGCACGCGAATGCCCGCGCCCAGGTACGGCGGGTAGATATTCAGCAGCCAGCGCAGCCTGCGCGCACGCCGGGCCAGTTTGCGCGGGTCGCTCATGCTCAGCTCCGTGGATCCGGGCGAGTTCCCAGGCCCATGGCCTGGCGGGCGAACCAGCGCTTGGCCGGAGGCAGCAGGTCGAGGCCGAGCAGGCCCAGGTTGCGGCCGGTAGCGACCAAGGGTTGGGCGCTGCCGAACAATCGGGTGACGCGGTCGGAGAAGCCCACGGTCAGGTCCTGGTCCAGGCGCTGACGCTCACGGTAGGCCTGCAGGGTGGCGAAATCACCCGGCACTCCAGGGCTGGCCAGCAAGCCGTCGGCCAGCGACTGCACATCGCGCAGTGACAGGTTGAAGCCCTGCCCGGCAATCGGGTGCAGGCTGTGCGCAGCGTTGCCAAGGACTACCAGATGCGGGCGCACCTGCTCCTGGGCCTCGACCAGCGACAACGGATACAAGTGCCGGGCGCCGACCTGGCGCAGCGCACCGAGGCGGTAGCCGAACACGTCCTGCAGCTCGCTGAGGAAGCTGCGTTCGTCCAGCTCGGCCAGGCGCTTGGCGTCCATACCGGCGCGGGTCCAGACCAGCGCGCAGCGGTTCTCCGGCAATGGCAGCAAGGCCATCGGCCCTTCGTCGGTAAAGCGCTCGAAAGCCTGGCCGCAGTGGGCTTCGCTCGGGGTGATATTGGCGATCAGGGCGCTCTGGTTGTACGGCCGCTGGCTGACATGAATACCCAGTTGCTCGCGCAGGCCGGAGCGGCCGCCATCGGCCAGTACCGCCAGGTCGCATTCAAGCGTGGTGTCGTCGTTGAGCGACAGCCGGTAACCGTCTTCCAGCGGCTGCAGGGCGGTGACCTCCGCCGGGCAGCGCCAGCTCACCACCTCAGCGTCCAGGCCCTGCCACAGGCACTGGCCAAGCCAGGCGTTCTCGACCACGTAGCCGAGCGCCGGTACCCCTTCTTCCAGGGCGTCCAGGCGGGTGGCGCCAAAACGGCCACGGTCGGAGACCTGGATCTGACGGATCGGCTCGGCGCGGCGGCTGATCTGTTGCCACAGGCCAAGACGCTCGTAGATTTGCCGGGTACCGAAAGACAACGCCGAAGAGCGGGCGTCATAGCTCGGCTGGAAACTGTCACCCGGGGCGAACGGTTCGATCAGCAGGATCTTCCAGCCACGCGCCTTGGCGCCGGCTTGCAGGGCCAGGGCCAGGCTGGCGCCGACCAGGCCGCCGCCAATGATCGCAAGGTTGACCCGGCTCATGCTGCGGCACTGCGCGCAGCAGCCATCAAGGCTTCGATTTCGGCAACCGTCTTGGGTACGCCGGAGGTCAGGATTTCACAGCCCTGCTTGGTTACCACTACGTCATCCTCGATTCGCACACCGATGCCACGCCATTTTTTCGCGACACTCTGGTTATCGGCACCAATGTAAATGCCAGGTTCAACAGTCAGGGACATGCCCGGCTCGAGCACTCGCCACTGGCCGCCGACCTTGTACTCGCCGACATCATGCACATCCATGCCCAGCCAGTGCCCGGCGCGGTGCATGTAGAAAGCCCGATAGGCTTCGCTTTCAATCAGTTCGTGCACCTGGCCCTTGAGCAGGCCCAGTTCCACCAGGCCTTCGGTAATCACTTGCACCGTGGCCTCATGGGCGTGATTCCAGTGCTTGCCCGGGGCGATGACCGCAAAGGCCGCTTCCTGGGCCTTGAGCACCAGCTCGTAGATGGCCTTCTGCTCCGGCGAAAAACGCCCGCTGACCGGGAAAGTGCGGGTGATGTCGCTGGCGTAGCAGTCAATCTCGCAACCGGCGTCGATCAGCACCAAGTCGCCGTCCTTGAGCAGCGCGTCGTTCTCCTGGTAATGCAGGATGCAGCTGTTGCGCCCGGCGGCGACGATCGAGCCGTAGGCCGGCATCTTCGCCCCGCCCTTGCGGAACTCGTAGTCGAGCTCGGCTTCCAGGCTGTATTCGCGCAGACCGGCGCGGCAGGCCTGCATGGCCCGCACGTGGGCACGGGCGGAAATCGCCGCGGCCTCGCGCATCACTTTCACTTCCGCCGCCGATTTATACAGGCGCATGTCGTGCAGCAGATGATCCAGGGCAACGAATTCGTTCGGCGGCTGCGCACCCAGCCGCGCTTTGGAGCGGATGACGTTGATCCACTCCATCAAGTGGCGGTCGAACTCGGCGTTGCTGCCCATGGCCGAATACACCCGGTCGCGACCTTCGATCAGGCCGGGGAGGATGTCGTCGATATCGGTGATGGGGAAAGCATCATCGGCGCCAAAATCGCGGATCGCCCCTTCCTGGCCAGCGCGCAGGCCGTCCCAGAGCTCGCGCTCGGGATTGCGCTCGCGGCAGAACAATACGTACTCGCCGTGCTCGCGGCCGGGGATCAGGGCGATCACCGCCTCGGGCTCGGGGAAGCCGCTGAGGTACTGGAAGTCGCTGTCCTGGCGGTACACGTGCTCGACGTCGCGGTTGCGGATGGCAACCGCGGCGGCGGGCAGGATGGCGATGCTGTTGGGTTCCATCTGCGCCATCAGCGCCTTGCGTCGACGGGCGTATTCCGACTTGGGGATGTGGCTCATGGGCAGTGGCAGTCCGTGGTTAATCAGTGCAACGAAGGTTTGGCCGCAGGCTCGACCGGCTGCTTCAGCTCGGTGTAGAGCAGCAGCGGGGCGACGCGCAGGTATTCCATGACTTCCATATAGTCGTTTTCGCCGTCTTCGGACTCTTCCAGGGCGTCCTGGACCTGAGAGATCGCGACCAGGTCCTGCAGCACTTCCTTGGCCTCGGTGCTCAGGTCCTTGCCACCGGCATTCAAACCGAAACCGGCAATGAAGCCCTGGCACCATTGACCCAGGGCGGTGGCACGCTCGGTCAGCGGCTCATCATCACCCGGCAGCAACAGCACCACGGTGATATCGTCGCTGGTCAGTTCGCCCTTGACCATTTCTTGCAGGCCGATCAAGGCGTTACGAACGTTGTCTGCCGGTTCGCTTTCCAGCAGGCCGGCGGCGTCTGCCAACCATGCCTCGGCATCGAAGCCGGCACCGGCGCAGCTGCGCCCGAGCAACAGCCCGTGCAGTTCGGCAGGGGAAACAGGATGCCCGTTGCTGCTGAGCAAGGTGGCGAAGGCGGTGTACGGCGAATTGATATTGGGCATGGGCAACTAGGCGCCAGACGGCGCAATGACTAGAATGAAGACCTTGTATCCTAGCACCGGCAGGCGCGCCAAGACCATCGACGCGGCCAACTCCGGGCCGGCCAGGGCATAAACCGGGCAACCACCCGCACGACCGAATCGAGTGGCAACCAATGCAAGAGAACGATCTGCAAGCGCTGATGGGCCGATTCGAACTGCTGATTGAGCGGGTCGAGCAACTAAAACGGCAAAACGCACTCTTATTAGCTCAGGAAAAATCCTGGCGCGAAGAGCGCGCCCACCTCATCGAAAAAAATGAAATCGCCCGGCGTAAGGTCGAATCGATGATTTTGCGACTCAAGGCCCTGGAGCAAGACTCATGAGCTCAAGCAATAGCGTCACTGTTCAGATTCTCGACAAAGAATATTCGATCATCTGTCCGCCGGAAGAACGCAGCAACCTGGTCAGCGCCGCGCGCTACCTGGATGGCAAGATGCGCGAAATCCGCAGCAGCGGCAAAGTCATCGGTGCCGACCGCATCGCCGTGATGGCTGCGCTGAACATTACCCACGACCTGCTGCACAACCAGGAACGCCCGCAAGCGACCGGCACTGGCGTCAACCGTGAACAGGTGCGCGACCTGCTTGAACGCGTCGATAGCGCACTGGCCGACGATCAAGATTCAAATAAGGGTTGAGTATCGGTATACTGGCGCCACTCCCTGGAGTGCTTGCCAGTCGGTCATGTCCCTGAGCCGATACGCACAACCACGGGGGTTGCACGTGGGGCCGGTGTGCATGTCCGCTTGACGGAAAGCCTTAACGCCTCCTGCAATCTCCACCTTGAACTTTCGGGTTCAAGGGCTACACCGACAGCGGTTCGTCGGGGAGCCTGAATTCTTTGCCCGCCCTTCTGCGCGGGCAATCGAGCTGTCACCCGGCGGGTGGCAGCCCTCTCTGGGACCGCCCGTGCCATGACCGACACCGCGCCGCTGACCCGCCCGCAACTTCGCCGCCTGCTTCGCGATGCCCGCCGTGCCCTGACGCCGGCCGAACAACGCCAGGCAGCCCGTGGCCTGTACCGTCAGCTGGCACAGCATCCGTTGTTTCGCCGGGCCCGGCACATCGCCCTGTACCTGCCCAATGATTGCGAGATCGACCCGCGCCTGCTGATGCGTGAAGCCCAGCGCCGTGGCAAACGCACCTACCTGCCGGTACTGCACGCCTGGCCAAAAACCAAGATGGTGTTCCAGCGCATCGAAGCCGGCGAGAAGCTGCGGCGCAACCGCTTTCGCATCCCCGAGCCGCACATCAGCCTGGCCCGGCAACGACCGATCTGGGCGCTGGACCTGATCCTGCTACCGCTGGTGGGTTTTGATGAAGTGGGTGGCCGGCTGGGCATGGGCGGCGGTTTCTATGACCGCAGCCTGGCCTATCAGGCCCGCCGCAAGGCCTGGAAAAAACCCTTGCTGCTGGGCCTGGCGCATGAATGCCAGAAGGTCGAACGACTGGCGCAAGCCAGCTGGGATGTGCCGCTGCAGGGGACGGTCTCGGACCGTGGCTGGTACCTGGCTATCAACGTTGTTGCGGATTGACCGGCATTTCGTAAGGGGCGTCGAGTTTGCGTTCCCAAAGGCTTTGCGCATAACCGGTAGTGACAACACCCAAACCGAACAGAAACACCAGAATCCAGAGCAAATCCGGTTTGCGATTCATCGATTGCCCCCCTCAGGCAAACTGATCACGTTGTCAGCAACGTTTTTGTTGTTGCAGCAGCGTCAAGCTTAAAATGCGCGCATTCTCCGACAACCTGAGGCGACACGCAAACGTTGACGCCAACCGACCGTCGGTTTCCTGAAACAGGTTATTTCAAACATTGTCTGGAGCACCACCCATGGCCTACTGGCTGATGAAATCCGAGCCCGACGAACTCTCGATCAAGGACCTCGCGCGGCTGGGCGAAGCGCGCTGGGATGGCGTGCGCAACTACCAGGCGCGCAATTTCTTGCGGGCCATGGCAGTCGGTGACCAGTTCTTCTTCTACCACTCCAGTTGCCCGGAGCCGGGCATTGCCGGCATTGCCCGCATCAGTGCCGCAGCCTATCCCGACCCCACTGCACTCGACCCGCAAAGCCACTACTTCGACGCCAAGGCCAACGACGCCAAGAACCCCTGGAGCGCTGTCGATGTCGCCCATGTCGAAACCTTCGGCAGGGTCCTGCAACTGGGCTACCTCAAGCAGCAAACCGCCCTTGCCGAACTGGCGCTGGTACAGAAAGGCAGCCGCCTTTCAGTGATGCCGGTGACCGCCGAACAATGGGCAGCGGTACTCGCACTGCGTTAAACAGGGTAGGATGGCCGCTCATTTGACGAACATCAACGCACCAGGACCGGTGCGGCGTCACAATTTGACGTTAATGCAGCAAGGATTGCCCAACCATGTCGATGAGCCAACACGCCCCGAAATTCTTCGCCGGTGCCTTGATCGCCCTGCTCCTGGCCGCGGGTGGCCTGGGCTACTGGAAGTCCCTGCATGACCGCCTGCCCGAAGGCCTGAGCATGGGCAACGGCAGGCTCGAAGCCACCGAAGTGCAGATCGCCAGCAAGATCCCCGGGCGCCTGGCCGAGGTGCTGGTCGACGAAGGCGATACCGTCAAGCAGGGCCAGTTGCTCGCCCGCATCGACACCCGCACCCTCGAAGCCCAGCGCAACCAGGCCGAAGCCGAAGTGCTACGGGCCCGGGAAAACTACTCCGCCGCCCAGGCCACGGTGCAATTGCGCCAGAGCGAACAACTGCTGGCCAGCCAGGAGCTCAAGCGCGTCCGCGAGATCTTCCAGCGCAAATATGCCAGCCAGCAGCTGCTCGACCAGCAGCAGGCCCGCTACGACACCAGCAACTCCGCCGTGGTCGCCGCCCGCGCGCAACTGGCGGCAATCAAGGCCGCCATCGGCGCCGCTGAAGCCCAGGTGGCACAGCTGACCAGCGAAATCGACGACAGCAGCCTGCGCGCGCCAATCAACGGCGTGATCCAGCTGCGCCTGGCCGAGCCAGGTGAAGTGCTCGGTGCCGGCGGCCGCGTGCTGATGCTGATCGACCCCAGCGACCAGTACATGAACCTTTACCTGCCCGCCTCCACGACCGGCCGCCTGACCGTCGGCGACCAGGCGCGCATCGTTCTCGACGCCCTGCCCGACCGGGCCTTGCCGGCGAAGATCGCCTTCGTCGCGGCCAAGGCGCAGTTCACCCCCAAGCAGGTGGAAACCCGTGACGAGCGCCAGAAGCTGGTGTTCCGGGTCAAGCTGCGCCTGACCGAACCAAGCGCCGTGCCCCAGGCCAAACCCGGCATGCCGGGCGCAGGCTATGTGCGCACCGCTGATGTGGACTGGCCGGCCAACCTGCAATGAGCGCGCTGGCGCTGCACGCCGAGGGCATCAACCACCGCTACGGCGGGCTGAACGCCCTGCAGGACATTGCCTTCAGCCTGCCGGCCGGCACCCGCTGCGGCCTGATCGGCCCGGACGGCGCCGGCAAGTCGAGCCTGCTCGGGCTGATCGCCGGGGTGAAGAAGCTGCAAAGCGGCGAACTGCAGGTGCTTGGCGGCTCGATCCGCCAGCGCCGCCATCGCAACAGCCTCTACCCGCGTATCGCCTTCATGCCCCAAGGGTTGGGCGGCAACCTTTACCCCGAGCTGTCGATCAGCGAGAACATCCGCTTCTTCGCCACCCTGTTCGGCCTTGGCGCCACGGAGTGCGAGCAGCGCATGCACAACCTGCTGCTGGCCACCGACCTGCTGCGCTTTGCCGAACGCCCGGCGGGCAAGTTGTCGGGCGGCATGAAGCAGAAGCTCGGCCTGTGCTGTGCGCTGATCCACGAACCGGACCTGCTGATCCTCGACGAACCCACCACTGGCGTCGACCCGCTGTCGCGCCGGCGCTTCTGGGAGCTGGTCGAGCAGGTGCGCCAGGAACGCCCGCAACTGACCCTGCTGGTCGCCACGGCCTACATGGAAGAGGCCGAACAGTTCGAACACTGTCTGATGCTCGATCGTGGCCGGCTGATTGCCGCAGGCTTGAGCGAAGAGCTGGCCGCAGCCACCGCCAGCCACAAGCTCGATGACGCCTTTACCCACTTTCAGGGCGACAGCCAGCGCAGCCAGCAGCCCCTGGTGATCCCGCCGCGCGATAGCGGCGATGCCGAGATCGCTATCGAAGCCCATGAACTGACCTTGCGCTTTGGTGACTTCACCGCCGTGAACAAGGTCAGTTTCGCCATCGGCCGTGGCGAGATCTTCGGTTTTCTCGGCTCCAACGGCTGCGGCAAGACCACCACCATGAAGGTGCTCACCGGGCTGATGCCGGCCAGCGAGGGCAGCGCCACCCTGCTCGGTCGCCCGGTGAACGCCAAGGACCTGGCCACGCGTAAGCGCGTTGGCTTCATGTCCCAAAGCTTCTCGCTGTATGGCGAACTCAGCGTGCGGCAGAACCTTGAACTGCATGCGCGGCTGTTCGACCTGCCCAAGGCCGACAGCGGCCCGCGCATCGCTGAGCTGATCGAGCGTTTCGATCTGGGCGCCATCGCCGACCAGCAGTCCGGCGCCCTGCCCCTGGGTTTGCGCCAGCGCCTGTCGCTGGCAGTGGCGGTACTGCACCGTCCGGAAGTGCTGATCCTCGACGAGCCCACCTCAGGTGTGGACCCGGCAGCGCGCGACGACTTCTGGCGCCTGCTGATCGAGCTGTCGCGCGATCAGGGGGTGACGATCTTCCTCTCTACTCATTTCATGAATGAAGCCCTGCGCTGCGACCGGATCTCCCTGATGCATGCCGGCAAGGTCCTGGCCTGCGACACCCCGGCGGCGCTGCAGCAGCAGTTCGGCGGTGAAACCCTGGAAGACGCCTTCGTCACCTGCCTGGAACAGGCCCAGGGCGCCAGCGAAGCGCCAACGGCCCCAACCCAGTTCGACAGCCCGGCCAATACAGCAACGCAACCCCTGCGCCATGGCTTCAGCCTCAAGCGCCTGGTCGCCGTCGCCACCCGCGAAGGCAAGGAACTGCTGCGCGACAAAGTGCGCCTGGCGTTCGCCCTGCTTGGCGCGCTGTTCATGATGGTGATCTTCGGCTACGGCATCTCCCTGGACGTGGAAAACCTCGCTTTCGCCGTTTATGACCAGGACCAGAGCCCGCAAAGCCGCGCTTATCTTGAAGCCTTCCGCGGCTCGCGCTACTTCGCCGAACAGACGCCGATTCGCGATGCCGCACAGTTACACAAACGCCTGCAGCGCTCGGAAATCAAGCTGGCCCTGGAGATTCCACCAGGTTTTGGTCGCGATCTGCACGCCGGTCGCCAGCCGGTGGTAGCAGCCTGGCTGGATGGCGGCATGCCATTTCGCGCCGAGACCAGCCGTAACTATGTCGAAGCCGTGCACCAGGGCAACCTCGAACAACTGGCGGCGCTGAGCAGCAAGGCCCGGGCCGGGCAAACTCCAGTGCGCCTGGAAACCCGCTTTCGCTACAACCAGGACGTGGTCAGCGTCAACGCCATCGGCCCCGGGGTCATGGCGCTGATCCTGGCGTTCATTCCGGCAATGCTCACCGCACTGGGCATCGTGCGCGAAAAAGAGCTGGGCTCGATCACCAACTTCTATGCCACGCCCCTGACCCGACTGGAGTTCCTGCTCGGCAAACAGGCGCCCTACCTGGCGGTAAGCCTGGTCAACCTGGCGCTGCTGGTAGCAATGAACCGCTGGCTGTTCGGCGTGCCGTTCAAGGGCAGCGCCCTGGCCCTGGCCTGCGGCGGCGTGCTCTACCTGCTGGCGACCACCAGCCTGGGCCTGCTGATCTCGGCGTTCACCCGCACGCAGATCGCCGCGATCCTCGGCACCATGATCATCACCAGCCTGCCGACCATTCAGTTCTCCGGGCTGATCGTGCCGCGTTCCTCGCTCGATGGCGCGGCGGCCTTGATGGGCCAGTTGTTCCCGGCCGGTTACTTTCTCGATATCGCCGTCGGCACCTTTACCAAAGCCCTGGACCTGCGCGAACTCTGGCCCCAGTGCCTGGCACTGCTGGGCTTCTTTGTCGGTTTCACTGGCCTGAGTCTGGCCATGCTGAAGAAGCAGGAGGTCTGATGCATCGTCTGGCACATACCCTGCGCCTGGGGCTCAAGGAGCTGACCAGCCTGCGCCACGACAGCGTGCTGCTGTTGTTCCTGCTGTACGCCTTCAGCGTGGCGATCTACATGCCGGCCGCAGGCTCGGTGATCGGCGTGCACAACGCCAGCGTGGCGATCATCGACGAAGACCACAGCCTGGTCTCGCGCAAGCTCGCCGAGGCCCTGCAACCACCGGAATTCCAGCACGCCGTGCCGTTGCCCTACGACCAGCTCGACCAGGCCCTGGACAGCGGCCGCTACACCTTCGTGATCAACGTACCGGTGAACTTCCAGACCGACCTGCTGGCCGGGCGCTCGCCCGAGCTGCAAGTCAACGTCGACGCCACGGCCATGAGCCAGGCGTTCATGGGCGCCGGTTACATCGGCAGGATCGTCGAGCGCGATCTGCTCGACTATGCCAAGCAGGGCTCGGCTACCGCCGGCAGCCCGGCGCTGCTCAGTGCCCGGGCGTTGTTCAACCCCAACCTTGAGGGCGGCTGGTTTCTGGCGGTGATCCAGATCGTCAACAACATCACCATCCTGGCCATCATCCTCACCGGCACGGCACTGCTGCGCGAGCGCGAGCACGGCACCCTCGACCACCTGCTGGTGCTGCCGCTGACCGCGCTGGAAATCATGCTGGCGAAGATCGCCAGCAACGCCCTGGTGGTGGTGCTGTGCACCTGGGTATCGCTTGAGGTGATCGTCAAGGGCGCGCTGGGGGTACCGCTGGCGGGATCGTTGGGGTTGTTCCTGGCGGTGACGGCGCTGTACCTGTTCGCCAGCACCGCATTGGGGATCTTCCTCGCCACCCTGGCGCGCTCGACCCCGCAATTCGGCCTGCTGGCGATTCCGGTGATCATCCCGATGCTGTTGCTGTCAGGCGGCAGCACGCCGCTGGACAGCATGCCGCAATGGCTGCAGTGGGTCATGCAGGGCTCGCCCTCGACCCACTTCGTCAGCCTCAGCGCGGCGATCCTGTTCCGTGACGCCGGGCTGGCAGTGGTCTGGCCAGACATCGCGGCGCTCGCCGCCATTGGCCTGGCCTTCTTCGCCATTGCCCTGGCGCGTTTTCGCCGCAGCCTGACCTCGTGATTACTGGACGATCAGGTTGTTGAACAGCAGGTCGTCGACGGTCGGCTTGCCTTCTTCGGATTCGAGCACCTGCTGGACCTGCTTCAGAGCTTCCTGACGCAGTTTTTCCTTGGCCTCGACGTTACTCATGGCCTCCAGGTTCTGCTGGGTGAACAGCGCCACCAGCTGGTTGCGGATCAGCGGCTCATGATGCTTTACCGCTGCGGCGGCGGCATCGCTGTTGACCCGCAGGGCCACGTCGGCCTTGTACACGCGCAGCTTCGGCCCGCCATCAAGGGCGTAGTTGCCCACAAAAGGCGGGCTCAGGGAAATGTAGGAGACCTTCGGTTCCCCTTCCTTGGCTTCCTCGGCCATGGCCGCCATCGGCAGCATCAGCGCCAGTACCATCAAGATCCACGCTTTCACGAATTCGCTCCTCATACAGTTGGCGCCAGCATACCCAGCGCACCGGTCAAACCCAAGCCCGGGCTTATGCCGGCCTATCAGGGCGGGCCATGCTCGTTGACCCGGCACCTCGCCCACCTACACTTATCGGCCACTACGCGCAAAGGAATAGTCCCGATGAAAGCAGTGTTGTGCAAAGCCCTTGGCCCGGCGCAAAACCTGGTCCTGGAAGAAGTCGCCAGCCCCGTGCCGAAAAAGAACGAGATCCTCCTCGACGTGCAGGCCGCCGGGGTCAACTTTCCCGACACCCTGATCATCGAAGGCAAGTACCAGTTCCAGCCGCCGCTGCCGTTCTCCCCTGGGGGCGAAGCCGCCGGCGTGGTCAGCGCCGTGGGTGAAAAAGCCGGCAACCTGAAGATCGGCGACCGGGTCATGGCCCTGACCGGCTGGGGCAGCTTTGCCGAACAAGTGGCGGTGCCGGCCTACAACGTATTGCCGATCCCGGCGCAGATGGACTTCACCACGGCGGCGGCCTTCGGCATGACCTACGGCACCTCGATGCATGCGCTCAGCCAGCGCGGCCAGCTCAAGGCCGGGGAAACCCTGCTGGTGCTGGGCGCCTCGGGCGGGGTTGGCCTGGCGGCGGTGGAAATCGGCAAGGCCATGGGCGCGCGGGTGATTGCCGCCGCCAGCAGCGCCGAGAAACTTGCCGTAGCCAAGGCGGCAGGCGCCGACGAGCTGATCAACTACAGCGAAACCAGCCTCAAGGACGAAATCAAGCGCCTGACCGGCGGCAACGGCGCCGATGTGATCTACGACCCGGTTGGCGGCGATCTGTTTGACCAGGCGGTGCGCGGCATTGCCTGGAATGGCCGGCTGCTGGTGGTCGGTTTTGCCAGCGGGCGCATCCCCGAGCTGCCAGTGAACCTGGCGCTACTCAAAGGTGCAGCGGTGCTCGGGGTGTTCTGGGGCGCCTTTGCCCAGCGCCAACCGGCCGACAATGCGGCGAACTTCCAGCAGCTGTTTGCCTGGTTCGCCGAAGGCAAGCTCAAGCCGCTGGTATCGCAGACCTTCCCGCTGGCTGAAGCAGGTGCAGCCATCGAGTTGCTGGGCCAGCGCAAGGCGGTGGGCAAGCTGGTGGTGACCATGGCCTGAACAGCTGAGCCCGCTCCTACCTGGAATGGCAGCGCCGAAAGCGCGCCTCCAGGTTGCGATCGGGCATGGCATGGCTGCGCAAGGCATTGAGGGTCTGCTCGACATAATCGCGAGTGCTGCCGTAACGGCCCTTGGCATTGGCAAATATCTGGCTGAGCAAGGTGTCCGGCAGGTTGCCGGCATAGCATGGCAAATGCCGCTCCAGCACAAACCCCAGGGCCTGGACCTTGCTGCCGTCCTCAAGCCGGCAATTGAGCCAGTGCGGGCGGTACGCAGGGTAAGGCATTTCTCGTTGCCACAAGGCCAGCAACGAATCTTCCAGGCAGTCGTCCGGCAGGCGGTAGGCAAAACCGCTGCATGAACCACCACGATCAAGACCGAATACCAGCCCGGGGCATTCCGGCGTGCCGCGGTGCTCGTGGGACCACAAATACAGCCCGCGATGATAGCCGTGCACCCGTGCCCGTCGCCGTTCGGCGGCATTGCACTCCGGGCGCCAGATCAATGAGCCGTAGGCAAACAACCATACCGGGCCACCCTGGTGCCGGGACATGGTGTGTTGAACTGAATGCACAAGTTGCTCGCGAGTTAACTGTTCGCCGAAATCAAGCAACGGCGGATAGGCCACATTCAAAGATACCGTTTCGATCGCCGACATAGCTGCCGCCACACTTCCCCATGAATTACCAACGCATTGCACTATAAAGCAACGCACTGTGCACAGAGTTACCGTACGGCAGATAAGCGCCGCAATACAAGCCCCCAGACGCCATGAGACGGCGATAAAGGCCGCACCGGTGCGATAACAGGTGCACTGTTTCAAGTGTAGCGAAAGTTATTTTCGTTGCCGGCAATAATTAGTGGCTTATACCGCTGGCGGCACCGGCAGTTATTTAAACCGGCACGCTGTTGCAGCGTGCCTTATTCCGTCAATCAATTGCGCGGGGCATAAGCGAATACATCGGCGCGCATTTGATGCGCATCCATGCCGGCGTCGACCAGTGCGTCGAGGGTGGCGTAGATCATGTTTGGCGAACCGCTGGCGTACACATGCACGCCGGCCAGGTCACTGATGTCTTCGCATACCGCCTCGTGCAACAGGCCGCAGCGCCCTTCCCAGCCGCACAGGTCGCTGACCACCTTGTGCAGGAACAGGTTGGGCAGACTCTCCCACTCGGCCCAGTGCTCGATCTGGTAGAAGTCGTCCGGCAGGCGCACGCCCCAGTACAGGTGCACCGGGTGCTTGAAGCCGCTGGCCCGGCAATGTTCGATCAGGCTGTGCATCTGCGCCATGCCGGTGCCGGCCGC
The DNA here is from genome assembly GCF_024748945.1 of Pseudomonas sp. B21-035. Lineage (NCBI taxonomy): Bacteria > Pseudomonadati > Pseudomonadota > Gammaproteobacteria > Pseudomonadales > Pseudomonadaceae > Pseudomonas > Pseudomonas sp. B21-035. The sequence goes on from NZ_CP087179.1 coordinate 5,633,347, forward strand.
GATCAGCACCAGCGGGCCGTCCGGCAATTCGGCCAGGTGGGTGTCACCAAAGGGCATCTGCAGCCGCGCCATGCCGTTGCGCCGCAACTGAGCGATCAGCTCCAGGGCACTGTTCTCGCGGGCCAGTACATGCAGCTCGAGGTCGCGGCCACTGTGCGGCGCCGAGGCCAGCGAGAAGGCAGCCTTGTCGCCGCTGTCTCGCTCGATCATCAGGTACTGGCCAGCATGGTAGCGCGGTGGCTTGCCGGCAGGCGCCCGCAGGCGCACGCGCCAGACGTCGCCGCCGACTTCGACACACTCGCTGAGCTGACAGGCCAGGGTCCGTACCGGCAGCTCGCCCAGGGCCAGCACGCCATCCCACAACAAGACGCAATCCTCCAGTGGCTCGGCGATGCAGGTGAACAGCTCGCCGTGATCACGCTCGACGCCATCCTGACGCACCCGGCCCTCGACCAGCAGCGCGGCGCAGACATGGCAGTTGCCATTGCGACAGCTTTGCGGGCAGTCGTAGCCCAGGCGTCGCGCCGCATCCAGAATCCTTTCTCCGGGCTTGAGCGCCAACACGGCCCCGGACGGCTGCAAGGTTACCTGCATTTAGTCTATTCCCAACTGGTTCCACAGCTCATCGATCCGCCGGGTGACGGCTTCGTCCTTGACGATGACCCGTCCCCACTCGCGGGTGGTTTCTCCCGGCCACTTGTGCGTCGCATCCAGGCCCATCTTCGACCCCAAACCGGACACCGGCGAAGCGAAGTCCAGGTAGTCAATCGGGGTGTTGTCGATCATTACCGTGTCGCGCTTGGGGTCCATGCGCGTGGTAATCGCCCAGATCACGTCGTTCCAGTCACGCGCGTTGATATCGTCGTCCGTGACGATAACGAACTTGGTGTACATGAACTGTCGCAAAAACGACCAGACACCCAGCATCACGCGCTTGGCGTGTCCTGGGTACTGCTTTTTCATGGTCACCACCGCCATGCGATACGAGCAGCCTTCCGGCGGCAGGTAGAAGTCGGTGATTTCCGGGAACTGCTTTTGCAGGATCGGCACGAATACTTCGTTCAGCGCCACACCCAGAATCGCCGGCTCATCCGGCGGACGGCCGGTGTAGGTGCTGTGATAGATCGGCTTGCTGCGGTGTGTGATGCGCTCGACAGTGAACACCGGGAAGCTGTCGACTTCGTTGTAGTAGCCGGTGTGGTCGCCGTACGGGCCTTCCGGGGCCATTTCACCCGGATGGATCACGCCTTCGAGGATGATTTCAGCGGTGGCCGGCACCTGCAGGTCGTTGCCACGGCACTTGACCAGCTCGGTACGGTTGCCGCGCAACAGGCCGGCGAAGGCGTACTCGGAGAGGGTATCGGGCACCGGCGTCACGGCACCAAGGATGGTCGCCGGGTCGGCGCCCAGGGCCACCGCCACCGGGAACGGCTGACCCGGGTGCTTCTCGCACCATTCGCGATAGTCCAGGGCGCCGCCGCGATGGCTCAACCAGCGCATGATGACCTTGTTGCGGCCAATCACCTGTTGACGGTAGATGCCGAGGTTCTGGCGGTCCTTGTTCGGCCCGCGGGTCACTGTCAGGCCCCAGGTGATCAGCGGCGCAACGTCGCCCGGCCAGCAGTGCTGCACCGGCAGCAGGCCGAGGTCGACATCATCACCTTCGATGACCACTTCGTGGCATGCCGCGTCCTTGACCACCTTCGGCGCCATGGACACGACCTTCTTGAAGATCGGCAGCTTCGACCAGGCGTCCTTGAGGCCTTTCGGCGGCTCGGGCTCTTTGAGAAAGGCCAGCAGCTTGCCGATTTCACGCAGCTCGCTGACCGACTCGGCGCCCATGCCCATGGCCACCCGCTCCGGGGTGCCAAACAGGTTGCCCAGCACCGGGATGTCGAAGCCGGTAGGTTTTTCGAACAGCAGGGCCGGGCCTTTGGCGCGCAGGGTGCGGTCGCAGACTTCGGTCATTTCCAGGACTGGAGAGATCGGCACCTGGATGCGCTTGAGTTCGCCGCGCTGTTCCAGGCCACGGATAAAGTCGCGCAAATCGCGATACTGCATGCAAAAGCCTCGTATTGGCTGCCGTAGCGGTCGGGCTGCAGAGTGTAGCGCCGAACTCGGCTGCTCAGAATAGCCAAAGTACAGATAGCAAAAAGCCGGGTCGCCCCGGCTCTTGCCCAGCGCAACAGTTTACTTGCGCTTCATCGACAAGAAGAACTCGTCGTTGGTCTTGGTCTGCTTGAGTTTGTCGATCAGGAACTCGATGGCAGCCACTTCATCCATCGGGTGCAGCAGCTTGCGCAGGATCCACATGCGCTGCAGCTCGTCGTCGGCGGTCAGCAGCTCTTCGCGACGGGTACCCGAACGGTTGATGTTGATGGCCGGGAAGACGCGCTTCTCGGCGATCTTGCGGTCCAGGGCAGTTCCATGTTGCCGGTACCCTTGAACTCTTCGTAGATCACTTCGTCCATCTTCGAGCCGGTTTCAACCAGCGCGGTGGCGATGATGGTCAGCGAGCCGCCCTCTTCGATGTTACGCGCGGCGCCGAAGAAACGCTTCGGCTTCTCCAGGGCGTGGGCATCGACACCACCGGTGAGGACCTTGCCGGAGCTCGGGATCACGGTGTTGTAGGCACGGGCCAGACGGGTGATGGAGTCGAGCAGGATGACCACGTCTTTCTTGTGTTCAACCAGGCGCTTGGCCTTCTCGATAACCATTTCGGCAACCTGCACGTGGCGGGTTGGCGGCTCGTCGAAGGTCGAGGCAACCACTTCGCCGCGCACGGTGCGCTGCATTTCGGTTACTTCTTCCGGGCGCTCGTCGATCAGCAGGACGATCAGGTGGCACTCGGGGTTGTTACGGGTGATGTTGGCCGCGATGTTCTGCAGCATGATGGTCTTGCCCGCTTTTGGCGGAGCGACGATCAGGCCGCGCTGGCCTTTGCCGATCGGGGCGCAAAGGTCGATAACCCGGCCGGTGAGGTCTTCGGTGGAGCCGTTGCCGGCTTCCATCTTCAGGCGCTCGTTAGGGAACAGCGGCGTCAGGTTTTCGAACAGGATCTTGTTCTTCGCGTTTTCCGGCCGGTCGAAGTTGATGGTGTCGACTTTCAGCAGGGCGAAGTAACGCTCGCCTTCTTTTGGCGGGCGGATCTTGCCGACGATGGTGTCGCCGGTACGCAAGTTGAAGCGACGGATCTGGCTTGGCGACACGTAGATGTCGTCCGGACCGGCCAGGTACGAGGCATCGGCCGAGCGCAGGAAGCCGAAGCCGTCCTGGAGAATCTCCAGCACGCCGTCACCGGAGATTTCCTCGCCGCTTTTCGCATGCTTTTTCAACAGGGAGAAAATCACATCTTGCTTGCGCGAACGGGCCATATTTTCTATGCCCATCTGTTCGGCCATTTCGAGCAGATCGGTAATCGGCTTTTGCTTGAGTTCAGTCAGGTTCATAAGGGGAGTGACGTAATCATGTAAGAAGGGGGAATTAAGCTTCTGGCTTAATGAAGCCGCGCCGCAAAGAAGGCGACAGGATCGCGTACTGATTCGAATTAGGGATGCGTCGGCGACGGCGTGCAGAGGGCACCGAAGAAACAGTGCGAGGCCGAATGTAACACCTGCTTTTTCTGGCGTCTAGTCACCAGATAAAGAAAAGCCCCGACGAATGCGGGGCTAATTTCACTCAGATATTGGCGTCCAGGAAGGCTGCCAGCTGAGATTTCGACAGCGCGCCGACCTTGGTGGCCTCGACGTTGCCGTTCTTGAACAGCATCAGCGTCGGGATGCCACGCACGCCGTGCTTGGCCGGGGTTTCCTGGTTGTCGTCGATGTTCAGCTTGGCGACGGTCAGTTTGCCCTGGTAGGTAGCGGCGATGTCGTCCAGAACCGGAGCGATCATTTTGCAAGGGCCGCACCATTCAGCCCAGTAGTCGACCAGCACCGGGCCTTCAGCCTTCAGGACTTCGGCTTCGAAGGTGGCGTCGGTGACGTGTTTGATAAGATCGCTGCTCATGGAAGTCTCCAAGGTCGTAAGCAAAAAAACGTGGCCCATCATAGCTGCACCGGCTGCCTACAGGAAGCCAGGAACGATTGAGTGTAACTATAGTTGTGCATGACCGCGCATATCGCTGCTGTCACGGGAAAGTCATAATTCCCGCACAACCTGCCCCATATCAAGCCTTGATACGCTGCGCGTTGGCGCCAGCGCCGGATCGTGGCAGGATTGCCGGGTTATCGACCGAGAACCCATGACCATGCCGCAAACCACAGCCAAGAATCTGTCCTTGATCGCTGCCATAGACCTGGGCTCCAACAGTTTCCACATGGTGGTCGCCAAGGCCCACCATAGCGAGATCCGCATCCTTGAGCGGCTCGGCGAAAAAGTTCAGCTGGCCGCCGGCATCAATGAAGAGCGCCAGCTCAGCGAAGAGTCCATGCAACGCGGCCTGGACTGCCTCAAGCGGTTTGCCCAACTGATCAACGGCATGCCCGATGGCGCCGTGCGCATCGTTGGCACCAACGCCCTGCGCGAAGCCCGCAACCGCGGCGAATTCATCCGCCGCGCCGAAGCCATTCTCGGCCACCCGGTGGAAGTCATCTCCGGTCGTGAAGAAGCGCGCCTGATCTACCTCGGCGTGTCCCACACGCTGGCCGACACGCCAGGCAAGCGCCTGGTCGCTGATATCGGCGGCGGCAGTACCGAATTCATCATTGGCCAGCGCTTTGAACCGCTGCTGCGCGAAAGCCTGCAGATGGGCTGCGTCAGCTATACCCAGCGTTATTTCCGCGACGGCAAGATCACCCCGGCGCGCTATGCCCAGGCCTACACCGCCGCACGCCTGGAGCTGATGAGCATCGAGAACGCCCTGCATCGCCTGACCTGGGACGAAGCCATCGGCTCCTCAGGGACCATCCGCGCCATCGGCCTGGCGCTCAAATCCGGCGGCATGGGCAGCGGCGAGGTCAATGCCGAAGGCCTGGCCTGGCTCAAGCGCAAGCTGTTCAAGCTGGGGGAAACCGACAAGATCGATTTTGACGGGGTCAAACCCGACCGCCGGGCGATCTTCCCGGCGGGCCTGGCGATTCTCGAAGCGATTTTCGACGCCCTTGAGCTGCAGCGCATGGACCACTGCGACGGCGCCCTGCGTGAAGGCGTGCTCTACGACCTGCTCGGCCGCCACCACCACGAAGACGTGCGCGAGCGTACCCTGACCTCGCTGATGGAGCGTTATCACGTTGACCAGGGCCAGGCGGCACGGGTCGAGCGCAAGGCGCTGCACGCCTTCGACCAGGTGGCCAAAGCCTGGGACCTGGAAGACGGCATCTGGCGTGAACTGCTGGGCTGGGCAGCCAAGGTGCATGAAGTGGGCCTGGACATCGCCCACTACCATTACCACAAGCACGGCGCCTACCTGATCGAGCACTCCGACCTGGCCGGCTTTTCCCGGGAAGACCAGCTGATGCTGGCGCTATTGGTGCGCGGCCATCGCCGCAACATTCCCAAGGATAAATTCGCCGAATTCGGCGAGGACGCCGCCAAGCTGATTCGCCTGTGCGTACTGTTGCGCTTCGCGATCCTGTTCCATCACATCCGCGGCACCCAGCAGATGCCCACAGTCACCCTGCACGCCAAGGGCGACAGCCTGGACGTCGAGTTCCCGGCCGGCTGGCTGGAAGAAAACCAGCTGACCCAGGCCGACTTCGGCCTGGAGGCAGAATGGCTGGCCCGGGTCGGCTTCGTCCTCAGCGTACGATAAGCACCGGGTTGCTCAGGCGCTCGAGCAGAGCGGCCTGGGCACTGCGCGGGTTCTGGTTGCCGGTTGGCGTGCTGCGTACGTAACGGCCATCCGGTTGCAGGATCCAGGCGTGGGTGTTGTCGGTCAGATACCCTTCGAGTTCCTTTTTCACCCGCAGGATCAGTTTCTTGCCCTCGACCGGGAAGCAGGTCTCGACGCGCTTGTCGAGGTTGCGCTCCATCCAGTCGGCGCTGGAGAGGAACATCTGCTCTTCGCCGCCATTGAGGAAGTAGAACACCCGCGTGTGCTCGAGGAAGCGGCCGATGATCGAGCGCACCTGAATGTTGTGCGACACCCCGGCAATGCCCGGACGCAGGCAGCACATGCCGCGCACCACCAGGTCGATACGCACCCCTGACTGGCTGGCCTTGTACAGCGCGCGGATGATCTTCGGATCGGTCAGCGAGTTGAACTTGGCGATGATGTGCGCAGGCTTGCCGTCGAGGGCGAACTGGGTTTCGCGCGCGATCATGTCGAGCATGCCCTTTTTCAGGGTGAACGGCGCGTGCAGCAGCTTCTTCATGCGCAGGGTCTTGCCCATGCCGATCAGCTGGCTGAACAGCTTGCCGACGTCTTCGCACAGGGCGTCGTCGGAGGTCAGCAGGCTGTAGTCGGTGTACAGGCGGGCGTTGCCGGCGTGGTAGTTACCGGTACCCAGGTGCGCATAGCGGACGATCTCGCCGGCTTCGCGGCGCAGGATCAGCATCATCTTGGCGTGGGTCTTGAAGCCCACCACACCGTAGATCACCACCGCACCGGCGGCCTGCAGGCGGCTGGCCATCTGCAGGTTGGACTCTTCGTCGAAACGCGCACGCAGCTCGATCACCGCAGTGACTTCCTTGCCGTTACGCGCGGCGTCGACCAGCGCGTCGACGATCTCCGAGTTGGCACCGCTGCGGTACAGGGTCTGGCGCACAGCCAGTACATGCGGATCCTTGGCGGCTTGGCGCAGCAGGTCGACTACCGGGGTGAACGACTCGAAGGGGTGCATCAGCAGGATGTCCTGCTTGCTGACCACGCTGAAAATGTTCTCGCTGTTCTGCAACAGCTTGGGGATTGCCGGGGTAAACGGCGTGTATTGCAGCTCCGGATGGCTGTCCAGGCTGGTGATGCTGAACAGCCGGGTCAGGTTGACCGGGCCGTTGACCTGGTACAGCTCGCTCTCGCTCAGGCTGAACTGTTTGAGCAGGTAGTCGGAGAGGTGTTTGGGGCAAGTGTCGGCCACTTCCAGGCGCACCGCATCGCCGTAACGACGCGAGAACAGCTCGCCGCGCAGGGCCCGGGCCAGGTCTTCGACATCTTCGGAGTCCAGCGCCAGGTCGGCGTTGCGGGTCAGGCGGAACTGGTAGCAGCCCTTGACCTTCATGCCCTGGAACAGGTCATCGGCGTGAGCGTGGATCATCGACGACAGGAACACATAGTTGTCGCCAGGCCCACCGACCTCTTCCGGCACCTTGATCACCCGCGGCAGCAAACGCGGCGCCGGGATGATCGCCAGGCCCGAATCGCGGCCGAAGGCGTCGATGCCTTCAAGCTCGACGATGAAGTTCAGGCTCTTGTTCACCAACAACGGGAACGGGTGAGTCGGATCGAGGCCGATCGGGGTGATGATCGGCGCGATTTCGTCGCGGAAGAAGCGCCGCACCCAGGTCTTGAGCTTGGTGTTCCAGTGGCGGCGGCGAATGAAGCGGATCTGGTGCTTTTCCAGCTCCGGCAGCAGCACGTCGTTGAGGATCGCGTACTGGCGATCGACCTCGCCGTGCACCAGCTCGCTGATCCGCGCCAGCGCCTGGTGCGGCTGCAAGCCGTCGGCGCCGGCCTGTTCACGGGCAAAGGTGATCTGCTTCTTCAGGCCCGCCACACGAATTTCGAAGAACTCATCCAGGTTGCTGGAGAAGATCAGCAAGAACTTCAGTCGCTCCAGCAGCGGATAGGACTCATCCAGCGCCTGCTCAAGCACGCGGATGTTGAACTGCAGCTGGGACAATTCGCGGTGAATGTACAGGCTGCTGTCGTCCAGACCGGGAATGACGATGGCAGGCGCAGCCACTGGCGCCGGCGCCGGCGCCTCGACCACCGGCTCGGCAACCGCAGGCGGCTCCGGCGGGGTCTCGACCAGTTGCTCGGGCACGGGCTGGGCGTCTTTGACTGCAACGTCGGTAAGTACTTCGTTATTCATCTAGCGTTCCTGAAGGGCGTTACTGCCCTCTCATCAATTGAGCAGCGCGAACAGCGAAATAGGTGAGGATGCCATCGGCGCCCGCCCGTTTGAAAGCGGTGAGGGATTCAAGGATAACCCCTTCACTGAGCCAGCCGTTCTGAATCGCCGCCATGTGCATGGCGTACTCGCCGCTGACCTGGTAAACGAAGGTCGGCACTTTGAATTCGTCTTTGACCCGGTGAAGGATATCCAGGTACGGCATGCCCGGTTTGACCATGACCATATCGGCGCCTTCCGACAGGTCGGCGGCCACTTCGTGCAGGGCCTCGTTACTGTTGGCCGGGTCCATCTGGTAGGAGGCCTTGTTGGCCTTGCCCAGGTTCAGCGCCGAGCCGACCGCATCGCGGAACGGACCGTAGTAGGCACTGGCATACTTGGCCGAGTAGGCCATGATGCGGACGTTGACGTGACCGGCCAGCTCCAGCGCTTCACGGATGGCCTGGATGCGCCCGTCCATCATGTCCGATGGCGCGACCACCTGGGCACCGGCATCGGCGTGGGACAGCGCCTGGCGCACCAGGGCGTCGACGGTGATGTCGTTCTGAACGTAGCCTTCTTCGTCGAGGATACCGTCCTGGCCGTGGGTGGTGAATGGGTCCAGGGCAACGTCGGTGATCACCCCAAGTTCCGGGAAGCGCTCACGCAGGGCGCGGGTGGCGCGCTGGGCGATGCCGTCGGGGTTCCAGGCTTCAGCGCCGTCGAGGGATTTTTTCTCTACCGGGGTGACCGGGAACAGCGCCAGGGCTGGAATCCCGAGGTTTACCCACTCTTGCGCAGCTTCCAGCAACAGGTCGATGGACAGACGCTCGACGCCCGGCATCGAAGCGACTTCTTCGCGGCGGTTTTCGCCATCGAGGACAAACACCGGGAGGATCAGGTCATCGACAGTCAGAACATTTTCGCGAACCAGACGACGGCTGAAGTCGTCACGACGGTTGCGACGCAGACGGGTGGCAGGAAACAAACGGTTAGCGGGGGTAAAGCTCACGGCAGACTCCTGAGCCCGCGCAGGCGGGCGAGCGCGACAGTTATAAGCGGCCATTATGACGCCTGTATGACAGGCAAGGGCAACCCTGCGACTTGAGGACGCAGTCATTGTCCTTGTAGGAAATGTTCACGTCGAGACACATTTGGACACTTTCCCCAAAGGCCACGAAGGGTTAGGCTGCGCGTTCATTTCGCCAGCACCCAGAAAATGCTCCAACAATTCCTGCAGGATTTCGGCTACTTTGCCCTTTTTCTCGGCACGTTTTTCGAAGGTGAGACCATCCTGGTTCTCGCAGGCTTCCTTGCGTTCCGCGGATACATGGATATCAACCTGGTGGTCGTGGTGGCCTTCTTCGGCAGCTATGCCGGCGACCAGCTGTGGTACTTCATGGGGCGCCGTCACGGGCGCAAGTTGCTGGCACGCAAGCCGCGCTGGCAGATGATGGGCGACCGTGCGCTGGAGCACATTCGCCGCCATCCGGACATCTGGGTCCTGAGTTTTCGCTTCGTCTACGGTTTGCGCACGGTGATGCCGGTGGCCATCGGTTTGTCCGGCTACCCGCCGCGCCGCTACCTGCTGCTCAACGGCATTGGTGCGGCCATCTGGGCCCTGGCCCTGGGCGCCGCCGCCTATCACTTCGGCGCCATTCTCGAAGGCCTGCTGGGCAACGTGAAGAAATACGAGCTATGGGTGCTCGGCGGCCTGCTGGTGCTCGGTGGCTGCCTGTGGCTGCGCCGGCGCTTCAAGGCCGCGCGCATTGCGCGCAAGGAAGCGGCTGCCGTAGAGGCCGAAAAGGCTGAGCAGGCTGTAGCCAAGCAGCAGGACCCAAGCCAGGGCAGTGACCGGCCCTGAGCCCGTCATCCCGGCCAGGACCATGGCCGGGACATTCAGCCCCAGGCGCAGTAGCTCCAGCCGCAAAGCCCAGGGGCGGTTCTCCAGGGCCGTGCCAAGCACGAACAAGCCAAATGCCATCAAGCCGCAGCCCAGCACCAGGGCAGCCACCGACAACTGCTCGGCGTGCTCCATCAAGTAACTGCCCAAGCCCACGTACACCGCGAACTGCAGCGCCACATACAACTGTTGCGGCCAGGCCAGCGGCACCTCGAATTTCTGGAAGCGGCTCAGGTCCTGCTTGGCTTGCGCAAACCTCCTGACCACGTCATCCGGGCGCCAGCCGGTAGGCATGAACCAGATTCGCAGCTTGTCCCACCAGTGCTCGGCATGCCGCGCATCGCTCCACAGCTGGGCATAGAACTGCAGGTTGGCCCACAGCGGGTTCCAACTGGCCAGCGGCGTGGTCACGCCGAAAATCACCGGCTGATTGTCGTCCTCCTCCTGGAACGTGCCGAACAGACGATCCCAGACAATGAACACTCCGCCGTAGTTGCGATCCAAGTACAGAGGGTTCTGCGCATGGTGGACGCGATGATTGGACGGGGTAATGAACAGCCATTCCAGCCAGCCCAGCTTGGGGATGTGCCGGGTGTGCACCCAGAACTGGTACAGCAGGTTCAGCGCCGCGACGGTGATGAACACCAGCGGCGGCACCCCCAACACGGCCAGCGGCAGGTAGAAGATCCACGACAGCAAGAAGCCGCTGCTGGTCTGGCGCAGGGCCGTCGACAGGTTGTAGTCCTCGCTCTGGTGATGCACCGAATGGGCGGCCCAGAGGATGTTGCGCTCGTGGCCCATACGGTGCAGCCAGTAATAGCAAAAGTCATAGACGACGAACGCCAGTACCCACACCCACAAGGCTTCGCCCGGCAGTTTGAACAGTGCCAGGTGCTCCCAGGCCAGCGCATAGGTCACCAGGCCGACGCCCTTGGTCAGCAGGCCGGTAGTGGTCGACAGCACGCCGGTGCTGAGGCTGTTGATGGCATCTGCCAGGCGATAGGTCCGCATGCCGCGCAATCGATCGGCGAGCAACTCGGCAACGATCAGAACAATGAAAAACGGTACCGCCAAAAGGATCAGGTCCATGGGTCTTTTCATCTCCAGCCTATCCAGCAAGATTAGGCCGGGAATGGCATAAACCCTATGGCGACATCTGCCAAACTAGAGGACATTTAGCGCCTCGAATCGGGAGTAGTGAGCATGACCCAGAAAAAAGTTGCTGTGATTCTTTCCGGCTGTGGCGTGTATGACGGCGCCGAAATTCACGAAAGCGTGATCACCCTGCTGCGCCTGGACCAGCGCGGTGCGCAGGTGCAGTGCTTTGCGCCGAACATTGCGCAGATGCACGTGATCGACCACCTGACCGGCGAAGAAATGCCCGAGACCCGCAACGTGCTGGTGGAATCGGCGCGCATCGCTCGCGGCGAGGTCAAGGACCTGCGCGAAGCCGACGCCAAGGACTTCGACGCGCTGATCGTGCCGGGCGGCTTTGGCGCGGCGAAAAACCTTTCGAACTTTGCCGTTGAAGGCGAAGGCTGCAGCGTGCACCCGGACGTCCTGGCCCTGGCTGAAGCCTTTGCCGAAGCCGGCAAGCCGGTCGGCCTGATCTGCATCTCGCCGGCCCTTGCGGCGAAAATCTACGGCCCCGGCGTGGTCTGCACCATTGGCAGCGATGCCGGCACCAGCGCGGCCATCGTCAAGATGGGCGGCACCCATGAGGAATGCGATGTCCATGACATCGTCGAAGACACCCAGCGCAAGCTGGTCAGCACCCCGGCCTACATGCTGGCGAAAAGCATCAGCGAAGCCGCCGGCGGCATCTACAAACTGGTCGACCGGGTGCTGGAACTGACCCACGAGAATGACTGAACACCCCTGTAGGAGCGGGCTTGCCCCGCGATCGCGCGCGAAGCGGTCGTCGTCCAGGCACCACATGATGCGCTGAGATCACGGACCTCATCGCGGGGCAAGCCCGCTCCTACTCAGCCGCGTAAGAATGCGGTCCAGGGCGTTGGCAAACGCCTGCTTCTCGCGATCGCCATACGGCGCCTGGCCGCCGCCGACCTGCCCCTGCTCGCGCAGGTCGGTGAACAGGTTGCGCACCGCCAGCCGCTCACCCATATTGCGCTCGTCGAACTCCTTGCCGCGCGGGTCGAGGCAGGCAACGCCTTTCTTGACCAGGCGATCGGCCAGCGGCACGTCGCTGCAGATCACCAGTTCGCCGGGCACCGCGTGCTCGACCAGGTAATCGTCGGCGGCATCCGGCCCGCTGGGCACGACGATCAGCTTGACGCAGGCAAAAGCCGGCTTGATCTGGCTCTGGCCGGCCACCAGCACCACTTCCAGCTGACGCTTGAGGGCGAACTTGACCAGTTGATCCTTGGCCGCCTTGGGGCAGGCGTCGGCATCGATCCACACACGCATGGCACAGATTTCCAACAAAACGGGCAAACAGTATCCCTGCTCGCCCGTTTGCCTTCAAATCAGCCCGCTGGCTGGCGGCGCTTCTCGGCCAGGCGGCTGCGCCCGTAAAGGATGGCAATGGCCAACAAGGCCACCAGCTGCGCGGCCAGTGAATAGGCGTCGGCGTGAATGCCCAGCCAGTCGAAATCGAAGAACGCCACCGGCCGGGTACCGAACACCCCGGCCTCTTGCAGCGCCTTGACCCCGTGCCCGGCAAACACCACCGACAAGGCGCACAGCAGCGCCGCGTTGATGCTGAAGAACAACGCCAGCGGCAGTTTGGCCGAGCCGCGCAGGATCACCCAGGCCAGGCCCACCAGCAGCACCAGTGCCGTGGCACCACCGGCCAGTACCGCGTTGTGCCCGGCAGGGCCGGCCTGCAGCCAGAGGGTTTCGTAGAACAGGATCACCTCGAACAGCTCACGGTACACCGAGAAAAACGCCAGCACGGCAAAACCAAAGCGCCCGCCACCACTGACCAGGCTGCTCTTGATGTAATCCTGCCAGGCCGCCGCGTGCCGGCGATCGTGCATCCACACACCCAGCCACAGCACCATGACGCTGGCAAACAGCGCCGTGCAGCCTTCGAGCAGTTCACGCTGGGCGCCGCTAACGTCGATTACATAGGCCGCCAGCGCCCAGGTACCCAGCCCGGCCAGCAAGGCCAGGCCCCAGCCGACGTTGACACTGCGCACCGCCGATTGCTGGCCGGTATTGCGCAGGAAGGCGAGGATCGCCGCCAGTACCAGAATCGCTTCCAGACCTTCGCGCAGCAGGATCAGCAAGCCGGAAATGTAACTCAGCGACCAGCTCAGGCCATCGCCGCCGAGCAGGCCGGCGGCGTCCTTGAGCTTGGCCTTGGCGGCATCCAGGCGTTGCTGCACCTGCTCAAGCGGCAAGCCGTCCTGCAGCGACTGACGGTAGGCCATCAGGGATTTCTCGGTGTCTTTACGTACGTTGGCATCGACGTTGTCGAGCGAGCTTTCGACCAGCTCGAAACCTTCCAGGTAGGCCGCTACCGACAGGTCGTAGGCTTGCTCGTGATCACCGGCCTGATAGGCCGCCAGGCTCTTGTCCAGGGTGCTGGCGGTGTAGTCCAGCAGTTGCGCCGGGCCGCGCTGGACCTGCGGCGGTTGCGCACGCTGGGCGCGGAACCGGGCGAGCGCCTCTGGCCCTTCGCTGGCTTCAATTTCGGCCGGGGTCTGGCGGGCCAGGTCGGCCAGGTTGTAGGTTTTATCGCCTTTGGCCTTGGCCGGGTCGGCAGTGAAGCTGGCGACATAGGTCGCCAGGTCCCAGCGTTGGCGCTCGTCGAGCTGGTCGGCGAACGACGGCATGTCGGTGCCTTCGATGCCCAGGCCGAGGGTGTTGTACAGGTCGAACAGGCTCAGGCGATCCAGCCGTTCGAGGCTGCGCAGGTTGGCCGGCGGCGGGGTCAGGCCGAGGCCGGCGGGGCCGTCGCCGGCGCCAGTGTCGCCATGACACACCGAGCAATGCTGGGCATACAGCGGCGCGCCGCGACTCGGGTCCGGGGTAATGATCGGCGCCTGGCTGACCTCATAGGCCACCGCCAGTTGCGCGCCAAGCTGACGGGCCTGGCGGGCGACCACCGCGCCGTCCTGGCGCTGGCTGACCGCCGTACGCAAGTTGACCACGCCCTGCTCCAGGGCCTGGCGCTCAGCGCGTGCCGGCAAGGCGCCGATCAATCCCTGCAACACATCGAGGAATTCGAGCTGTTCGCGGTATTCGCCGTCGTCGATTACCTTGCCCGCCTCGACGGTGGCCGGGTAATCGGCACCGATGTAATCGAGCAGGTGCAGGGCCTTGGAAGCGCCATCGGGGCTGTCGGCCAGCAGCGTGGCACTGCTCAGCGCCAGCACCGGCCAGAGCAGCCAGGCGAGTAAGCGGGAACGGGGAATCATGAGCGACTCTCAAATGGAAATACGAGGTAAAGCATTGTTCACTTCCACTGCCGTTCGCTCAAGGCTTGCCAGATGAATCCTTGAAAAATTTTGTGACAAATACCCTGCGACACCTCCCGATTAAAGAACGACCGTTCGTCGGCCGATAGCTGAATGCTGGCACGACGGCAAATTCCTAAAGCACAACGCCATTATTTAGCCAGCAAATGCGTTTATAATGCCGCGCCGCTATATAGCGGATCAGAATTTTGGCTCTTCTTTTAAGAGGATTTGGCGATATTGCCAAAGGGATGACAGCCTTCTCGCCCCCCAGGCTTTTCATCAATTCAGGGAAGAAGAATTCAGATGGCATCCCGTGTCCTCACCGTCGCGACACTGCTCGCGGCCGTTCAACTGGCTGGTTGCTCGGCCTTTCGCAGCTATGACAGCGAACTTCAGGAAACCAACCAGCACCTGACCAGCGGCAACGTCGACGCTGCCCTGGCGCTGCTGGAAAAAAACAACAAGGGTGAGGACAAAGACCTTCTCTACTACTTCGAGAAAGGCGAGCTGCTGCGCTCCAAGGGCGACCTGGCCGGCAGCCAGCTGGCCTGGCGCAGTGCCGATGACGTGGTGTTCAAGTGGGAAGAGTCGGTCAAGCTCGACACCGACAAGTACCTGAGCCAGTTCGGCAGCTACCTGGTCAACGACAAGGTGCGCCGCTACGAAGGCTATGACTACGAAAAAGTCATGCTGACCACGCAGATGGCCCTCAACCTGCTGGCCCAGAACGACTTCGACGGCGCCCGTACCGAAATCAAGAAGACCCACGAGCGCGAAGCGGTGATTGCCGAGCTGCGCGACAAGGAATACCTCAAGCGCGAAGAAGAGGCCGAGAAAGAAGGCGTCAAGACCGAGTACAAGGACCTTCAGGGTTACCCGGTCGCCAGCCTCGACGCGCCAGAAGTGGTGGGCCTCAAGAACAGCTACCAGAGTGCGTTCAGCCACTACCTGTCTGGCTATGTCTACGAAGCCCTGGGTGAGAAAGGCCTGGCCGCACCGGGCTACCGCAAGGCTGCCGAACTGCGCCCGAACACCCCGCTGCTGGAAAAAGCCCTGCTCGACCTGGACAAGCCAGCGGCGAAAGCCACTGAAAGCGATGTCCTGATCGTGATCCAGAGCGGCCTCGCTCCGGCCCGCGACTCGGTGCGCGTCCCGCTGCCGCTGCCGATCAGCGGCAACCTGGTGATCACCCCGCTGTCGTTCCCGGTGATCAAGGAAGACACTTCCACCGCGCATTTCAGCGAAATCTACCTCAACGACCACTCGCTGAAGCTGACCGCACTCAACAGCACCACTGCCATGTCCCGCCGCGCCCTGCGTGACGACATGCCGGGGATCATCCTGCGCACCAGCGTGCGGGCTATCTCTCGTGGTGTGGCGCAAAAGCAACTGAACGACGCCAACCCGCTGGCTGGCCTGGCACTGGGTATCGCCTCGACCATCACCGAAGGTGCCGACACCCGTACCTGGCGCACCCTGCCGGATGAAACCCAGGTAGCCCGCGTGCGCCTGCGTCAGGGCGAACACCAGTTGAGCCTGCCTTCGAGCCTGGGCGGCAGCCAGGTCAGCGTGAAGATTGACCGGCCGTTCCAGGTGGTCACCCTGCGCGTAGTCGGCAACCAGGTCTTCGCCGGTGGCCCTGCCCTGCAGGTGGCACCAAAAGCCACTGGCCAGGCCGTCGCCAGCCTCAAACAACCTTAAGGAAACGCCATGCGTATCAAATTGCTCGCCGTTCTCGTCACAGCCCTGCTGGCCGGTTGCGCGACCCCGCCACCACCAGAGCCGGGCAGCGCTGCCAGCAAAGTGGTGAAAATGGGCAACCTGAAGAACATCGAGACCGGCCCGATGCGCGTTGCGCGCGAGAACGGCTTCTTGACCGTCAAGGTGTCCCTGAACAACACCAGCAGCAGCAACAAGACCCTGTTCTACCGCTTCGCCTGGCTGGGCAACGACGGTTTCCCGGTGGCCGATGAAGAGAGCTGGAAGACCGTCACCCTGTATGGCAAGCAGGCCAGCGTGTTGCCGGCGATTGCCCCGGTATCCCAGGCCACCGACTTCCGTATCGAAGTTCAGTCTCAGTAATCATTTTTGCAGGAGCACATTTTCATGATTGCACGCATTTCCCTCGCCGCCATCGCCATTGCCCTGGTCAGCGGCTGCAGCACCCCGTCGCCGGTCCTGGGCGGCAAGAACATCGGCTACGGCGACAGCAAGGCCGTAGAACTGGTCACCAACGAGTTCGGTTCGACCGACCTGCAGATGATCGCCGAGTCCATGACCCGCTCGCTGGCCCAGTCCGGCATCCTCCAGGGTCGCCCGGTGGTGCAGGTCTATGACGTGAAGAACAAGACCAGCGAGTACATCGATACCCGCGAGATCACCACGTCGATCAAAACCCAGCTGATGAAGTCCGGCACCGCCCGCTTCGCCAGCGACAACACCCAGATGCAGAGCCAGGTTGACCAGCTCAAGCTGCAGAACCAGAGCGGCCTGTACAAGAAAGGCACCGTGGCCAAGACCGGCAACATGATCGCCGCCAAGTACCGCCTGGAAGGCTCGATCAGCTCGATCGTCAAGCGCAGCAGCGACTACAAGGACGTGTTCTACAAGTTCAGCCTGCAGCTGATCGACGTCGAGAGCGGCCTGGCCGAGTGGATGGACGAGAAAGAAATCCGCAAGACCACGGAGCGCTAAGCAATGCGTGCATGGATGGGCATTCTGGGCCTGGCTTGCGCGTTCAGCGTGCAAGCGGCCCCAAAAGTCGCAGTAACCGACCTCGCCTACCAGGAGCGTGTGGAGCAGTACATCCACATGGTCTCGGCGCAGAACAGCAGCCAGGCGAGCATGTACCACGCCAGTGGTTCGTCGAGCTACAGCGAGTTCGAAAGCAGCGAGAGCTACATCGAGCAGACCGAGCTGCGCAAGTTCAGCGGCGACATCAAGGGCGAGATTCTCAAGTCCGGAATGTTCCAGCTGGTCCAGGGTACGCCGTACACCGCCGATGCCAAGGCTGACGTCTACGACGTTATCCGCCGCATCAAGAACGGCAACTTCAAAGGTGCTGACTACGTGCTGTTCGGTACCTTGTCGGATATCGACTTCCAGCGCGATATCACCTCCCTGGACAACACCAACAGCTATTCGGCGATCCTCGGCCTGAGCCTGGTGGCCGACTTCAGCCTGATCAACACCAAGACCTACGAGATCACCTCGGCGTTCACCGCCATGGGTGAGGGCCAGGACACCAAGCTGGTCAACAGCCAGGATGTTCGGGTCACCCTCAACCGCCCACGGGTGGTACGTGAGGTTTCCAAGGAACTGGGCATGGACGTTGCCAAGCAACTGGCCGAACAGCTGGTAGGCGCGATGCCGGAGCGTGAACGCACCCCGGCGCGCAACAACCTGCCGCCTGACGAGCCAGCGCAGATCCTGCGTTGAGAAAGTAAAAAGGCGACCTTCGGGTCGCCTTTTTTTATGCTGATTGTTTTCCTACACCGGCGCGCGGCGAATGGTCGCCAGCAAGGTCGCAGCCCCCAGGAACAGTCCGGCAAAGGTGCGGTTCATCCGCCGCTGCTGCCGGGGCGTACGCAACAGGCGCAGCACTTTGGCCGCAAGCCCGGTGTAACCGGCCATGACCATCAGATCGACCGTGACCATGGTCGCGGCAATGATCAGGTACTGCGGCACCAGCGCCGCATGCGGATTGATGAACTGCGGCAGCACCGCGAGCATGAAGATCAGCGCCTTGGGGTTGCTGACGTTGACCAGAAAGCCACGGAACACCAGGCTCAACGGCTTGCCGATCGGGCGCACGGCGGATTCGTCGCTGATGTCAGCCGGCAGCGCCCGCCACTGCTTGACCGCCAGGTACACCAGGTAGGCCACGCCGAACCATTTGATCACCTGGAATGCGGTGGCCGATGCCGCGAGGATGGCACCGACGCCGGCGGCAATGATCGCAATCTGCAGCACCAGGCCCAGCTGCAGGCCTAGCGCGTTCCAGTAGCCGCGCCAGAAGCCGTATTGCAGGCCGCAGGACATCGAGGCAATGGCCCCGGCACCCGGCGACAGACTGATCACCCAGCAAGCGGCAAAAAATGCCAACCACGTTTCCAATGACATCGCGCACCTCGGCACTAACTTGTTACAAACCTCTAAGCTAGTGCCGTGGCGAAAAAATCACCACGATTTTTTTCTGCGATCGATCAATTGCCCGGGGTTTTGCTCTCGCTCACCAGCGGCAGCACTTCGGCACCGCGCCAGCGCCGCACCGATTTCTGGAAGAACTGGCTGTTGGGCACTTGCACCAGCGCACCGCCCGCTTCCGGCAGTTCGATCAAGGTGGTGAACAACAGGTTGATGGCCACCACCCGGCCTTTGACGCCCGGCTTGTCGATGGTTTCCACCAGTTCCACCACATCGCCGATGCGAAACGGCCCGACGGTAAAGATCAGCACCGCGCACAGCAGGTTCGACAGCACGCTCCACATGGCGAAGAACGCCACTGCGGCAACCGCCACGAACCCGGACAGTGCGGTCCACAGCACCGTGGCGGAAACCCCCAGGCGCTCGAGCACGAAGATCAGCGCACTGCCCATGATCAGCCAGCGCAGGCCACCACGCAGCGGCATCAGCAGCTCCGGTGGCAACGGGTAGCGCTCGCCCAGGCGCTTGAGGCAACGGGCAACCACGCGCTGCAGGATGAACGCCGCCGAAAGTATCAGCAGGATCTGCAAACCCAGCCAGAACGGAGCGATCCATTCCACCGGCAATGGCAACTGCAAAGACTCCATCAGGACAACGCCTCCAGCTCCGCCTGCATGCCCTCGAGGGTCTCCAGGGCTGCCATCCAGGCTTCCTCGAGCTCCCCTTCACGAACCTTGAGCTTGGCCTGCTGGGCCAACAGCTCTCGCAACTCGTCCTTGCGCGCGGCTTCATACAGGGCGCTGTCAGCCAGGCTGGCATCAACCTTGGCCAGTTGCTCATGCACGATGCCCAGCTCGCGTTCGAGCTTGTCGGCTTCACGCTTGTGCGGTGCCAGTTGCTGACGCAGGGCGGCAGCGGCCTGGCGCTGGGCCTTTTTGTCGGTTTTGTCGGCATTGACCGGCGCAGTGCTGACCGGGGCATTGCGTTGACGGTACTCGACCAGCCAGCGGGTGTAGTCGTCCAGGTCACCGTCGAAGGTCTCGACCTTGCCGTCGGCGACCAGCAGGAAGTCATCGGTGGTGCTCTTGAGCAAGTGACGGTCGTGAGAGACCACCAACACCGCACCACTGAATTCCTGCAGGGCCATGGTCAGCGCCAGGCGCATTTCCAGGTCCAGGTGGTTGGTCGGTTCGTCGAGCAGCAACAGGTTCGGCCGCTCCCAGGCGATCAGGGCCAGGGCCAGGCGGGCTTTTTCGCCACCGGAGAAATTCACCACCGGCTCGTCGATGCGCGCGCCGCGGAAATCGAATCCACCCAGGAAGTCTCGCAAGGTCTGCTCGCGCTCGGTCGGCGCCAGGCGCTGCAGGTGCAGCAACGGGCTGGCCTTGTTGTCCAGCGAGTCGAGCTGGTGCTGGGCGAAGTAGCCAACCGAGAGGTTCTCGCCGCGTACCAGGCGCCCGCTGAGCGGCTCCAGTTCGCCGGCGAGGTTCTTGATCAGGGTCGACTTGCCCGCGCCGTTGGGGCCGAGCAGGCCGATCCGCGCCCCCGGGGTGAGCTGCAACTTGACCTTCTCGAGGATGGTCTTGTCGCCATAGCCCAGGCGGGCTTCGGACAGGTCGAGCAGCGGGCTGGAGATTTTCTCCGACTCGCGGAAAACGAAGTCGAACGGCGAATCGACATGCGCCGCCGACAGCTCCTCCATGCGCTCCAGAGCCTTGATCCGGCTCTGCGCCTGACGGGCCTTGGTGGCCTGGGCCTTGAACCGGGCGATGTACTTTTCCATGTGCGCGCGCTGCGCCTGCTGTTTCTCGTAGGCTTGCTGCTGCTGCGCCAGGCGTTCGGCACGGGTGCGCTCGAACGCGGTGTAGCCACCACGGTAGAGGGTCAGCTTGCACTGCTCGACATGGGCGACGTGATCGACCACGGCATCGAGGAAGTCACGGTCGTGGGAGATCAGCAGCAGCGTGCCCGGATAGCCCTTGAGCCAGTCTTCGAGCCAGAGGATGGCGTCCAGATCCAGGTGGTTGGTCGGTTCGTCGAGCAGCAACAGGTCAGACGGGCACATCAGGGCCTGGGCCAGGTTCAGGCGCATCCGCCAGCCACCAGAGAAGTCGCCGACCCGGCGGTCCATCTGCTCGTTGGTAAACCCCAGGCCTGCCAGCAGCTTGCGCGCCCGCGCATCGGCGGTATAACCGTCGGCGCTGTCGAGCTCGATATGCAGGCGTGCCAACGCAGTGCCGTCGTGGGCAGCTTCGGCCGCAGCCAGGTCGGCCTGGACCTTGCGCAGGCGGGCATCGCCGTCGAGCACATAGTCGACCGCCAGGCGCTCGAGGGTGTCGACCTCCTGGCGCATGTGCGCGATGCGCCAGTCGCCAGGCAGCTGGCAGTCGCCGGAGTCGGGCGTCAGCTCACCGCGCAGCAAGGCGAACAGGCTGGATTTGCCGGCGCCGTTGGCACCGATCAGGCCGGCTTTCTGGCCGGCGTGTAGGGTCATCTCGGCGCCTTCTAGCAGGCGCTGTGGACCACGCTGTAAAGTGAGGTTCGATAGTCTGATCATAATGGCCGCGGAGTCTACCAGCTTCGTCGGCAACTGGCGCGAGTGGGACCATGCACACCGACCTGTGGAATTTTGCCCTGAAGCTCTACGCTCGACCGGGCGTAGAAGCCGCCTGCCTGCAATGGCAGGCCCGGGGTGGCGACGTCTGCCTGCTGCTGTGCGGCGTGTGGCTCGGCGCACGCGGTATCGCAGCGAACGAACAACGGGTTAAACAACTCAAGGAACTCGCCGAGGCTTGGCAAACCGAGGTGGTGAAACCGTTGCGCGCACTGCGCCAATCCTGGCGTGACGAAGCAGCCAAGGATGTGCAACTGGCGGTATTGCGCGAGCAGGTAAAAGGCCTGGAGTTAGCGGCAGAACGCATCCTGCTGGAGCGCCTGGAGACGGCCTGCAAAGACTGGGCAGCAACGCCCGAAGCCGAAGTGGACTGGATAGGCTGGCTGGCACCCGAAGGCGCCGGTGCGCATCACGACGCGCTGCAAAGGCTGCGCGCCGTGATGCTGACGACTCAGGACGCCGAAGACGGGGTCTGAGTGGTCGATGCTACCGAAGCTGCTGGCGCAGTGGTTGCCGGTGCAGAAGCAGCGGGTGCTGCAGGTGCTGCTGGAGTAGCAGGCTTGGCAGCTACAGGCTGAGCTGGCTTGGCAGCGGCTGGCCTGGCTGCAGGTTTAGCGGCTGCCGGTTTGGCAACGGGTTTGGCCGGCGCTTTAGCTGCGGCAGGTTTAGCAGCCGGCTTGGCTGCAGGTTTTGCCGCTGCTGGTTTGGCTGCAGGCTTGGCAGGTGCTTTCGCCGCTGCTGGTTTGGCCGCTGGCTTGGCCGCTGCGGTTTTAGCCGCTGGCTTGGCTGGCGCTTTAGCCGCAGGTTTGGCCGCTGGCTTGGCTGCTGCGGTTTTTGCCGCAGGTTTTGCCGCAGGTTTAGCCGCAGGTTTAGCCGCAGGTTTAGCCGCAGGTTTAGCGGCGGCAGGCTTGGCTGCTGCAGTTTTTGCTGCAGGCTTGGCAGGTGCTTTCGCCGCTGCTGGTTTGGCCGCTGGCTTGGCGGCAGGTTTAGCCGCTGCGGTTTTAGCCGCTGGCTTGGCTGGCGCTTTGGCCACAGGTTTAGCCGCTGGCTTGGCTGCGGGTTTGGCTGCTGCGGTTTTCGCCGCAGGTTTGGCCGGTGCTTTGGCGGCAGGTTTTGCTGCGGGCTTGGCTGCTGCAACAGCAGGTTTGGCCGAACGCACGCTCAATGCCTTGGCGGCAGCTTCCTTGACCTTGCCAACGCCCTGGGCCAGTTTCAGGCTTTCCTGAGCGTCACGCTTGAGCTGCAGGATGTAGGTGCGGGTTTGCGTTTGGCGGTCTTTCAGCGAGTCGAGCAAACCTTCCAGTTCACTCACCCCGTCCTTGGCTTTTTTCTGCGCCTTGGCTTTGCCAGCCTTGGCAGCGTCCTGCAGTTTCAGCCGCGACTTGTGCAGTTTTTCCTGGGCCTTGCCACGTTGTTTTTCCAACTTGGCGAGTAGTTTTTCAGCATCAGCCAGCGCTTGCGAGCAGGCATTTTCCAAATGATCGAGCAGGCTGCCCGAGAGTTGCTGGAGCAGGTGCAACGGCGTACTTACTGGCTTCTTATTGGCCGACATGGTTTACCTCCTGGCTGACGAGATTGCGGCTCATACTATGCTTCTGCTGCTACCGCCGCTAGGGCATGTTGACAGTATTAAATGCGCCGCGTTGCATGCCTGGGCAAAGTTGTTATCGCTGCAGCTGGAAACAAGTGTAGATGCTGCACAAAGTGTTGCTGATATTTACACGAAGTGACGAGCGAAGGCTGGCATACTTTATTTCCTCTGAAGCAGGAGCGAGCCTGTGCCGCGTTATCTAGTCCTTACCCTGTTGCTGTTGCCAACAGCGTTAATTGCAGCGCCTGATACTAAACCCGCCAGCGACCATGACCTGGCTTACAGCCTGGGTGCCAGCCTGGGCGAGCGCCTGCGCACGGAAGTTCCCGGCCTGCAACTCGATGCCTTGATCGATGGCTTGCGCCAGGCTTATCAGAACAAGCCATTGGCCCTGAGCCAAGAACGCATGGCGGCAATACTCAGCGAACATGATGCCCAGGCCAACCAAGCTGCAGTTCAAGCACAAAGCGAACAATTGCTGAGCGCGGAAAAACGATTCCTGGCCACTGAACGGGCCCGGGCCGGAGTGCGTGAACTGGCTGAAGGGATACTCGTGAGCGAGTTGCAGGCCGGTACTGGCAGCAAGCCAAAAGCCGGCGGCAAAGTCCAGGTTCGCTATGTTGGCAAGTTGCCGGATGGCACGGTGTTCGATCAGAACCAGCAGCCGCAGTGGTTCAATCTGGACAGTGTGATCGAGGGCTGGCAAGTGGCATTGCCACAGATGGCGAGCGGATCGAAATGGCGACTGGTGATTCCTTCGGCGCAGGCCTACGGAGCCGAAGGCGCGGGCGACCTGATTGCGCCCTATACGCCGCTGGTGTTCGAGATCGAGTTGCTCGGGGTTGCCGACTGAAGGTCGGCAGCACCCTCAAGCCTGGACTGCGCCTTCTTCGCTGTGCGCGGTGTGCAGCACTTCGATCAGGCAGTCTTCGAGTTCGAAACGTTCGTGCAGCAAACTGCCCAGCTCGCGAAGCTTTTTCGCGAAGCGCTCAGAGTCATTGCAGTCGCCCTTGTCGCAATGATCGTTGAACGCCGACGCGATTTCGGTAATTGCATCAATGCGCGGGCTGATCTGCTTGGCCAGCTCGAGCCCGCGAGTATCGCCAAACGCCTTGGCTTCGCTGACCAGTTGCTCGCTCACTTCGAAATGCCAGGCTGACACGTAGTCGACCAGTACCGCACAGAAGTCCCGGCTCTTGTCCTTGTCGGCAAAGGCCGGTTTGGCATCACGCAGCTCGCGGAAAGCCGTCACCAGCTCTGTACGCTCATCCAACCAGCGGTCAATGAGTTTATGGACCCCACCCCAGCGTTCCTGAGCATTCTGACAACTATCTAGCATGGCGATCTCTTCCCTTCTGGGTAATGCCCCCTGCCCCCGCGCCGCAAATGTGCAGAGCAAAGGTGAAGTCAGCAGAGCGGCATCGAGCAGCTGTGTTTTCGGTATGCGTGCAGGGAGATTATTCCCGTGCGCCCTAGCCTTCAAGGTACGCACGCGACAAAGTTCATACAAGTGTTTAATCCGCCCATCCTTTGCCGCCGGTCGCTTGCACAGTGAAAAACTTCGCCTCAGTTTTTTACCGAGCGACTGAACAGTGGCCGGGTGCGCCCGAGCAGGCGACAGGTCGGCAGGGTTGCCAGCAAGACGAACGACAAAAGGCTCCACTCAGGGATGGTCAGGTCGAGGAAACTCCAGGTGATTGGCACGCAATCCGGGCTGCCGATGATCATTGCCTTGACGACCTGAAGCATAGGCATGCTTTCGAGGACATAGTCAAAAGCCGGTTCGCATTCGATGCTCGAGAGCGCCGGATTGCCTTGCAGCCAGACATGCCGGGCGGCCAACAGTGCCCCGCCGGTGGCGAAGAACAACGCCAGCGCGGCATAGATGCGGGTGCCCAGACGCCCTGGGGAATGCACTACCGCGCACAGGCAAACCAGAGCAAAGGCGCCCAAAAACAAACGTTGGCTGTAGCACAGCGGGCAAGGCACCAGGCCCATGCCGAATTCCAGGTAATAGGCGGCAGCCTGGACCAGTACCGATGCCAGCAACGCCGGGAAGAACAGTGAACGCAAGCGGGCCAACGACATGGCGAATCCAGGAGCGCGATGGACAGGCGACAACGGTAGAGGAAAGGCGCGGCTTGTATCAAGGCAAGACAGCCGGGACAAGTCCCTGAACGACAAGGGAAGTATC
The DNA here is from genome assembly GCF_024748945.1 of Pseudomonas sp. B21-035. NCBI lineage: Bacteria > Pseudomonadati > Pseudomonadota > Gammaproteobacteria > Pseudomonadales > Pseudomonadaceae > Pseudomonas > Pseudomonas sp. B21-035. The sequence continues at coordinate 5,658,210 of NZ_CP087179.1, forward strand.
CCGAACTAAGCAAGAAAGATAGCTGGGCATCTGAAGGAAAAATTACCGGCTAAAGCAGGAGATATGCTCGAGCCCATGGGCACGCGTTTTTTCGCGCGCCCATGGGTAGCTCAAGCTCGCACGGCCTCTGGCAACGGCAATGCCAGCAGACGCTGATCAAGCATGCCCAGGCCTTCCTGGAACAGCTGGTTGCTGCGCTCGGTATCGCCCAGGCCAGCGAGCAAGCGCGCAAGTTCTGCACAGGCTTCAGGATTGCGCTGCACGCGCAGGCTGCTTTCCAGGTAATCCCGTGCCTTGCCCCACAGGCGGTTCTGCAGGCTCAAACGGCCCAGGGTCAGCAGCAGGCTGGGGTCGTCGGGATGGTCCTTGAGCCAGCCTTCGGCAGTTTGCAGCTGGCGCGCCAGGTCACTGCCGCGCACCAGCCCGTACAAGCGCGCCAGGTGACTTTCGTACTGGCGCTTGAGGGCGGCGCGCAGGGCTTGCTCGGCTTCGCTTTCGGCGCCCAGCTGGCGCAGTTGCTCGGCATAGGCCAGCACCAGCTGAGGCTCCTGGCGCTGCGCAGCAGTGAGCTGCTGCCAGGCGCGCTCAAGGGATTGCCGGGCGGTTTGCTCATCGCCTTCGCGGCTGGCCGCCAGGTTGAGGTTCTCGCCCCAGGCGCGACGCTCAAGCTCGGTCAGCTCCGCTGCCGGCAGCACTTTATCCTTGCGCAGGTCGGGCAGCAGGCGGATCAGTGCCGACCAGTCGCCACGCTCGCGGTACAGGCGTTGCAACAGGCGCAGCACCTGAACGTTATGCGGATGACGCTCCTGCATGGCCTGCAGGGTTACCAGGGCAGCGTCGCTGTCGCCGCGGTCCATCTGCAACTGGGCATGACTCAGGGCAATGGCCAGTTCCGCTTCGGGCTGGCGCTCCAGTGCCCGCTCCAGGAGGTTGTCGCTGTCTTCGCTGCGGCCCAGCTCGTTGGCGGCACGCGCAGCGCCGAGGTAGTACAGCAGCGGTTGACGCTCGGCTTCGGCAGCGCGGTGCAGGTGGCGCTGGGCACTGGCCCAGCGACCCTCGGCGAGATCCAGTTGGCCCTGCTCGATCGCCAGCTGGGTACGACGGCTGCGGTTACGCCGCGACCAGGGGTTGACCACCCCGCCGGAGGTCAGCACCAGGCCCACCAGGTAGCGCACCAGCAACAGCGCCAGGATGATCCCGGCCAAGGCTGCGAGCGCTGCCCACAGGCCCGATTGATAGCGAAAGCTGCCGTAGGAAATCAGCACATAACCGCTGTGCTTGGCGATCGCGATGCCGAGCGCGGCTGCCACGGCAATGGCCACCACCGCCAGCAGGTAGACGCGCTTCATGGCTTGGCCCCCTCGACTGGCTGATGCCGGCGCTCAAGGTAGGCCTGCACGGCACTGATGCTGTCGGCCAGGTCCGGCACCAGCACGGTGACCGGCTGCTCGGCCAGTTCGTTGAGGGCGGCAAGCATCGCCTGGCTCTGCGGGTTGTCCGGGTTGAAGTTGGCCAGCAGTACGCTGCGGGCGTCGTCCAGGGCCTGGGTATAAACCTTGGCCTCGCCGTTGAGCGCCGCCCACTGGGCTTGTTCGATGGTCAGGCTCAGAGCCAGGCGCAGCTGGTTGAGTGACTGCCCGGATAGTAACGGACGAATATTGTCGTCAGCATCGAAATCGATCTGGAAGTACTTCGACAGCTCTGCCCACCACTGCGACCAGCGGCTGGCGCCATCGCCGTCGGCGGTCAAGGCACCCAGCGCATCGGCATTGCTGGTGAATTCCGGCGATTGCGCACTGAGCTGCAACACCTGCTCGCGCTGGGCCGCCAGCTTGAGGAAGAGGCCGGTGCGGTCGGGCTGCTGGACGCTGTTGAGGGTCGCCAGGCTCTTGGCCAGTTGCTCACGGGCGGCAAACGAACCGGGGTCGCTCTGTTCACGAAGGATTTCATCGGCGCCCTTGACCAGCTCGCGCGCACTGGCGATGTCCTGCAAGGCAGACAGGCGCAGGCTGGCCAGGCGCAGCAGGTGCTCGGCCTCGGCCAGGCGCCAGTCCTTGCGGCTGGCGCCGAGGATGGTTTCCAGACGCTGGCTCAAGCGTTGCTGATCGCCTTGCAACTGCGCCACCAGGCGCCGGCGATCTTCAAGCTCGGATGCGGGCGGCAAGCCGGCCAGCTGCGCAGACATCTGCTGTTCACGTTGTTGCAGGGCCAGGGCTTGCTGGCTCAGGGCCTGCAGGCTCTGCACCTGGCCCTGCTCGCTACCCTGGAGCTGGCGAACCTGCCATACGCCCCATCCGCCAACGGCGACACCTGCCGCGCCCAGCAGCAAGGCCAGGACTGCCAGGCCGTTGCCGGAGCGTTTGGCAGGTTCCACGGGGGTTTGCGCAGGAGCCTCTGGGGCCTTCAGTTCATCGTTGGGCAAGACAGTTTCGCTCACGTATCCATCCTTTGCTTTGTGGCACGTCGCCAATCAGCTTAGCGCCTTAGGGGGCTGGTGCAGGAGTTTCCTGCAATGTTGCCAGCAAAGCCGCGGCGCTGGCACCACGGCAATCCACTACATTCTGTGCGCCACTGGCGCGGGCAAGTTCCGCCACCCGTGGGCTGGGCACGAACAACGGCAATTGCGCCAACTGCGGCCAGTGTTCACCGGCCAGTTGGCGCAAGTGTTGAAAACCCTGCCCACTGCTGACCACCAGGCCGTTCAGGCGTTCCCCGGCGATACACCGGACCAGGGTGGCCTCAGGGTAATGCGGCAGGTAGCGGCGATACAACTCAAGGTAATCGACCCGCGCGCCGAGTGCCGCCAGACGCTCGGCGAGCAGCTCGCGCCCGCCTTCGCCACGGATGATCAGCACCCGGGATTGCGGGCGCTTGATCGCCGCGGTCAACGCCGGCAGTTGCAGCAGCGCTTCGCTGTCATCACCTTGTGCCGGGTAGCTGACATTCAGACCGTGGTCGTCGAGGATCTGTGCGGTGGCAGCGCCAACGGTGAACCAGGCTTGCGCGGGCAGCTGCGGCCAGTGCGCGTTCAGTTGCTCAAGCGCCAGGCGCGCCGCCGGCTTGCTGACGACGATGATCGCGCTGTACTGGTCGAGCGCCTGCACCTGGCCAAGCTGCGCCGGCGTCAGCGCCAGCGGCTCGGTTTCCAGCAACGGCAGGCTGCTGCTGAACACGCCCTGCTCAGCAAGCGTGCGGGCCAGCGCGCTGCACTCTTCGGCCGGCCGGGTCAGCAGCAGGCGCCAGGCGCTCACGGGTGCCCGGCCTCGCCGTAGACCGCCTTGAGGATGTCTTCGGCACCTTGAGCCAGCAGGTCTTCAGCGACCTTGATACCGAGCGCTTCGGCCTCCTCGCGCGGCGCACGGGCCTGAGCCGTGAGCAGCTTGCCGCCAGCCGGTTCGCCAACCAGGCCGCGCAGCCACAGCTGCTCGCCTTCGAGCACCGCGTAGCAGGCAATCGGCACCTGGCAGCCACCATTGAGGTGTTTGTTAAGGGCGCGCTCGGCAGTCACCCGGTCGGCGGTGTCGGCGTGATGCAGCGGCGCCAGCAGCGCATGGATTTCGCTGTCGGCACTGCGGCACTCGATGCCCACTGCGCCCTGGCCGCCTGCGGGCAGGCTGTCGTCGACGCTGATGCTGGAGGTGATACGGTCTTCGAAGCCCAGGCGGATCAGGCCGGCGGCGGCGAGGATGATGGCGTCGTACTCGCCGGCATCGAGCTTGGCCAGACGGGTGTTGACGTTGCCGCGCAAGAAGCGGATCTCGAGGTCCGGGCGGCGGGTCAGCAACTGCGCCTGGCGGCGCAGGCTTGAGGTACCGACGATACTGCCGGCCGGCAACGCCTCAAGGCTGTCGAAGGTGTTGGAAACAAAGGCATCGCGCGGGTCTTCGCGCTCGCAGATGCAGAACAGGCCCAGGCCTTCGGGGAAGTCCATCGGCACGTCTTTCATCGAGTGCACGGCGATGTCGGCCTGGTTTTCCAGCAGCGCGGTTTCCAGCTCTTTGACGAACAGGCCCTTGCCGCCGATTTTCGACAGCGGCGAGTCGAGCAGTTTGTCGCCACGGCTGACCATCGGCACCAGGGTCACGACCAGGCCGGCGTGGGCCTGTTCCAGACGGGCTTTGACATATTCGGCCTGCCACAGGGCCAAGGCACTTTTGCGGGTGGCAATGCGGATTTCGCGAGTGGACATGGAACGATCCGTACGAGATAGATTCGCCCGATGATAACAGCTCAGTCCAGACCGCTAGCAGATCTAAATCATGGTAGGAGCCGACCATCCCTGGCCGTCGACCGCTCCCTGGTCCCCGCCCTTAAAGCTGTTGCATCATTTTGCGTACACCAGCCACATGCCGGCGGCTGACGATCAGGGCATCACCGTTGAGGCCCTTGAGGAATAGCTGAAAATGCCCAAGCGGCGTGCGTTGCAGACGTTCGATGCGGTTGCGGGCGACCAGCGCATTGCGGTGAATGCGCACAAAGCGTTCACCAAACTCGTCTTCCAGAGCCTTGAGCGGCTCGTCCAGCAGCACTTCGCCGGCCTCGTGGCGCAAGGTCACGTATTTGTGGTCGGCAATGAAGTAGATCACCTGGTCGAGCGGAATCAGCTCGATACCCTTGCGGGTGCGCGCGCTGATATGGCTGCGCGGGCCGCTGCCGCTCTCGGCGGCCGGGCGGGTCAGGGCCGCCAGTTGCACGCGGTTGGGCCGTTCGGCCTTTTTCAAGGCGTCGCGCAGGCTGTCGGGCTGCACCGGCTTGAGCACGAAGCCCAGGGTGCTGTCCTTGAACGACTCGACGGTGAACTCATCGTCACCGGTGCAAAACACCACCGCAGGCGGTGCTTCGCGTTCGCACAGCCGGGCAGCGACCTGCAGGCCATCCAGGCCCGGCATGCGAATGTCGAGCAGGACCACCTCAGGCTTGAGGCTGTCGATCAGGGCCAGGGCCTCTTCGCCATTGGTGGCGCTGGGCTCCAGCACGGTATAGCCCTCCAGTTCGCCGAGCAGTCGGCTCAGGCGTTCCCGGGCTTGGGGTTCGTCATCAACGATCAGGACATTCATATAGCGCTGGATTCCTGCGTGAGTCTCGCACAAGGATAGCGTAGACAGGTGAGGTGACGACCGTCACGGCGATCCACGCTCAGACTCGCACGATGGCTAAAGATTCACTGGCCCGGCAGGAAACATGCCGCGCCTCTGTCCAACTGTAGACGGTTGCCGCAACACTGCCGTTCAATCGATAAATATCCTGTTGCAAGCGCGCTGTCGCGGGCCTGTGCTGCGACATAAACCCGCATTTGCCCCGACCGCCGCACTCCGGCAGCCCCGCCAATCCTGCTATGATCGACGCCACTTTTTCCGTTCACGCCTTCAAGAGTGAATCCATGAGCACCGACAAGACCAATCAGTCCTGGGGCGGCCGCTTCAGTGAGCCCGTCGACGCCTTCGTCGCCCGTTTCACCGCCTCCGTCAATTTCGACCAGCGCCTGTACCGCCACGACATCATGGGTTCGATCGCCCACGCCACCATGCTGGCGAAGGTCGGCGTCCTCACCGACGCCGAGCGCGACACCATCATCGATGGCCTGAAAACCATCCAGGGCGAAATCGAGGCCGGCAACTTCGACTGGCGCGTCGACCTTGAAGACGTGCACATGAACATCGAAGCGCGCCTGACCGACCGCATCGGCATCACCGGCAAGAAGCTGCACACCGGCCGTAGCCGCAACGACCAGGTCGCCACCGACATCCGCCTGTGGCTGCGTGACGAAATCGACCTGATCCTGGCCGAGATCACCCGCCTGCAGCAGGGCCTGTTGGAGCAGGCCGAGCGCGAAGCCGAGACCATCATGCCCGGCTTTACCCACCTGCAAACCGCGCAGCCGGTGACTTTCGGCCACCACCTGCTGGCCTGGTTCGAAATGCTCAGCCGCGACTACGAACGCCTGGTTGATTGTCGCAAGCGCACCAACCGCATGCCCCTGGGCAGCGCCGCGCTGGCCGGCACCACCTACCCGATCGATCGCGAACTGACCTGCCAGCTGCTGGGCTTCGAAGCTGTGGGCGGCAACTCGCTGGACGGCGTTTCCGATCGCGACTTTGCCATCGAGTTCTGCGCCGCCGCCAGCGTGGCGATGATGCACCTGTCGCGCTTCTCCGAAGAGCTGGTGCTGTGGACCAGCGCGCAGTTCCAGTTCATCGACCTGCCCGATCGCTTCTGCACCGGCAGCTCGATCATGCCGCAAAAGAAGAACCCGGATGTCCCGGAGCTGGTGCGCGGCAAGACCGGCCGTGTGTTCGGCGCCCTCACCGGCCTGCTGACCCTGATGAAAGGCCAGCCGCTGGCCTACAACAAGGACAACCAGGAAGACAAAGAGCCGCTGTTCGACGCCGCCGACACCCTGCGCGACTCGCTGCGTGCCTTTGCCGACATGATCCCGGCGATCAAGCCTCGCCACGCCATCATGCGCGAAGCGGCCCTGCGCGGCTTCAGCACCGCCACCGACCTGGCCGACTACCTGGTGCGCCGCGGCCTGCCGTTCCGTGATTGCCACGAAATCGTTGGCCACGCGGTGAAGTACGGCGTCGATACCGGCAAGGACCTGGCCGAGATGAGCCTGGAGGAACTGCGCCAGTTCAGCGACCAGATCGAGCAGGACGTGTTCGCCGTACTGACCCTCGAAGGCTCGGTCAACGCCCGTGACCACATCGGCGGGACTGCGCCTGCGCAAGTACGCGCCGCCGTAGCCCGCGGCAAGGCGCTGCTCGCCGCGCGCTAAGCCCTTCCTGCGTCTTGCTACCCAGCCAGTTCTGCCTGGGTAGCCGCACGCAAGCGCTGAAGGAAAGCCGGCGTTTCGGCTTTCCTGTCAGCTGCGACCTTGTGCACATTCGGATTTTCCCCCAGTCGCTCGAACAGTGCCCGGGCGCCCGGCAATGGCTGCAGGTAATCAATGCCGAACAGACGCTGGCCAACCTGGCAGGCCAGGTCGACGCTATAGAGAAAGTACAGGTCCGCCAGGGTAAGGCACTCGCCTGCCACATACGGGGCGAATCGACCGCGCTGGGCCAGGGCGGCAAAGCCCTTGTCCAGATCACGCCGGGCCTTGGCCTTCAAGGCCTCCGGGGTCGCCCTGCCGGCAAAGAACACTTCGACATAGCAGTAGCGGGCGGGCAGCTCGATGTACAGCTCGATTTCCTTGGCCAACGCGCGCACCTGGGCGCGCTGGAAAGGATCGGCCGGCAACAGCGCCACCTCAGGGCAGGCCTCTTCGAGGTAATCGAGGATGGCGTCGGTTTCGCTGATAAAGCCCTGCGCCACCTCCAGCACCGGCACCTTGCCGCGCGGGCTGATCGCCAGCACTTGCGGGTTCTGGCAACCATGCAGGGGCACCTCCTCGAACGGCAGGCGTTTTTCCAGCAGGGCGAGCTTGACCATGTTGTAGTAGTTGCTTGCAGAGAATCCGTGCAGTCGGAACATTTCCGGCCTCCTAGCCGCGTGAAGTCTCTGCATTTTTGGAACGAATCAAGCCAGAAAGCTGCCGTATGCTTCCGATAGACACGTAGGAGCTTTCTGCTTTTGCCTCAATAGTGCTCCAATCAGCGCTTGCCCGAGCGCACCATCTCGAGGAAAGCCGGCATCTGCGCTTCCTTGTCGGCGACGATCTTCTGTACGTTCGGGTTGTTCTTGAACTGCTCCAGCAGCGCCTTGGCCTGTGGGAAGTCTTCCAGCACATCGATGGCAAAAACCTTCTTGCCCACGGCATAGGCCAGGTCGACGCTGAAGCAGAACAGCAAGTCGGCGATGGTCAGGCTGTCGCCGGCCACATAAGGGCTGAACTTGCCGTTGCGCTTGAGGGTAGCGATACCGGCCAGCAGTTCGGTCTTGGCCTTGGCCTTGATGGCTTCATCGACCTGGGCGCCGAAAAACGCTTCGGGGTAGCAGGCACGTGCGGGCAGCTCGATGTACAGCTCGATTTCCTTGGCCAGCTCGTGAACCTTGGCCTGGGCAAATACCCCCTCCGGCAGCAATGCCTTGCCTGGCTGGGTCTGCTCGATGTAGTCGAGGATCAGGCTGGTTTCACTGAGAAAACCGTCTTCGCTCTGCAGCGCCGGTACTTTGCCGCGCGGGCTGATTTTCAGCGCTTCGGGGCTCTGGCCGCCGAAAAACAGCACTTCCTCAAACGGTACGCCCTTTTCCAGCAGCGCCAGTTTGACCATGTTGTAGTAGTTGCTGACCGCGAATCCATGAAGCTTGAGCATGAAACAGCCTCCAGGCCGAAAAGGGGTTGGCCGGGTTGTTATAGACCCAAGTGCCGGGTACTGACCAGCATCATGAAGATTGTCGATAACAAGGCATTGCTGCCGGGCCCGTGGCAAACTGGGCACCCCAAAAGAGGAAAGCGCCCATGAGCGAACCTACCGATATCGACAACGACGACGAAGCGTTCGCCGAGTCGACCCTGATCGAAGCGATCGAGAACCAGATCGAAAGCGACAACCCGCCAGCGGCCAAGGCCACGTTCAACAAGCTGACCCTGGTGGGCTACGAGCGTGAAGACATCCTCAACCTTATGGCCCACGTGCTGGCCTACGAGATTGATGCGATGCTTGAAGACGACCGCGCGTTCAACACCGAATGGTACGAAACCGCCTTGCGCGCCCTGCCCGAGCTGCCGCCGGAAAAGGACTGAAGCAAAGCAGGATTTCCCTGACTACACTGCAAAACCAGGCACCGGCGACGGTGCTGCCCTCCTTGTCTGGAAGTCGGAGTCTTTATGTCGTTTACCCCCGAACTGATTGCCGAGCTGGAAGTCCTTGCCTTGTTCAACCTGGATAGCAGCCAGGAAGGCATCAAGGTCCATAACACTGCCTCCAAGGAGGTGATCGCCGCTGCGCGTCGCCTGTACGAGAAAAAGCTCACCGACCAGCCCGATGGCGGTTATCTGACCAGCCTTGGTCACGATGCTGCCGAGAACGTGCAGGTGTTGCTGAACATTCTGAACGTCGTCGAACCTGCCTGATAACTGCAATCGCGGGGCAAGTCGGAACGCCGCACCGCCGCTCCTACCGGCCTGGTGGGTGCGGCGGTGCGGCGACCCGACTTGCCCTGCGATGCGTTAAGCGCTAATAAAATGGCGTCAAATTCCAAATACCACTTAAACTCGCCATTGCTCCCTAGACGGCCGGTTTCAGCTCGCCATGAACCACCCCCACGAAATTCGCCCCGACCTCGACCAGGGCATTGACCGCAAGGTGCTCAGCCAGCTGCGCCAACGCTTCCTGAAGCTCAACCAGGGGCGCCTGGGGCGGGCCATGGACGGGCTGTCGAGCCGCCAGCAGCAGGTCTTGACCCTGCTGCCGCTGTTTTTTCACGTCAATCACCCACTGTTGCCCGGTTATGTCTCCGGCACGACGCCAGCGGGGGTCGCCAACTTCGAGCCTGATGCGCAACTGCTGGCCGAAGCCCAGCGCCTGACCCGCTCATTTTCGTACAAGGCCCGGCGCGGCAACCCGCCCCAGCCGATTCACGGGCTGTTCCTGATGGGCAGCCTGGGCACCCTGGCCCAGGCCGAGCAGAGCGACATGGACGTCTGGGTCTGTCACGCCGCCGACCTGAGCGAAAGCGACCTGGCGGAGTTGCGCAAGAAATGCCTGCTGCTGGAAATCTGGGCCGCCAGCCAGGGCGCCGAAGCCCACCTGTTCTTGATCGAGCCGCAAGGCTTCGTCCAGGGCGAACGCGACGGCCAGCTCAGCTCCGACGACTGCGGCACCACCCAGCATTACCTGCTGCTCGACGAATTCTACCGCACCGCCATCTGGCTGGCCGGGCGCACACCCTTGTGGTGGCTGGTGCCGGTCTATGAAGAACCACGCTACCGGCAATACATCCAGACCCTGCTGTCCAAGCGTTTCGTGCGTGCTGAAGACCACCTCGACCTCGGCCACCTGGCGCACATCCCTCCGGGCGAATTCGTCGGCGCCGGGCTCTGGCAACTGTTCAAGGGCATTGAATCGCCCTACAAGTCGGTGCTCAAGCTGCTGCTTACCGAGGTCTACGCCAGTGAACACCCGCAGGTGCAGTGCCTGAGCCTGCAGTTCAAGCAGGCGGTGTTCAGCAATCGCCTCGACCTCGACGAGCTCGACCCCTACATGATGGTCTACCGGCGTATCGAGCAGTACCTGCAAGGCCGCGGCGAACGCGAGCGGCTGGAGCTGGTGCGGCGCAGCCTGTACCTGAAGGTCAACAAGAAGCTCAGCGGCCTGGCCCGCCAGCGCAGTGCCAGCTGGCAGCGGGACCTGCTGCAGCGCCTGAGCCAGGAATGGAGCTGGGATCAACGCCAGCTGGCGCTGCTCGACAACCGCAGCCAATGGAAAGTCCGCCAGGTGGCGGTCGAGCGCCGGGAGCTGGTAGCCGAGCTGAACTACAGCTACCGCTTCCTCTGCCAGTTTGCCCGCAGCCAGAACGCCACCAGCCGCATCGACCAGCGCGATCTCAGCGTGCTCGGCCGGCGCCTGTACGCCGCCTTTGAACGGCGCGCCGGCAAGGTTGAGTTCATCAACCCGGGCATCGCCCCGGACCTCGCCGAAGACACCCTGACCCTGGTGCAGTCACCCAACCGCAAAGAGCCCGGGCAGACCCACTGGGGCCTGTACAACGGCAACCTCGGCGTGCACGAGTGGGAGCACTTCGCGCCGATCAAACGCTGCCGCGAACTGCTCGAACTGCTGACCTGGGCGCACCGCAACGGTGTGATCGACAGCAGCACGCGCCTGGCCCTGCACCCGGGCAGCAGCGACCTGAGCGAGTATGAGCTGTTCAACCTGCTCGGCAGCCTGCAACAGAGCGTCGCCCTGCCCCTGACGGTGGTCAGCGAACAGCGCCTGCTGCAACCGAGCGTGGTGGACGAGATCCTGCTGCTGGTCAATGTCGGCATCGACCCGCTACAGCACCACCGCGACCTGAACATCCTGATGACCACCGAGCGCACTGACTCGCTGAGCTACGCCGGGGTGCGCGAAAACCTGGTGCTGACCCTCGACCAGGTCACCCTCAACAGCTGGAACGAAGTGCAGGTGCACCGCTACGACGGCGAACATGCCCTGCTGCGTTGCCTGCGTGATTACCTCAACAGCCTGGGCGCCGGCCACACGCCCAGGCTGCGGGTCCGCTGCTTCTGCCACAACCGCGCCCAGGCCATCGCCCTGCGGGTCGAGGAAGTGTTCGCCAGCACTCAGGCGCTGCTGGCGCAGAACCTCAACCAGCGCTACTTGTTGCAAGTCGAGCAGCACACCCATGTACTGGAACTGCAACGCGGCGCGGTAAACCTGGTGACCCTCGACGATCCGGACGCGGTGCTGCGCTACCTCGGTGAAGAACGCAGTGACTACAGCCCCCTGCACCTGGACGCCAATGCCCTGCAGGAGCTCGACCTGGCGCAACTGCTGCCGCTGGGCCAGCCGCAGTGCATCCAGCTGTTCTATCGGCTGCAGGACACCTGGGCGGATGTCTACGTACTCGATGAGCACAATGCCCTGTGGCAGCAGCGCTTGCCGTTTCACGATGAAAACAGCCTGTTGTTGCCGCTGCAGCGCTTCTTGCAATCGATCGTGTTTCGCCGCGATGCGCGCCTGCCACTGGACAGCCTGCAGGCCCAGGGTTCACTGGATATTCTTTATTACCAATTGTTGCCATCAGGCACTGGCAAGGTTCGCCAGGTAGAAGCGCGCCAGGTCGAGGTCAAGGCCATCGACCGGCCCTACTACGAAGTGCAGGCGATTCTGCAGGCCGGCGCCAGCGATGACGTGCAAGTCACGCTGTACTGCAATCAGCGGGAGTTTTCCCAGCTCGAGCATGGCGACCAGCTGTATGCGGTGGTCGCCCGCGAGATCATCGAGCAGCGCCGCGAGGCTGAGCGCTACCGCTGCTACATCACCGACCTGGACTTATCGGGCCTGCTGGCCGATGGCCTGGGCTCGAGCATTCTCTACCTGCGCTACAAGGGCGAACTGGAGCGGGCGCTCAACGAGGCCCTGGCGCAGGCTTGAGGCTCAGAGGTCGAAGTCACCTGCCGCTTCTGGCTGGTATTCGACTTCAAGCAGCTTGAGCTTGAGGGTCTTGCCGCCCGGGGCCGGCCAGTCGATCTGCTCGCCTACCGACAAGCCCAGCAGCGCGCTGCCGATCGGCGCGAGGATAGAGATCTTGCCTTCGTCGGCGTTGGCGTCTTTCGGGTAGACCAGGGTCAGGTGGTAGTCCTTGCCGCTGGCTTCTTCGCGGCAATGAACCCGGGAGTTCATGGTCACGACACCGGCCGGAACTTCCTCGTGACCGACCGTTTCGGCGCGGTCCAGCTCGTCCTGCAAGGCGAGCACACCCGGCGAATCCTGCGTCTTCTCATCGAGGCTGTCGATCAGACGCTCGAGACGCTGTACGTCCAATCGGGTGACGATAATGGAAGGCTTGGTGCTCATGATCCGGTCAGACTCCTTTTTCTGGGCGATATAAAGCAAAACCCCGCCCAAGGGCGGGGTTTGCAGGAATTCGGCACAGCCGAAACAGGTTCGACACTACCACAGCCAAGTAAATACACAATACCCGGAGGGTCTATGCCGACCCGGCCAGCTGGCGACGCGCCAGCGCCTCACGGCAGATCTGCCGGCGCTGCTCATCGTCGGCCGCACGCCACTGGCGAATGTCCTCGACATGGCGAAAGCAACCGATACAAACCTTGTGCTCATCCAGCCGGCAGGTGCTGATGCACGGCGACGGTACTGCCGGGCTGACGTTACTGTAGAGCGGCTTGGCCGGCTTGGCTGCGCTGCTCATCAGATGTCGTCGAAATCGAGCTTTTCACCCGCCCGCTCCCAGACGATGCGCTCCAGCATCTCGCCCAGCAGCTCCTCGGTCTTTTCACAGGTCCACTTGCCGTTCTGCTCGTCGTAGTCGAAGTGGAAACCACCGGACTTGTCGGCCAGCCACAGCTGGCGCAGCGGTTCCTGGCGGCTGAAGATCAGCTGGCTGCCGTTGTCGAACTTGATGGTCAGGACCCCTGCCGAGTTCTCCATGTCCAGATCCAGGTCAGTCTCGTCGAACAGGTCTTCCAGCGCCTGTTGGGTCGCGTCGACCAGGTCGTGAAAACGCGCTTCGGTCAAACTCATTGCAAGAACCTCAAAAATGTCTGCACACACGCAAGCCGGGCAAGATACGAGCGCGGCGCGCCGAATGCAAAGGATACCGACCTGCGCCAGGCAGCGCAGCCACCACCCCGCCCGACGGCGGGTTGCCCGCATAGGCAAGGGGCCGGGCGCTCGGTATACTCGGGCGCAATACTGCTTATTACAAAGGATTACGCCATGAAGCGCCTGATCTCCACCCTCGCGGCGCTCGTCGCGGTTGCCTGCCTCGTTTCCGCCTGCGGCCAGAAGGGCCCGCTGTACCTGCCAGACGACAGCAAAGACGGTAAAAAGTCGCAATCGCACAAGCACCAGTAAGGGTAACCCATGGACGCTTTCAACTACCGCGACGGTCAGCTGTTCGCGGAAGGCGTGGCCCTGTCGGCCATCGCCGAACGTTTCGGCACGCCGACCTACGTCTACTCGCGCGCCCACATCGAGGCCCAGTACCGTAGCTACGCCGATGCTCTGGAGGGGGTTTCGCACCTGGTGTGCTTCGCCGTCAAGGCCAACTCCAACCTCGCTGTGCTGAACCTGCTGGCCCGCCTGGGCGCAGGTTTCGACATCGTTTCCGGCGGTGAGCTGGAGCGTGTACTGGCCGCGGGCGGGCGTGCCGATCGCGTGGTGTTCTCCGGCGTCGGCAAAACCCGCGAAGACATGCGCCGCGCCCTGGAAGTCGGCGTGCACTGCTTCAACGTCGAATCCACCGACGAGCTCGAGCGCCTGCAGGTAGTGGCCGCCGAAATGGGCGTACGCGCGCCGGTTTCGCTGCGGGTCAACCCGGACGTCGATGCCGGTACCCACCCGTACATCTCCACGGGCCTGAAAGAAAACAAGTTCGGTATCGCCATCGCCGATGCCGAAGAGGTGTACATCCGCGCCGCGCAACTGCCGAACCTGGAAGTGGTCGGCGTCGACTGCCATATCGGCTCGCAGCTGACCACCCTGGAACCCTTCCTCGATGCCCTCGACCGCCTGCTGGCGTTGATCGACCGCCTCGGCGACTGCGGCATCCTCCTGCGTCACCTGGACCTGGGTGGCGGCGTCGGTGTGCGTTATCGCGACGAAGAGCCGCCGCTGGCCGGCGACTACATCAAGGCCATCCGCGAGCGCGTCGGCGACCGCGACCTGGCCCTGGTGTTCGAACCGGGCCGCTATATCGTCGCCAACGCTGGCGTGCTGCTGACCCAGGTCGAGTACCTCAAGCACACCGAGCACAAGGATTTCGCCATCGTCGATGCGGCGATGAACGACCTGATCCGCCCAGCCCTGTACCAGGCCTGGATGAACGTCACGGCGGTGCAGCCGCGTGCCGGCGAAGGCCGTGTTTACGACATCGTCGGGCCGATCTGCGAAACCGGCGACTTCCTCGCCAAGGAGCGCGAGCTGAACCTGGCCGAAGGCGACCTGCTGGCGGTGCACTCGGCGGGTGCCTATGGTTTTGTCATGAGCTCGAACTACAACACCCGTGGTCGTTGTGCCGAAGTGCTGGTCGATCGTGACCAGGCCTTCGAAGTGCGTCGTCGCGAAACCGTGGCCGAGTTGTTCGCCGGCGAAAGCCTGCTGCCGGAGTAAACCCATGCTGCTGCGTTTTACCAAGATGCATGGGCTGGGCAACGACTTCATGGTCCTCGACCTGGTCAGCCAGCATGCGCACATTTTACCCAAGCACGCCAAGCAATGGGGCGACCGCCACACCGGCATCGGTTTCGACCAGTTGCTGATCGTCGAGGCGCCGAGCAATCCGGAAGTGGATTTCCGCTACCGAATCTTCAACGCCGACGGCTCCGAGGTCGAACAGTGCGGCAACGGTGCGCGCTGCTTTGCGCGCTTCGTGCTGGACAAGCGCCTGACTGCGAAAAAACGCATCCGCGTTGAAACCAAAGGCGGCATCATCGAGCTGGACGTGCGCAACGACGGGCAGATCAGCGTCGACATGGGCCCGCCGCGGCTGGTGCCGGCCGAGATCCCGTTCGACGCGCCGGCCCAGGCCCTGAGCTACCCGCTCGAGGTCGCAGGGCGCAACGTCGAACTCTTCGCCGTGTCGATGGGCAACCCCCATGCCGTGCTGCGCGTCGACGACATCAACGCCGCGCCAGTGCACGAGCTGGGCGCGCAGATCGAACATCACCCGCGCTTCCCGCAGCGGGTCAATGTCGGTTTCATCCAGGTCATCGACCGTCACCGCGCGCAACTGCGGGTGTGGGAACGCGGCGCGGGCGAAACCCAGGCCTGCGGTACCGGTGCCTGCGCCGCTGCCGTGGCGGCGATCAGCCAGGGCTGGATGGATTCACCGCTGTTGATCGACCTGCCGGGTGGGCGCCTGTCCATCGAATGGGCAGGCCCGGGCAAACCGGTGTTGATGACCGGCCCCGCCGTACGCGTGTTTGAAGGACAGGTTCGTCTATGAGTGAGTACCAGCCATGACCGATCAGCCCCAGGCTCCCGCCGAACAGCCCACCGACCTTAGCGCCGAGGGCTCGACGCCCACCCTCGGGGCTGAGGCCGTGGTTGCCTACCTGCGCGACAACCCGACGTTCTTCGCCGAGCACGACGAACTGCTCAGCGAGCTGCACATTCCCCATCAGCGTGGCGATAGCGTGTCGCTGGTCGAGCGCCAGCTCAAGCTGCTGCGCGACCGCAATATCGAGATGCGTCACCGCCTGTCGCAACTGATGGACGTGGCCCGCGACAACGACCGGCTGTTCGACAAGACCCGCCGGCTGATCCTCGACCTGCTCGATGCTGACAGCCTCGAAAGCGTGGTGATGGCTGTCGAAGACAGCCTGCGCCAGGAGTTCAAGGTGCCCTTCGTCAGCCTGATTCTGTTCGGCGAAACTGCCGCGCCGGTCGGCCGCTGGGTCAACAGCGGCGACGCCCAGCAAGCCATTGGCGGCCTGTTGTGCGCCGGCAAGACGGTCAGTGGCAACTTGCGCGATCATGAGCTGGACTTCCTGTTCGGCGAAGAGCAGCGCAAGGAAGTCGGCTCCAGCGCCGTCGCCACCCTCAACCACCAGGGCCTGCACGGCGTACTGGCGATCGGTAGTCGCGACCCGCAGCATTACAAGAGCACGGTCGGTACCCTGTTCCTCAGCTACATCGCCGAAGTACTCGGCCGGGTCGTCCCGCGCCATACCCAGACCCTGCGTCCGGTGCGCTAGTGGAACGCCAGCTGGAGGCCTTCTGCGCGCACTTGCGCAACGAGCGCCAGGTGTCCGAACACACCCAGCTGGCCTACCGACGCGACCTCGAAAGCGTCCTGGCGTTCTGCACCAAGAGCGGCATCGACAGCTGGAACGCCCTGCAGATCCAGCACCTGCGCCAACTGATCGCCCGCCAGCATCACCAGGGCCAGTCCTCGCGCAGCCTTGCCCGCCTGCTCTCAGCGGTGCGCGGTTTCTACCGTTACCTCAACCGTGAAGGCCACTGCAGCCACGATCCGGCCAACGGCCTGTCGGCGCCCAAGGGCGAACGGCGCCTGCCCAAGACCCTCGACACCGATCGCGCCCTGCAACTGCTGGAAGGTGCGGTCGAGGATGAATTTCTCGCCCGCCGCGACCAGGCCATGCTCGAGCTGTTCTACTCCTCCGGCCTGCGCCTGTCGGAGTTGACCAGCCTCAACCTGGAGCAGCTCGACCTGCCCGGCGGCCTGGTGCAAGTCCACGGCAAGGGCAGCAAGACCCGCGTGCTGCCGGTCGGGCGCAAGGCCCGCGAGGCGCTGGAGCAATGGCTGGTGCTGCGCGCCGGCAGCGGCCCGCAGGACGGCGCGGTGTTCGTCAGCCAGCAGGGCCGGCGCCTGGGCCCACGGGCCATTCAACTGCGGGTGCAAGCCGCTGGCGCCCGCGAACTGGGCCAGAACCTGCACCCGCACATGTTGCGACACTCCTTCGCCAGCCACTTGCTGGAATCGTCCCAGGACCTGCGCGCCGTGCAAGAGATGCTCGGCCACGCCGACATCGCCACCACGCAGATCTACACTCACCTGGACTTCCAGCACCTGGCCGCCGTGTATGACAGCGCCCACCCCCGGGCCAAACGCAGTAAGGGCAGTGACTCATGAGCATCAAGCTGATCACCTTCGACCTCGACGACACCCTGTGGGACACCGCACCAGTGATCGTCAGCGCCGAGACCACCCTGCGCGACTGGCTGGCAGCCAATGCGCCAACCCTGGGCGCGGTTCCGGTCGAGCACCTGTATGCCATTCGCGAGCGCCTGGTGCAGGCAGAACCCGGGCTCAAGCACCGCATCAGCGCCCTGCGCCGGCGCGTACTGTTCCATGCCCTGGAAGAGGTCGGCTACAGCGAGAACAAGGCCCGTGAGCTGGCCAACGAAGGCTTTGAAGTGTTCCTCCACGCCCGCCACCAGATCGATATCTTCCCTGAGGTGCAGCCGGTGCTGGAGATCCTCCGTCACCACTACACCCTGGGCGTGGTCACCAATGGCAACGCCGATGTGCGCCGCCTGGGCCTGGCCGATTACTTCAAATTTGCCCTGTGCGCCGAAGACCTAGGCATCGGCAAACCCGACCCGCAACCCTTCCTCGAAGCCCTGCGCCAGGGCGAAGTCGAGGCGACTGCGGCGGTGCACATTGGCGATCACCCCGGCGATGACATTGCCGGGGCCCAGCGCGCCGGCCTGCGGGCGATCTGGTTCAACCCCCAGGGCAAGGCCTGGGAAGCCGAGAACCGCCCTGACGCGGAGATCCAGCGCCTGTCGCAGTTGCCTGAACTGCTCAACAGCTGGCGTTAAATCTGTGGGAGCGGCGGTGCGGCGACCCGACTTGACCCGCGATTGCGGACTGTCAGCGCACATCGCATCGCCGGGCAAGCCCGCTCCCACATTTCGGCGAACCAACCATTACAGACACAAAAAAGCCCGCAGCGACGGCGGGCTTTCTTGCTGACGGGGCCACTCAGATAGGGCGGCTACCGTACTTGTTGTCCGGCTTCTTGGGCGGATCGGCGACCACGTTGGCCTCCACTTCCTGCACCTTGCCACCACGGGAGAGAAACTCTTCCATGGCCTTGGCCAGGGCATCACGCTCCTTCTGCTTGGCTTCCATGCTCGGCATGTCTTCTACCGAGACTGCCGCCGACTTCGACTTGCCTTTGGCTACGGGAGCCGGGCTGTCGTCGCCGCTGTCGTCAGCCACATCATCGGCTGCCGCTTCGAGGCCTTCATCGCCTTCGTCTTCATCGCCTACTTCGAGGTCGTCATTTTCCAGATCGTCGTCGCTCATGTTCTACCTCATGACTTGCGAAAAGCAGATTAGTTATAGACCAGCAACGTCGAAAATCGACAGCTGCCAGAAAAAATTCAAGCGCCGCAGGCAGGCTGCGGGCCGTGGTTGCGCCACAACGAATGGCGAGAACCGGGCAAACCCCACGTCACGGGCGAGGTCTGTACAAATAAAGAGCGGGCGGCGGTAATGCGCCGACATACCCTGGCATGATCGACTCGCTTATTGGCAAGCCTAGCAAAGGGTACGGAAGTTTGCGGACAGCTCGTCAGCACCCTTCGGCGCGCATTCTAGCGTGCTCAGAGAAAAAGCAAAGTGCCTAAATTTCACTGAGCGCTGTAAGTTTTCTGCCCACGTCGCACGCAGCCATCTAAGCGCGGCAAGAAACCGTTTGCGCCTGAGAGAAGTGACAAAATCCGGACAAAAAAATGCCCGGCAAGCCGGGCAAGATTTTTTCGAGGACGTTACAGGTTGTAGCCGCGCTCGTTGTGTTGCGCCAGGTCGAGACCGACCGACTCTTCTTCTTCGTTGACCCGCAGGCCCATGACCAGATCCAGCACCTTGAGAATCACGTAGGTGACGATCGCGGTGTAGATCACGGTAAAGCCGACGCCCTTGGCCTGAATCCAGACTTGCGCGCCGATGTCTTCGACGGTGCCGAAGCCGCCCAGTGCCGGGGCTGCGAACACGCCGGTGAGGATCGCGCCGACGATACCGCCGATGCCGTGCACGCCGAAGGCATCCAGGGAGTCGTCGTAACCCAGCTTGCGCTTGAGGCTGGTGGCGCAGAAGTAGCAGATCACGCCCGCCACCAGGCCGATTACCAGGGCGCCCATCGGCCCGACAGTGCCGGCAGCCGGGGTGATGGCCACAAGACCTGCGACCACGCCCGAGGCGATGCCCAGTGCGCTTGGCTTACCGTGGGTCAGCCACTCGGCGAACATCCAGCCCAGGGCCGCTGCGGCGGTAGCGATCTGGGTCACCAGCATGGCCATGCCGGCGGTGCCGTTGGCGGCAGCGGCGGAGCCTGCGTTGAAGCCGAACCAGCCAATCCACAGCATGGCCGCGCCCATCAGCGTATAGCCGAGGTTGTGCGGCGCCATTGGCGTGGTCGGGAAGCCCTTGCGCTTGCCCAATACCAGGCAGGCCACCAGGCCGGCAATACCGGCGTTGATGTGCACCACGGTGCCGCCCGCGAAGTCGAGCACGCCCCAGTCCCACATCAGGCCGCCGTTACCGCTCCAGACCATGTGGGCGATGGGCGCGTAGACCAGGGTGAACCAGATGGCCATGAAGATCAGCATCGCCGAGAACTTCATGCGCTCGGCAAAGGCGCCGACGATCAGCGCCGGGGTGATGATCGCGAAGGTCATCTGGAAGGTGATGAACACCGCTTCAGGGAACAGCGCCGCCGAAGAGGTCAGGCTCGCCGGGGTCACGCCGGCGAGGAACGCCTTGGACAGACCGCCAACGAAGGAATTGAAGTTGACGACACCTTGCTCCATACCGGTGGTATCGAAGGCCAGGCTGTAGCCGTAAACCACCCACAGGACGCTGATCAGGCCGGTGATCGCAAAGCACTGCATCATCACCGACAGCACGTTCTTGGAACGCACCATGCCGCCGTAGAACAGGGCCAGACCAGGGATGGTCATGAACAGCACCAGGGCTGTAGCGGTCAACATCCAGGCGGTGTCGCCGGAGTTGAGCACGGGGGCTGCCGCCTCCTCTGCCAGGGCCAGGCCAGGCATTACGAGGGACAAAAGGGCTCCTAGCCCTGCGAACTGACGCAGAGTCATATTGTTATCTCCTGGGGCGTTGGGGTTTGGTGAGGCTTTTTTTAGATCGCGTCGGTATCGGTTTCGCCGGTACGGATGCGAATCGCCTGCTCCAGATTGACCACGAAAATCTTGCCGTCACCGATCTTGCCGGTGTTGGCCGCCTTGGTGATCGCCTCGATGACCCGGTCCAGATCCTTGTCGTCGATGGCGACGTCGATCTTCACCTTGGGCAGAAAATCGACCACATACTCAGCGCCGCGATACAGCTCGGTGTGACCTTTCTGCCGGCCGAAACCTTTGACTTCAGTGACAGTAATGCCCTGCACGCCGATTTCGGACAGCGACTCGCGCACGTCGTCCAACTTGAACGGCTTGATGATGGCAGTGACTAGCTTCATGAAACTCTCTCCCGAATTGGTGGACTTGCCCCAGGAAAACAAACCCGACTCAAGTCTAAGCGCAGTGCCTGGCTTTGTAACGCGTCGTCATGGTGACTGCATCAGTGCATGGGTCATGAAGGACATAGCAGAAACCTTGCCAGAATGGTTAAAGCCCAGAATTACAGGGACTTAGGTTGCACAACCCGACTTGGCCAGTCGCCAGCACGGGTTTGCTGCACAACAACGGTGCGCGGCGTTTCGCCGCCATGCGCGAAAAGCGTGCAGCATTGGGGCGCTGAGGCTGCGTGTTACACTGGCGCCCCATTGCATACTGTGGACAGCCGAACATGCTCGCGCCCAAAGCCTTTCTTGATGCCCTGAGCGACCAGGCCTCGCGCCTGTTCAGCGGCGACACCTCGCAGCCTCGCAGCGAAATCGAAAGCCAGTTCAAAGCCCTGCTGCAAAGCGGCTTCAGCAAACTCGAGCTGGTCAGCCGGGAAGAATTCGACAGCCAGATGGTCGTCCTGGCCCGCACCCGCGCCCGTCTTGAGGCGCTCGAAGCCAAGGTCGCGGAAATGGAAGCACGCCTGAACCCGCCTGCTGCCGAGTGAGCTTGCGATGACGCCTTCTACTGAGTACCCGGTGCTGTTGTTCTCCTATGGCACCCTGCAGGACAAAGCTGTGCAGTTGGCCAACTTCGGCCGTGAACTGGTCGGCCAGGAGGACCAGATGCTCGGTTACAGCCAGGCCTGGGTGGAAATCACCGACCCGCAAGTCCTGGCCACCAGCGGCAAGACCCACCACCCGATCGTCACCCCCAGCAGCAATGCCGACGACAGCGTACCCGGCATGGTCTTGCAGATCAGCGAAGCCGAACTTGCCGCGGCGGATGCCTATGAAGTGTCCGACTACAAGCGGGTTGCGGTGACCCTGGCCTCTGGTCTGACGGCCTGGGTTTACGTGCGCGCCTGAGCGACGCGGTAGTGGTCAAGGCGTCGCACATAACGCTCGGCGTGGCTGGCTGTACTGGCCTCATCGCGGGTCAAGCCCGCTCCTACAAGCCTGAGAACAGTGCTGAACCTGTCGGAGCTGGCTTGCCGGCGATCGAGTGCGCAGCGCTCGCACTAGTGGTCCTGTAAAAACCAGACTCACTCTTCCCCGCCCCGATCCGCTCCACCCCACTACGCTTGCAGAGCCGCAGGACGCGGCTTTGTCTAGATCATGGAGCGTTCATGTCCCTCGCCCTTGTCCACAGCCGTGCCCAGGTCGGTGTTTCGGCCCCGGCGGTCAGTGTTGAAGCGCATCTGGCCAATGGTCTGCCGGCACTGACCCTGGTTGGCCTGCCGGAAGCGACCGTGAAAGAAAGCAAGGATCGGGTGCGCAGCGCGATCCTCAATTCCGGCCTGGAATTCCCCGCCCGGCGCATCACCCTTAACCTTGCTCCCGCGGATTTACCCAAGGATGGCGGACGCTTTGACCTCGCCATCGCCCTGGGGATCCTTGCCGCCAACGGCCAGTTCCCGATTGCAGCGCTTGGCGAGGTGGAATGCCTGGGTGAACTGGCGCTGTCCGGGGCAATCCGCTCGGTGCAAGGCGTACTGCCCGCTGCCTTGGCGGCACGAGAAGCCGGCCGGGCCTTGGTGGTGCCGCAAGAGAATGCCGAAGAAGCCTGTTTAGCATCGGGCCTGGTAGTGTTTGCAGTCAGTAACCTGCTGGAACTGGTCGCCCACTTCAACGGCCAGAGCCCGCTCAATCCCTACGCTGCCAACGGCCTGTTGCTGCAGATCCGCCCCTACCCCGACCTCAACGAAGTACAGGGCCAGCAAGCCGCCAAGCGCGCACTGCTGGTTGCCGCCGCCGGTGCGCACAACCTGCTGTTCAGCGGCCCACCGGGCACCGGCAAGACCCTGCTCGCCAGCCGCCTGCCCGGCCTGTTGCCACCGCTGGATGAACGCGAAGCGCTGGAGGTGGCGGCGATACAGTCGGTGGCCAGCCATGTGCCGCTGAGCAGTTGGCCGCAGCGGCCGTTTCGCCATCCGCATCACTCGGCCTCCGGTGCTGCGCTGGTCGGCGGTTGTAAAACACATCAAAGAATGATTTTCTACATCAAAAAATGATAACTTCACATTTTTCTGTGATAGTGGATTCGATACTGAATGGGGGTGCCGTTTTTTGAAGAGCTATCCGAAGGGGCAAGACCGTGGCAAATCCTAGGCGCTCGCAACCTGCTGATCGACCATGATCAAGGAAGAATACAGGTAGAGATTTTCTGCTTTTCACCACCCGTTGATCACATTTCTCCGAAATATCGGCGCAAAATCAAAGCATTCAAAGCCCCACTCAGCGCTCTCAGGCACCTCGCCGCAGGTTCAGTGTGGCGTGAGGGAGTCAGAGTACGCAATCAGTTCTGGATTCATCATGTAGCCGACATTATTGTTCGCAAGTGCGAGTTAATCTCGAGCGACAGTTGCGAATCCACAGAAGAGTTGCTTGCTAAGCTTAGAAAATCTAAAAACCCGCATGCAACATTTTTGAAGTCCATAAATTATTTACGCTATGAACATAGGCGAAACTATATTTACATCCCTTGCTCAGAGGTATTAAGAAATTTCCTAGCGCCCACATCCCGTGTCCTTAAAATGATAGTGACAGGCAATGTAGAGAATCTGCTGAATCCAAATAAATGCGCCAAATTAGCGCCATTACTAGATGTAGAACGGCGCGCCATTGAACTTTACCGATCCAGCGAAGCCGGGTTGTCGGCTGCTCGACACCCTTACAAGTCAATAAAACTTACACACCTAGCTAATGTCAGACTCAAACGTCACGCCCCTTTTTTGCTGAGTGCAAAATTACCATTTTTAGGAATTCACGCACTTTGGACGTACAGGTCAATGACTGTCGAACTGGAAGGAAAAATGGAGGGAGTGATGCTAGCGTTACTAGAGAATGAACCCCAAGGTAAGAGGGCAAGCGCTTATCGAGAAATTTACCAAAAAAGCTGGGACTTAGGACCTCATCAAATACATCCGAGTGACATTTTGTGGCCACTCGCCCCAAAGAGAACAGTCCTAATGCCACTTACTGAAGAGAGTATAGAGTCGCAAGCCCAAGCAGAGTTTTAACTTGCAAAAATTTCCGCCCTATAATCCCGAATTAAAAACTTTCAAAGCAGCTTTAGATACAATTTTAACCTTAACGGAACCATCACTGATGGACGACAGGCAACAGCGCTGCCCATGTCTGTTTTTAACCAGTAGCTGTTCACTCTAGACCTGAAGATCGAAAGCCATTGATCCAGGCACATGAACAGATGGCCAGGTCAAGGTGCCCCAAAATTTCGGGATAGTCGGCCTTGGGCGCTTCCCGACGACGGCCCAAAATGCCGGCTTTGATACACCCGACGGACACAGGGGCCGGCTACCGAGACCGGAAAGCCTACCTGGACAGGCAGCTAAGGCCCGGCTCGATATCCATGCTCGAGGTCGTAATGCAGAAGCTCACTCCAGTGGTCCTCTACCCCGATGCAGGAACCACAGCAAATGGGTGGCTCTACGGCGCTTACTTGACCCACACCTCGCCTATCCGCTGTAACTGATCAATGCGCTTGTAGGTCTCGTAGAGCGAGATCATGTCGCCTTGCGACATGATCTCCAAGGGAGAGCGGCCCTCGAAGAATTCATTCTGGTTTTTGAAACCAAGAAATCCTTGAACATTCATCTGATTGGTAAATACGCTCCGCAGCGCGGCATGAATCCCCAGCACCAACCCAATACGCTGATGCTGATCCAGGTCCAGCCTTCCACCGGCTCCACTACCCTGAGAAACCCGACGGTAGGTGGAGCGTGAGATCCGCAAAATTTTGCACGCTTGAGCAGCTGAGGCCTGCCATCCTCCGATGATCCGAAGCGCCGTTCTCAGGCCGATCGCGGACTGTTCTTGAGTGAGGCGTTGATCAGCCATCATGCTGCATACTCCCTCTGTCTCTGAACAGTTTACCTCTGGCAGCCAGATGGTATAGCTCATCACGCTGGGTTGCCTTGAGCCTTTACCGTCGACAGGTACGAGTGTGTGCCTCTGCCGCTAGCGGTTACTGCGGCAGTGGGCGCCCCCCCCGTGGTCGCCCACTGCCGCGATCCCTATTGCGTGCTCTCTGTTGAAGCCGTAGCAATCCTTCGGTCGAGTGGCCGGGATGCGGAGCGCTTGGCTGGCGGTATTTCTGACTGGATCGCCGCAGGACAAAAGGTGGATGTCGCGCGATAAGCCCGAGATCACGGCTACTCGCTTCCGAGTTTGAGCTCCAACTTTATAATAAAATTAGAGGCTACCAATTCCGCCCCACTAACTATCTGGACTTGAATGTTCGCTTAAATTACAAACAAGAACATACCTGAAATCCCGTCCGATATCGGCCACGCTAGTGCTCGCAATATCAGCCGATAAGAATTTCCACATAAGGCATCCTCGAAAATTTTCGCCATTAGCGAAAAAATAAACAGGAAAGCCTCGGGAATACCAGGCCTCCTGCAATAACTCTCTACCAAATATTTTACGTCAAAAATCGGACGAAGTGATTATAATATTCTCCGGCCTTCCCAGTTGAACAAACAACATCGAATCTAGGAATTGGAAATTATTTTTCCAGAGCAAACTACCTTGTTCCTGATCGTATCCCAGAGCTTCGCAAATGGAAGACTTAAATTCCTCAAACCAGCCTCCATCCTCATTCATATTGATCGACATATTAGCATCAACATGAATTCTATAATATTCCTCTTCAGACAGCAGTCGCATTTCGTTCTTTAATAAATCTAGAACATCTCTGACGTATGACATGCGCAGCAACCCAGTCACTACTTCTCGCCAATTATAATTACGTCTAGCAAGGACTAAAGGAAGATAGGTTGCAACACGCTCAAGAAGTCTGACTACGAACACTGTGGCATGAGCAGAATCAACTGGGGCGAATGTTCCAATCACGCTTTCCGCACCAGATTCGAGGAAGCCATTTGCAACCGAAGCATGTGATCCCTCAACCGGATGCGTACTGCACGCCGCCAAAACAACAATCGGAGGGACCCTAGCCTCCTGATAGATATGCCAAATGTCTAAACGCTCTCCTCCGACCTCCAGCCAGGCAATATCTTCTTCCCCACCATGATTACCATGGCAATCGAAGATAACCATCAGCCCCTTAAACTTGTTGAGCGCACCAACCAACTCTTCCCGACTATTTATATCAACGATACTAACCCGCAACCCTTCAAGCTTACCTTGCTCAACCATATAGTTAACGGCAGACGTTAAGTGATCGCGAATGGGATCGCCGCCTGTAAAAGAGCGCAAAATTAAAATGTCACACAAAGCAGCGTATGGATATACCTTTTTGGTTCGAGACAAAAGCGTACTAATCGCCACATTACCCGGAGTGGACGGGACCCTTGATATCTCGTGAGAGTACATTATAGGGAGATTATCAATGGCGACCCACTCCACAGGCAGATCACATACGCAAAGCACTTTACTTTTATTTGCAAAGCTCACTTGCATAAGCTCTATGCCAGCATCATCTTTTACAGACCTACTATACTCCTCGAACTGCAGGTTAAGCTTCTGACGACGCTTTTTATTATTAGAATTAATGAGCTGACCTATTGCACGCAGCTTTGCGTGGTGCAGCATAACTGAATTGGGCAGCCGCAAGGCTGGTATACACTGGATTGCTGAAGCCAGCCCGATTACGGTCGTAAACAGCTTAAGCTCGCTCTGCTTTTCGTGCAGCAAGGGTCCCAATACTTTATCAGCATACGGATTGAATATTTCCCCACCGGACTGCATACCAATATTGCCATAGCCTCTATTTCGTACAATCGCGTTTTTTAAGAAGTTTCTCTTAACATTATCAAGCTTCCTATTGAGCTTGTTCCAGAGCGCGCCATCGGCTCGATAGAGATATGTGTAAGATGACGGACAGTATACTAATGAGTCGTTATTTCTTAGAGGCGATTCGCGCCATTGTTTTGGCCTCAACTCATCAATTTCATGAGCCAACTCAGCCATACCAAGAACATGTTCTTCAATTGAGTCCGATGGTTTTACCGGTGTCATTTTTATCTGATACCCACAGCTCGCGAGAACACGCATCATGGGTTCAGTACAGTTATGCCCCCTGGCCTCAAAAACTGGATTAGATCTTGGACCGGACCTTAAGCGCTCTAAGAGCTCCTTAGCCTGTCGAATCTCATCATTATGTTTTGCCGCTTTAGAAAGCATGGTAGACGCTAAGTCATCAATAGTTTTCTTATCAAGGTCATAGATGCATATAGCGTCATCGATTTTCGCGATTGAAATATGAACAGGCTTATCGGCCACTCCTTCCATGGCCTCACTGACCTGACGTGCCGTCAGCTCACTACTCCACAAGACCAGGTTGCTTTCCGTTGATATTCTTAAATAACCAGAAAGCAAATCAGCTCGTAAAAATTGAATATTGGAACCACCACCTAGGAGCCTTGCAAGAACATATTGTTCACTAGGCAACAATGGATCTATCAAGTCATGCGGAAAAAATGTCAAGGCATGAAGAATTTGAGCATATTCAGGAAACCAAAAGTCTGAAAAGCCCTGGAAAAAAGTTGTCCGACGCTCACGCGTGTCGTCTGGAACAACCACCATATGCGTAATCATACTCGTTGCCAAAGCCGCCTCCTGCAGAATTTTTTGTTCACCAGCATTAACGAATGTAGCCGACGCCATACCTGCCTACTAACGCTTTAGAAGAAGCCACGCTATCTTGCGATAGTATCATAGCTAGATCAACCACACTGCCAACGCGATTTCCGCCTTTTTGCAAACGAGATCCCCGCCGCAGCTTAAGACAGGTCTACTGCCAAAGTTGCCCTATAAAGTTATTGCCATAGACCGCTGGAACCGTTGGGCCGAATGACTAATCCTGGACGAGACCTGTAGACTTGCACAACGCAGCAGTTAAATGGCTCGTGTACCCTATACTCAACCACAGAGTGTGACTAGGGAAGCCATGCATTGCCTCGTCCACGCCTCCATATGACCATTAAACTTATAACGTCGCAGCAAAAATATTCCTTCAAGCCTTGCCTAATCTGGAGGCGAAAGCTTTATATATCACGCAGAGAGATTTCACTGAAAAGTTATCTTCTGCTAACTTTTTTCGGTGAAGAAATTTTGGATAGGCTTGCTCATGCACGCTCAGGCCTTGAAAGAGCTCCGCTTCACCGACCTTTGGTACTACATTTTTTGCCGTCTTTTTAGGCAGCTTTTTTCTGTCCATATAATACAGGCGCCCTAGATTACCTTGCTGACCACTGGCCCTTTGATGAGCGACAAAGCAGGTCAGACCGAAAGGACGCTCGAAGCTGAGCGTCCTATTTAGTCGTTAAGACTCTTAAACGCGGGCGTTGATCCAGTCCCAGACGGCTTTGTCTAACCATCCTTGATGAGTGCCGGGCGCTACTTGAGTGACAAAAACCCGGTCATTGCGATCAAGTTTGGATGCCAGATCTTCATAGACTTGCCCAGCAGTATTCGTGCTGCTGATCCAGCGTACTGACTCCAGACCAGCATCCTTGACATTGGTATACCGCTCCAAATGATCAATGAATGCCTTGCGAGCTTGCGAGTAGTTTGAACGCTCATTATTCAAGTTCCACGTAACCAAAAATACAGACATCTACGACTCCTTGTTGTGCCGACTATTGGAGCAATGAGCTTAACTGAAGATCTTTTAATTATCCACGCCAGGCTAGGCCACTCTCAACTCTGGTCTAAGCGCTGGCTTATTGGCGACAAAATAACAGCATCCACCTAGATGTAGTTATCATTGGCAATCTCCAAGCAATGTTGCTCTCCGCATCCAAAAGAATCGTTGTCACTCTGCGGCTAGAAGCAACTCAGAAGTAATTTGATACAAAGTCATAGCGGCGTTAGATCGTTGCTTGGGAAGCACCACTCCGTCTCCAAACTCTTACCCTGCTGCAGGTCTGCGTCTCTCAACAATCGTCTTTCGAAACGGATCGGGCAGAGGCCTTAGGGAAACAATTAGTGGCCGACTACGAGGGTGCGATCCTTCTCGCACGCATCTATCAAGACCCCAGTTTGATTGATGGGGTTACTGCTCGCACAGTCGAGTTGATTTCGAACGCTACCTAAGGTTCTCATTCGACCGCTTGGTCTTCCTTGGGAACGAACTGGCATCAGGTGACTCATAGCTTGATGCCATTCCGTAAATCGATAGAGCGTACCTTCCTTCTTCAAAGATGACTTCGAAGGAGAGTGAAATCCGTTGAAACCTTGGTAACTTTCTTACTGCTGAAATCAAAAGTCAGATGGTGCAGAGTCGAAAGCTAGCAACAAATTCGAGGCCAAGAATAGAATCACCCCCGTGAGTTCCTCAGTCGGTCTTCCTATTGGTAAACCCAGCTACAACTAACCCCATCATGAAAGCACCCAAAAATGCTTCAACCCCGCATATCATTCGCAGTAGAGTGGTCTTCGGGAGTATGTCTCCATACCCTAACGTTGTGAAGGTAACCATAGAAAAATATAGATAATCAAAGAAAGATGAAGGCGCTGGATCTGCTTGTAATTGATCACCCAGCGTGCGATACAGGATAGCAAAGATCAGAATAAAGAATGATGATGAAAAAGCTAATCTATGAAGTTTGACACCATGCCCCCAAAGCGCCCAATCTAAAAGCGAATAAAACCACTGCAATTTATGCTCAGCATAGACTGCCAGATATTTGGGCCTTGAAAAATAACTAACTAGGTATTTCACCTTGCTTTTCAAAAAATCAACTTTCTGCTTGCCTTTGCGATACTTTATGAAATTCGACCATTTTCCAGGATTTCCACGCGGATATAAGTCAGAATACTTGAAATAAGTTCGTGCCCTAAACAGATTTCGCCGATGCGCCAGCTGCTCCTGATACAAATATGTAGCAGCGAATTTTTTTTGCCCGGCTATATTGTATGCGTTTTTTAGGAGCCTGTAAGCATCCTCACTGAAAGTTTCATTCCTCTCCGGACTATATACAATAAGATCCTTTAGATCACAGTTATCAATGAACGGTAAAACCCTACATCTTGCAAAGGACAACCTGAAAAACGTAGAGCTTTCTGCGTAAAAGTTTCCGACCTCGCATTTTTCAAAGTAAAAGTCTTGAATCTTGGAATTTAATATTTTCGTATCTTTAAATCTACAGTACTTGAACCGGTAAAAAGCTTGCTCCGTGTTTTCTATGGTGAGATTTGCAAGGCTTGAGTAACTTATAACATTGAACCCGCCGTATATTACCCCAGCAATCCTAAGGCCATCGAGATCAGCAAAATCCAAATTCATCTCTGATAGAACTGTACAGTCTGGGACTGTT
Source organism: Pseudomonas sp. B21-035 (assembly GCF_024748945.1). Classification (NCBI taxonomy): domain Bacteria; kingdom Pseudomonadati; phylum Pseudomonadota; class Gammaproteobacteria; order Pseudomonadales; family Pseudomonadaceae; genus Pseudomonas; species Pseudomonas sp. B21-035. The sequence continues at coordinate 5,688,189 of NZ_CP087179.1, forward strand.
ACCTCGCCCAGCTTAAGCAGCTCAGGGCTTCGCCAAATGGAGGTGCGACTATTAGGCCGGACATTCCTCCACGCGCCCATAGAAAAGCGATTAGTATGACCTAAGCCTACGCGAGTCAAATCTACAGGTAGCTCTTTACCTGTTTTAATTTTTATCCACTCAAAATAAGGAGTAAAAAATGCAAGCTTTTCATTTTTTTCGCAATGGCTCTCACGAACGGAGTCCCATTGGGAACTGGATGAATCGCTTTTACTGATGCAAAAGTACTGAGGTGTTCGATATGAAGTAGTTTTTTTTATTACAACATGCTCTCCCTCTCCATTGAAGCAGCACCCAAGTGGCAAACATAGCATTATCTCGTACTCGGAAATCCCGATAGTAGCTAACCAAACATCAAAGTCAGGCAAGGTCTCTCTAAAGTACTCAAATATGACCGGCAGGTCATTTTTAGCTCGCCACTCGTTAAATTGGCCAGGCGACAACTTCCAAAGTATCTCAGCACTAATGTAGTTCGTCATGTCTACCTAAACATCATAATAATCAAGGTGCGCTGTTCCTGCGCTGCGTCGCGCTGGAAAAGGTTAGAAATGGGCACCGCCAGTCAGCGGAAATCGCGATCAGCTGGTGACTCCTCAAAATTGTCGCTAGTGCTATCGAATGCCCCAAAGATCAAACACGCTAAATGACCGGGCATCGATGACCGTCCTATTAGCAACGCTATCGGCAGCTCCAAAACTCTACACACCTCCACGACGAGCAGAGTATGGGCTACTTAATTCAAAGGTTGATAACGTTGACAGGGACGCGCAGAGGCAGGGGAGTGTTGATCCAGTTGCTCTGCGCGAGCGCGCGCATACCAGCAGCCCGCACGCGCAGGTCGCCAGCCAGCGAACGCACGGTGACGATGATGTGCACCGGTAACGCTTCGGTAAGCGCGGGTTCGTAGGCACGCAAAAGCGCAGACGCCTGAAGCCCCCAAACATTTCCGGCTACACCACGCGTGAAGGCTTTGCGATGAACCTTCACCGGAGACCATTTACTCCCGCTGGAGATCTGCGCGCTTTCGTAGCCGCTTTGACCTTCTTCGCTTTCCATCGGCACTTTGCCGGTGATGTTGTCGCCTTCGATTGTCCCGAAGCTCAACTCCACGTTTGCCCTTACGTACTCACTGCCGGCGTTAGGATCCAGGGGGGGAGCATAAACGGCTGTCATGATAATTTCGCCTCGGAATTTACCGTCCTCAATCAGTACATCGGGCATCGGATAGGGCGACTTTCTCCAGCGCATGTTGCCAGGAACCAAGTTCGCTTGGAAAACCAGGGTGAAGCAATCATCTGAATCGTAGAGCGCCCTCAACACGTCATCAGGGCGGCCAGCACCTAAGTAGCGACGCTGGTACGAGTCATAATCAGGTGACGCCAGTTGCGCCGAGTGGATCATGAGCGCTTTGACCAACGACGGCGAGGGGCTCGGGTTGGGACGACCTGCCAGAGCCTGCCAGGCATGTGCAGCCATGCATGAGGCAAGTGGGGCCGCATAGCTTGTGCCGAACGATGGGTACAAGTGGCCCTGCGGGGCCAATACTTTGAGGCTGGACGTACCTGCGGCCCATGGAGCATGGACGCCTCCGCCAACATGGGTAATGTCCGGTTTTGGCGTGAACACAGGACCCGGCCCGCAGCGTGAATAGGGTGCAGGGTGACCCGCTGCGGCGAGGCCATCGGTAGCGTCAATGTGCGCTACCGAAGCCACTGTCAGCGACCGCACAGACTCGCCAGGGGTGGAGATCCTGTCTTTGAGCGCCGCTGGTGTCGGCCAGTTACGACGCGGGAGGTCGTTGTAATTTCCCGCCGCCACGACGAAAAGCACCTGGTACTTGTCGCTTAACTCATCAAGCGTCATCGACAGGTCGCTGAAGTTGCTCTCGTCGCATGGGTCTCCGCCCACGGACAGGTTCCAGATCTTCACCTCCGGTTTTCGTCGCACGGCCTCCTGTAGGCGCAGCTCCAGATCACTCATGTGGGAGCCAGCTGCCTCAAGCGCGCAGACGTCATGTATGAACGCCGGCGTCGCCGGAATCCATGAATGTTTGTCGTTATAGAAAGAGCCCGCAGCGATCAGCGATGCCACCGCAGTGCCATGCTCGTAGTTGGTGTCTGGCGGGAGGACGTAGGTGTCGCGTGACTTCACGAACGACGCAATCGGAGATCGGTCTTTGCTGACGCCAGTGTCGAACACCGCCACGGTCGGCAACGCTACTTCCTGAGCAGAAGCGTGAGTAGCACTTGTACCGCTTTGGGGGACAACGACCGTGTTCCGCGGATGATAGAACGGCTCGGCGTAGATGGTACGAATGCCCGGCAAGTCAAGCAGCACATCAAGCCCGCTGTCGCCGACACCATCTAGGTCCTGAACGCCAATGATGGGCAGGCCGCGGCCTTGAGCGATCTCGATAAACGGAAGCGAAAGCGACTTCAGCACGACCAAAATGGACTGATAGTTGAGCTCGTTCAGGCTGTCGTGCTGATACTGAAACAGCCTCATGACAGCTCGGCCGTGTTCAAGCAACTGCTGGCTACCTTCAGGGTTTCGACGCTTACGATCCCAGGGTTCGATCGACTCAATCGCGCTTAGATTGCAGCGGATGGCCTGGGTATTCCGCTTGAGAATCACTCGATTGAATTGGGTCAAGCTGTTGGCAGAAGCACCGACTAGCATCTCATCGATCCTGGCATGACCAGCCGGTTCCAGTTCAGCCTCTTGGGCAAGCTGAACAGGCCGGTGGCTTTTGGCGATGCCAGTATCTCGTAGCTTGAGAACTAGGTGCGAGAGTGCTTGGGGATGAAGCGTCTGCTCGTGAGAAAGTGCAGTTGAGGCTTGAATCAGAGCTTTCGAAAGAGCCGCGCGGTATGCGTCATCGACGACTACGAGCTCTTTGCCGCCGCCTCCACCAGTCCGCTCAATCGAAGAGAGGTCTTTTGCCTGAAACGGAATGTGTATGAAAGGGTTCTCAACCCTCGCATTCAACGACTCCCGAGCGGGTACATTCTTGCGAGCCACTGCCGATCTCCTCCTTGAGGATCTTTCTTATTTGCCTAGTCGACAGGTCGTACAATCTTCCAAGCGTCCTCAGAGAGAAGTACCTGGGCGCCCATCCATTAAGCCACCGAATTTCTGACTCGACAGTAGATAGCACTCGGCCAGCACCTAACGCAAGATTCAAACCCAGGCGCCGAAGAAGTTCGTCCTCGTCAATGGCTGACTGATTCGAAAGAACGACCGCTCGCTTAGTGTCGAGGCATACCTGCTCAATATTAGCCCCGGTTATCCCCTTCGAGACCTTGGCTAGGTTGTCCAGATCCAGAGTTTCCGAACTGAACGGCTCCAAGTATTGCTTCCAAAGCAATTTGCGCAGGTACCCATCCGGCTCAGCCATGGGAATGCGGAAGCTGAAGCGACGCCAGATAGCAGGATCGAGTAGCTGGTCATGGTTGGTAGCCGCCACGATGATGGTGCTCTCCGGGACCGCATCGATGTTCTGCAACAACGAGATCACCACACGCTGCAGCTCACCGACATCCCTCTCATTGCCGCGGGCACCGGCTAACGCATCGAACTCATCCAGGAAGAGGACGCATGGCTGCTGCTGCGAATATTCGAACACCCGCCGCAGATTTCGGCTGGTCTGGCCAAGGAGGCTGCTCACCAAGGTGTCACAACGCACGGTCAGCAAAGGCAGCTCCAAGTGCGCAGCGACATACCGTGCAAGCCTGGTTTTTCCAGTGCCAGGTGGGCCATAAGTCAGAAGGCGGCTGGCCGTGGCAGCTCCCACACGCGCCAAATCGTCAAACCGGCGAATATTGGCCAGAAACTCATCCACTCGGCTCGCCACCGCGCTCGAAAGCAGCAGCGACTCCTTGTCCAGCGCGGGGCGACTCACATCCACCGTGTGCATATGACTTTCGCCATCGGTGGGCAAGCTGGAGAAGCTGAAACCATTGGCGGCATCCTGGGCGGTTGCAAGCGCAGTGGGTGCACGTGCCAGTCGCTCTCTAATCATGCGCGCCTGGCGTTTGTCGCCATCGCTTTCAAGCTTGTCGGCCAGAAGGCCGGCATAGTTCGAAGCCATGCTGGCATTCGCCTTGAGGGCCCCATCTAGGATCTTCAAGATTTCAGAGAGGTATTCCACGGAATGATTCGCTCACGGGGTAAACTGTTTCGGAATTGCGCGAGAGTGTAGCGCATTAGGCAGAAACCGTTACGCTTTTATGCGTTATTGATTCGCATAGATCCGGCCATTTTTAGCGTCCGATCCCGCTCTGTACCGTGAGGCCTCACGTACTGGAGCTTTGAACATTTGTACCTTTGGTGTACAGCGGCATACGGCGTTCATGACAATGCCGCGCCTCGCCAGTGACCGGCGCGGCATGACAGCGACTTCACATTGGACAGGCGAAAGGAACCCAGCCATGTACTACCTCATCGACGGCCAACCTGTTTATTGTCCCCAATGCGGCAAACCTATTGCCCCCCGGCTTAGTGGCTGGGAAGCCCAAGACCGGTTCCACAACGGCGATCACCCTTTCCCCTGTGACTGCAATGCACGCTATCTCATCGCCAAGCAAGCCGTGAATAGCGCATTCGATGATGGAGAGGCAGAAGACGGCAGCACAGACCGCCGTCGGAAAGCCGAAACAGAACTGCTCTCTGAGTTGTACGTCATCCTCGGCGCGCTGGATGCCCCGGCCACAGTGCTGGAACAGGTGTTGGCGGCGATCGACGGCGAAGATCTACCGCACCCGACATTAATTCCCTTTGAGAGAGACCAATGAACAGTATTCAGTGGTATGCAGTGTCCAACCCCGATGGAAAGCGCTATCCCGAATGGAGACGCTCATTTGGGGTGAGTGACATGGGAGTCGTGTTCGTCCCCGCGGCGATGGCTGGAGATGAAACCGAGATAAATGTGATGCTGTGTGCTTGCGGCGATGGACAGAGCACTGCGGTGCATCTGGATCGTCACTTTGTGCCAAGCGGTTGGCTGAAAACAGAGTTCCCCAAGCACGTTGAACTGATCGAGCTGATCGAAGGCTACGCGCGAGATCTCCCAGCCGAAATATCCAGGTAATAGGAACGATGGCTGCACGGGGCCAGGTGAGGCTGTTGCCTCGCGTTACACTCCTGGCCCTGGAGTGGCACTACTGAGCGGTCTCAACAGAATCATGCCATCGACCACTTCAATACTGAGCTCGTCGCCTACAACAGCACCGATTGCCTGGAGCATTTCGTCAGGGATATCGATGATAAGGTCGCCGGTGCCGTCTTTCGGGTCTTGGCATTTAACCGTCGTACGCTTGACGTAGGGCCTGCCTGCGCTTGGCATAATCACTTCTCCTGTCGGAAACCACTGGAATCGCGGGGAGCATGACATAGGGGCAGTGGTCCCGGACAAGCGCCTGGAGCTTCTGGCTGACATTCTTTCCACTGTACAAATACCCTGCGAGCGACATCCCTCTTCAAGCCTAGCAAAACACCGAGAGATGAGCCGGAGACGGCCATCCCAGCACCCTGCAGATAGCAAGCTGCAGATTCGACCTCCTCAGCGGGTGGTAGGTACGACCGGGTATCAAGATATTGATCGACCTCAATGCGCAACCAGTACGGCATTGTCGAGAATGAGTCCGTGAGGCGTGAGCGAGTGAGCTTCGCCTGGCTGCAAGTATCATAGAAGAGCGCTGGCCAATGGACCAAAAGGGCCGCTGCAGCGCGTAGCAAAGCGTATCGCACCTCCAGTGACTGATACTCAAAATCTAGATGGGCTACCGGGGCGACTTCCATCCCGATTATCCCGCTCAACACGGCGCGTAATCGTCGACCGTGTCTTCCGCATATCAGGCCTAGAAGTACTCGCAGGCCTGTAAAAAATGACAGACTCAGCGGCAGCCGTTGGATAAAGCCGTTCCAGTCTCCAAGCTGAACCGCACGGGTGATGGTGAGGAGCATCCGACCGGCCGCATTGTTTGCGCAGCCCGTGAGCTTGGGCTGAGTATCGCCTAATCTAAAATTGCATTTGCTACAGATGCTCAACGCACTTCCGGCGATTAGTTTTGAACGACCTATCCCGTGCTGGTGGAAGACTACCGGCGACCCACAGGAGGGGCACATCTGCTCCAGAAAGCAATCGTGCGCTGTGCACACAGTAGAGAGTGCTAAACGCCAGTGGCGCCGATAATACGGTGCCGGATCGAGCTTCAGGCAGATGGGACAGAACTGTATGCCCGCCCTGCGACGGGTGCGGTGATAAAGACCGGTGGGGAGCAGAAATGGGACATCTCCACTTACTACAAAATGTTCAAAAATGAATCCCTCGTAGCAGCCCAAGGTCAGACCTCTTAGCTCCTCGACCGGCCGCCCCGTCGCGGTGGATAAGCAGTCGAGCAGAGCTGACGGAGGATGGCGATCAGAATCGCGATTCCAGATAGGCGCCCTGTACCCCAGCAGATTGGAGTAAAAGGTGTGCAAGGAAAAACCATTAGCAAAAGCCAGCCGCACCATCCAAGAGGTCAGAAGCTCATCCGACAACGGCTGTGGATGGATTGGGAGCATATGCTAGATCCTCGATGCCATTTGCGTCCTATCACTGGGTGAGAGATACCCACACTCGTTCATTACCTCGGCTGTGATCCTTTCCTCACCAGACTCGATTGCGTACTCTGCCGCGGCGTTGAGCAACAGCGACAGCTCCCCTATGTAACCTTCACACATGGCCAAAGCCTTAGCTGCCAACGGCCGCTCATGTAACGCCGACTTCCTTCGCAATGGCAGTAATCGCTCAAAGGACATCAAGAGCTGTAGGAATTCCTTGTTCATTTCCCACTTCGGTAGAAACTCGGGAGGAAACCGGTTCTGGATCTGCGGATCGATGCTGACTGCACGGAGCAGATCGCCAGTGCCGCAACCTACTATGGAAATTTGAAGTTCGTTACCCAGATATTTCAACATGTTCAGAGATTGTTGCTGCCTTACGGACGTACCCGCAAGCATGTTGTGAAGATCATCAATAACAAGAACCTTTAGTTGAATTTCCCTCAAAACCTTTATAACGCGCATGCGCTTAGCATTGGTAGATGATGCAGGATCCTTCTCAAAAAGCCTCCCAAGTATTTCCGAATAGATACTTGCCTCGGTCGGGCTCGGAGGGGTTTCTATTTTGAGCACTGGACACACGATGTGCTCACCACTTGGATTTTCGTCGGGAAAATTGCGCCCTACGAACTTATCAACCAAGTTTGATTTACCGTTATTAGTGCTACCTACAATGAGCATGTTAGGCATGCGTGTTTGCCGCGGATGGACGAGCAACCGGTCGAGTTTTTTGAGGATGGCATTAGCTTGTGGATAACCGATCCATCGTCGGTTGGCAATCCATAGGCTTCGCGCCTCCGCATCCTGCTCAACGAGTTTGAGGGCTTCAGGGTGTAGATATTGATAGCTGGTCATGGATCACCCCAATTCTATGTCGTCAAACGGCGTGATTACTTCGTCAAACGGATCTAAGTCCTCCGGAACTTCGACATGGGAATCAACCTTAGATATCTGATGCACACCCAAAGACTGCCTGCGCCTTTGAGCATTCCGCAGACTCCTCTTTTCTCTGGTCCGTTGAGCCTTCGCTAACCGCGTACTTTCAATAGCATTTTCCTCAATTTTCCGCATCAGCGTAACCCCGTGAAAAATCTTGTCCTCATCGGGCTCGTTATTAGGGTCATTCTTTATACGCTTCAGCGCAGCCTTGAGTTCCCAATAACTGATCGCCGGCCGAGCACTATTCAGGTATGGGATCGGAACGTAGGTTTTTGTGTCTGGGTCCAAGAAGTAAACAACACTTATATCTCTCGGATCGTATGCAAAGATGAATTTTTTTGCTTTGTTTGTATTCTGATCTATCGCCTTGATCCATTTACGCAAAACCGGCGAATAATAATGGATGTAGTTAACCAACGCGCCAGTCTGCTGTATGGTTCTTTCGAGATATGGCGTAAAATCCAAGCGAAACGTCTCCTCATCCTCGACCCTAGCTGGTAGCCCAACCGCAAGCTGTGTGTCCGAGCCATACACAAGCTGAGCGAATTTCTTAATAGGCGGAATGCCACCATTACCTGAATGCTTAGCATTATGGTAGGAATAAACGAAGAAAGTTGTGAACCAAAGCTCCAACTCATCCAAGGTTAAGCACGCTTTCTGTTCCGAATTGTAATCGGCCTTGGCTTTGACGTTTGAAAAGGTCGTCCCTTCCAACGTATGACATTCCGTCATAAAGGTCCGAAAAGCACGCTCTACATGTGGACCATAATTCGGCTGATGCCTAGGCCTGTACTCTAAGACTATGTCATGCAGCGCACAGGCTCTTTGCAACATCGTACCACGAAATTCTTTTGCATTATCGACATGGATTTTTGCCATTTTCCCATGGATTGGCCATTCAGCGAGAATATCCCTCTTAGCTAGCCAATTAGACTTTTCTTGTACCGCATGGGCAATACACAGACCTGCCGAAAGCGCGCTGGGCGGCTCCAGCGTCAGACAAAATCCGGTCACCATCTTTGTAGCAACATCAATGGCAATCGTAAGGTATGGCCTACCTATGGGTAAGCGATGTTGTTCATCAACGATGATTACGTCTACGGGAGTGTGGTCAATTTGTACAACCGCGTTTGGGTATTCGCCACCTGGGAATTCACCCACCGTGGGCAGCATATTATCACGATAGAATTTTGAACCATAGCGCCTTTTGACTTTAAGACCAACCTCTATATTACTAACTCGCGCGTAAATAGTATTCAGATGCGGCTCCGGCAAGCCGCGGGATTTACAAACTTCTCGGATGCGCGTGTACAACTGAGTAACTTTTCGCCGTTCTTTTTTGAGGTAGTACGTCTCTATTTGTTCATCTATGACGCCTTGGACCTCTTTAGTTAAGCGCCCTTGACCTTTGTCGAAGCGAGCGGACTTGGATAGGGAAGATACAAGATTTGTTTTTTCAAATCGCTTCAGCCATCTATAGATGGTGGGAACACTCTTACCCGAGCGCTCCGCAGCATTCTTGACGTCCTCCACACTTCGACGCCCCTGCAATAGCGGTTTGATGATTGCAAACCGCTCAAGGGTCTCATCCCAAGCTGCTCGATCCTGGATTAAATGAGATGAATTTCTCACAGTTTCTACTTCGGGGCTTGATTTAAGGTCCGCACAGCGCACTACCTCGATCGAGGAGTCTTCAATTCTACGGATTACAGCCTCGATCAGACCTTTGAGCTCAATAACAATCGAAGCCGAATCTCTCCAGTAGACCAACTGCCCTGGCCTGATTGTTTTCATCCCACTACCTCCCCGATCGAGAGCACAGTCGTCATGCTTAACGGGATATTCAGGTCGCAACAAACGGCGCCATTGGCGATCAGATGCCACAAGGCAGGGATAAGCTCACCGCGTTCTTTGGGATCAGGCGCTAACATCCCAAGGAGCTTGCTCAGACTGACCTCGTTGCAGCTTTCGAAAACACCCACGATCTGAGCGCGCTGAAACGGGCCAGGCAATCGGTCTCGAAACGGCCACAGAAATTTGACGTTATCCAGATACGGCGTGCGGATTTCTCGCTCCGTGTAGACCTCAAAACGCCACCCCCGCTGAGCGCAGTACGATTTTGCTGCACGAAACTTGGGCAACAGGTTTCGCCACTGCTCGCGAAAATTCGCTCGGTATTTGACTTCATAAAGGATTGGCGGCGGTGATGAAGCCGATTCCTGGAAGGTGATGAGGCCGTCGGGCGTGTACAACCTGTCTTCACCAGCATCGCCCTTGTATTCGATCTTAACGGGCTGAGGCAGGAAGCTGCTGACGCGGCGATCGAAGCGGACAAGCTCCATTAGGTCGCGCTCAAGGGTCGATTCGAACCGCCCCATCAGCGGTACGATGCCTGTGACGCTACGGCCGCTAACGCCGATGCTGCGGACCGGCAAAGTGGGCAGAGCTTTCTTCATTCTCATTGATCTCTAGAAGCTAGCCGTATTTTCTCATTTTACGATGTGTTTTACAGCGGTGGCAGCCGACCGCAACCAGGAGAGATAACCCTGGCCCATCACGGCGTGCTGTTCCTCGATGAGCTGCCGGAGTTCGAGCGGCGGGTACTGGAAGTACTGCGCGAACCGCTGGAATCCGGCGAAATCGTCATCGCCCGGGCCAAGGACAAAATCCGCTTTCCAGCGCGCTTCCAGCTGGTCGCCGCCATGAACCCCTGCCCCTGTGGATATCTTGGCGACCCCACCGGCCGCTGTCGCTGCAGCAGCGAACAGATCCAGCGCTACCGCAACAAACTCTCCGGGCCCCTGCTCGACCGTATCGACCTGCACCTGACCGTCGCCCGCGAAGCCACGGCACTGTCCACCAACAGCAGCCACGGCGAAAGCAGCGCCACCATTGCCGCGCAAGTCGCCGCCGCCCGCGACATCCAGCAACAGCGCCAGGGCTGTGCCAACGCCTTCCTCGACCTGCCCGGCCTGCGCCATTACTGCGGGTTATCCACAGCCGACCAGAGCTGGCTGGAAAGCGCCTGCGAACGCCTGACCCTGTCCTTGCGCGCCGCCCATCGCCTGCTCAAGGTGGCGCGCACCCTGGCCGACCTGGAACAGGCTGAAAACATCGGACGCGGGCACCTGGCTGAAGCGCTGCACTATCGCCCGAGCAACCAGTAGTAATTGCCCGCATTCTGCTCTTAACTTGGCAACAGCCCACCGCACCGAGACCGGTATGTTCGCATTCGCCCAGAGTTACCCGCTGTTGCTCGGCATTACCCTGATCGTGCTCGACCTCACGCTCTGGCAACTGATACCCGTCAATCGCCGGCCCTGGCGCATCGCTGCGCGTTTGCTGGTGTTTTCGCTGTTCACCTGGGTGCTGATCAGCGCCGGGGTCAGCCCGCTACAACCTGCGCCCTGGGTCGAGGATGTGCCGCGTAATCTGCTCGCTACGGTGCTGGGGATTGCCTGGTGGCTGTTTGCGGCGCGTACCGCGACGGTGGTGATTGGCTTGGTGCTGGTGGCCCGTAGCGGCCACACCGGGCGCTTGCTGCAGGATGTGCTGGGGGCGGTGATTTTCCTGGTGGCCATTGTGGCTGCGGCGGCCTATGTGTTGCAGTTGCCGGTCAAAGGCCTGCTGGCAACCTCGGGGGTGATGGCGATCGTCATCGGCCTGGCGCTGCAGAGCACGCTCAGCGACGTGTTCTCCGGCATTGTGCTGAACACCACCCGCCCCTATCAGATCGGCGACTCGATCAGCATCGACGGCACCGAAGGCAAGGTCATCGAGATCGACTGGCGCGCCACCCGCTTGCTGACTGGCAACGGCAGCATGGCGGTGATTCCCAACTCGGTGGCGGCCAAGGCCAAGCTGCTTAATTTCAGCCAGCCCAGCGATGTGCATGGCGTCTCCATCAGCGTCGTGGTGCCGGCCAAGGTACGCCCGCGACGGGTGCTCGATGCCCTGGAAAAAACCCTGCAAGGCACACGTACCTTGCTGACCAGCCCGGCACCGAAAGCCACGATCAAGAGTTCGAGCCTGGAATCGGTGGAGTACGAGGCCAGCGGTTTTGTCAGTGCCATGAGCCAGAAGACCGAGGTGCGTAACCATATGTTCGACCTCGCCCACCGGCACCTGGAAGCCGCCGGCGTAGTGTGGAACAGCGACTCCCAGCAAGGCCAGGTGTGGAACCGTCAGCGCGCCCTGCTCGAAGACGTGCGCATCTTCCGTTCGCTCAGCAACGAGGAAAAAGACAACCTCAGCCAGCGCATGACCGCTGTGGAATACCTGGCCGACCAGGTGATCCTCGGCGTCGGCGACAGCTCGGATTACCTGCTGGTGATTGGCACCGGGGTAGTGTCGGTGGGTGTTAGTGATGGCGACAAGCAGCTCGAAGCCGGGCGCATGGGCCCGGGTGAGGTGCTGGGGGTGGAAGGCCTGCTCGAAGCGGAAGACTCCACTGCCGAGTTCCGCACCCTGACCAGCTGCATCCTCTACCGTATCGATAAGGACGAAGTACGCAGCTGCCTGGAACAACGCACCGAGGTCAAGACCGCTCTGATCAAGTTGCAACGCATCCGCCAGCAAACCCGCCAGTCACTGCTCGAGCAAAAACCTGCAGCCATCAAGAAAGGCGGCTTTCTCAGCTGGCTGCACAAGTAGCGGTCAGAGCACCACGCGCAAGCACTGCCCGGCGTGATACAGCGAGAACCCGGTTTCGTAGAAGCCGGTCCGCAGCGCCGGCGCCGACACCGGTTTCATCGCCGAGAACGGAATCGGCAAGGCATCGGGGTTATCGCACAACAGGTACTGGGCGAAGGCTTTGCCGATCACTGTGCCGGTGGTGTTGCCGCGGCCGTTGTAGCCGGTGACGGCGACGATGCCCGGCGCTGGCTCGAACAGGCGCATCAGGTGGTCCGGGGTGAAGTCGATGCAACCGGTCCAATGCATTTCCCACTCGACTTTGCCCAGTTGCGGGAAGTAATGGTTCTGGATGCGATCGGCCCAGCTGCGGATGAACCAGGCCGGCTTGTTGTCGACCCGCCCAAGGCTGCCGAGCAACAGCCGACCCTGATCATCGCGACGGATGCTGCTGAGCACCGTGCGCGTATCCCATGAACCCTGGCCGTGCTTGAGCACGTTGTCGGCAGCGGCGCCTTGCAGCGGTACCGAAGCGACCTGGTAGTAGTAACCGCGGAAGAACTGGCGTTGCAGGTTGGTCCAGTCGCCCTCGGTGTAGGCGCCGGTGGAGATCACCACCTTGTCGGCACTGACCGAACCCTGGGCGGTTTTCACTCGCCAATTGCTGCCTTCACGCTCCAGGCCTTGCACGGCGGACTGCTGGAAGATCTGCCCGCCCAGGCGCTCGACCGCAGCGGCCAGGCCCTGGGTATACCCCATGGGGTTGATGGTGCCGGCGCGGCGATCGAGCAGCGCGGCGGAAATCTTGTCAGTACCGCAATATTCTTCGCACTTTGCCCCGGTCAGCAGTTCGACATCGGCACCGCGACTGCTCCATTGCTGGTGACGGGCTTGGAGGTCGGCAACGCCGGTGGCGTTGTGGGCCATGTGCAGGGTGCCGCTGTTGTGCGCCTGGCAGTCGATACCCAGGCGTTCGATGGTGGCGAACACCTCGCCCGGCGCTTCGCCCAGCACCTTGTTCAGGCGGCTGCCTTGCTTCTGGCCCAGGGTCGTTTCGACGTCGTCCGGGCGAATCCAGGTGCCGGCGTTGACCAGGCCAACGTTGCGCCCGGAACCTCCGTGGCCGATTTTCCAGGCTTCGAGCAGGATGACTGACTTGCCCTGCTCAAGCAGGTGGATGGCTGCCGACAGGCCAGTGATGCCGCCGCCGATGATGCACACATCGGCCTTGAGTTCGGCGCTCAGCACACGGGATGGCGCGGCGGGCTGGGTGACGTGCTCCCAGAGGCATTGTTGACGCAGTTCTGGCATGGCCGGCTTCCTGTTTTATTCTTGTGCGGTGGTGTTCTGATCGCGGGTCAAGTCGAGACGTCGCACCGCCGCTCCTACACCGATTGGTGTGGGAGCGGCGGTGCGACGTCTCGACTTGACCCGCGATGGGCCCGTCAGTCGAAGACAATCCCCTGCGCCAACGGCAGCTCGCGGGAATAGTTCACGGTATTGGTCTGCCGGCGCATGTAGGCCTTCCACGAATCCGAGCCCGACTCACGGCCACCGCCGGTTTCCTTCTCACCGCCAAAGGCGCCGCCAATCTCCGCACCGCTGGTGCCAATGTTGACGTTGGCAATCCCGCAGTCACTGCCCGCGGCGCTCTGGAAGCGCTCGGCTTCGCGCAGGTCGGTGGTGAAGATGCACGACGACAAGCCTTGCGGCACTTCGTTGTTCAGGCGCAGGGCTTCTTCGAACTCGTCGTAGGCCAGCACGTAGAGGATCGGTGCAAAGGTTTCATGACGAACCACGGCGCTCTGGCCAGGCATCTCGACGATCGCCGGGGCCACGTAGTAGGCATTCGGGTACTGGTCCTGAATCTGCCGCTCACCGCCAAACACCTGGCCGCCTTCATCGCGGGCGCGCGCCAAAGCGTCCTGCATGCCTTCGAACGAAGCCTTGTCGATCAGCGGGCCGACCAGGTTGTCCTTGCGCGGGTCGCCGATACGAACCTTGGCGTAGGCGGCTTTGACCCGAGCAACCACTTCGTCCTTGATCGAGCGATGGACGATCAGCCGGCGCAAGGTGGTGCAGCGCTGGCCAGCAGTACCGACGGCGCTGAAGAGGATGCCGCGCACGGCCAGATCCAGGTCGGCACTCGGTGCAAGAATCATCGCGTTGTTGCCACCCAGTTCGAGGATGCTGCGGCCGAAACGTGCAGCCACCCGCGGGCCGACTTCACGGCCCATGCGGGTGCTGCCGGTGGCGCTGACCAGCGGCACGCGCGGATCGTCGACCAGCGCTTCGCCGGCCTCACGATCACCGATGATCAACTGGCTCAGGCCTTCTGGCGCATCACCAAAGGCTTTCAGGGCTTTTTCGAACAGCGCCTGGCAGGCCAGCGCGGTCAGCGGGGTTTTCTCCGACGGCTTCCAGACCACGGCGTTGCCGCACACCAATGCCAGGGTGGTGTTCCAGGCCCAGACCGCGACGGGGAAGTTGAAGGCGCTGATCACTCCAACCACGCCCAACGGGTGCCAGGTTTCACGCATATGGTGGCCCGGGCGCTCGGAGGCGATAGTCAGGCCATAGAGCTGACGCGACAGGCCGACGGCGAAGTCGCAGATGTCGATCATTTCCTGCACTTCGCCCAGGCCTTCCTGGGTGATCTTGCCGGCTTCGATCGACACCAGCTCGCCGAGCTCGGCCTTGTGCTTGCGCAATACTTCGCCGAACAGGCGGATCAACTCACCGCGGCGTGGGGCCGGGACGTTGCGCCAGGCCTGGAAGGCTTTTTCGGCCTGATCGATCTTGGCGGTTACCTGGGCTTTGCTTTCCAGGTGCACCGCGGCAATCGCGCTGCCATCGATAGGGGTGTGAACGGGATGGTTACCGTGGGTGTAGGCAGTGGCCGGGACACCGAGGCGGTCAAGCAGTCCATCAACCATTTTCTTCTCCTGCATGCGATGAGTGGTTGAAATAGTGATAGGGATCAGTATTAATCCGATCACTCTGGCGCAACAAACGACCTTTATTCTGCATATCATTCCGCCAGGTAATGATCTACTGGCTTAGAGACCGCTATGTCCAAACGTCTGGTGCCATCGATGGCCGCCCTGCAGTGTTTCGAAGCTGCCGCCCGGCACCTGAGCTTCACCCGCGCCGCCGAGGAGCTGCACCTGACCCAGAGCGCAGTGAGCAAGCAGGTGGCCCAGCTTGAAGAGATGCTCCGCCATCATTTGTTTCTGCGCATCCGCCGGCGCCTGCAGCTGACACCAGCAGGCGCGCTGTACCTGGCCGAGGTCAACAAGATTCTCATCCAGGTCGATATGTCCAGCCGTTACATCATGTCCTACGGCGAACAGACCGAAGTCCTCAAGGTAGCCACTCAACCGAGCTTTGGCGTGCGCTGGCTGATTCCGCACCTCAAGGGCTTCGGCAAGCAGCACCCGAACATCCACCTCGACATCCGCAACGAAATGGAACCCTTCGCCCTGTTGCAGGCGACCGCCGACGTGGTGTTCTTCTTTGGCCAGGGCACCTGGCCTGGCGCGACCTGCATCGAGCTGTTCGGTGAAGAAGTGCTGCCGGTGTGTGCGCCAGAGCTGTTGCAGGGGCGCACACTCAAGGACGCCAGCGAACTGGCCGAACTGGTGCTGCTGCAAAGCACCTCGCGCCCGGAGGCCTGGCATGAGTGGTTCCTGGAGCAAGGCCTGCACTCGGCCCACAGCTATCACGGGCCGCGCTTCGACACCTTCTATATGAGCCTCAGTGCTGCCCAGTCCGGCTGCGGCGTGGCCCTGGTACCGCGCTACCTGGTGGCCCAGGAGCTGGCCGAGGGCAAACTGGTGGTGCCCTGGCAGCACAGCATGCGCAGCAATGGCGCGCATTTCCTGGCGTTTTCCGAGCATGCCGCCGAGGTGCCGAAGGTGCGCGCCTTGGTCGACTGGATTCGCGCTGAGCTGGCTGGGCAAGATTGATAATTTTTGGAATGACGCATCGACTTTTTTTCGCTTGTGCAGGTACTGCATTCCTCGCTTTCATGTAAGGGTGCCCACTTACCAGGAAGCTTTCGATGCCCGCTCAAGATTTCGTCAGCCCGGACAGCATTCGCGCGCAGTTCTCGGCCGCCATGTCGCTCATGTACAAGCAAGAAGTGCCGCTGTACGGCACGCTGCTGTCGCTGGTGAGCGAAATTAATCAGCAGGTGATGGCTGAACAACCCGAAGTTGCCCAGGCCCTGCGCTGGACCGGCGAAATCGAGCGCCTCGATCAGGAACGCCACGGCGCCATTCGCGTCGGAACCGCCGAAGAGCTGACGACCATCGGCCGCCTGTTCGCGGTAATGGGCATGCAGCCGGTGGGCTACTACGACTTGAGCTGCGCCGGTGTACCGGTGCATTCCACCGCCTTTCGCGCCGTGCACGAGCAAGCGCTGCACATCAGCCCGTTCCGGGTCTTCACCTCCTTGCTGCGCCTGGAACTGATCGACAACCCGGCGCTGCGTGAACTGGCGCGCGAGATTCTTGCCCGGCGGCAGATCTTCACTCCGCGCGCGCTGCAACTGATCGAACAGTTCGAGCGTGCTGGCGGCCTGAATGCCGACGATGCCCAGGCGTTTGTCGACGAAGCCCTGCATACCTTCCGCTGGCACCGGGACGCCACGGTGACCGCCGAGCAGTACCAGCAACTGCACGACCAGCACCGCCTGATTGCCGATGTGGTGGCCTTCAAGGGCCCGCACATCAATCACCTGACCCCACGCACCCTGGACATCGATGCCATTCAGCTGGGCATGCCGGCCAAGGGCATTCCGCCCAAAGCCGTGATCGAAGGGCCGCCACCGCGCCGCTGCCCGATACTGCTGCGTCAAACCAGCTTCAAGGCGCTGCAGGAAAAGGTCGCGTTCACCGATCAGAACGGGGAAGGCAGCGGCAGCCATACCGCGCGCTTTGGCGAGATCGAACAACGGGGTGCGGCGTTGACGCCCAAAGGCCGCGAGCTTTACGACCAACTGCTCGATGGCGCCCGCGCGGCGCTAGGTGGTGTGCCGGCCGAGGCCAATGCCGAGCGCTACATGAGCCTGCTCAGCGACAGCTTCAAGGCCTTCCCCGATGACCTGGCGCAGATGCGCGAGCAGGGGCTGGCGTACTTCCGCTACTTTGCCACCGAGCGTGGCCTGGCAGCCCGCGGCGATGCTCAGCGGCCGACGTCACTGCAGGCGTTGATCGATGCCGGGCATATCCACTTTGAGGCCCTGGTGTACGAGGACTTTCTGCCGGTCAGTGCGGCGGGAATCTTCCAGTCGAATCTGGGTGATGATGCGCAGAGCGAGTACGGCAGCAACGCCAACCGCGACGCCTTCGAACAGGCGCTGGGCAAGCCGGTGCAGGATGAGTTGGCGTTGTATGCCGAAAGTGAGCGGCGCTCGCTGATGGCCTGTGCGCAGGCGCTGGATATGCCTGGGCTTTGAGGGCCTCATCGCGGGTCAAGCCCGCTCCTACAAAGGTCTGTGGGAGCGGCGGTGCGACGCCTCGACTTGACCCGCGATGGCGTCACCGCCCAACCCGAAACCTGTCCACTTCCTGCCGCAACTGCCCCGCCAACCCCTCAAGCTCACGCGCGGTAGCCGCCAGGTTAGTCGCCACCTCATGCTGCTCGCTGTTGGCCAGGGCAATGCTCTGCAGGTTGCGGCTGAGCACGTTCGCCGTGCTGCTCTGCTCCTGGGTAGCGGTGGTAATGGCGGCAAACTGCTCCCCCGCCGAGCGGCTGCGCTCATCGATCTGCGCCAGCGCTGCGGCAACCTTGGCATTGCGTTCCAGGCCTTCTTGCATCAGGCGGTTGCCCTGCTCCATGGTGCTGATGGCATTGCCGGTTTCCTGCTGGATGCTGCCGATCATCGCCGAGATTTCATCGGTGGCCTGACGGGTGCGCGAGGCCAGGTTGCGCACCTCGTCGGCAACCACGGCAAAGCCCCGGCCCTGCTCACCGGCCCGCGCCGCTTCGATGGCAGCGTTCAAGGCCAGCAGGTTGGTCTGCTCGGCAATCGAGGTGATCACGCCGACGATGCCGCCAATTTCTTCGGAGCGCAGGCCCAGGGTGTCGATCACCGTGGCGGTGCCGGCCAGGGCGCTGGCGATCTGCTCCAGGGACGATGACGCCTGGTCCATCGAGGCACGGCCAATGCGGGTTTGCTGGACGTTGTCCTGGGCCATGCGTTCGGTGCTGCCCATGTTCTCGGCGATGTTCATCGAGGTGGCGCTGAACTGCTCGACAGCGCCGGCCATGCTGGTGATTTCGCCAGACTGCTGCTCCATGCCCTCACAGGCCCCGGAGGACATGCCCGACAAGGCCTGGGCGCGGCTGCTGACTTGCTCCGCTGCTGCGCGAATGTGCTCGACCATGCTCGCCAGGGCTTCGCCCATCTGGTTGAAACTGTGCGCCAACTGGCCGATTTCGTCATCGCTCGATACCCGCAAGCGCGCCTGCAGGTCACCGGCGCCAAGGGCCTGCGCCTGCTGCAAGAGGTCAGCCAAGGGGCGCAGACGGCGGCGCAACAGCCACAGGGTGGCGGCGACCGCCAGCAACATCGCCAGCAAACTGCCGATGGCCAGGCGCGTGCCGACGCTCCAGGTCACTGCGCGGATTTCCGCCTTCGGCATGCTTGCCACCACCGTCCACGGCCCGCCGGCAAACGCCACGGTCACGCTGAACAGCTCTTCGACGCCGTCATGCCAGAAACGCCCTTCGCCCGCAGTGAACCCGGCAAGCGCCTGCGCCGCCTGACTGTCCGCACGCACACCTGCTGGCGGCACCAACCAGTGCTGCTTGTCGTCGAGCAAGGCCAGTGAACCGGTCTGGCCGATACGAAAACGTCCGAGGTTGGCAAACTGAGCCTTCTGCGCGTCGGTGTAGTCGAAACCGACAAACAGCACCGCAATCACCCGCCCGCTGCCGTCACGCACCGGGGTGTACTGGGTCATGTAGTCGCGCTCGAACAGGTTGGCCCGGCCAACGTAGGCTTGACCGGCTAGCAAGCGCGCGTAGGCCGGATGCTGGCGATCCAGCAGGGTGCCAATGGCGCGGCTGCCGTCCTGCTTGGTCAGCGAGGTGCTGATGCGAATGAAGTCGTCGCCGCTGCGCACGAACAAGGTGGCAACGCCTGCGGTCATCTGGCGAAAATCATCCACCTGGCGAAAGTCGTTGTTGAGCAGTTGCTCGCCCAGGTACAGCGCGGGCGTGGAAACCCCGGCAACCGTCACCGACTCCCCTGGATGCAGCTGCAAACCGGCAGCAAAGCGCTTCTCGAACAGCCCGCTGAGGCGCTGGGTGCTTTCGCGCAGGGTACTGTGGAAAGTGTCGAGCTGATCGGCGAGCAGGCGCGCTTCACTGGCCAGGTGTTCCTGGCGGGTATTCAGGTTGGCGTTGTCCAGCGAACGCAGGGCAAACAGGGTGCTACCGGTAATCACCACAGCAAGCACGATGGCAAGGGCGATACCGAGTTGCGAGGCAATCCGGGCACGGGGTTGAGACATGGAAGCTCCTGGCAAGAGGGGCCGGGATCGTCCTGATCACGCTGACCGTCCGCATCGATACGGGAATCGAACCATCTAGGCGTGGCTCTGATGCCTCTGCTTCGGCGGCCTGACGCAATACTTGAGCGTGCAACAGGGTTATCCTGCGCAAACGGTCAACTCGCTCCGATAGACGCTGATGTCCCCAGAATTTGAACCTTGGGCAGGTCCATCGAATCCGCCTCGCCCTGCAGGAAGTCGCTCAGACGCCGCAGCCGCTCGCCACCGGGGCGGGTTCGCGGCCAGACCAGGTAGTAATCCAGGCCGCTGGCAACCGCTGTCGGCCACGGCAGGCTCAGGCGGCCCTGGGCGACGTCTTCGGCAACCATCAGCAGGTCGCCCATGGACACTCCATAACCGCGAGCGGCGGCGATCATGCCCAGCTCCAGGGTATCGAATACCTGGCCGCCCTTGAGCGACACCTTGTCGGTGAGGTCCATGCGCGCCAGCCAGCTGCGCCAGTCGCGCTTGTCGGGGGTTGGATGCAGCAGCTCGACACCGGCCAGGCGCCGCTCGTCCCACTGCCCTTCCTTGAGCAGCTCGGGCGCGCCTACCGGGATCAGCAGCTCGGAAAACAGCCGCTTGACCTCCCAGTCCGGCGGAAAGTGACCGTCGCTGAGCAATACCGCGCAGTCGAAAGGCTCATGGTTGAAATCGACATGATCGACATCCATCCAGGCGCTGGTCAGTTGCACTTCGTTGCCCGGCTGCAGGTGGCGAAAGCGACTGAGGCGCGCCAGCAGCCAGCGCATGGTCAGGGTCGAAGGGGCTTTCATGCGCAGGATGTCGTCTTCACTGCGCAGGGTGTTGCAGGCCCGCTCCAGCGCGGCAAAGCCTTCGCGCACCCCTGGCAACAGCAAACGCGCCGCTTCGCTGAGTTGCAAGCTGCGGCCATTGCGCACGAACAAACGGCAGGCAAAGTGCTCTTCAAGGGTGCGGATGTGCCGGCTGACGGCACTCTGGGTTATCGATAACTCATCTGCGGCGCGGGTGAACGAGCTATGCCGGGCCGCCGCTTCGAAGGCCCGCAGTGCATACAGAGGCGGTAAACGGCGAGACATGGCGGCGGGCTCCGGGTTATCCACAGGCAATCGACTGGATCATACTCCCATGAGTTTTAATCATGCCAACCATCGCTATTATCCTTTTGTGGATAACCGCACCAAGCCTCAGACTTTCACGCTTTGAATCTATCGCGTAAGAAAAGGACGACTCCATGCAGGCTGCGCCTACCCAAGAACTCAAGGCTTTGCTGCGCCTGGCCGGGCCGCTGATTGCCTCGCAGTTGGCGCACATGCTGATGGTGCTCACCGACACTCTGATGATGGCCCGCATCAGCCCGCAGGCCCTGGCCGGTGGCGGCCTGGGCGCGGCGAGCTATTCGTTCGTGTCGATCTTTTGCCTGGGCGTGATCGCCGCCGTCGGCACCCTGGTGGCGATTCGCAAGGGTGCTGGCGACATCGCCGGCGCCACCCGCCTGACCCAGGCCGGGTTGTGGCTGGCCTGGGTCATGGCCCTGGTGGCGGCTTTGGCGCTGTGGAACCTGGAGCCGGTACTGCTATTGCTCGGCCAGAGCCCGAACAACGTCGAGGCGGCCGCGCAGTTCCTGCTGCTGCTGCCCTTCGCCCTGCCCGGCTACCTGAGTTTCATGGCCCTGCGCGGCTTTACCAGCGCCATTGGCCGCTCGACGCCGGTGATGGTCATCAGCCTGATCGGCACGGTGGCCAACTTCCTGCTCAACTATGCGCTGATCGAAGGCATGTTCGGCCTGCCGAAGCTGGGCCTGGTGGGCATCGGCCTGGTGACCGCAATCGTTGCCAACTGCATGGCCGTGGCCATGGCGCTGTATATCCGCTGGCACCCGGCCTATGCACCCTACCCGATTCGCCAGGGCCTGAGCCGCCCGTCATGGCCAGCCCTGCGTGAGCTGTGGCGCCTGGGCCTGCCGATTGGCGGCACCTACACCGTCGAGGTCGGCCTGTTCGCCTTCGCCGCGCTGTGCATGGGCGTGCTCGGCAGCACCGAGCTTGCCGCGCACCAGATCGCCCTGCAGATCGTCTCTACCGCATTCATGATTCCGGCCGGCCTGTCGTACGCCGTGACCATGCGTGTAGGGCTCTATTACGGCGCCGACAACCTGTTGGGGGCACGGCATGCCGGCCGCGTGGGTATCGGTTTTGGCGCGGCGATGATGCTGATGTTCGCCATCCTCTTCTGGCTGCTGCCAGACCCGCTGGTGGGGCTGTTCCTCGACCACGGTGACCCGGCCTTTGCCGACATCATCCAGCTGGCGGTAAGCCTGTTGATGGTCGCCGCCTGGTTCGAGCTGTTCGACGGCGTGCAGACCATTGCCATGGGCTCGATCCGAGGCCTCAAGGATGCCAAGACCACCTTCCTGGTCGGGCTGTTCTGTTACTGGGTGATCGGTGCACCGGCGGCCTGGCTGCTGGCCTTCAACCTCGGCCTGGGCGCGGTAGGCGTGTGGTGGGGGCTGGCGCTGGGCCTGGCGTGTGCGGCGGTGAGCCTGACCCTGGCATTCGAATGGCGGATGAAGCGCTTGCTGGGCAGTGCCGCTGGGGTGAACAAGGTGACTGCTTCAGTGGTTTGAAGGGCCCCATCGCGGGTCAAGCCCGCTCCTACATGACCCGCGATGCTGCTTGCTGCGCCGGCCCGCGCAGCAAATACTCCATCAACTCATCAATCGGCAATGGCCGGCTGATCAGAAACCCCTGCACCTGATCGCAATCGAAACTGCGCAGCAGGTCCATTTGCTCCGGGGTTTCCACGCCCTCGGCCACCACCTCGAGGTTGAGGTTGTGCGCCAGGTTGATCATCGCGTGCACCAGCTTGCGGTTCTCTTCACGCTGCTCCATGCCGCCGACAAAGCTGCGATCGACCTTGAGCAAGGTGATCGGCAGGCTGTTGAGGTGCACGAACGACGAAAAGCCGGTGCCGAAATCGTCCAGCGAGAAGCGCACGCCCAGGCGCCCAAGGGCGTCCATGGTCTGTTTGACCAGGTCATTGCGGCGCATCACGGCGGTTTCGGTCAGTTCGAATTCCAGCCAGCGGGCATCGACGCCGTGTTCGATGATCAGCCGGCTCAGGGTCGCCAACAGCTGGCTGTCCTGGAACTGGCGAAACGACAGGTTCACCGCCATGTGCAACGGCGCCAGGCTCTGCTCACGCAGCGCCTGCATGTCGCGCAGGGCCCGGGAGATGACCCAGTAGCCCAAAGGCACGATCAGCCCACTCTGCTCGGCCAGCGGTACGAACTCGCTGGGCGGCAGCAGCCCGCGTTCGGCATGGCGCCAGCGCACCAGGGCTTCGAGGCCGACAATGCGCCCGTCGGCCAGGTTCAGTCGCGGCTGGTAATGCAGCTCCAGCTCGTCGCGGCGCAGCGCCCGGCGCAGCTCGCTTTCCAGGTCGGCAAGGCTGCGGGCGTTGCGGTTGATGCGTTCGTTGAAGACGTGAAAGGTACAGCCCTGGGTGCTCTTGGCCTGCTGCATGGCGATGTGTGCATGCCACATCAGCGGGTCGGCGCCACCCTGGGCGCGGGCGTGGGCAACCCCCAGGCTGCAGCCGAGCAACAGGCTTTCGCTGTCGATCCAGTAAGGTTCGGCCAGGGCTTCGGTGATGCGTTCGGCCATCCATTCGGCGCGCTGCGGCTCGCGGCGGGTATCGATCAACAGGGCGAATTCGTCGCTGCCCAGACGTGCAACCTGGTCGCCGGCTTCAAGCTGGCTCTTCAGCCGGCCCACCACCTGCAGGATCAACCGGTCGCCGGCCTGGTGGCCGAGGGCGTCGTTGGCATGGCGAAAGTTGTCCAGGTCCAGGTGCCCGAGGGCGACGCCGCGCCCTTCGTTGTCGGCCAGGCGCGCAGCCAGCAGGGTCTGGAAACCCTGGCGGTTGGCGATGCCGGTCAGCGGGTCCTGTTCGGCCAGGCGTTGCAGGGTCGCTTCGAGGACGCCGCGCTCGCGGACATGGCGCAGGCTGCGGCGCAGGATATTGCTGGTCAGCTGGTCGCGAATCAGCCAGTCGCTGACACCCGGCGGCGGCACCTGCGGTTCATGCTCGAGCAGCAGCACCATCGGCAGCACGCAGCGCCCGGGCGCCGGCTGCAGTTGCGGGGTCGCCAGCACCAGCGCATTGCGGTCATTGGCAAACAGGCTGTCGACCGCCTCCCAGTTCGGAGCGGTCAGCAATACCGCCTGGCCCGCCATCGGCAGCAGACACTCGCGCAACACAATGGCCCATTCCGGCTCATCGGCCAGCAGGAGCAAACGCAAGGGTTCGACGGGCGTAGACAAGCTGGCTCCTTAGGACGTAGACACAGTCAAATGACGATGGGCAGCGAGAATGCGTATCCTAAACCATTAATGAAAATGATTTTCACTTAAAGTCATGCCATTCCATTGCCGACATCCCGCAGGTTTCGCCACGCATCCTGCGGGAAAGTATCAAATGCGGCAAATTTAGATCGCGTGGTACGTCACACTGTCAGACGGTCGCGGCAGAAACTTTCTACCCCTGCTAAAATGCCCGGCTATTTTTCTAGCGTCCCCGGTTTTCGTCATGTCCCGACTCAACCCCCGGCAACAAGAAGCCGTGAACTACGTCGGCGGCCCTCTTTTGGTGCTCGCCGGTGCAGGCTCCGGCAAAACCAGCGTGATCACCCGCAAGATCGCGCACTTGATCCAGAACTGTGGCATCCGTGCCCAGTACATCGTGGCCATGACCTTCACCAACAAGGCCGCGCGGGAGATGAAAGAGCGGGTCGGCACCCTGCTGCGCAAGGGCGAAGGCCGCGGCCTGACCGTGTCGACCTTCCACAACCTGGGCCTGAACATCATCCGCAAGGAGCATGAACGGCTGGGCTTCAAACCGGGCTTCTCGATTTTCGACGAGACCGATGTCAAAGCCCTGATGACCGACATCATGCAGAAGGAATACTCGGGCGACGACGGTGTCGACGAGATCAAGAACATGATCGGCGCCTGGAAGAACGACCTGATCCTGCCGCCCGAAGCCCTGGAAAACGCCCGCAACCCCAAGGAGCAGACCGCCGCGGTGGTCTATGCGCACTACCAGCGCACCCTGCGGGCGTTCAACGCGGTGGACTTCGACGACCTGATCCTGCTGCCGGTCAAGCTGTTCCAGGACAACCCCGATGTCCTCGAAAAGTGGCAGAACAAGGTCCGTTACCTGCTGGTCGACGAATACCAGGACACCAACGCCAGCCAGTACCTGCTGGTGAAGATGCTGATCGGCACGCGCAACCAGTTCACCGTGGTTGGCGACGACGACCAGTCGATCTACGCCTGGCGCGGCGCCCGGCCCGAGAACCTGATGCTGCTCAAGGACGACTACCCGTCGCTGAAAGTGGTGATGCTCGAGCAGAACTACCGCTCCACCAGCCGCATTTTGCGCTGCGCCAACGTGCTCATCTCGAACAACCCGCATGCCTTCGAAAAGCAGCTGTGGAGCGAGATGGGCCACGGCGACGAGATCCGCGTGATCCGCTGCAAGAACGAGGAAGCCGAGGCCGAACGGGTAGCCATGGAAATCCTCAGCCTGCACCTGCGCACCGACCGGCCCTACAGTGACTTCGCCATTCTTTACCGGGGCAACTACCAGGCCAAGCTGATCGAGCTGAAGCTGCAGCACCACCAGGTGCCGTATCGCCTGTCCGGCGGCAACAGCTTCTTCGGACGCCAGGAAGTTAAAGACCTGATGGCCTACTTCCGCCTGCTGGTAAATCCGGACGATGACAACGCCTACCTGCGGGTGATCAACGTACCGCGCCGGGAAATCGGCTCGACCACCCTGGAAAAACTCGGCAACTACGCCACCGAGCGCAAGGTTTCGATGTATGCCGCCAGCGAGGAGCTGGGCCTTGGCGAGCACCTGGACAGCCGTTATACCGACCGCCTGCAGCGCTTCAAGCGCTGGATGGACAAGGTCCGCGAACAGGTTGCCCTGGAAGACCCGATCGCTGCCCTGCGCAGCATGATCATGGACATCGACTACGAAAACTGGATTCGCACCAACAGCTCCAGCGACAAGGCTGCGGATTTTCGCATGAGCAACGTCTGGTTCCTGATCGAGGCGTTGAAAAACACCCTCGAGAAAGACGAAGACGGCGGCATGACCATCGAAGAGGCCATCGGCAAGCTGGTTTTGCGCGACATGCTCGAGCGCCAGCAGGAAGAGGAAGACGGCGCCGAAGGCGTGCAGATGATGACCCTGCACGCCTCCAAGGGCCTGGAGTTCCCCTACGTGTTCATCATGGGCATGGAGGAGGAAATCCTCCCGCACCGTTCCAGCATCGAAGCCGACACTATCGAAGAAGAACGGCGTCTGGCCTACGTCGGGATTACCCGCGCACGTCAGACCCTGGCCTTCACCTTTGCTGCCAAGCGCAAGCAGTACGGCGAGATCATCGATTGCTCGCCGAGCCGCTTCCTGGACGAGTTGCCCGACGACGACCTGGCCTGGGAGGGCCTGGACGACGCGCCAACCGAAGTGAAGGCCGCTCGCGGCAACAACGCACTGGCCGATATCCGTGCCATGCTCAAACGTTAGATAATCAACCTTTGCTGCGGCGTATTGCCGTGGCCACTCTTGCTACATCGAGGAAATACCACAGTGGAAGCACTGCACCAGAAGATTCGCGAAGAAGGCATCGTGCTTTCCGATCAGGTTCTCAAAGTCGATGCGTTTCTCAACCATCAGATCGACCCTGCGCTGATGCAACTGATTGGCGACGAGTTCGCCCGCCGGTTTGCCGATTCGGGCATCACCAAGATCGTCACCATCGAAGCCTCGGGCATTGCCCCGGCGGTGATGACCGGCCTGAAACTGGGCGTCCCGGTGATTTTCGCGCGCAAGCACCAGTCGCTGACCCTGACCGAAAACCTGCTGGTGGCTTCGGTGTATTCCTTCACCAAGCAGACTGAGAACACCGTGGCGATCTCCCCGCGCCACCTCAACAGCAGCGACCGCGTGCTGGTGATCGACGACTTCCTGGCCAACGGCAAAGCCTCCCAGGCGCTGATCTCGATCATCAAGCAAGCCGGCGCCACTGTTGCCGGCCTGGGTATCGTCATCGAGAAATCGTTCCAGGGCGGCCGCGCCGAACTGGACAGCCAGGGCTACCGCGTTGAATCGCTGGCCCGGGTCAAGTCGCTGAAAGATGGCGTGGTTACTTTCATCGAGTAATCAACGCCGACTTTTTCGCGGGGCAAGCCCGCTCCTACCAGCCTGTAGGAGCGGGCTTGCCCCGCGATCAGTTAAAAGCTGTCGCCTGCAACCCCGCCAGCAACAAGCGCTGATACAGATCTTCCTTCAGCCCCTGCGGCTGCGCCAGGTTCATCCGCGCCAACTGCGCAGGAAACGCCTCGGGTGCCGGTGCATCCAGCGCCGCCTTGCCCAGTTCCAGCACCTCACTCAACTTGAACTTGCTCTTGAGCCAGTTCAGCGCCCGCAGCAAATCGCGCTCCTCGGCGGTGAAATCACTGCCCAGCGGATACTCGGGGAACAACCGTGCGTGGCGGTCACGCAGCGCCTGCAAACGCTGCGGGGTGTTGTCGCTGAAGCGCTGATCCAGGCAAAAATCCTTCGGCAACTTGCCGGCCTTCTGCGCCCGCTCGATCAGTTCGGGCTGAAAGCGTGAGTCCGTGATCGCCAGCAAACGGGCAATCACCTCGGCATCGGTCTGCCCGCGCAGGTCGGCGATTCCGTATTCGGTGACGACGATATCGCGCAGGTGGCGGGGAATGGTGCAATGGCCGTATTCCCAGACCAGGTTGGAACTGACCTCGCCGCCTGACTCACGCCAGCTGCGCAGCAGCAGGATCGAACGCGCGCCTTCCAGGGCATGGCCCTGGGCAACGAAGTTGTACTGCCCGCCGACCCCGCTGAGCACCCGGCCGTCTTCCAGCTGGTCGGCGACCCCGGCGCCCATCAAGGTCATGGTGAACACTGTATTGATAAAGCGCGCATCCCGGCGCTGCAGGCGCTTGAGCGACTCCTGGCCATACAGCTCGTTGATGTAGCTGATGGCGCTCATGGCGAAGCGTTTGCGCTGGCTTGGCGGCATTTCCCGCAGGCGCTGGTAAAACGCCTGAGGGCCAAGAAAGAAGCCGCCATGCACTAGCACACCCTGGTCATCCAGCTCGCCGTTGTTGGCCGCCTGCTGGCGCGACTCGTCCGGGTACACCGGGCGGCGGATGATTCCAGCTTCGACCAGTGCCAGCAGGCCGTTGACGAACATTTCGCTGCAGCCGTACAGGCCGCGGGCAAAGGGCTGGAGGCCGCCTTCGCGTTCGATCAGGCTATGCCAGGGCGTCAGGTTGATATCTGCCAGCAATGCCTGGTACGCCTCGCTGTCAGCCTGTCGCGCCAGCAACCCTGCGGTCAGCGCATCGCCCATGGCACCAATGCCGATCTGCAGGGTGCCGCCATCGCGCACCAGGGTGCTGGCATGCAGGCCGATGAAATGGTCCTGGGTGGTCACCGGCATGTTCGGCGTGGAGAACAACCGGGTGTTTTCCGGGCGGTCGATCAGCAGGTCGAAGTCATTGCGGGGCAGCTCGGACGCGCCCGGCATGTACGGCAGTTCGGCATGCACCTGGCCGAGCATGAGGATGGTTTCGCCGGCTGCCCGGCGGCGGGCAATCATTGGCAGCAGGTCGAGGGTGATGTCCGGGTTGCAGCTCAGGCTCAACTGGCCGGGATGTGCCGGATCTTCGGCTACCAGCTGCGCCACCAGGTTCAAGCCCTTGGCGTTGATATCGCGGGCGGCATGGCTGTAGTTGCTGCTGATGTAGTCCTGCTGGGCCATGGTGCTGTGCAAAAGGCTGCCGGGTTGCATGAAGAACTGCTCGACACGGATGTTGGCCGGCAACTGGTCGCGGCGCAGGTCGTGCAGGTAGTCCAGCTCAAGGTAGTCGGCGAACACCCGCTCGATGAAGGGCTCAAGAAAGCGCCGCTGCAAGCCGTCGCCCAGGTCCGGGCGGCCCAGGCTCAAAGCGGTGTAAATGGTCAGTTGCCGCTCGGGCAACTGGCGGATTCGCGCATACAGGGCGTTGACGAAGCGGTTGGGCTTGCCCAGCCCCAGCGGCAGGCCCATGTGGATATGCGCGGGCAGGCGCGCCAGCACCTGGTCTACGGCATCGTCGATCGAACAGCTGTACGCCATCGCGGCCTCCTGTGGCATTCCTTGAACAGGTTGGACCGAGCATGCCGCCAGATTGCTGCGCTGGCCAGCGCTAAAAAGCACAAAGCCCGCACGCGGCGGGCTTTGTTGGGCAAGCGCTGGGCTTACAGGCCGGACATCTTCTTGATGGCGCCCATCAGGTCGTCATCCGAGCAGTCGGCGCAGGTGCCTTTCGGCGGCATGGCGTTGATGCCGGTAATGGCCTTGGCGAGGATGCCGTCCAGACCACCCTGGTGGTCGGAGCGCTCTTTCCAGGCGGCGGTATCGCCGATTTTCGGCGCGCCGAGCAGGCCACTGCCATGGCAAGCATTGCAGTGCTTGGCGATGATTTCATCCGGGGTCTTGGCACCGCCGCCAGCAGCAGAGGCTGCGACTTCCATTCCCTTGCATTCCTGCCCCTGAACACACACCTGGCCGACCGGTTCCAGTCGCTTGGCGATGTCGTCGTTGGTCGCAGCTTGAGCGCTGACTGCCCAAAGGGCCAATACGGCAGCTGGTACG
This sequence comes from Pseudomonas sp. B21-035, assembly GCF_024748945.1. Classification (NCBI taxonomy): domain Bacteria; kingdom Pseudomonadati; phylum Pseudomonadota; class Gammaproteobacteria; order Pseudomonadales; family Pseudomonadaceae; genus Pseudomonas; species Pseudomonas sp. B21-035. The sequence goes on from NZ_CP087179.1 coordinate 5,717,685, forward strand.
GCCAGCATTTTCTTGATTAGATTCACGCGTACACCCTCATGGTGGCTAGTCACGCCCGCGGCCACGGTTTCGCAGGCGGCGCAAGTATAACGGGAACCCTGCCTCACCGAAACAACCCTAGTGTCCAAAGGGTCTTAGCCGCGACAATCCGCCGCGCAATACCCGCTAGAAGTTGGCCGGAGTCGCCGCGCTGATCAGCCGGGCCGGCTCATCGTAAGGATTGCGGAAACGGTGCGGCTTGGTACTTTCAAAATAGTAGCTGTCGCCCGCTTCGAGGATGAAAGTTTCCAGGCCTACTACCAGTTCGAGACGACCTTCAAGAAGGATGCCGGTTTCTTCGCCGTCGTGGGTGAGCATTTCTTCGCCGGTGTCGGCACCCGGTGGGTAAACCTCGTTGAGAAAGGCAATGGCCCGGCTCGGGTGCGCCTTGCCGACCAGTTTCATGGTCACCGCGCCGTCCGAAATGTCGATCAGCTCGTGAGCTTTGTAGACGATCTGGGTGGGGTTTTCCGGTTGCAGCTCTTCGGAAAAGAACTCGACCATGGACATCGGAATACCGCTCAACACCTTGCGCAACGAGCTGATGGAAGGGCTGACGCTGTTCTTCTCGATCATCGAGATGGTGCTGTTGGTGACGCCCGCACGTTTGGCGAGTTCACGCTGTGACAGGCCCTTGAGCTTGCGTATGGCTTGCAGTCGTTCACCGACGTCCAAAGCTGGAGCCCTCCTAAACGAACGAGTGGGGTCGAAATTGAACGTTATCATCGCAACAGCGTTCAGTATTTACAACACTTCGACCCGCAGCCTGTCCGCTTTGGCGCCTTAATCGCCGCTGTAGTCCAGCGGTACGCGCTTGAGGTTGCAGAAAATCTGGTAAGGGATGTTGCCAGCGTGCATGGCCACTTCGCTGGCCAGCACGTTTTTGCCCCACAGTTCCACCGGGCTGCCGAGGCCCGCTTCAGGCACGTCGGTGAGGTCAATGCAGAGCATGTCCATCGATACCCGGCCAATCAGCTGGGTACGTTTGCCGGCCACCAGCACCGGCGTACCGTTTGGCGCCTGGCGCGGGTAGCCATCGGCGTAACCCATGGCCACCACACCAACCCGGGTCGGCCGCGGGCTGACAAACTTGGCACCGTAGCCTACCGGCTCGCCGGCTGGCAGCTCACGCACGCTGATCACCCGTGATTGCACGGTCATCACCGGCTGCAGGCGCGCCGCTTGAGCCTGGGGCACTTCGAACGGCGTGGCGCCGTACAACATCAGGCCCGGGCGCACCCAGTCGCTGGGCATGTTCGGCCAACCGAGCACGGCCGGCGAGTTGCGCAGGCTGACCTCGGCGCTCAAGCCCTGGCGTGCGGCCTGGAATACCGCCAGTTGTTCGTTGCTGGCCTCGCTGTCGAGCTCATCGGCACGGGCGAAGTGGCTCATCAGCACGATGCGCGCAACCTTGCCGCTGGCCAGCAGGCGCTGGTACGCGGCCTGGTAGTCCTTGGCATGCAGGCCAACCCGGTGCATGCCCGAGTCGAGCTTGAGCCAGACTGTAATCGGCTTGCTCAGGTGCGCCTGTTCGATAGCCTCCAGTTGCCACAGCGAATGCACCACGCACCACAGGTCATGCTCGGCGATCAGTTGCAGTTCGCTGGCTTCAAAGAAGCCTTCGAGCAACAGCACCGGCGGCTTGATCCCGGCTGCGCGCAGCTCCAGCGCCTCTTCGATGCAGGCCACGGCAAAACCATCGGCGTGCTGCTCCAGGGCCAGGGCGCAACGCACGGCACCGTGACCATAGGCATCGGCCTTGATCACGGCCAGGGCTTTGGCTCCGGTCAGTTCGCGGGCAAGTTGATAGTTGTGACGCAGGGCTTGAAGATCGATCAGGGCACGGGCGGGACGCATGACGGCAGCCTTCTGGGCAGTCTGGTTAGAAGTAAAAAGCCCGGTGCTCGAAGGCAGCTGGTCGGCCGCCGGCGGCACCGGGTGAGGGATCGGGTATTACGGCAGTGCGGCGACCACCGACAGCTCGATAAGGATTTCCGGCTCGCACAGCTTGGCTTCAACGGTGGCACGGGCCGGGGCGACGCCTTTTGGCAGCCACTTGTCCCACACCGCGTTCATGCCCTGAAAATGCGCGTCGATGTCCTTGAGATAGATGGTCACCGAAAGCAGGCGGCTCTTGTCGGTGCCGGCCAGGTCCAGCAGGCGCTCGATGTTGGCCAGGGTCTCGCGGGTTTGCTGCTCGATCCCGGCGTTCATGTCGTCACCGACCTGGCCCGCGAGGTACACGGTGCCGTTGTGGGTAACGATCTGGCTCATGCGCTCATTGGTGAGCTGGCGCTGGACTGACATGCTTGGCAGGCTCCTGGTGTTTTCCGTAGCGAGAGATATCGAGGCCTTCAGCGCTGATTTGCGGCTTCTTGCGCGCAATCAGGTCGGCCAGCAGGCGACCGGAACCGCAGGCCATGGTCCAACCCAGGGTACCGTGACCGGTGTTGAGGAACAGGTTACGGAACGGGGTAGCACCGACGATCGGCGTACCGTCCGGGGTGGTCGGGCGCAGGCCGGTCCAGAAACTGGCCTGGCTCAGGTCGCCGCCACGAGGATAAAGGTCGTTGACGATCATCTCCAGGGTTTCGCGCCGACGCGGGTTCAGCGACAGGTCGAAACCTGCGATTTCAGCCATGCCGCCGACGCGGATGCGGTTGTCGAAACGGGTGATCGCGACCTTGTAGGTTTCGTCGAGAATGGTCGAGGTCGGGGCCATGGCCGGATCGGTGATCGGTACGGTCAGCGAGTAGCCTTTGAGCGGGTAGACCGGGGCCTTGATGCCCAACGGCTTGAGCAACTGCGGCGAGTAGCTGCCCAGGGCCAGCACGTAGCGGTCGGCGGTTTCCAGCTTGCCGTCGATCCATACACCGTTGATGCGATCACCGGCGTAGTCCAGGCGCTGAATGTCCTGGCCAAAGCGGAACTCGACACCAAGCTTGATCGCCATTTCCGCCAGGCGGGTAGTGAACAGCTGGCAGTCGCCAGTCTGGTCGTTGGGCAGGCGCAGGGCGCCGGCAAGGATATCGGTCACGTTGGCCAGGGCCGGCTCGACGCGGGCAATGCCTTCGCGGTCGAGGACTTCGTACGGCACGCCGGACTGCTCGAGGACGGCGATGTCCTTGGCGGCGTTGTCCAGTTGCGCCTGGGTGCGGAACAGCTGGGTAGTACCCAGGGTACGGCCTTCGTAGGCAATGCCGGTTTCGGCGCGCAGCTCGTCGAGGCAGTCACGGCTGTACTCGGACAGGCGCACCATGCGCTCCTTGTTCACCGCGTAACGGTTGGCGGTGCAGTTGCGCAGCATTTGCGCCATCCACAGGTACTGGTCGATGTCGGCGGTGGCCTTGATGGCCAGGGGCGCGTGGCGCTCCAGCAGCCACTTGATGGCCTTGAGCGGCACGCCCGGGGCAGCCCAGGGCGAAGCGTAACCAGGCGAGACCTGGCCGGCGTTGGCAAAGCTGGTTTCCATGGCGACTGCCGGTTGACGGTCGACCACGACGACTTCGAACCCTTGCCGTGCCAGATAGTAGGCACTGGCGGTTCCGATCACACCGCTACCAAGTACCAGAACTCGCATGTTTATTACCCTCGACGCAGCGTACCGCTGACATTTGTTGTTAATGGCGTAGATGCGCGCAGTATAGGAAGGTATGACCAGTGCTTTTCACTATATAAAAGCCTATATTTGGCGAGAATTCTCGGCAAGGTTGGCTTTTACGGAGGGGCATCCACTATGAGAACCCAGCACCAAAGCAAGCGTGAACTGGACAAGATCGACCGCAATATCCTGCGCATCCTGCAGGCCGATGGACGCATCTCGTTTACTGAACTGGGCGAAAAGGTCGGCCTGTCGACCACCCCCTGCACCGAGCGGGTCCGGCGCCTGGAGCGCGAAGGGATCATCATGGGCTACAACGCCCGGCTCAATCCGCAGCATTTGAAGGGCAGCCTGCTGGTGTTCGTCGAGATCAGCCTCGACTACAAGTCGGGCGACACTTTCGAAGAGTTCCGACGTGCCGTGCTGAAGTTGCCGCACGTGCTCGAGTGTCACCTGGTCTCGGGCGACTTCGATTACCTGGTCAAGGCGCGGATTTCCGAGATGGCCTCGTACCGCAAGCTGCTTGGCGACATCCTGCTCAAGCTGCCGCATGTGCGCGAGTCGAAGAGCTACATCGTCATGGAAGAGGTGAAGGAAAGCCTCAACCTGCCGATTCCGGACTGAGGTTCAGACCAGCACCTGGCGGGTGCTGGCGATGTACTGGTGGACCAGCTTCTCGGCCTGCGGATCGATCATCTCGGCCGGGCCGCGGCCATTGGGGCATGGCAGCTTCGGCGTGGTACCGAACAGGCGGCAGATCAGCGGCCGCTCTTCGTACACGGTGCAACCGTTGGGGCCCAGGTGCACGCAGTTCAGTTCCGCCAGCGCGGCTTCCTGCTCGGCGGCGCTCTTGCGCGGCAGGCGGGCCATTTCTTCTGACGAAGTGGTGACCGGCCCGCAACAGTCGTGACAGCCCGGCACACATTCAAACGACGGGATCTGCTCGCGCAGGAAGCGGATCTTGTGGCTGTTGCAACTCATGGCGGCCTGCGGCAAAGAAGTCTGGCGTTCTATTTTGCCCTACGGTTGCCCACCCCTGAAAGCGCAGCTTATCCTGCGTAAAATTTTCCAAACACTCAGAACCAGGACATCGCCATGAACGCCGGCGTTCAGCAGCCCGCCTCGCACACCGCTTCCTACTACGCTGCCAGCAGCGCCCCACAAGCGGATTATCCACAGCTGCAGGGCGAACTGAGTTGCGACGTCTGTATTGTCGGCGGTGGTTTTTCCGGGCTGAACACGGCGATCGAACTGGCCGAGCGCGGCCTCAATGTGATCCTGCTGGAAGCGCGCAAAATCGGCTGGGGCGCCAGTGGGCGTAACGGCGGGCAGCTTATTCGTGGCGTCGGCCACGGCCTTGAGCAGTTCACGTCGATCCTTGGTTGCGACGGCGTGCGCGAGCTCAAGCTGATGGGCCTGGAAGCGGTAGACATCGTCCGCGAGCGTATCGAGCGGCACAGCATAGAGTGCGACCTGACCTGGGGTTACTGCGACCTGGCCAACAAACCGCGCGACCTGCAAGGTTTCGCCGAGGATGCCGAAGAACTGCGCAACCTCGGTTACCGCCACGAGCTACGCCTGGTAGCGCCGGAGCAGATGCACAGCGTGGTCGGCTCGGACCGCTACGTTGGCGGCTTGATCGACATGGGCTCCGGGCATTTGCACCCGCTCAACCTGGCCCTGGGCGAGGCCGTGGTGGCTGGCAAGCTGGGCGTGCGCCTGTTCGAGCAGTCTGCGGTGACGCGCATCGACTATGGCCAGCAGGTGCGCGTGCACACCGCGCAAGGTTCGGTATTGGCCAGCACCCTGGTGCTCGGTTGCAACGCCTACCTTAACGACCTGAACCCCGAACTCGGTGGCAAGGTGCTGCCCGCCGGCAGCTACATCATCGCCACCGAGCCTCTGAGCGAAGCCCAGGCCAGCCAGTTGCTGCCGCAAAACATGGCCGTCTGCGACCAGCGCGTGGCCCTCGACTACTACCGTCTGTCGGCCGATCGCCGGCTGCTGTTTGGCGGTGCCTGTCATTACTCCGGACGCGATCCGCAAGACATCGCCGCCTACATGCGGCCGAAAATGCTCAAGGTGTTCCCGCAGCTCGCCGATGTGCGCATCGACTATCAATGGGGCGGAATGATCGGCATCGGTGCCAATCGCCTGCCGCAGATCGGCCGCCTACCCAACCAGCCCAACGTGTACTTCGCCCAGGCGTACTCCGGCCACGGCCTGAATGCCACGCACCTGGCCGGCAGGCTGCTCGGTGAAGCCATCAGTGGCCAGCACAGCGGGCGCTTCGACTTGTTCGCGCGGGTGCCGCACATCACCTTCCCGGGCGGTAAACACCTGCGCTCGCCGCTGCTGGCCCTGGGCATGCTCTGGCATCGGATGAAAGAGCTGGTCTAAGACCTCCAGAACGGCTTCAAGCCTTCCTCACGGGCCTGCTCAGGAGTCAGGCCGACGTCGCGCAGTTGCGCTGCGTCCAGCGCCAGTAGTGCCCTGCGGGTATGCCAACGGTGCGCCATCAGGCCCCAGCGACTGAGACCGGTGGGCGCACTGAACAGCTGGGTACGCTGCTCGCGGCTCAGTTCTTCGGCATACAGTTTCAGGCGCACATCGCTCATGCCGCTCATTGCTTGTTACCTCCAGGGTGTGTGAACCGTGGAGAAAGCATGCGCGTCAAGGCAAAACCATTACAGATCCAAAGACCGACTATTATTTCCATACAGAATTGGCAGATTTCCTACTGAATGCTGTATTTTTTCCTCATCTGTATTGGTCTGTTGCTGTAGTCGTTTTCCGGAGTATGCCATGACGTTGTACATCAACCTCGCCGAGCTGCTCGGTGCCCGTATCGAACAAGGCCTATACCGTCCCGGCGACCGCTTGCCTTCGGTACGCGCCCTGAGCATCGAACATGGTGTCAGCCTGAGCACGGTGCAGCAGGCCTATCGCCTGCTGGAAGACAACGGCCTGGCCGCACCACGGCCAAAATCCGGCTACTTCGTGCCCAACAACCGCAGCCTGCCCGCCCTCCCCGATGTCAGCCGCCCGGCACAACGGCCGGTGGATATTTCCCAATGGGAGCAGGTCATCGAGCTGATCCGCAGCGAGCCGAATAAAAACGTGGTGCAACTGGGCCGCGGCATGCCCGATATCGACAGCCCGACTCTCAAGCCGCTGCTGCGCAGCCTGGCCCAGCTCAGCCGGCGCCAGGACATGCCCGGCCTGTATTACGACACCATCTCTGGCACCCGCGCCCTGCGCGAGCAGATCGCCCGGCTGATGCTCGACTCCGGCTGCACTGTGAGCCCGGCCGACCTGGTGGTGACTACCGGTTGCCACGAAGCGCTGTCGAGCAGCATCCGCGCGGTGTGCCAGCCTGGCGATATCGTCGCGGTGGATTCGCCCAGCTTTCATGGCGCCATGCAAACCCTCAAGGGCCTGGGCATGAAGGCCCTGGAGATCCCCACCGACCCGCTCACCGGGATCAGCCTCGAAGCCCTGGAACTGGCCCTGGAGCAATGGCCGATCAAGCTCATCCAGATCACCCCGAACTGCAACAACCCGCTCGGCTACATCATGCCCGAGGCGCGCAAGAAGGCCTTGCTGACCCTGGCGCAACGCTTCGACGTAGCGATCCTGGAAGACGATGTGTATGGCGACCTTGCCTACACCTATCCCAGACCGCGGACCATCAAGTCGTTCGACGAGGACGGTCGAGTGCTGCTCTGCAGCTCGTTCTCCAAGACCCTGGCGCCAGGCCTGCGCATTGGCTGGGCGGCCCCGGGACGGTATCTGGAGCGGGTGCTGCACATGAAGTACATCAGCACCGGCTGCACCGCCACCCAGCCGCAACTGGCAATTGCCGACTTCATCGAAGGCGGCCACTACCAGCCGCACCTGCGGCGCATGCGCAGCCAGTACCAGCGCGGGCGCGACCAGATGAGCGACTGGGTTACCCGCTACTTTCCACCGGGCACCCGCGCCAGCCGGCCCCAGGGTGGTTTCATGCTGTGGGTGGAATTGCCGGAAAGTTTCGACACGCTGCGCCTGAACCGGGCTTTACTTGGGCAGGGCGTGCAGATTGCTGTCGGCAGTATTTTCTCGGCCTCGGGCAAGTACCGTAACTGCCTGCGGATGAACTTCGCCGCACGCCCCAGTGCCGAAATCGAAGCGGCAGTGCGCAAGGTTGGCGAAACCGCCATTCGTCTACTGGCCCAGGAGCACGGCGCCGGGTAACTTTGCGCCGCCGCTCGCGGTCCATATTCTTACGCCTCAGTTGTAACAGGACGATCTTTTTGAAAAGCCAGCGGGTGCTGCCACTACTGCTGTCGCTACTGCTCGGCCTGGGCGGCTGCGCCAGCGTCAGCCAGCCACGGGAAGTCAGCCAGGCGCTGCCGGCCAGTGACTCGGCCTTTGGCCGTTCAGTGCAGCGCCAGGCCTCGGCCTATGACGGGCGTTCCGGCTTTCGCCTGCTGCCCAACAGCAACGAAGCCTTCCGCGCCCGCGCCGAGCTGATTCGCAACGCCCAGTCGAGCATCGACCTGCAGTACTACATCGTCCACGACGGCCTCAGCACCCGCGCGCTGGTGCACGAGCTGCTGCAGGCCGCCGACCGCGGGGTGCGCGTGCGCATCCTGCTCGACGACACCACCAGCGATGGCCTCGACGAAATGATCGGCACCCTGGCCGCGCATCCGAACATTCACATCCGCGTGTTCAACCCCTTGCACCTGGGCCGCAGCACTGGCGTAACCCGGGCCATGGGCCGGCTGTTCAACCTGTCGTTGCAGCACCGGCGAATGCACAACAAGCTGTGGCTGGTGGACAACAGCATGGCCATTGTCGGGGGGCGCAACCTGGGCGATGAGTATTTCGATGCCGAACCCAACCTCAACTTTACTGACATCGACCTGCTCGGCGTCGGCCCGGTGGCCGAACAGCTGGGGCACAGTTTCGACCAGTACTGGAACAGCGCGCTGAGCAGGCCGATTGGCGATTTTCTGTTCACCCAACCCGATGCCGACGACCTGCGCAACAGCCGCCAGCGCCTTGAGGCGTCACTGGCCGATGCGCGGGTCAAGCGCAAGGCTCTGTATGAGCGGCTGATGGCCTATCAAGCCCGGCCGCGCCTCGACGTGTGGCGCAACGAGCTGATCTGGGCCCATAACCAGGCGCTCTGGGACGCGCCGAGCAAGGTACTGGCCCGTGACGAGCCGGACCCGCAACTGCTGATGACCCAACAGCTGGCACCGGACCTGAACAACGTCCAGCACGAGCTGATCCTGATCTCGGCCTATTTCGTGCCCCGCGAGTCCGGCCTGCTCTACCTGACCAGCCATGCCGACAAAGGCGTATCGGTAAAATTGCTGACCAATTCACTGGAAGCCACCGATGTGCCGGCGGTGCATGGCGGCTATGCACCCTATCGCAAGGCACTGCTAGAGCACGGCGTGCACCTGTATGAACTACGCCGCCAGCCAGGCGATCCGGGCTCGCGCCGCGGCTTGCGCTTTCATGGCAGCTCGGACTCGAGCCTGCACAGCAAGGCGATCGTCTTCGACCGCAAGAAGACCTTCATTGGCTCGTTCAACTTCGACCCACGCTCGGTGCTGTGGAACACCGAGGTCGGGGTGTTGGTCGACAGCCCTGAACTGGCCGAATACACCCGCGAGCTAGCCGCCCAGGGTATGGCCCCGGCGGTCAGCTACCAGCCACAATTGGTCGATGGCCAGCTGGTCTGGGTGACCGAGGACAACCACCGCCTGCACACCCTGACCACCGAGCCCGGCGGTCTGTGGCGGCGCTTCAACGCCTGGATCAGCAAGGCTGTGGGCCTGGAGAGGATGCTCTAGACCGGCGCCGGCTCAAAAGCATTGGGCCGCCGCGCGAGCAGCACCAGGCCAAAGGCCCCCACGGCCATGAACAGCGGCAGCGCATGCCCGCTGACCCATTGGCTGCCCGCCCCTGCCGCCAGCGGTCCGATCAGGCAACCGATGCCCCACAGCTGCGCAACATGAGCATTGGCGCGCACCAGTGCGTCGTCGCGGTAGCGTTCGCCAATCAGCACCAGCGACAAGGTGAACAGGCCGCCGGCACTGGCGCCGAACAACACCCACAAAGGCCAGATCAGCGGCGTTTGCAGCGCCAGCGGGATTGCCAGGCTCGAAGCCAGCAGCGTCAAGGCACAGCCACTGAACAGCGTGCGCCGCGACATGCGGTCGGCCAGTGCGCCGATCGGCAGTTGCAGCAGCGCATCACCGACCACCACGGTACTGACCATGAACAGGGCGATTTCGGTAGTGAACCCCTGCTGCAGGCAATAAACCGGCAGCAAGGTCAGGATCATCGCCTCGAAGGCAGCAAACAGGGCAATAGCCCAGGCGATCACCGGCAATCGCCGGCAGAAACCGAACAGGTCGGTGAAGGTCACGCTGCAGGCTTCGGCACTCGGTGCACCGTCGCGCCCGAGCAGCACCAATGGCGCGGCAATCAGCAGACCGGCACCGATCCAGAAGCCCAGGTCATCCTCCGAACCCACCACGCCAAGCAACAATGGCCCGGCCAACTGGCTCAAGGCATAACTGCTGCCATACAGCGCCACCAGACGCCCGCGCCATTGCTCGACCACCAGCTGGTTGATCCAGCTTTCGCCGAGGATGAACACGATAGTCAGGATGATCCCGATCAACAGGCGCAAGGCCAGCCACAACGGATAGCTCGGCAGCAACGCCAGCAAGCCGATAGACAACGCCCCTGCCCACAGGCACAGGCGCATCAGCCCCGGCGTACCAAAACGCGCGGCCAGACGGCTGGACAGGCTGGCACCGACCAGCACGCCAATGGCCGGCATCGCCGCCATCACACCAATGGCAAAGCTGCCGTAGCCCCAACCCTCCAGGCGCAACGACACCAGCGGCATACTGACGCCCAGGGCCAGGCCGACACTGAGCACGGCCGCCAGCACGGCGAAATAGGTTCCCCAACGCATCGGCGTCTTCCTCGCAAAAAAATCGCGGGGCAAGCCCGCTCCCACACTGTGGAAGAGGGCTTGCCCCGCGACAGGTCCGTCTGGATTTACAGCTTGATCCAGGTCGCCTTCAGCTCGGTGTACTTGTCCAGCGCGTGCAGCGACTTGTCACGGCCGTTGCCCGACTGCTTGAAGCCGCCGAACGGTGCGGTCATGTCGCCGCCATCGTACTGGTTGACCCACACGCTACCGGCACGCAGGGCCTTGGCGGTCAGGTGCGCCTTGGAGATGTCGGCGGTCCACACACCGGCAGCCAGGCCGTATGGGGTGTCGTTGGCGATGTTGATCGCCTCGATGGTGGTGTCGAAGGTGATCACCGACAGGACCGGGCCGAAGATCTCTTCCTGGGCGATCTTCATGGCGTTGGTCACGCCGTCGAAGATGGTCGGTTCGACATAGGTGCCGCCGGTTTCTTCGAGAATGCGCTTGCCGCCCACCAGCAGCTTGGCACCATCGCTGTGGCCAGCGTCAATGTAGGACAGCACGGTGTTCATCTGCTGGGTATCGACCAGAGCACCGACGGTGGTAGCTGGGTCAAGCGGGTTGCCCGGCTTCCAGGCCTTGAGTGCTTCGAGCACCAGCGGCAGGAACTTGTCCTTGATCGAGCGCTCGACCAGCAGGCGCGAACCTGCGGTGCAGACTTCGCCCTGGTTGAAGGCGATGGCGCTGGCGGCAGCTTCGGCGGCGGCGCTGAGGTCGGGGGCGTCAGCGAAGACGATGTTCGGGCTCTTGCCGCCGGCTTCCAGCCAGACGCGCTTCATGTTCGACTCACCCGCGTAAATCATCAGCTGCTTGGCGATCTTGGTCGAACCGGTGAACACCAGGGTATCGACGTCCATGTGCAGGGCCAGGGCCTTGCCAACGGTGTGGCCATAGCCTGGCAGCACGTTGAGTACGCCCGCCGGGATGCCGGCCTCGATCGCCAGTTGGGCGATACGGATGGCAGTCAGCGGTGATTTTTCCGAAGGCTTGAGCACCACCGAGTTACCGGTGGCCAGGGCCGGGCCGAGTTTCCAGCTGGCCATCAGCAGCGGGAAGTTCCACGGCACGATGGCGGCAACCACGCCCACCGGCTCGCGGGTCACCAGGCCGAGCTGGTCGTGCGGGGTAGCGGCGACTTCGTCGTAAATCTTGTCGATCGCTTCGCCGTTCCAGCTCAGGGCCTGGGCGGCGCCTGGCACGTCGATGTTCAGCGAGTCGCTGATCGGCTTGCCCATGTCCAGGGTTTCCAGCAGGGCCAGCTCTTCGACGTTCTGCTTGAGCAGCGCGGCGAAACGAATCATGGTGGCCTTACGCTTGGCCGGGGCCAGGCGCGACCAGACGCCAGAGGCGAAGGTGGCACGGGCGTTTTCAACGGCGCGGTTGGCGTCGGCCTCGTCACAGCTGGCGATCTGCGCCAGGAGGCGTCCGTCGACCGGGCTGAGGCACTCGAACGTGGCGCCGGAAACGGCAGCGGTGTATTCACCATTGATGAAAGCACGGCCTTCGATCTTCAGTTGCTGGGCACGCTGTTCCCAGTCCGCACGAGTCAGGGTGGTCATACGAAACTCCTCCTCTTGTTAAGGTGCAGTGCCGCGCGAGGGCTTGGGGGCACTGTCGAAAATTCTGGCTGGGCGACACAGGCGCACAGGCACCTGCCACCCTAAACCACCGACGCCCTAATTTTCAATATATTTGACATAATCACACCAAACACCTACTGATGTTCATTTTATTAAACAACAAAAAGGGGACCCGATCATGCGCATTGACCAGATCATCGACTTCGCCCAAGTGCTGACCGAGGCTGAACGCTACCGTCCTGCCGCGGAAAAGATACTCAAGGGCGAACCGGATCAAGCCGTCTATAACCACTATGCCAGCCCTTGCGGACAATTCGCCGCCGGCGTCTGGGAAGGCGAAGTCGGTCAATGGACCGTCAATTACACCGAACACGAGTATTGCGAGATCGTTCAAGGCGTCTCGGTGCTTCGCGACGAGGCAGGCGGGGCAAAAACCCTGCGCGCGGGCGACCGCTTCGTGATCCCGGCGGGCTTCAAGGGCACCTGGGAAGTGCTGGAGCCGTGCCGCAAGATCTATGTGATGTTCGAGCAGAAGTAAATAACTACCACTCGAGCTGGACCTGACCGACGGAGCATGGCGCTGCCCAATTGGGTATGTACTCAATGAAAGGAAGCAACGCCATGACCAACGAAGAAGCCCTGCAACACATCAATCACCTTGTCGGCACCCGCTATGTACCTAGTGCCAAGGCCTACATCAGCGAACTGACCGGCCGCGCTCGCGTGGTCGGTGCGGGTGAGTTCTCCACCCGCGAGTACGACCCGAGCCGTATCCAGGTGATTGCTAACGACGAAGGCATCATCCAGTCGTTTCATTTCAGCTAATTTCAAAGCGGCATAAAAAAAGGGCCCGTATCCTGAGATACGGGCCCTTTTTTCGTCAGCCGGATCAATTACTTGATCTTGGCTTCCTTGTAGATCACGTGCTTGCGAACAACCGGATCGAATTTTTTGATTTCGATTTTGTCCGGAGTGGTGCGCTTGTTCTTGTCGGTGGTGTAGAAGTGGCCGGTATTAGCGGTCGACACCAGACGGATCAATTCACGCATGATTCTCTCCCTTAGACCTTAGCGCCGTTACGGCGAATGTCGACCAGAACGGCATCAATGCCGCGCTTGTCGATGATACGCATGCCTTTGGCAGATACGCGCAGACGCACGAAACGCTTCTCGGACTCGACCCAGAAGCGATGATGCTGCAGGTTCGGCAGGAAACGACGACGGGTTTTGTTGTTTGCGTGGGAAATGTTATTCCCGGTTACCGGACCCTTACCGGTAACTTGACAGACTCTCGACATGCCTCAGCCCTCTAAAACCACATGCCCAACCCGGCATGGGTTGGCCGCTTAATCTCTCAGTCTTTGGCGCCAGGCGCCGTGTTTCTTCAGGGTCTTATCGACTCGGTCAGCAGATGCGACAAGCCGAGCCCCTAGAAAAGAGCGCTGCTTTATACCAGAAAGACCAGAGCACAACAACAGAAGATGTGCTTTGACTTGCTGTTCGACACGCCGGACCAGCATAACCACTGGCCCGGCCGGCTGTCGACCGCCCGTCGCTCGATCGGCAAAAAAGGATATGGTCATTTGTCTCACGGCACACTAGGGTAGGACTTTTCCAGACTGCACTGGCAGATGGGCCATCGATCAGCCAAGGAATCCCCATGCGTGCTGCCGCTCTACCCCTGTTGTTCGCCACCTTGCTCGGCCCGGCTTTCGCCCAGGCGGCTGCGCTGAGTGTGTGCACCGAAGCCAGCCCCGAAGGCTTCGACGTGGTCCAGTACAACTCGCTGACCACCACCAATGCCTCGGCCGACGTACTGATGAACCGCCTGGTTGAGTTCGATGCGCGCCAGGGTCAGGTGGTGCCGAGCCTGGCCGAAAGCTGGACGGTTTCGCCAGACGGCCTGATCTATGAGTTCAAGTTGCGCCCGGGGGTAAAGTTCCATAGCACCGGCTACTTCAAGCCCGGGCGCACGCTGGATGCCGACGACGTGCTGTTCAGTTTTCAGCGCATGCTCTACCCCGCCCATTCCTGGCACAAGATCGCCCAGAGCGGCTATCCGCACGCCCAGTCGCTGCAGCTACCCAGCCTGATCAAGCAGATCGAGGCCGTCGACCCGCTGACCGTGCGCTTTACCCTCGACCATCCCGACGCCACGTTCCTGGCCACCCTGAGCATGGGCTTTGCCTCGATCTATTCTGCCGAGTATGCCGACCAGTTGCTCAAGGCCGGCACCCCGGAGAAACTCAACAGCCAGCCGATCGGCACCGGGCCGTTTGTGTTCAATCGTTTCCAGAAGGACGCGGTGATCCGCTACCGCGCTAACCCGGACTACTTTGCCGGCAAGCCGGGCGTCGACCCGCTGATCTTCGCCATCACCCCCGATGCCAACGTGCGCCTGCAAAAGCTCAAGCGCAATGAATGCCAGATCGCCCTGTCGCCGAAACCGCTGGATATCGCCGCGGCCAGCGAGGATCCGACCCTCAAGGTGGAAAAGACCGAAGCCTTCATGACCGCTTTCGTCGCCATCAATAGCCAGCACGCACCGCTGGACAAGCCGGAAGTACGCCAGGCCATCAACCTCGCCTTCGACAAGGCCAGCTACCTCAAGGCCGTGTTCGTAGGCACCGCCGTCGCCGCCAATGGCCCGTATCCGCCCAACACCTGGAGCTACGCCAAGGACCTGCCAGGCTATCCGGCCAACCTCGACAAGGCTCGGGCCCTGCTGGCCAAGGCCGGCCTCAAGGACGGCTTCAGCACCACCATCTGGACCCGCCCGCAAGGCAGCCTGCTCAACCCCAACCCCAGCCTCGGCGCGCAATTGCTGCAGGCCGACCTGGGCAAGATCGGCATCAAGGCTGAAATCCGCGTGATCGAATGGGGCGAGCTGATCCGCCGGGCCAAGGCTGGCGAGCACGACCTGCTGTTCATGGGCTGGGCCGGTGACAACGGCGATCCGGACAACTTCCTCAGCCCGCAGTTTTCCTGCGCGGCGGTCAAGTCCGGGACCAACTTCGCCCGTTACTGCGATCAGCGCCTCGACCAGTTGATCAGCGCCGGCAAGACCACCAATGACCAGAGCGTGCGCAGCCGTCTGTACCAACAGGCGCAGACGCTGATTCAGCAGCAGGCCTTGTGGCTGCCCCTGGCCCACCCGACCGCCGCCGTACTGGCGCGCCAGGATGTCCAGGGTTACCAGGTCAGCCCGTTCGGTCGCCAGGACTTCGCCGGGGTCAGCACCTCGCGCTAGAGCCAGCCGTGCTCGGCCATCGACAGTGGCTCGCCGTCGCCGATGACGAAGTGGTCGAGCACGCGCACTTCGATCATGTCCAGCGCCTTGGTCAGGCGCCGGGTCAGGACCAGGTCGGCATCGCTGGGCTCGCTCACGCCTGAAGGATGGTTGTGGCAGAGGATCAACGCCGCGGCGTTATGGGCCAGGGCGCGCTTGATCACCTGCCGCGGATAGACGCTGGCGCTGTTGATCGAGCCCTGGAACAGCGCCTCGAAGGCCAGCACCCGGTGCTTGCTGTCGAGAAACAGGCAACCGAAGACCTCATGCGGCTCGTGGCGCAGGCGCGCCTTGAGGTAGTCCTTGACCGCCTGCGGGCTCTGCAGGGCTGAATCGCGCCGCAGGCCCTCGGCCAGGTGGCGCCGGGACATTTCCAGCACGGCCTGCAACTGGGCGAACTTTGCCGGGCCCAGGCCGAGCTCGCCATTGAAGCTGCGGCTGTCTGCCTCCAGCAGCCCGCGCAGGCTGCCGAAGCGCCCGAGCAGATGCCTGGCCAGGTCGACCGCGCTACGCCCACGCACCCCGGTGCGCAAAAAAATCGCCAGCAGCTCGGCATCCGACAGGTTACCCGCCCCCGACTCCAGCAGTTTTTCCCGCGGGCGCTCCGCCGCAGGCCAATCCCTGATACTCATGACAATTCCCTCTGTCTTTCGGTTACTGCTCCCGGTTTGAGCCCTGTGCTACATTAGCCGCTCATTTTTACGCGACGAACCGGCCTGGGGAGGCGTCGTCGCCGCGTGCAATCACTGAGCAAAAGGCAAGCCTATGCAGCGGCTGTATCGGAAGCGCATCGTTCTCGGCGTCGGCGGCGGCATTGCCGCCTACAAGAGTGCCGAGCTGGTTCGCCGACTCCTGGAACACGGCGCCCAAGTGCGCGTCGTCATGACCCGTGGCGGGGCCGAATTCATCACCCCGCTGACCATGCAGGCCCTGTCCGGCCACCCGGTGCACATGGACCTATTGGACCCTGCTGCCGAAGCGGCGATGGGCCATATCGAGCTGGCCAAGTGGGCCGACCTGGTACTGATTGCCCCAGCCACCGCCGACCTGCTCGCGCGCCTGGCCCAGGGTGTCGCCGATGACCTGCTGACCACCCTGGTGCTGGCTACCGATGCCACCGTGGCCGTGGCCCCGGCGATGAACCAGGCAATGTGGCGCGACCCGGCCACCCAGGCCAACCTTGAGCTGCTGCAAAGCCGCAATATCCAGGTGTTCGGCCCGGCTTCCGGCAGCCAGGCCTGTGGCGACGTCGGCCTGGGCCGCATGCTCGAAGCCACCGACCTGGCCTGGTGCGCCGCCGAGACTTTCAAGCGCGAGTCGCTGACCGGCAAGCACGTGTTGATCACTGCCGGCCCGACCCAGGAAAACATCGACCCGGTGCGCTACATCACCAACCACAGCTCGGGGAAAATGGGCTTTGCCCTGGCTGAAGCCGCCGTGGAAGCTGGCGCCAAGGTGACCCTGGTGACCGGCCCGGTGAATCTGCCGACACCCGACCGCGTCACCCGCATCGACGTGGTCAGCGCCCGCGACATGCTTGCCGCCTGTGAAGCCGCCATCCCCTGCGATGTGTTCATCGCCTCGGCAGCAGTCGCAGACTACCGCCCAGAAGTGGTAGCCCCGCAAAAACTCAAGAAAGACCCTACGACAGGTGACGGCCTGCTGCTGCAGATGGTCCGCAACCCGGACATTCTTGCCAGCATCTCCACCCGTCCTGACCGCCCGTTCAGCGTCGGCTTTGCCGCCGAGACCGAACACTTGCTCGATTACGCCGCGCGCAAGCTCAAGGACAAGAACCTCGACCTGATTGTCGCCAACGATGTGGCCAACCCCAGCATCGGCTTCAACAGCGAGGAGAACGCCTGCAGCGTCATCGACCGTCAACTTCACGCAACAGTTTTCGCGCAGACCAGCAAGGGCAAGATCGCCCGCCAGCTGGTAGCCTTCATTGCCGAACGTCTCAACCAGGTTTAATTTCGCATGCACGCTCTACAAGCCAAGATTCTCGATCCACGCATCGGCAGCGAGTTCCCGCTGCCGCAGTACGCCACCCCGGGTTCGGCCGGCCTTGACCTGCGCGCCATGCTCAAGCAAGACACCGTCCTCGAGCCAGGCCAGACCCTGCTGATCCCTACCGGCCTGTCGGTGTACATCGGCGATCCGGGCCTGGCGGCGCTGATCCTGCCGCGCTCGGGCCTTGGCCATAAACATGGCATCGTCCTCGGCAACCTGGTCGGCCTGATCGACTCCGACTACCAGGGCGAGCTGATGGTCTCGTGCTGGAACCGCGGCCAGACCCCATTCACCATCGCCATCGGCGAGCGCATTGCGCAGCTGGTGCTGGTACCCGTGGTACAGGCGCACTTCGATATCGTCGAAACCTTCGACGAAAGCCAGCGTGGCGCTGGCGGCTTCGGTCATTCCGGTAGCCATTGAGGCGCTTCCAGCAGGTGCTGCCGGGGCTATTGATAGCCCTGGCTGGCCTGCTTGCGGGCGTACTACTGACTTGGTTCACCGCAGTACTGACTGGCCAGCGTGAGCACCGCAACAACCTGGCTTACGCCCAGGCCGGTGCACTCGTATCGCGCCTGGACGCCTCGATCATTGCCGTCAGCAACGAAGTGAACGCCCTGGCGAGAAGCCCGGCGGTACTGGCATTGGTTCAATCACCTGACCCAAAAAAGCTGCTTGGCGCATTCGCCCACCTCGACGGCCTGGTGGCGGCACAGTTGCTCAAACCTGGACAGGCCGCCTCGAGCCCACCCATGAGCGAGCCCGTGCTCGACATGATCCGGCGCGCCGAGCGCGGCGTTCCACCTGCCCTTGAAGCCTATCCTGAGGCTGGACAGCAACGGGTTTTCAGCGTCACCGCACTGCGTGAGTCTGCTGACGCCCCCGTACAGGCCATTCTGGTGCTCACATTCGCGCTCTCACGCTTCACTGACCCACTGCAGCGCGATGCGGGTACGATTGGTCAGATGCGACTGACACAATTGGTGTTCAACGACCCGCCCGTCGAGCTTTTCAGCCACGGCCACAGCCAGGCGCCGGCATTGCACCAGTTGGGCACTGCCAACGCCACCTGGGCCTTGGGGTTTCAGCCCGGCCCCTTGATCGAGAACGCCTCGGCATACAGGTTCAACCCCTGGCTGCTGCTCGCCGCCTTTCTAGCGTTGTCCGGCCTGTTCGGCGGCTTTTGGTTAACCGCCAGACGCTCCCAGAATGGGGCCGTAAACATCAGCTGAATGTAGACAGAACAGACTTTACCGGCGAACTCTGTCGCGAAAATGCCGTCAAAGGCGGACATATTGACTCGCGCAGTGGCTGCCGCTGACGCTCTCAGCAACCCTTTTAGATTGGAGTTTCCCAGGTGACCAGCATGGAACGAGTGACCCCGAACCTTCCCGCCAGCATCTTCCGCGCCTACGATATCCGTGGCGTGGTCGGTGACACCCTGACCGCCGAAACCGCTTATTGGATCGGCCGCGCCATCGGCGCCCAGACGCTGGCCCAGGGTGAGCCGAACATCTCGGTCGGCCGCGACGGGCGCCTGTCGGGGCCAATGCTGGTCGAGCAACTGATCAAGGGCCTGGTCGAAGCCGGCTGCAAGGTCAGTGACGTCGGCCTGGTGCCGACCCCAGCCCTCTACTACGCCGCCAACGTACTGGCCGGCAAGTCCGGAGTGATGCTCACCGGCAGCCACAACCCGCCGAACTACAACGGCTTCAAGATCGTCATCGCCGGCGACACCCTGGCCAACGAGCAGATCCAGGCTCTGTTGATCCGCCTGCAAACCAACGACCTGAGCCGCGGCGAAGGCAGCGTCGAGAAAGTCGAAATCCTCGAGCGCTATTTCAAACAGATCGCCGGCGATATCAAGCTGGCGAAGAAGCTCAAGGTGGTGGTGGACTGCGGCAACGGTGCGGCTGGCGTGATTGCCCCGCAGCTGATCGAAGCCCTGGGCTGCGAAATGATCCCGCTGTTCTGCGAGGTCGATGGCAACTTCCCCAACCACCACCCGGACCCGGGCAAGCCTGAGAACCTGGTCGACCTGATCGCCAAGGTCAAGGAAACCGGCGCCGACCTGGGCCTGGCCTTCGATGGCGATGGCGACCGCGTCGGCGTGGTCACCAACACCGGCAACATCGTCTACCCCGACCGCCTGCTGATGCTGTTCGCCCAGGACGTGCTGGAGCGCAATCCGGGCGCCGAGATCATCTTCGACGTCAAATGCACCCGCCGCCTGACCCCGCTGATCGAGCAGTACGGCGGCCGCGCGCTAATGTGGAAAACCGGTCACTCGTTGATCAAGAAGAAGATGAAACAGACCGGCGCCCTGCTCGCCGGTGAAATGAGCGGCCATATTTTCATCAAGGAACGCTGGTACGGTTTTGACGATGGTATTTACAGTGCCGCGCGCCTGCTGGAGATCCTCAGCAAGGCCAAAACCGATGCCGAACAGCTGTTCGCGGCGTTCCCGAACGATATTTCCACGCCGGAAATCAACATTGATGTGACCGACGAGGGTAAATTCAGCATCATTGATGCACTGCAACGCAACGCCGACTGGGGCAACGACGCCAACCTGACCACCATCGATGGTGTGCGGGTCGACTACCCACAAGGCTGGGGCCTGGTTCGCGCCTCCAACACCACGCCGGTGCTGGTATTGCGCTTCGAGGCCGACACTGACGCCGAACTGCAGCGTATCCAAGAGGTATTCCGCGCCCAGCTAAAGCGCGTTGCCCCTGACCTGCAACCCGAGTTCTGACCGACTATCTGTTCCAACTGGAGCCCTGCATGACCCTCGATCGCGATGCCGCCACCCATGTCGCCCAGGTTTTGTCCGAAGCGCTGCCTTATATCCGCCGCTTTGTCGGCAAGACCCTGGTGATCAAATACGGCGGCAACGCGATGGAGAGCGAAGAGCTCAAAACCGGTTTTGCCCGCGACGTGGTGCTGATGAAAGCGGTCGGCATCAACCCGGTGGTCGTGCACGGTGGCGGCCCGCAGATCGGTGACCTGCTCAAGCGCCTGTCGATCGAAAGCCACTTCATCGACGGCATGCGCGTTACCGACGCGCAAACCATGGACGTGGTGGAGATGGTCCTCGGCGGCCAGGTCAACAAGGACATCGTCAACCTGATCAACCGTCATGGCGGCAGCGCCATCGGCCTGACCGGCAAGGATGCCGAGCTGATTCGCGCGAAGAAGCTCACCGTCAGCCGCCAGACGCCAGAGATGACCACCCCGGAAATCATCGACATCGGTCATGTGGGCGAAGTGGTCGGGGTGAACACCGACCTGCTCAACATGCTGGTCAAAGGTGACTTCATTCCGGTGATCGCGCCGATCGGCGTGGGCGCCAACGGCGAGTCGTACAACATCAACGCCGACCTGGTGGCCGGTAAGGTTGCCGAAGCACTGAAAGCTGAAAAGCTGATGCTGCTGACCAACATCGCCGGCCTGATGGACAAGCAAGGCACCGTGCTCACCGGCCTGACCACCGAGCAGGTCAACGAACTGATCGCCGACGGCACCATTTACGGCGGCATGCTGCCGAAAATCCGCTGCGCCCTTGAAGCGGTGCAAGGCGGGGTCAACAGCTCGCACATCATCGATGGCCGGGTGCCGAACGCGGTACTGCTGGAGATCTTCACCGACAGCGGCGTAGGCACCCTGATTACCAACCACAAGCCGCGCTAAGGCACAAAAAAGGCGACCCTCGGGTCGCCTTTTTGTTTGCCTCAGATACCGTACTGAGCCCGGTAGGCCTCGACGGCCGGCAAGTGCTGCTTGAGCGCCGGGTCGTCGGCGAGGAACTCCAGCACCTGGGTCAGCGAGACGATGCTCACCACCGGAATGCCGAAGTCGCGCTCCACTTCCTGGATCGCCGACAGCTCGCCGTTGCCGCGCTCCTGGCGGTTCAGCGCGATCAACACGCCAGCAGCCTTGGCTTGCTGGCCCTGGATGATCTGCATGACTTCGCGGATGGCGGTACCGGCAGTGATCACGTCGTCGATGATCAGCACATCGCCGGTCAGCGGTGCGCCGACCAGGCTGCCGCCTTCACCGTGGGCCTTGGCCTCTTTGCGGTTGAAGCACCACGGCAGGTCGAGGTCATGGTGCTCGGCCAGGGCCACGGCAGTGGCTGCCGCCAGGGGGATACCCTTGTAGGCCGGGCCGAACAGCACGTCGAACGGGATCTTGCTGTCGACGATTGCCGCAGCATAGAAACGCCCGAGCTGAGCCAGGGCCGAACCGCTGTTGAACAGGCCGGCGTTGAAGAAGTACGGGCTGGTGCGCCCGGACTTGAGGGTGAACTCACCGAAGCGCAGAACCCCGCGGTCGATGGCAAAACGAATGAAGTCGCGCTGATACGGCTGCATGAAGAGTCCCGGATACCACGGATTTAGCTAATTGAGTACAGCTCGGGTATCATACACGCACGAGATTTTTGGGGCCATTTATGCGGATCATCAGTGTGAACGTTAATGGCATTCAGGCTGCCGTTGAGCGTGGTTTGCTCAGCTGGCTACAAGCCCAGAATGCTGACGTCATCTGCCTTCAGGATACCCGCGCCTCGGCCTTTGAACTCGACGACCCAGCTTTCCAGCTCGATGGCTACTTCCTTTATGCCTGCGACGCAGAAGTTCCCGCCCAAGGCGGCGTGGCACTTTATTCGCGGTTGCAGCCCAAGGCAGTCATCAGCGGCCTGGGCTTCGAGACAGCCGACCGCTACGGACGTTACCTGCAGGCCGATTTCGACAAGGTAAGTATTGCAACCCTGTTGCTACCTTCGGGAATGAACGGCGATGAAGACTTGAACCAGAAGTTCAAGTTGATGG
This sequence comes from Pseudomonas sp. B21-035, assembly GCF_024748945.1. Taxonomy (NCBI): domain Bacteria; kingdom Pseudomonadati; phylum Pseudomonadota; class Gammaproteobacteria; order Pseudomonadales; family Pseudomonadaceae; genus Pseudomonas; species Pseudomonas sp. B21-035. Next base: position 5,740,050 of record NZ_CP087179.1, read on the forward strand.
ACGACTTCGCCAAGTACCTGGACAAGCAGCGGCGCAAGCGTCGCGAGTACATCTATTGCGGCTCGTTGTACGTGGCGCAGCAGAAGCTCGACGTCAAGAACTGGCGCGATGGCCAGCAGTCTCCAGGCTTCCTGGCGCCGGAACGCGCCTGGATGGACGAGATTGTCGGCAACATGGGCTATGTCGATGCCCTGCGCGAAGTCAGCCGTGAAGGCGACCAGTACAGCTGGTGGCCAGACAACGAGCAGGCCGAGATGCTCAACCTGGGCTGGCGCTTCGACTACCAGTTGCTGACCCCGGGCCTGCGCCGCTTTGTTCGCAGCGCACGCCTGCCACGCCAGCCGCGCTTCTCCCAGCACGCGCCGCTGATCGTGGATTACGACTGGACGCTGACCATCTAAGTCGTGCAGCCACAAAAAAACCGACTTCATGTCGGTTTTTTTGTGGCTTCAGCTTTTATCAGATCATTATTTGATCGGCCGCCAGGTCAGCGGGTAGCGATAGGGCTGGCCTTCGTTGGCCTTGACCCCGGCAATGATGGTCAGGATCAGCACGGCGATCATCAGCATGCCAAACAGCACGATGCCGATCAGGACAAACATCAGCAGCCCACAGATGATTCCGGCGATGAATACTGTGATCTGGAAGTTCAGTGCCTCCTTGCCCTGGGCATCGACGAACGGGTCGACGTCCTTTTTCCAGATCCACATCGCCAGCGGCCCCAACAGGCTACCGAAGGGGAAGACCAGGCCGAGCAAGGCAGCCAGGTGACAGAACATCGCCCATTGCCGGACTTCGGCGTTGGGAGTGGGCAACTGCAAGGGCTGCTCGGTCATGCTCTGCTCCTGGGCTTGGGTGTATCAGTCAGCCAGCGAGGCCTGCTGCAGTTCGAACAGGTCAACCATGCCTTTTTGCGCCAGTGCCAACATGGCGTTGAGCTCTTGCGGCTGGAATGGCGCGCCTTCGGCAGTGCCTTGTACTTCGATGAAGCCGCCTGCGCTGGTCATCACCACGTTCAGGTCGGTCTCGGCGGCCGAGTCTTCGAGGTAGTCCAGATCGAGCACCGGCTCACCCTGGTACATGCCTACCGAGACGGCTGCGATCATGTGCTTGAGCGGGTCACCGCCCTTCAGGCCGCCGCGCTTCTTGACCACGCGCAGGGCATCAACCAGGGCAACCATGGCGCCGGTGATCGAAGCGGTGCGGGTGCCGCCGTCGGCCTGAATCACGTCGCAGTCGACGTACAGGGTGATGTCGCCCAGCTTGCTCATGTCCAGCGCAGCGCGCAGGGAGCGGCCAATCAGGCGCTGGATTTCGAGGGTGCGACCGCCTTGCTTGCCACGGCTGGCTTCGCGCTGGTTACGCTCGCCGGTAGAACGCGGCAGCATGCCGTATTCGGCCGTCAGCCAGCCCTGGCCCTGGCCTTTGAGGAAGCGCGGGACACCGTTCTCGACACTGACGGTACAGATGACTTTGGTGTCACCGAACTCGACCAGTACTGACCCCTCGGCGTGTTTGGTGTAGTTGCGGGTGATGCGGATCGAGCGGAGCTGATCGGCAGCGCGACCACTTGGACGTTTCATTTGGGATACCTGTACTGGACTTGAATCTGCCCAGCATTATAGAGCGCGCCGGGCGATGAGGACACGCCTATTGTCGCAGGCCCCGAAACAGACGGCCCAGGGCCGCAGGTCGGGTTTTTCCGGGAACCGCGTGAGGGTTTGTAACATCAGTTGATTGGGAGCCAGCGCCGCACTGCGCTACAATCCTGCGCCTTCAGCCGCTTGGCTTTCCTTCATCTTTTGCGCGAGGTACTTCCCATGGTGCACAGCATGACCGCTTTTGCTCGCGTCGAGCGCGCCGGTAGCCAGGGCACCCTGATCTGGGAACTGCGCTCAGTCAATCATCGTTACCTGGAGCCGCACCTGCGCCTGCCAGAAGCCTTCCGCGACCTCGAGGGCGCCGTGCGCGAAAGCCTGCGCCAGGGCCTGTCGCGCGGCAAGGTCGAATGCACCCTGCGCTTCAACGAAGAAAACAACGGCAAGGCCCTGCAGGTTGATCGCGAGCGCGCCGCGCAACTGGTTGCCGCCGCCGAGACAGTCGCCAGCCTGATCAAGCAGCCGGCGCCGCTCAACCCGCTCGAGGTTCTGGCCTGGCCCGGCGTGCTGGTGGCCGATGCCGCCGACCCGCAGGCGCTCAACAGCGAGGCCATGGCCCTGTTCGAAGAGGCCCTGAACGAGCTGAAGAACGGCCGCAACCGCGAAGGCGCAGAACTCGCGCGACTGATCAACGAGCGCCTGGACAACATGGCCAGCGAGGTCACCACCTTGCGCGCCCTGGTGCCGCAGATGCTCGCGGCGCAACGGCAGAAGATCCTCGACCGCTTCAGCGACATGCAGGCCGAGCTCGACCCGCAGCGCCTGGAGCAAGAGATGGTCATGCTCGCGCAAAAGAGCGACGTCGCCGAAGAACTCGACCGCTTGAGCACCCACGTCACCGAAGTGCGCCGCGTGCTCAAGTCCGGCGGTGCCGCCGGCCGGCGCCTGGACTTCCTGATGCAGGAGCTCAACCGCGAAGCCAATACCCTGGGCTCCAAAGCCTTCGACCCACGCAGCACCCAGTCCGCGGTCAACCTCAAGGTACTGATCGAGCAGATGCGTGAACAAGTACAGAACATTGAGTAAGGCCACCCCGACCATGAATCACAGCAGCGGCACCCTTTACATCGTTTCGGCCCCCTCCGGCGCCGGCAAGACCAGCCTGGTCAAAGCCCTGATCGATGCTGACAACAGCATCCAGGTGTCGGTCTCACACACCACCCGGGCCATGCGCCCGGGCGAAGTGCACGGCGTGAACTATCACTTCGTCGAGCACACCGAGTTCAAGCTGATGATCGAGCAAGGCGACTTCCTCGAGCAGGCCGAGGTCTTCGGTAACTTCTACGGGACTTCGCGCAGCGCGCTGCAACAGGCGCTCGACCAGGGCCAGGACCTGATCCTCGAGATCGACTGGCAAGGCGCCCAGCAGGTGCGCACGCTGATGCCCGAGGCGCGCTCGATCTTCATCCTGCCGCCGACCCAGGAAGCCCTGCGCCAGCGCCTGACCAACCGCGGCCAGGACAGCGACGAGATCATCGAAGGACGGATGCGTGAAGCAGTGAGCGAGATGAGTCACTACGACGAGTATGACTTTGTCATCATCAACGATGACTTCGCCACGGCACTGGAAGACCTCAAGGCGGTGTTCCGCGCCAATCGCCTGCTGCAAGCCAACCAGCAGCAGCGTCATGGCCAGTTGCTCAAGCAATTGCTTGCCTGAGCAACCTGCCGCTCCAGCCGCTTAGCGGCGGCTGGAGACCGTGGCGTGACGATGCAGGGTCATGCCCAGGAAGAACGCCGGCGCACGCAGACGCGACAGCATCATCAGCACCAGGCCGAGTACGGTGATGATCATTGCGATCACGAACACCAGGCCCAACCCGCCCACATGCGAACCGCTGCCGAACGACGGCGAAGCGCTGTCGATGGCTGTCTGCAGGAAAATCACCGAAAGGATGCCACCGCCAAGCAGCGGGCACAGGCCGCGCATCAGGAAATGCCGCACGCTGTCGAACAGGCTGTGGCGGAAGTACCAGACGCAAGCATAGGCAGTCAGCGAATAGTAGAAGCAGATCATCATGCCCAGGGCGGTGATGGTGTCTGCCAGGACGTTTTCGCTCAAGGTACGCATGGTCACGTAGAACACACCTGCCGCCATGCCGGCGCAGATGGTGGCGTAGCGCGGGGTTTTCGAGCGCGGGCAGATGCTGGCGAAACGCTCGGGCACAGCGCCGTAGTAACCCATGGCCAGCAACGTGCGCGCCGGCGATACGAAAGTGGACTGCAGCGAGGCGGCAGTGCTGGCCAGCACCGCGATCGACATCAGGATAGCCAGCGGCCCCATGACCGGGCCGGCCAGGTGAGCGAAGACGTTTTCCTGGATGCGCGGGTTGTTCAGGCCCAGGCCAATGTCACCGATACCGGCGAATTGCAGGGTAGCGATTGCTGTGACCAGGTACAGGCCAAGAATCAGCAGCACCGTCAGGGTCGCCGCACGGCCAGGGGTATCACCGCTGCCGACCGATTCTTCACTGATGCTCAGGCACACGTCCCAGCCCCAGAAAATGAAAATCGACAGCGACAGGCCGGCGGTAAAGGCCGAGAACGACTCAACGCCGAAGGGGTTGAACCAGTCCAGGTCGAACGCCAACGGTGGCGTCGCCGACGACTCGCCAAACGCAGCCATGGCAAAGCCCACCAGCACCACCAGTTGCAAGGCCACCAGGCCGTACTGCACGGTCATGGTCGTGGCGATGCCGCGACAGCAGATCCACACCGCCATGGCGATGAACACGCAACAGGTGACGACATTGACCAACAGGTTGTCGCTGAGCGCAGCCACCTCGTGGCTGCCGGTGATCTGCCCAAGGAATAGATAGAAGAAGTCGACGGCCACCCCGGCCAGGTTGGACAGCACGATGGTGGTTGCGGTAACCAGCCCCCAGCCGCCAATCCAGCCGATCATCGGGCCGAACGCCCGTGCCGACCAGGTAAAGGAAGTACCGCTGTCCGGCTCGGCCGCATTCAGTTCGCGGTAACCCAGGGCCACCAGCAGCATCGGCAGGAAGCCAACGATGAATACCGCCGGCAGATGAGCCCCGACTTCACGCACGGTCGGGCCCAACGCACCAGTCAGGGTGTAGACCGGAGCGATGGTGGAAATGCCCAGCACGATGCTGGCCAGCAGTCCGAGCCGGCCCTTGGCCAGCCCCTTGGATCGCCCGCCCTCACCTGGGGACAGGCCTGCTTTGTGTTCACTCATGAGTAGTTGCCGCCAATATTGGTATTGTTTTTCAGGACGCCCCGCGGGGTGTCCGCTTTCACTCATTGAAACCTGTTGCGTGGTACTTCAAGCCCGGATCAACCGGCTGACCTCATAGGATCTTCTCCCGGATCCGCTCGCCCATGGCACGGGTCAGGCATGCCTCACGAAACGCCTGGAACAGGCGCAGCGAGACCGGGTTGTCGGCAAAACGGTACTCGGGGTGCCATTGCACGCCGACCACAAAGCCTGGGGCGTCTTGCATCGACACCGCTTCGATCAGCCCGTCGGGGGCCAATGCCTCGGCGCGCAAGCCGCCAGCCAGGCGATCGATACCCTGGCTGTGCAGCGAATTGACCATGAAGCTGTGCTCCATCCCCAGGCGTTCGAACAACCCGCCGGGCTGGACAGTGACCAGGTGACGGGGGCTGTACTGTTCTTCCAGCGGGGCGTCCTGCGGCTCGCGATGATCCAGGTAACCCGGCAGTTCCTGCACCCGCTGGTGCAGGGTGCCACCGAGGGCCACGTTGAGTTCCTGGAAACCACGGCAGATGCAGAACACCGGCACGCCGTCGGCAATCGCCGCCTGCAGCAGCGGCAGGGTCAGTCGATCGCGAAACACGTCGTGCTGGGTCCCTTCCACGCTGGGGGCGCCATTGTAATGATGCGGCTCGACATTTGAAGGCGAACCGGTAAAAAGAATGCCATCGAGCCGCTCCAGTACGCGGCGCGGGTCGCTGGGCTCGGCCCTGGCCGGGAGGATCAGGGGGATCCCGGCAAAGCCTGCGGCCTCGACATATTTGTCGCCCACGGTGTGCGACGAGTTCTTGCCCAGTTGCTGGCGGCAAGCGGAAACGCCAATCAAAGGCGGCATTGCTGCGGTAGTTTGCATGGGTTCACCCTCCCTTACAGCTTGATCCAGGTCGCCTTGAGTTCGGTGTATTTGTCGAAAGCGTGCAACGATTTGTCCCGGCCATTACCCGACTGCTTGAAGCCGCCAAACGGTGCGGTCATGTCGCCGCCGTCGTACTGGTTGACCCAGACACTGCCAGCACGCAGGGCGCGAGCGGTGTTGTGGGCACGGGAAATGTTGCTGGTCCACACCGCCGCCGCCAGGCCGAAGGGCGAATCGTTGGCAATGTCGATGGCTTGTTCGGCGCTATCGAAGGTGATCACCGACAGCACCGGGCCGAAGATTTCTTCGCGGGCGATACGCATGGCATTGGTCACGCCATCGAAGATCGCTGGCTGCACGTAAACACCGCAGGTGTCTTCCAGCACCCGCTCGCCACCGGTGAGCAGGGTGGCGCCGTCTGCCTTGCCGGCTTCGATGTAACCGAGCACGGTGTCCAGTTGGGTGGTGTCGACCAGGGCGCCGACGCGGGTGTCCGGGTCCAGCGCATGGCCAGGCTTCCAGGCCTTGAGGGCCTCGACCACCATCGGCAGGAACTGGTCCTTGATCGAGCGTTCAACCAACAGGCGCGAACCGGCAATGCACACTTCGCCCTGGTTGAAGGCGATAGCGCTGGCCGCAGCTTCGGCGGCGGCCTGCAGGTCCGGGGCGTCGGCGAAGACGATATTCGGGCTCTTGCCACCGGCTTCGAGCCAGACGCGCTTCATGTTCGACTCGCCGGCGTAGACCATCAGCTGCTTGGCGATGCGGGTGGAACCGGTGAACACCAGGGTATCGACGTCCATGTGCAGGGCCAGGGCCTTGCCGACGGTGTGGCCGTAACCTGGCAGCACGTTGAGGACACCCGCCGGCAAACCGGCTTCGATCGCCAGTTGAGCGATACGAATGGCGGTCAGCGGCGATTTTTCGGACGGCTTGAGGATCACCGAGTTACCGGTGGCCAGGGCCGGGCCGAGCTTCCAGCAGGCCATCATCAGTGGAAAGTTCCACGGAACAATGGCCGCGACCACGCCGACCGGCGAGCGGGTGACCAAACCCAGCTGGTCGGACGGGGTCGCAGCAACTTCATCGTAAATCTTGTCGATGGCTTCAGCGTTCCAGCGGATGGCGTTGGCCGCCGCCGGAATGTCGATGCTCAGGGCATCGGCAATCGGCTTGCCCATGTCCAGGGTCTCGAGCAATGCCAGTTCTTCGGCATTGGCCAGAAGCAAATCTGCAAAAGCAATCAGCACCCGCTTGCGCTGGGCCGGCGCCTGGTTGGCCCAGACGCCACTGTCGAAACTGCGCCGGGCCGCAGCGACCGCGCGTTCGGCATCGGCGCTGTCACAGCTGGCGATCTGCGCCAGCTGGCGGCCGTCGACCGGGCTTGAACACTCGAAAGTCTCGTCGGACACACTGGCGCAGTACTGGCCGTCGATAAAGGCGCGGCCTTCGATGTTCAGGCCCTGGAAAAGCTGTTCCCAGTGTTGGCGTGGTGCTGTTGTCATTGTTGTTTTCTCCGGCGTCACACCGTGTGCAGGTACCAGTTGTATTCGAGGTCGGAAATCGACACTTCGAACTCGGCCATCTCGCTTTCCTTGCAGGCGACAAAAATATCGATGTAGTCGGGGCTGATGTACTTGTTCAGCACTTCACTGTCATCGAGCTCACGCAGCGCATCGCGCAGGTTGTTCGGCAGGCTCTGCTCCAACTGCTCGTAGGAGTTGCCCTCGATAGGCGCTCCCGGCTCGATCTGGTTGGTCAGGCCATGGTGGATGCCGGCGAGAATGGCCGCCATCATCAAGTACGGGTTGGCATCGGCGCCGGCAACCCGGTGCTCGATTCGCACGGCATCGCTGCTGCCGGTCGGCACGCGGACCGCTACGGTGCGGTTGTCCAGCCCCCAGCTCGGCGCGTTGGGCACGTAGAACTGAGCACCGAAACGCCGGTAGGAGTTGATGTTCGGGCACAGGAAGGCCATTGACGCTGGCATGGTCTCGAGCACGCCACCAATGGCGTGGCGCAGGGTTTCGCTTTGCTCGGGGTCTTCGCTGGTGAAGATGTTCTTGCCGGTTTTTTTGTCCAGCAACGAGATATGCACGTGCAGGCCGTTACCGGCCTGGCCCGGATAGGGCTTGGCCATGAAAGTGGAGTCCATTTCATGGTCGTAGGCGATGTTCTTGATCAGGCGCTTGAGCAACACCGCGTAGTCGCAGGCCTTCATCGGGTCGGCAACGTGGTGCAGGTTGACCTCGAACTGCGCCGGGGCGCTTTCCTTGACGATCGCATCCGCCGGGATGCCCTGCTCCTTGGCGGCTTCAAGCATGTCCTGCAGGCAATCGACGTATTCGTCGAGATCGTCGATCAGGTACACCTGGGTCGACTGCGGGCGCTTGCCGGAGATCGGCGAACGCGGCGGTTGCGGGCGGCCGTTGAGGTTGTCCTGGTCGATCAGGTAGAACTCAAGCTCAAACGCCGCGCAAATATCCAGGCCCAGCGCATCGAACTTCTCCACCACGCTGCGCAGCACTTCCCGCGGGTCGGCGAAGAATGGCGTGCCGTCCAGTTCATGCATGGTCATCAGCAATTGCGCGGTCGGACGCTTCTGCCACGGCTCGTAGGCCAAGGTACCGGGGATCGGGAAGCAGATGCGGTCGGCATCGCCGATGTCCAGGCCCAGGCCGGTGCTTTCGACGGTCGAGCCGTTGATGTCCAGGGCAAACAGCGAAGCCGGCAGGTTGATGCCTTTTTCGTAGACTTTAACCAGGCTTGCACGCTCGATGCGCTTGCCACGCACCACGCCGTTCATGTCTGCAATCAGCAGATCGACAAATTGCACCTCAGGGTGGGCCTGGAGAAATTCGCCCATCTCATCGAGAGGGATGGCGCACGGGGAGACCGACGTCATGGCTAGGCATCCTTTGATTTTTTATCGAACGACATGGAGGAGGTACTACTGCGCTATCGAGAGCGGCGATGGTTTCATTTGTTCTTTTTAAGTGGTCCCATCGTGGGGAACAGCTGAACGCCGTGGGTTCGCACGGACGTTCCAGATTTTTCTGACAACGTCGCGACTTGATTCACGACTGCCGCCTCACTATAGAATGGCCCCCACGCAACAGACATTGGCATTTAGGCAAGTAAAGAGTGCATCCATGCAATATCAGATCAGCCACGCCGACCTTTCCCTGGTGCTTGCACTGGTCCGCGGCCGCTCCCTGGCCAAGGCCGCCGAGCTGCTGAAGGTCGATGTATCGACTGTTTTTCGTTCGATCCGGCGCATGGAAGCCGCCCTGGGTACCGCGTTGTTCGTCAAAAGCCGCAAAGGCTACATCCCCACCGGTACCGCCCAGGCCCTGGCCGAGCAGGCCGAACGCGCCGAGCAGGCACTGGATGCCGCGCGGGTGGCGCTGGAACTCGGTGAGCAGGTGGTCAGCGGCACGGTGCGCCTGACCTGCACCGACGCCGTGCTGCACAGCCTGTTGCTGCCAGCGCTGGCCGAGTTCATGCCGGCGTATCCGGCGCTGTCGCTGGAGCTGGCGACCTCCAACACCTTTGCCAACCTCAGCCGGCGCGATGCCGACCTGGCCCTGCGCCTGACCAACACCCCGCCGGAGCACCTGGTCGGGCGCTGCCTGGGATCGGCGTCCTATGTGGTGTGCGGCCGCGAAGAGTTTCGCGACAAGCTCAAGGACGCGCCGGCGGCGCTGCCGTGGATAGCCCCGGACGACACCATGCAGGACCACCCCACCGTGGTCTGGCGCAGCGAACACCTGCCCGGGGTCACGCCGCGCTACCGTTGCAGCAGCATCTCGGCGATTGCCCAGCTGGTAACCGCCGGCCTGGGCGTGGCGGCCCTGCCAGACTACATGGCCCATACCCTGCCCGGCGTCGAATCGCTGAGCGCTGCCCTGCCCGGCTGCGACACCGAAGTCTGGCTGCTGACCCGCCCCGATTGCCGCGCCTTGCGTTCAGTGCAGACGCTGTTCGACGAATTGACCCCGCGCCTGCGCGATGCCTTGGGTCGCCAGTGAAATCGTCCTCGCGGGGCAAGCCCGCTGCCACAGAACCTCTGTAGGAGCGGGCTTGCCGCGCGATGCTATTGAATTGAGCACGCATACAAGACAGTTGTGCTAGAGCCCTGCAAGTAGGTATCGTCGAGGTATCAAGGGCTCGAAATGAAATCAGCGCTTCCCTAAAGGCTGGTGATTTTTTAAACTATCGAGTCCGCTCGCCCTTTCGGGCTGAACTCCGCATTTGCTACTTGAGGAAGACCATGGCCCGCGTAACCGTTGAAGACTGCCTAGAACACGTGGCTAACCGTTTTGAGCTGGTCATGCTCTCCACCAAACGTGCCCGTCAACTGGCCACCGGCGGCAAAGAGCCGAAGCTGCCATGGGAAAACGACAAACCTACCGTCATGGCCCTGCGCGAAATCGCTGAAGGCATCTGCACTGATGAGTTCATGGCTGCAGAGTCGATCCAGACTCAAGTTGAGCCAATGTTCGCGTTCGGCGAGGGTGACGAGACCAACGAGGCGGTCTAAGCCCATGCCTGGTCGACGTAGTACGGCACCGGTCATCGTCCCTTGGCAAGAGGTCATCCCATGCCGAGCATAGACGCCCTCGCCGATCGCTTGTCGACCTACCTCGGCGCCGACCAGGTCAACCTGGTGCGCCGGGCGTATTTCTACGCCGAACAAGCCCACGACGGCCAGCGCCGTCGCAGCGGCGAAGCCTACGTCACGCACCCGCTGGCGGTGGCAAGCATCCTTGCCGACATGCACATGGACCATCAGAGCCTGATGGCCGCCATGCTTCATGACGTGATCGAAGACACCGGCATCGCCAAGGAAGCACTCAGCTCGCAATTTGGCGAAACCGTGGCCGAACTGGTCGACGGCGTCAGCAAGCTGACCCAGATGAACTTCGAGACCAAGGCCGAAGCCCAGGCGGAAAACTTCCAGAAAATGGCCATGGCCATGGCCCGGGATATCCGCGTGATCCTGGTCAAGCTGGCCGACCGCCTGCACAACATGCGCACCCTCGAAGTGCTGTCCGGCGAAAAGCGCCGGCGCATCGCCAAAGAAACCCTGGAAATCTACGCCCCCATCGCCAACCGCCTGGGCATGCACAGTGTGCGCGTAGAGTTCGAAGACCTCGGCTTCAAGGCCATGCACCCGATGCGCTCGGCGCGCATCTACCAGGCGGTCAAGCGCGCCCGCGGCAACCGCAAGGAAATCGTCAACAAGATCGAAGAGTCGCTGGCCCACTGCCTGGCGGTCGACGGTATCGAAGGCGAAGTCAGCGGCCGGCAGAAGCACCTCTATGGCATCTACAAGAAGATGCGCGGCAAACGCCGGGCCTTCAACGAGATCATGGACGTCTACGCGTTCCGCATCATCGTCGACAAGGTCGACACCTGCTACCGCGTGCTGGGCGCCGTGCACAACCTGTACAAGCCGCTGCCGGGGCGCTTCAAGGATTACATCGCAATCCCCAAGGCCAACGGCTACCAGTCGCTGCATACCACGCTGTTCGGCATGCACGGGGTCCCGATCGAGATCCAGATCCGCACCCGCGAAATGGAAGAGATGGCCAACAACGGCATCGCCGCCCACTGGCTGTACAAGTCCAGTGACGACGAGCAGCCCAAGGGCACCCATGCCCGGGCGCGCCAATGGGTCAAAGGCGTGCTGGAAATGCAGCAACGCGCGGGCAACTCCCTTGAATTCATCGAGAGCGTGAAGATCGACCTGTTCCCGGACGAGGTCTATGTGTTCACGCCCAAGGGCCGGATCATGGAGCTGCCCAAAGGCTCCACGGCGGTCGACTTCGCCTACGCGGTGCACACCGACGTCGGCAACAGCTGCATTGCCTGCCGCATCAACCGCCGCCTGGCGCCGCTGTCCGAACCGCTGCAGAGCGGCTCGACGGTCGAGATCGTCAGCGCCCCGGGGGCGCGACCGAACCCGGCCTGGCTCAACTTCGTGGTGACCGGCAAGGCCCGTACGCACATCCGCCATGCGCTCAAACTGCAGCGCCGCTCGGAATCCATCAGCCTCGGCGAACGTCTGCTGAACAAGGTTCTCAACGGCTTCGACAGCGCCCTGGACAAGATCCCCCAGGAGCGCATCCAGGCCATGCTCGGCGAATACCGCCTGGAGCTGATCGAAGACCTGCTCGAAGACATCGGCTTGGGCAACCGCATGGCCTATGTGGTGGCCCGCCGCCTGCTGTCCACCGAGGGCGAGCAACTGCCAAGCCCGGAAGGCCCGCTGGCCATTCGCGGCACCGAAGGCCTGGTGTTGAGCTACGCCAAATGCTGCACGCCGATCCCGGGCGACCCGATTGTCGGTCACCTGTCGGCGGGCAAAGGCATGGTGGTACACCTGGAAAACTGCCGCAACATCAGCGAAATCCGCCACAACCCGGAAAAATGCATCCAGCTGTCCTGGGCCAAGGATGTCACCGGCGAATTCAACGTCGAGCTACGCGTCGAGCTTGAGCACCAGCGCGGCCTGATCGCGCTGCTGGCCAGCAGCGTCAACGCCGCCGACGGCAATATCGAGAAAATCAGCATGGATGAACGCGATGGTCGCATCAGCGTGGTCCAACTGGTGGTCAGCGTGCACGACCGTGTGCACCTGGCACGCGTGATCAAGAAACTGCGCGCCCTGACCGGGGTGATCCGAATCACCCGCATGCGTGCGTAGCCCAATAACAGCAAGGAGTCATCATGACCAAGACCGTCATCACCAGTGACAAGGCCCCAGCCGCCATCGGCACCTATTCCCAGGCGATCAAGGCCGGCAACACGGTGTACATGTCCGGGCAGATCCCGCTGGACCCGAAAACCATGGAACTGGTCGAAGGCTTCGAAGCCCAGACCGTCCAGGTCTTCGAAAACCTCAAAGCCGTTGCTGAAGCCGCTGGCGGTTCGTTCAAGGACATCGTCAAGCTGAACATCTTCCTCACCGACCTCAGCCACTTCGCCAAGGTCAACGAGATCATGGGCAAGTACTTCGACCAGCCGTACCCGGCCCGCGCCGCCATTGGCGTTGCTGCCCTGCCGAAAGGCTCGCAGGTTGAAATGGATGCCATCCTGGTCATCGAGTAACACCCCCGAGGGCGCGCCGCCCGGTGCGCCCTCATCCCCCGCCCCTGCAAGGACCCCCGCCATGCGCTACGCGCTCGCCCTGTCGCTGCTCGCCACCCTGTTGAGCGGCTGCGCCAGCCACAGCCCGGAAGACCTCAACGGTACCTGGATCAACCAGAACGCCATCGACGCTGCCGCCAAAGGCTCCAACCTGCGCCAGGCCCTGCTCGCCAACGGCCCGAACCTTGAGTGGAAGGTCAACGTTGCCGCCAGCCAGGCCACCTTCAGCAATGGCTTTGAAGCGGGCGACGGCAAGCTCAAGGCGCTCAAAGATGGCCAGTGGGAAGTCGATTTCTACGGTAACTACGCCGAGACGCTGAGCCTGGACGGCGACGAACTGGTTCAAGCGGCCAGTGACGCCAACCCGCAGCAGAGCTTCCAGCGCGCCGAAACCCCGGCACCCATTGATGCGCCAGCTGGCACCACCTTTGAAACCGAGCTGTACAAGGCTTACATGGGTGGCGACTGGAAGATTGTCGAGGGCCCGGGACAGGGTGCAGTGGCGCATTTTCGCGCCAACGGCAGCCTCGACGGCCTGCCCGGCCTGGATCGCTACGCGCTGTGCCTGGCTGGTGATTGCGCGGCCATGAGCGGCGAGCACGACAGCCTGTGGCTGGAACGCAACCAGCAGGGCAACCCGTGGATCTTCAAGCGTGACGGCAAACAGCTGGAAATCTTCCAGGCCGTCAACAAGGCCCAGGCCGACGAGATGCCCGATCTGCAACCTGGCCCTCGTCGCTGGCTGCTTGAGCGTCAGTAAGGGTTAATTGCTACCGGCAAGGATGGCCGCATAGCCTTCCTTGTAGCTTGGGTACTGTGGCGCCCAGCCCAGTGCCCGGGCCCGGGCGTTGCTGCAGCGCTTGCTGCCGGCACGGCGCACCCGCTCCTGTTCCGACCACTGGGTAACGCCCATGTACTCGCGCAGCCAGGCAACCACGTCAAACAGCGGCGCCGGCGCGTCATCGACACCGATGTAGCAGTCGTCCACAGCCTTGCCTTGCTGATCGCTCTTGAGCAAGAACGCCAGCAGCCCGGCGGCATCTTCAGCGTGAATGCGGTTGCCGTACAGCGGCGGCTCCTCGGTTACTCGATAACCCTGGCGGACCTGGCTGAGCAGCCATTCGCGACCCGGGCCGTAGATGCCCGTAAGGCGCACGATGGTCGCCGGGATGCCGCTGGCCAGGGCCAGTTGCTCGGCTTCGAGCATGACCTTGCCCGAATAGCCTTCAGGCGCCACGGCAGCAGTTTCGTCAATCCACTCGCCGTCCTTCTGCGCATACACGCTGCTGCTCGAGACAAACAGCAGGCGCCGCGGCTTTTGCCCGCGCTCGGCCAGCCAGGCCAGCACGTTGCGCAGGCCCTCGACATAAGCGGCCTGATAACCGGCTTCGTCATGCTGGCTGGCGGCAACGCTGTAGACCAGGTAATCCGGAGCGTCAACCGGCCAGTCGGCCGGGCAACGCGAGTCATTCAAGTCGGCAGCGATCGCCGTCACCCCCTCTGGCAATTGGCCAACACTGCGGCGCAAGCCGCTCACCGGCCAGCCAGAGGCCAGCAATTGCTTGGCCAGACGGCCACCGACATCGCCACAACCGACGATCAGAACTGAGGGCGCAGACATCCTGAAACTCCGCAAATCAAAGGCCCAGCCTATCCAAATAAATCGATAGGCGGCTAGCTATGATGGAAAAAAAGTAACTTTATTACTTCTGCTAACAAGAATTACTTGCAATAATGGCCACCCAATTTTGTTCTCGGCCTGTCTCGAGGCCTGGAAGGACAACCACCTCTTTCTTCTTCATCAGGTCAGGCCAGCATGACACGTATCCAACCTTCCGCTTCGCCAACCACGTCGCGCGCATGGCGCGCCGTTGCCGCGCTGATGCTCAGCCTGGTGATGGCACCCGCCGCCCTGGCCGATGAGCCGACCACCGCACCCGCCACTCCAGCCGCCGCCGTTGCACCGGCCGCACCGGGTGCCGAACAGGCTGCTGCGCCGACCGATCCGGCTGCCGCGCCTGCTGTTGCTCCGGTTGATGGCCAGGCCGCCAGCCCGGCTGACGAAAGCGTTGAAGCACTGGTTGAAGATACCAGCCTGGGCATGGCCCACGACCTGTCGCCATGGGGCATGTACAAGAACGCCGACATCGTGGTGAAGATCGTCATGATCGGCCTGGCCATCGCCTCGATCATTACCTGGACCATCTGGATCGCCAAAGGCTTCGAGCTGCTGGGCGCCAAGCGTCGCCTGCGTGGCGAGATCGCCGCCCTCAAGCGTGCCACCACCCTCAAGGAAGCCAGCGACAGCGCCAACAAAGAAGGCACCCTGGCCCACATCCTGGTCCACGATGCCCTGGATGAAATGCGCTTGTCGGCCAATACCCGTGAGAAAGAAGGCATCAAGGAGCGCGTCAGCTTCCGCCTTGAGCGCCTGGTAGCTGCCAGCGGCCGCAACATGAGCAGCGGCACCGGCGTCCTCGCCACCATCGGTTCCACCGCGCCGTTCGTCGGTCTGTTCGGTACCGTCTGGGGCATCATGAACAGCTTCATCGGCATCGCCAAGACCCAGACCACCAACCTCGCCGTGGTTGCCCCGGGTATCGCCGAAGCCCTGCTGGCCACCGCCCTGGGCCTGGTCGCAGCGATCCCTGCGGTGGTCATTTACAACGTCTTCGCCCGCTCCATTGCCGGTTACAAGGCGCAGGTGTCCGATGCCTCGGCCGAAGTCCTGCTGCTGGTCAGCCGCGACCTGGACCACCAGCCAGGCGATCGCGCCGCGGCACCTCACATGGTTAAAGTGGGCTAAGCCATGGGCCTGCATCTTAACGAAGGTGGCGACGACCTCGCCGAAAACCACGAAATCAACGTCACGCCGTTCATCGACGTCATGTTGGTCCTGCTGATCATCTTCATGGTGGCAGCGCCGCTGGCAACCGTCGACATCAAGGTCGACCTGCCAGCCTCGACCGCAAAACCTGCGCCGAGGCCCGAGAAGCCGGTGTTCCTCAGCGTCAAGGCTGACCAGAACCTGTACGTCGGTGACGAGCAGGTCCAGCGTGACCAGCTCGGCGCGATTCTCGACGCCAAGACCAAGGGCGACAAGGACACCACGATCTTCTTCCAGGCCGATAAAGGTGTCGATTACGGCGATCTGATGGAAGTCATGAACACGCTGCGCGCGGCCGGTTACCTGAAAGTCGGTCTGGTCGGCCTTGAGACGGCAGCCAAGAAATGATCAAGACGCGGCATAAGCTGGCGCGTTACAGCAGTAGTCTGGCGATTGTGCTGGGTATCCATGCCGTTGCCGTGTTGCTGACGCTCAATTGGTCGGTGCCCCAAGCGATCGAGTTGCCGCCTGCGGCAATGATGATCGAAATGGCCCCGATGCCCGAACCGGCCCCGCCACCTCCACCCAAGGTGGTCACCCCGCCACAGCCGCCAGCGCCGGTCGAAGAACCGCCGCTGCCGAAACTGGCCGAGGCGCCGAAACCGAAAATCGCCATTGCCAAGCAGGTCAAGCCAAAGGCCAAACCGCAGCCGCCCAAGCCCGAGAAAAAGCCTGAGCCGCCGCAGGAAAAGCCGGCCGACGAGGAAGTGGTCGATACACCGCCAACCACCGCACCGTCGCAGAAATCGGCGGCTCCGGCGCCGAGCATCGCCACCAACAGCAATGCCCTGCCGACCTGGCAGAGCGATCTGCTGCGACACCTGGCGAAGTACAAGCGCTACCCGGAAAACGCCCGGCGCATGCGTATGGAAGGCATCAACCGCCTGCGCTTCGTGGTCGATGGCGAGGGCAAGATCCTCTCCTATGCCCTGGCTGGTGGATCGGGCAGCGCGGCACTGGATCGGGCGACCCTGGAGATGATCCGTCGCGCGCAACCGGTGCCACCGCCGCCTAAAGAACTGCTCAACAACGGCAGCATTGAAGTGATCGCGCCTTTCGTCTACTCGCTGGACAAACGCTAACGCTTTGTTTCTGTCACAAACGAGCAAGTCTGATAACGTGCGTCTATCGATTGCAGCCGCTATGCTGGGGCCGCAACTTCATGGACGCACGTTATGACCCTCACAGAATTGCGCTACATCGTCACCCTCGCCCAGGAGCAGCACTTCGGCCACGCCGCCGAACGCTGCCACGTCAGCCAGCCGACCCTGTCGGTCGGCGTCAAGAAGCTTGAGGACGAGCTGGGTGTACTGATCTTCGAGCGCAGCAAAAGCGCGGTACGCCTGACCCCGGTCGGCGAAGGCATCGTTGCCCAGGCGCAAAAGGTACTCGAGCAGGCCCAGGGCATTCGCGAGCTGGCCCAGGCCGGCAAGAACCAGCTGACCGCCCCGCTGAAAGTCGGCGCGATCTACACCGTCGGCCCCTACCTGTTCCCGCACCTGATCCCGCAACTGCACCGGGTCGCCCCGCAGATGCCGTTGTACATCGAAGAGAACTTCACCCACATCCTGCGCGACAAGCTGCGCAATGGCGAGCTGGACGCAGTGATCATCGCCCTGCCGTTCAACGAAGCCGACGTACTGACCCTGCCGCTGTACGACGAGCCGTTCTACGTGCTGATGCCCAGCGAGCATCCATGGACCCAGAAAGAAACCATCGACGCCAGCCTGCTCAACGACAAGAGCCTGCTGCTGCTCGGTGAAGGCCACTGCTTCCGTGACCAGGTGCTCGAGGCATGCCCGACCCTGGCCAAAGGCAGCGACGGCGCCAAGCACACCACGGTCGAGTCCAGCTCGCTGGAAACCATTCGCCACATGGTCGCTTCGGGCCTGGGCGTATCGATCCTGCCGCTGTCGGCAGTGCACAGCCACCATTACGCCCCGGGCGTGATCGAAGTGCGCCCGCTGAGCCCACCGGCGCCGTTTCGCACCGTGGCCATCGCCTGGCGCGCCAGCTTCCCGCGGCCCAAGGCCATCGAGATCCTTGCTGACTCGATCCGCCTGTGCTCGGTCGCCAAACCCGCCGCGAGCCAGTAGGAAAGCACCATGCCGGAGTTGTCCCAGGTCTCGGTGACCGCGCTCAAGGGAGTCGGCGAGGCCATGGCCGAAAAACTCGCCAAGGTCGGCCTGGAGAACCTCCAGGACGTGCTGTTCCACCTGCCGCTGCGCTATCAGGACCGCACCCGCGTGGTGCCCATCGGCGCCCTGCGCCCGGGCCAGGATGCAGTGATCGAAGGCGTGGTCAGTGGCACCGACGTGGTCATGGGCAAGCGCCGCAGCCTGCTGGTGCGCCTGGGCGACGGCAGCGGCGTTCTGAGCCTGCGCTTCTACCACTTCAGCAACGCGCAGAAGGAAGGCCTCAAGCGCGGCACCCACCTGCGCTGCTACGGTGAAGCGCGCCCGGGTGCTTCCGGGCTGGAAATCTACCACCCGGAATACCGCGCGCTGACCGGCGACGAGCCGGCCCCGGTGGAGCAGACCCTGACCCCGATCTACCCGACCACCGAAGGCCTGACCCAGCAGCGCCTGCGCCAGCTGTGCCAGCAGAGCCTGGCCCTGCTCGGCCCGCGCAGCCTGCCGGACTGGCTACCGGACGAACTGGCCCGGGATTACCAACTGGCGCCGCTGGACGATGCGATCCGCTACCTGCACCACCCACCGGCCGATGCCGACGTCGATGAGCTCGCCGAAGGCCACCATTGGGCCCAGCACCGCCTGGCGTTCGAAGAGCTGCTGACCCACCAGCTGTCCCAGCAGCGCCTGCGCGAAAGCCTGCGCGCCCAGCGTGCGCCGGTATTGCCCAAGGCCAGCCGCTTGCCCCAGCAGTACCTGGCCAACCTCGGCTTTGCACCAACCGGTGCCCAGCAACGCGTGGGCAACGAGATCGCCTACGACCTCAGCCAGCCAGAGCCGATGCTGCGCCTGGTGCAAGGCGATGTCGGCGCCGGCAAGACCGTGGTCGCTGCCCTCGCTGCCCTGCAAGCGCTGGAAGCCGGTTACCAGGTGGCGCTGATGGCACCCACTGAGATCCTCGCCGAGCAGCATTTCATCACCTTCAAGCGCTGGCTGGAGCCGCTGGGCATCGAAGTCGCCTGGCTGGCCGGCAAGCTCAAGGGCAAGGCACGCAGCAGCGCCCTGGAACAGATCGCCGCCGGCGCCCCGATGGTGGTTGGCACCCATGCCCTGTTCCAGGAAGAAGTGAAGTTCAAGAACCTGGCCCTGGCGATCATCGACGAACAGCACCGCTTCGGCGTGCAGCAGCGCCTGGCCCTGCGCCAGAAAGGCGTGGGCGGTCAACTGTGCCCGCACCAGCTGATCATGACCGCCACGCCGATCCCGCGCACCCTGGCCATGAGCGCCTATGCCGACCTGGACACCTCGATCCTCGACGAATTGCCGCCAGGCCGCACCCCGGTCAACACCGTGCTGGTAACCGACAGCCGGCGCTTCGAAGTGGTCGAGCGGGTGCGCGCGGCCTGCGCCGAAGGGCGCCAGACCTACTGGGTCTGCACCCTGATCGAAGAATCTGAAGAGCTCACCTGCCAGGCCGCCGAAACCACTTACGAGGAACTTAGCAGCGCCTTGGGCGAGTTGCGTGTCGGCCTGATTCACGGGCGCATGAAACCTGCGGAGAAAGCCGCGGTGATGGCCGAATTCAAGCAGGGCAATTTGCAGCTGCTGGTGGCAACCACGGTGATCGAGGTTGGTGTCGACGTGCCCAATGCCAGCCTGATGATCATCGAGAACCCCGAGCGTCTGGGCCTGGCCCAATTGCACCAGCTGCGCGGCCGGGTTGGCCGGGGCAGCGCGGTGAGCCATTGCGTGCTGCTGTATCACCCGCCGCTCTCGCAGATCGGCCGCGAACGCCTGAGGATCATGCGCGAGACCAACGACGGCTTCATCATCGCCGAGAAAGACCTGGAGCTGCGCGGCCCGGGTGAAATGCTCGGCACCCGCCAGACCGGCCTGCTGCAATTCAAGGTCGCCGACCTGATGCGCGACGCTGACCTGCTGCCCGCCGTGCGCGACGCCGCCCAGGCCCTGCTAGCCCGCTGGCCGTCACACGTCAGCCCCTTGCTGGAACGCTGGCTGCGCCATGGCCAGCAATACGGCCAAGTGTGACGCCCGTCCCAGATTGCGGCCAGCCCGGGGTTCAAGCTGGTTATACTCATGCGATTGAAAAAATTTTGGATACAGACCATGACTGAAGTTGCTCTGGACACCGCAACCCCCCACGCTCCGTCTGTTATCCGGTTGCTGCTCGACAAGCTCGGCATCGCCTACCGCGAAGTGACCGACCATCCGCAGCTGCCGGCCGCCGCCAAAGTGCAGGCCGTACTGCTGGACGACGAAGTCGGCGCGTTGATGGTGCTGTTCCCGCAAAACCAGTTGCTCGACCTCAGCCGCCTGACCGAGCTGACCGGCCGCAAGCTGGCTGCGGTACCGCTGGAACGCCTGCGCCACATGCTGGAAAAGCACGGCCTGAAGATCCTCCCGGGGATTCCGGCGCTGACCAGCTCACCGTGCCTGTACGAAGAAAGCCTGCTGCGTCCCGAGCGCCTGCTGATTCATTCCGGTGAAGCCGGGCTGTTGCTGGAGATCGAGCGCGACGACTTCAAGAAGATGCTCAGCAAGGCCAGCGCCGGCAACTTCGGTGAACTGCTGACCAGCATCCGCCCAAATCTCGACCGCCCCCACGACGACCGCGAAGAAATTTCCCAGGCCGTCCAGGCATTCACCGCCCGGCGCATCCAGCAGCGCCTGGAAAGCACCATCGAGATCCCGCCGCTGGCGGAAACCGCGCAAAAAATCATCAAGCTGCGGGTCGACCCCAACGCCACCATCGATGACATCACCGGCGTGGTCGAAACCGACCCGGCCCTTGCTGCGCAAGTGGTCAGCTGGGCGGCTTCGCCCTACTACGCCTCACCGGGCAAGATCCGCTCGGTGGAAGACGCCATCGTTCGCGTACTCGGCTTTGACCTGGTGATCAACCTGGCCCTGGGCCTGGCGCTGGGCAAAACCCTGAGCTTGCCCAAGGACCACCCGCAACAGACCACGCCGTACTGGCAGCAATCGATCTACACCGCTGCGGTGATCGAGGGCCTGACCCGGGCCATGCCACGGGCCGAGCGCCCGGAATCGGGCCTGACCTACCTGGCCGGGCTGCTGCACAACTTCGGCTACCTGTTGCTGGCGCATGTGTTCCCGCCGCATTTCTCGCTGATCTGCCGGCACCTGGAGGTCAACCCGCACCTGTGCCACAGCTACGTCGAGCAACACCTGCTGGGCATCAGCCGCGAGCAGATCGGCGCCTGGCTGATGCGCTACTGGGACATGCCGGATGAGCTGTCCACCGCCCTGCGCTTCCAGCACGACCCGACCTATGCCGGCGACTGCGCCGCCTTCCCCAACCTGGTGTGCCTGGCGGTACGCCTGCTGCGCTCGCGCGGAATCGGCTCGGGGCCGCAGGAAAGCATCCCCGACGAGCTGCTCGAGCGTCTGAACCTGACCCGCGAAAAAGCCGAGGACGTGGTCAACAAGGTGCTGGAAGCCGAAGCCATGCTGCGTGAGCTGGCCTCGCAATTCAGCCAGCACTGAGGCGTAAGCCTGACCTTGGCGGTCAGGCCTTCTTTTTCGGTTTCAGGTACTTCATCAGGCCCTGGAACCAGATCACCAGCGCCGGGTTGCCCTTGATCTGGATGCTTTTGTCCTGAATCCCCTGCATGAAGGCCAGTTGCTTGTTCTTGGCCTGCAGGGTGGCAAAACCGAACGCGGCATCCTTGAAGGCGATAGCGAAAGCTGGCGCAGGGTGAGTGCCGGATTTGCTGCTGATTCGCAGATCCTTGACGATGAAATGGCGCGCCGCCTTGCCATCGAGGGTCTGCAGCTGGAACACCAGGTCCTTGTCGGCCAGTTGCTGCTGAAAGGCAGGGTTGTTGCGGCTGGCTTTGGCCATCAGCAGGCCCATGGCCCAAAGGAGAAAGCGAAACTTCATGTGCACGCCTCGGCTAAAAAGTGACTGGCGAAGCAGTTTATAGTCTCGCTACAAAAACGCCATAGTTCTCTACGCTTTACCCGATGATAGCCGCCGTTGGCCTTGTAACCGGGTTATTCACTGACGCCTGAACCTGCTCAACGCGTACAGAATCAACTGGTTCGCGCCGACAGCCGCCAGTGCCGTAGACAACCCCAGCACGCTGCAAAACATTGCGCGCAGCGGATGCTGGGGCAACAGGTAGAGCAGGATTGCGGCAGGAATGGCCGCCGCCAGCAGCAACCGCCACTTGAGCCGCGGCACCAGCGCGATCGCCAGGTTCATCAACACCACGAAGTAGAAGATCAGGTACATGCCCATGCCGATCGCGACGCCGCGCGACATCAGCCCGCCGGCCATCTGCCGGTACATTGTCATGCCAGTGTTGTGCAGCCACAGGTAAGTGACAATGGCCAACAGGTGCACAACCAGAGCGATTGCCAGGCGGTAAGGGCGAGTTACAAGCATTTCTGTGTCTCGTCTTCGACCACGCCTTTGTCGCTCAGGCGCTTGATACCGTCCACGGCGCTGTCGCGGTAACCGCTGGCCTCCAGTGCCGCTTGCTGGTAGCAAGCCATGGCGCGGTCATTGTCCTGCTGGCCAAGCTTGCCTGCCTCGTAGGCAAAGCCAAGCTCCACCAGCCCCCGCGGCGACTCCAGCTTCGCCGATTGGCGCAAGGCTTGAAGCGCTTTGCCCGGGTCCTGGCAGACCCGGTCCTCGGCATACTCTTCGCCGTAGCAAACGAAGTGCGCCAGCATGGCCCCAGCGTCCCGTTCAGTGACCATAGCCGCCTCCAGGAGCTGCACGATGGTCGAGTCCGGCAGTCGTTCGGCATCCCCTGAAAAAATCAGGATGACCGCCTGGACTGCGGCCTCGTTGTTGCCCTTGGTAGCGGCACTGAGCAGACTGTTGAGGGCGGCGTTCATCAGTTGCCCAGGGTTGTCGTAGAGCCCTGCCCTGCCCAGATTCTCATAGAGCCTGGCGCGCTCGACATCCAGCTCGCCGGCAACCTTCTCCTGGCGCCCGGTAAAGAAGCCCGCCAGCGACCAGTCATCGATCCGCTGTAACACCCAGCATTGGCCGCGGGTAAAGGTATAGACCTTGAGCAGTTCGCCCTTGGTGTCGTGCAACACCACTTGCCGGCTACCCTCCTGCTCGACCACCAGCCCCAGCGCGGCACGCTTGGCCGGCTGTAGCAAGGCCAGCGACGGGCGCTGCTCCGGGGCCAGCTTGCGGATCGCCACACGCGGTTGCTTGCGACCGGGGTAGATCCGCTGCTCGATCAGCGGGTCAGCCACCAGCGACTGCTGCAGCGCTTCGCTCTGGGCAAAAGCGGCGAAAAAGGCGCCAAAATCGTTGTCGGAGCAGTCCGGCATGTCCGCCGGGGCACCAGCGCAGGTTGTCGCCCCGGCCAGCAGCAGGAACGAGCAGAACCACTGCCGCCACGTCGTCGCAAAGCCTTTCATGGTTTGCCTCTGTCGATCAGCTGTTGAGTGGGAGTACACCAGTAGTCACTGAAACCCAGCCAGTAACCCAGCACATCGCGGATAAAGCGCAGGGCGTTTTCCGGCTTGCGGCAATCGGCCTGCTCGTCGGCCACGTCATAGGGCGTATTGCTGATGAAGTAGTTGAGCCAATGGGGCTTCCAGTTGGGTATGGCGATCTCGATATGCCCATCAGCCTTGTACAAGCTGATCCAGACGATGCCGACAGTGCCGTTGTCTTCGTAATCGCGCATGTCCAAAGAGGTCTGCGAGAACAGCGGCGTGCGGTAAACCTGCTTTTGATTGCTGCGGTCAATGAAACGCAGGTAGGCCAGGTCATCGAAAGGCACCAGCAAGCCACCAACCGGCACATTCTCCATGAGATAACGGCCCGATTCGCTGACCACCCTGACTTCGCCTGGCCGGTCGATCAATACCTGGATGTTGTGTCCCACCCAAAGTACCAATGCCCCAACCATCGCCAGGGCAAAATAGTGCCTACGTTTCAAGACTGATCCTTGTTGAATACATTCAGCCGGCCCAACCAGTGGGCAAGCATTATCGCCAGGAAAGTCAGACCACCGGCCAGCGGGCTGAAAAACATCGTACGCACCGGGTGATCCGGCATCAGCCAGTAGATGATCAACGCCACCAGCGCGCCATTGATCATGAGTTTGTGCTTGAGCCGCGGCACGAAAACGATCACCAGGCTGAAGATCACCATCACATCGAACACCAGCCAGAAAATGGCGCCAGACGCCACGCCGCGGGCGGTGAAGCCGCCGTAGATCTGCTTGTAGTAATGAACCCCGATGTCGTTGAGCACCAGGAACAGGAAGCAAGCCAGCGCATGCACGGCCAGGGCGATCAGCCAGCGTTTGATCATCGGGAGTTTCCTTGCAAAGCCTGGCACCAGCTGCGCACATCGTTCCTGTCGAAGCCCGGGCAGTTGTTGTCGCGGGGGATATAGCGATAGGGGTGCGCGGCTTCGTAGGTGAAGTGGTAGTAGTTGTGCTTGTCCTGGCCGTACAGCCAGTAGGACGAGGAGCCCTGGGAAATCTGGTAGGGCTCGAAGGTCAGCATTGAGGATTCGGCGGGGATGAAGTTGTCAGGCTCCATCCACAGCAGCAGCGCGTTCGAATACAACGGCGTGGTCACGCCTGGCAGCAGCAGGAGTACCAGCAACGCCAAGGCCAACCCTTTGCCTTTGCTCATGCCGGCGGCAGGTTCGCATAGTAGGAACCCACCAGTTCCATGACCACCACGGTGGTCAGGCAAATGAACGTCAGCAGGCGATGCCAGAGCTGGTCACGCCAGCGTCGGTGCAGGCTGGTGAGTATCAATATCAGGCAGACAAAGGCCAGGCTGCCGAACAGGTCGCTGTCGGCAACGCCCGCCAGGTAGTTGGGCAAGGTCAAGCCGTCATACATGGCGTTGCCCTGCGCTAGCGGTTAGTGCAAATCCTTCGGTCTTCATCACGGCCCTCCCTGGACACTTCCCCGTCCTTGCGACGGCGGCCGCGTATGCTAGCCAGATGCCAGGGCGGCGGCAATAAAAAACGGGCACCTTGTGCGGTGCCCGTTTTTCACTGCAATCGATCTGTGCGAGGCATCACGGATTGACGCTGTCCTTCAGGGATTTGCCTGGTTTGAAAGCAACGGTGTTGCTGGCCTTGATCTTGACCGGCTCGCCGGTTTGCGGGTTTTTGCCCGTGCGGGCACCGCGGTGGCGCTGCAGGAAGGTACCGAAGCCGACCAGGGTCACGCTGTCCTTGCGGTGCAGGGCGCCGGTGATTTCTTCGAGCACGGCGTTGAGCACGCGGTTGGCTTGCTCTTTGGTGAGATCAGCCTTTTCCGCAATGGCGGCGGCGAGTTCTGGTTTACGCATAGTGAAGCCTCTTTGACGGTTTTTTTGTTGTTATGCCGTGCTGCTCTTGAAGAACAGCGCCCAAGGCACCGCAGGCTCTAAACTGCGGCAGACGGAGTGAGAATGGCATGCCCTCAGGGGCCGCGCCAGTCTCTGGGCGGCCATTGTTGGGGCAAAGGCAGGGGAAATCCGACAGAACGCCGGTTATTTACGCCATCAGCGCCGGAAGTTGCCGATTTAGAGCCAGCTTGTCCATGACGGCGGTGCCGGTCAGGGCATAGCCCAGCAGTTGGCCGTCTGCGTCATGGCAGAGCACCTTGAGGTCGGCGCCCTGGCCTTCAACGCTCCACTGGCCCTCACGGCCATGGGGCACAGGCGACACCACCAGCGGGCAGGCCGGGGTTTTAACCGTAACCGGCATCGGCCCGTAGGCGACCGCTGTCGGGTTGCCGGCCAGGGTTTGCGCCAGCGCCCGGGCGCAACTCATCAACGGCATCACATACAGCAGATTGAGGCCATCGACTTCGGCGCAATCACCGAGGGCGAAGATGTTGGCGTGGGAGGTACGCAGCTGGCGATCAACCACTACGCCGCGATTGACCTGCAACCCCGCAGCCGAGGCCAGGTCGATGCGTGGGCGCAGGCCAACAGCCGAAACCACCAGGTCGCAAGCAATCACACTGCCGTCGGACAAGTGCGCTTCCAGGCCCTGCTCCAGCCGCTGCAGGCGGGTCAGTACCGGGCCCAGGTGGAAACGCACGCCCAGCTCTTGAAGGCCGGCCTGAACCGCGGCTGCCGCCATCGGGTGCAGCAAGGTCGGCATGACCTGCTCGCACGGCGCCACCAGCTCGACCTGATAGCCACCCAGGCTCATGTCGTTGGCGAACTCACAGCCGATCAGGCCGGCGCCGAGGATCAGCACCCGTTGCTTGCCAGCGGCGGCGGCACGGAAACGGGCGTAGTCTTCGAGGTCGTTGATCGGGAAGATCAGCTCGCCTGCATCGCCTTCGACCGGCACCCGCACGGTTTCGGCGCCCCAGGCCAGGATCAGGTCGCGGTAGTGAACCTGCTCTTCACCGATCCACAGGCGTTTGTGGCCCGGGTCGATGCCGCTGATGCGGGTGTGGGTGCGCACCTCGGCCTTGAGCTGCTCGGCCATGGCGCCGGGTGCGGCCATGCTCAGGCCGTCGGCGTCCTTGTTCTTGGCGAAACCGGTGGAAAGCATCGGCTTGGAGTAGGAGCGGCCGTCGTCGGCGGTAATCAGCAACAACGGCGTATCGCCGTCGAGCTTGCGAAACTCGCGAGCCAGGTTGTAACCCGCCAGACCTGTACCGACAATCACCACTGGAGCCGTCATGCGCTGCCTTCCTTGAAATCTGATTGAAATGTGATCAGTTGATTTCGATCATCTCGAAATCCATCTTGCCGACACCGCAGTCCGGGCACAGCCAGTCTTCGGGTACGTCTTCCCACCTGGTGCCTGGAGCGATGCCGTCGTCCGGCCAACCGTCAGCTTCGTTGTAGACCAGGCCACAGACAATACATTGCCACTTTTTCATAACGCACTTCCTCGAAAGACTCAGGCATTGGAGTGGCCGCTCTCGTGAAGATTACAGTGGCGGCCATCAAAGAAAGGGCTTTGTACTGGAGCCAGGTGCCAGCATGCAAGCCGGATCGGGCAATCATGCTAAGCTCGGCGTCTCTCTGGCCTGTTATTCGATACCGCCGTGCCGTACGAAACATTGCAAGCGCCCGCTGCACTCTGGCTGCAGCACCCTGACCTGGCAGACAGCACATCGCCCACGACTCGCGACTGGTTGTACGACCAGGGCTCCCTGACCCGCCGCCTGATTCAATTATCCGCCGATCACTTTTGCGTGACACCCCTTTGCGAGGGCTGGCAACGCCTGCGCGAAGACGAATGCCAGGCCCTTGACCTGCCGTTGGGCAGCGAAGGCTGGGTGCGCGAAGTGTACTTGCGCGGCCATGGCCAGCCCTGGGTGTTTGCCCGCAGCGTGGCCGCGCGCAGCTCGCTGGAAAGTGGCGGCCTGGACATGGAAGCGCTGGGCAGCCGCTCATTGGGCGAACTGCTGTTCTGCGAACAGGGCTTTGTCCGCCGGCCCATCGAGGTCTGCCACTATCCGCAGGCCTGGCTGCCGCTGGAGCAGTGCCATGCAGGCTTGTGGGGGCGCCGTTCGCGCTTTGATCGCGACGCCTTGAGCGTGCTGGTGGCCGAGGTGTTCTTGCCTACACTGTGGATTGCCGCCGACACCCCATCGGAGACCCGCTGATGTACCTGCAGTTGCTCAAGTCGTTCAATCGCCTGCACCCCCGGGCCTGGGACTTCATCCAGCTGAGCCGGATGGACCGTCCGATTGGCATCTACCTGCTGCTGTGGCCGACCCTTTCGGCCGTCTGGATTGCCGCCAAGGGCGCGCCGACCCTGGCCAACGTGCTGATATTCACCCTCGGCGTGGTGCTGATGCGCGCTGCCGGCTGCGCCATCAACGATTTCGCCGACCGCAAGGTCGATGGCCACGTCAAACGCACTGCCGACCGCCCGCTGGCCGCCGGACGGATCAATGCCCGCGAGGCGCTGACCCTGTTTGCGGTATTGGTCGGGGTGAGTTTCTTGCTGGTGCTGTGCACCAATGCCACCACGGTGTGGCTGTCGTTCGGCGCTGTGGCGCTGGCGGCCTGTTACCCGTTCATGAAGCGCTACACCTACTACCCGCAGGTGGTGCTGGGGGCGGCCTACTCCTGGGGCATCCCCATGGCCTTCACCGCCGCCACCGGCGAGCTGCCGGCCATCGCCTGGCTGCTGTACATCGCCAACCTGCTGTGGACCGTGGGCTACGACACGTACTACGCCATGGTCGACCGCGATGACGACCTGAAAATCGGGGTCAAATCCACCGCCATCCTGTTCGGCGAAGCCGATCGGGTGATCATCCTCACCTTGCAGGTATTGTCCCTTGGCTGCCTGTTACTGGCCGGCAACCGCTTCGAGCTGGGCGGCTGGTTCCACCTGGGACTGATGGCAGCCTTGCTGTGCTTTGCCTGGGAGTTCTGGTCGACGCGCAAGCTGGACCGCGAATCGTGCTTCAAGGCCTTCTTGCACAACCACTGGGCCGGGTTGCTGGTGTTTGTCGGCATCGTGCTGGATTACAGCTTCTGATTCATCGCGGGGCATGCCCGCTCCTACCTGTAGGAGCGGGCATGCCCCGCGAAAAAGCCATTACGGTTTGGCAACGTGCCAGACGTCCTTCATACCGTCGCCCACAGTGTCCCCGCCTTCTGGTCCTTGACGAAGGTGTACAGCGGCTTGCCATCATAGGCCCACTGCATGTTGCCGTCATCGCGCTTGATCTGTGTCCACTTGCCTTCGGCCTTCTCGCCATCCTTGACCATCAACGGCGGCCAGTTCTTGGCACAATCAGCGTTACACATGGATTTGCCGTCAGCGTCCTTGTCAAAGGTGTACAAGGTCATACCCTTATGGTCGACCCACATGCCGTCCTTCTCCATGGCATGATGAGCCGAGGCCACTCCCGGCAGCGCCAGGGCTACTGCAGCGAATAGACCCATCCAGTTCAGCGTATGTCGTGTCATTGGATTCACCGTAATTCTCGGGAGAGGGAATTTAAGCCTAGCCCAGTAACAGAATGTTGCTGCAATGGCCCACGAGCTGTCACACGACTGCAATAATTCCGTTATCTAATGCGGGCCAAGACACCTTTAATGGAAGAGGTTTAAGCATGGTTGGCAGAAACATTCTGATCGTTGACGACGAAGCGCCAATTCGCGAGATGATCGCCGTTGCATTGGAAATGGCCGGCTATGACTGCCTGGAAGCCGAAAACTCCCAGCAGGCCCACGCCATCATCGTCGACCGCAAGCCGGACCTGATCCTGCTCGACTGGATGCTCCCGGGCACCTCCGGTATCGAACTGGCCCGCCGCCTCAAGCGCGACGAGCTGACCGGCGACATCCCGATCATCATGCTCACCGCCAAGGGTGAGGAAGACAACAAGATCCAGGGCCTGGAAGTCGGCGCCGACGACTACATCACCAAGCCTTTCTCGCCGCGCGAGCTGGTGGCCCGGCTCAAGGCCGTGCTGCGCCGCGCCGGCCCGAGCGATGGCGAAGCGCCGATCGAAGTTGGCGGCCTGCTGCTCGATCCAATCAGCCACCGGGTGACCATCGACGGCAAGCCGGCCGAAATGGGCCCGACCGAATACCGCCTGCTGCAATTCTTCATGACCCACCAGGAGCGCGCCTACACCCGTGGCCAGCTGCTCGACCAGGTCTGGGGCGGCAACGTCTATGTCGAGGAACGCACCGTCGACGTGCATATCCGCCGCCTGCGCAAGGCGTTGGGCGATGCCTACGAAAATCTGGTACAAACCGTCCGCGGCACCGGTTACCGGTTCTCAACTAAAAGTTGAGAAAGCTGCAAGCTGTAAGCCCCAAGCTGCAAGAAAGAGCAAAAGCACACGCAGATCCGCTTCAACCTTGCAGCTTGTAGCTTGCAACGTGCAGCTGATCCGCTAAGGATCCCAATTGAACCAGAACTGGCATGGCACCCTGATTCGCCACATGCTGTTGCTGATCACCGTCTGCCTGCTGGCCGGCCTGATCAGCGGCTACTATGGCTGGAGCCTGGCCCTGGGCCTGGCGATCTACCTGGGCTGGACCCTCAAGCAACTGCTGCGCCTGCACGAATGGCTGCGCCTGCACAAACCCGATGAAGCACCGCCCGATGGCTATGGCTTGTGGGGCGAGGTGTTCGACAGCATCTACCATCTGCAACGCCGCGACCAGCGCGTGCGCGGGCGTCTGCAGGCGGTGATCGACCGGGTGCAGGAGTCCACCGCCGCCCTCAAGGATGCGGTGATCATGCTCGACAGCGATGGCAACCTGGAGTGGTGGAACCGCGCCGCGGAAACCCTGCTCGGCCTCAAGACCCCGCAGGACAGCGGCCAGCCGGTAACCAACCTGGTACGTCACCCACGCTTCAAGGAGTACTTCGAGCAGGAGAACTACCTCGAACCGCTGGAGATCCCCTCGCCGATCAACGACCGCATGCGCGTGCAACTGCACATCACCCGTTACGGCAACAACGAGCACCTGATGCTGGTACGCGATGTCACCCGCATCCATCAGCTGGAGCAGATGCGCAAGGATTTCGTCGCCAACGTCTCCCACGAACTGCGCACGCCGCTGACGGTGATCGCCGGCTACCTGGAAACCCTGCTCGATAACGTCGAAGAGGTGAACCCGCGCTGGGTTCGTGCCCTGCAGCAGATGCAGCAGCAAGGCGGGCGCATGCAAACGCTGCTCAACGACCTGCTGTTGCTGGCCAAGCTGGAAGCCACCGACTACCCCTCGGACAACCAGCCAGTAGCGGTCGAGAGCCTGCTGCAATCGATCAAGGGCGACGCCCAGGCATTGTCCGGGCAGCGTAACCAGCGCATCAGCCTGGAGGCGCAGCCGGGCATTCGCCTCAAGGGTAGCGAGGCGGAGCTGCGCAGCGCCTTTTCCAACCTGGTGTTCAATGCAGTCAAATACACCCAGGACGAAGGCCAGATCCGCATCCGCTGGTGGGCCGACGAGCAAGGCGCACACCTGAGCGTGCAGGACTCGGGCATCGGCATCGACCCCAAGCATCTGCCACGCCTGACCGAGCGCTTCTACCGCGTCGACTCCAGCCGTGCCTCCAATACCGGTGGCACCGGCCTGGGCCTGGCGATCGTCAAGCACGTGCTGCTGCGCCATCGCGCGCGCCTGGAAATCAGCAGCGTGCCAGGCCATGGCAGCACCTTTACCTGCCATTTCGCCCCGGTGCAGATAGCCTCGCGCCAGGCATCCTGAGCCGCCGCCCTTTAAATTTGCGCAGTCAGCCGCTACATTGGCTGACTCGCGCCAGCTCATGCTGGCATTGCTGTACTCCCTTTCTTAAAAGACGGACCCCGTAAAACTCCATCATGGACCCTTCCCCTGGTTTCAACCTCGCTGCACTTTTCGCCGATTTCGGCATGATTCTTTTTGCTCTGCTGCTGGTTCTGCTCAACGGCTTCTTCGTTGCCGCCGAGTTCGCCATGGTCAAATTGCGCTCGACCCGGGTCGAGTCGATTGCCGAGCAGCATGGCTGGCGCGGGCAGATCCTGCGCACCGTACACAGCCAGCTGGACGCCTACCTGTCCGCTTGCCAACTGGGCATCACCCTGGCCTCGCTGGGCCTGGGCTGGGTCGGTGAGCCGGCCTTCGCGCACCTGCTCGAACCCCTGCTGGCCGCCGTCGGCGTTGAATCGCCGGAAGTCATCAAGGGCATCTCGTTCTTCAGCGCCTTCTTCGTCATCTCCTACCTGCACATCGTTGTCGGTGAGCTGGCGCCCAAGTCCTGGGCGATCCGCAAGCCCGAGCTGCTGTCGCTGTGGACGGCGGTGCCGCTGTACCTGTTCTACTGGCTGATGTACCCGGCCATCTACCTGCTCAACGCCAGTGCCAACGCCATCTTGCGTATTGCCGGCCAGGGCGAGCCCGGGCCGCACCACGAACACCACTACAGCCGTGAAGAACTCAAGCTGATCCTGCACTCCAGCCGTGGCCAGGACCCTAGCGACCAAGGCATGCGGGTACTGGCCTCGGCGGTGGAAATGGGCGAGCTGGAAGTGGTCGACTGGGCTAACTCGCGGGAAGACATGGTCTGCCTCGATGCCAACGCGCCGCTCAAGGAAATCCTCGCGATGTTCCGTCGGCACAAGTTCAGTCGCTACCCGGTACTCGATGCCGAGCGCGGCGAATTCATCGGCCTGCTGCACATCAAGGACCTGCTGCTGGAGCTGGCCGATCTCGACCATATCCCCGAGTCTTTCAACCTGGCCGAGCTGACCCGGCCGCTGGAGCGCGTGTCGCGGCACATGCCGCTGGCGCACCTGCTCGAGCAGTTCCGCAAAGGCGGTGCGCACTTTGCGCTGGTCGAGGAAGCCGACGGCAAGGTCATCGGCTACCTGACCATGGAGGACGTGCTGGAAGTGCTGGTTGGCGACATCCAGGACGAACACCGCAAGGCCGAGCGCGGCATCCTCGCCTACCAGCCGGGCAAGCTGCTGGTACGCGGCGACACCCCGCTGTTCAAGGTCGAGCGCCTGCTTGGCGTGGATCTGGACCACATCGAGGCCGAAACCCTCGCCGGCCTGGTCTACGAGACCCTCAAGCGGGTTCCGGAAGAGGAAGAGCTACTGGAAGTCGAAGGCCTGCGCATTATCATCAAAAAGATGAAGGGGCCGAAGATCGTCCTGGCCAAGGTGCTCAAGCTCGATTGAGCCGCCTCAGGGGTTGCCGGCGGTAAAGTTCGGCAGCCCGCCGACGGGCTGGTTGAACTGGTAGGGTATCGACTCCAGCGCCAGCCCGACGTTGCGCTGCACCACAAAGTGCAAGTGCGGGCCGCTGCTGTTGCCGGTATTGCCGGATTTTGCCAGCGGCGTGCCGTACACCACCCGCTGCCCTTCCCTGACCACCACTGAGCCGCGCATCAGGTGCAGGTACACGCCCATGGTGCCGTCTTCGTGAAGGATGCGCACAAAGTTGCCTGACGGATGACTGCCACGGCCGCTCTGGCTGTTTTCGGTCTTGATCACCACCCCTGCCCGTGCGGCGATGATCGGCGTGCCTTCAGGCATGGCGATGTCCATGGCATAACGGCCCTTGGGCCCGAAGTGGCTGTAGCGGCCATTGGGCCCCTGGGTCAGGCGAAAGGGCCCGCCGCGCCAGGGCAATGGGTAACGGAACGCCTGTTGACGCTGGCCCGGGTTGCCCAGGGCAAAATCGAACTTGCTCTTGTAGCTCACCGGCTTGCCGGGCTGGCGGGCACTGAGCAGCGTCAGTGCCACCGTGCTGCGCGCCGGCACCACTCGCCGCACCAAACGCGACGCCCCACCCTGGACATTGCCCAGGCGCTCCAGGCGCAGCTCTACCTCGACCGGCGCGTAGGTGTCGTTACGCGCACTGAAGCGCACGCCTGCGGCAAAGCGGTTGGCCTGCAACTGCACCTGGGTTTCCAGTTGCTCAACCATCCTGTCGCCAAAGACAAACGCCCGGCCGCCGGGAATCGGTCGATCGGAATAGGACACCACGCCGTAGGCGTCGGTACTTTTGTAAAGGGTCATGGCCAGCACAGGGCCGCAGGCCATGAGCAAGGCGCAGAACAGCAGCGTGCGTGCAGGCATGAGTAGTGGCTTTTTGACAGTGAGTGGTCTGTCGAAGCCTAGCAGCGGATTTTGGCGGGGGTATGGCGAGAGTGTTTCAGGGGTGTACCAGGAGACGAACGGTGCATTGATCGCCGGCAAGGCCGGCTCCTGTAGGAACCGGCTTGCCCCGCGAAGAGGCCAGCCCAGTCAATACATCAGGTGTTGTCTGGATTGCGACCGCTGCGCGCTCGATCGCGGGCAAGGCCCGCTCCCACAGGGCCTTCAGGCCCCTGGCACGAAGTGCTTCTGCGCCGAACCGCGGGCGATCAGGCGCGACAGGTAGTCGAGCTTCTGCGCATCCTGGTCAACAAACTTGAAGGTCAGTTGCAACCAGTCGCTGTCGGGTTTCGGCTCCAGCGCGGCAACCGCATGCAGGTAGCCGTTGAGGCGGGCGATCTCGGCGTTCTCGCCCTGCTCCAGGTCGAGTACCGCGCCTTCCAGAACCTGTGGCAGGGTTTCGCCACGGCGCACCACCAGCAGCGCTTCCTTGAGGCTCAAGGCCTTGATCACACACGGCTGCACGCCGCTTGGCAGGCGCAGTTGGCCCTGGCCACGCCCTGCCGGCGCCGCAGCTGCAGGCTTGGGAGCGCTCACCAGGGGTTTGGCCGCGGCTACCGGGGCCACCGGGGCTGTCGGCTTGACCGTTTCGGCACGGCCGCCAGTCAGGGCGCTCAGCGAGTCGTTGGCAAACGCCGACGTCGCGCGGGTCGGCGCACTGGCCAGCAAGGTGTCGAGCTTGCCGACCTTGGTCAGGGCTTTTTTCACCTTGGTCAGCAGTTGCTCGTTGGTGAACGGCTTGCCGACGAAATCCGAGACCCCGGCCTGAATCGCCTGGACCACGTTCTCCTTGTCGCCACGACTGGTCACCATGATGAACGGCAGGGTCTTCATCGACTCTTGCTGACGGCACCAGGTCAGCAGCTCAAGGCCGGACATTTCCGGCATTTCCCAGTCGCACAGGACCAGGTCGAAAGCCTCACGGCTTAGCAAGGTCTGGGCCTTGCGGCCGTTGACCGCATCTTCGATGACGATACCGGGGAAGTAGTTACGCAGGCACTTCTTGACCAGGTCGCGAATGAACGGCGCATCATCCACAACCAACACACTGACTTTACTCATCGCCACTCCTATTGAATCCCGACTAGCATAACGCTGACTGATGGCCATTTGCCAAACATTGGGTCACGCCGGGACTCGTTGTTTCGTTCGCGGCTGCCTCACCCGCAAACGAAAACGCCCGGCCAAGGCCGGGCGTTCATTCTCGGGCAGTCTTAGTTATCGTCAGATTTGCCCGGAACATTAGCCTTTTCGCCGCTGCGCTGAACCTCTTCCTGCATACGCTTGAGGCCCAGGTGACGGACGTCGGTACCGCGCACCAGGTAGATCACCAGCTCGGAGATGTTGCGCGCGTGGTCGCCGATACGCTCCAGCGAACGCAGCGCCCAGATCACGCTGAGAACGCGCGAGATCGAGCGTGGATCTTCCATCATGTAGGTGACCAGCTCGCGCAGCGCGGTCTTGTACTCGCGGTCGATGGTCTTGTCGTACTGGGCCACCGACAGCGCCAGGTCGGCGTCGAAACGGGCAAAGGCATCCAGGGCATCACGGACCATGTTGCGCACCTGGTCGCCGATGTGACGCACTTCAACGTAACCGCGAGGCGATTCGCCTTCTTCGCACAGCTGGATGGCACGACGGGCAATCTTGGTCGACTCGTCGCCGATGCGCTCCAGGTCAATTACCGACTTGGAAATGCTGATGATCAGGCGTAGGTCAGACGCCGCCGGCTGACGTCGGGCCAGAATGCGCACGCACTCTTCGTCGATGTTGCGCTCCATCTGGTTGATCTGCTCGTCGACTTCGCGCACCTGCTGGGCCAGGCCCGAGTCGGCCTCGATCAGCGCGGTAACCGCATCGTTGACCTGCTTCTCGACCAGGCCGCCCATCGCCAGGAGGTGGCTGCGAACCTCTTCGAGTTCGGCGTTGAACTGCTGGGAGATATGGTGGGTAAGGCTGTCTTTATCGATCATGCTTTCGCTCCGCGAAAAAGCTTCAAGTAGCAAGCTTCAAGCTTCAAGTTTGTTCGTGTCGTTCCCGGGCTTCACGCTCGCCACTTTCTTGCAGCTTGCGGCTTGAAGCTTGCAACTGCCGCTAGCCATACCGGCCGGTGATGTAGTCTTCGGTCTGCTTCTTCGCCGGGTTGGTGAACAGCGTGTCGGTATCACCGAACTCCACCAGCTTGCCCATGTACATGAATGCGGTGTAGTCGGAGACCCGCGCCGCCTGCTGCATGTTATGGGTAACGATGACGATGGTGTACTTGGACTTGAGCTCGTAGATCAGCTCTTCGACCTTCAGCGTCGAGATCGGGTCGAGTGCCGAGCACGGCTCATCGAGCAGCAGTACCTCCGGCTCCACGGCAATGGTACGGGCAATCACCAGGCGCTGCTGCTGACCACCGGACAGGCCCAGCGCCGACTCGTGCAGGCGGTCCTTGACCTCCTCCCACAGCGCCGCACCCTTGAGCGCCCACTCCACGGCTTCGTCGAGCACGCGCTTCTTGTTGATACCCTGGATACGCAGGCCGTAGACCACGTTCTCGTAAATGGTCTTGGGGAACGGATTGGGCTTCTGGAACACCATGCCAACCCGGCGGCGCAGTTCGGCGACGTCTTCGCCCTTGCGGTAGATGTTGTTGCCGTAAAGGTTGATCGCGCCGTCCACGCGGCAGCCGTCAACCAGGTCGTTCATGCGGTTGAAGGTGCGCAGCAAGGTCGATTTACCGCAGCCGGACGGGCCGATGAAAGCGGTCACACGCTGCTTGGGGATGTTCATGCTGACATCGAACAGCGCTTGCTTGTCGCCGTAGTACAGGCTCAGGCCTGGCACTTCGATGGCTACGGTTTCTTCAGCCAGGCGCAGGCTCTGTTTGTCGCGACCCAGGGCCGACATGTCTATACCGTGAGAATGGGTTTCATGTTGCATGATTTCACTCCGTTTGTAGCTGCATGCTTCTAGCTGCAAGCTGCAAGTTTGAGCAAAAGCGGCGTGTAGCTTGCCGCTTATGGCTAATAGCTTTCAGTCAACTGTCCAGCGCCTTGTACTTCTCGCGCAGGTGGTTACGAATCCATACCGCCGAGAGGTTCAGGGTGGCGATTACCAGCACCAGCAGCAATGCCGTGGCGTACACCAGCGGCCGCGCGGCCTCGACGTTCGGGCTCTGGAAGCCGACGTCATAGATGTGGAAGCCCAGGTGCATGATCTTCTGGTCCAGGTGCAGGTACGGGTAATTGCCGTCCACCGGCAGCGACGGCGCCAGCTTCACCACACCTACCAGCATCAGCGGCGCCACTTCACCGGCGGCGCGGGCCACGGCGAGGATCATGCCGGTCATCATCGCCGGGCTGGCCATTGGCAGGACGATCTTCCACAGGGTCTCGGCCTTGGTGGCACCGAGCGCCAGCGAGCCTTCACGGACCGTACGCGGAATCCGCGCCAGACCTTCTTCAGTGGCCACGATCACCACCGGCACCGCCAGCAGCGCCAGGGTCAGCGAAGCCCAAAGCAGCCCCGGGGTACCCAGGGTCGGCGCCGGCAGCGCTTCGGGGAAGAACAGCCGGTCGAGCGAGCCACCCAGCACATAGACGAAGAAGCCCAGGCCGAACACGCCGTAGACGATCGCCGGAACACCGGCGAGGTTGTTCACCGCAATACGGATCAGGCGGGTCACCGGGCCCTGACGCGCATATTCACGCAGGTACACCGCCGCCAGCACGCCGAACGGGGTGACGATCACGGCCATGATCAGGGTCATCATCACGGTACCGAAGATCGCCGGGAAGATCCCGCCTTCGGTGTTGGCCTCACGCGGGTCGTCGCTGAGGAATTCCCAGACCTTGGCAAAATACACGCCCAGCTTGGTGAAGATACCCATGCCGTTCGGCTGGTAGGCATGCACCACCTTGCTCAGGTTGATTTCCACCTCACGACCATTACCGTCCTTGGCCACCAGGCTGTCGCGGCCGAAGTCCTGGTGCAGGCCGCCCAGACGCTCTTCGATGGCCTTGTAGCGGTTGTTCAGCTCGGCGCGCTCGGCTTCGATATCGGCCTGGGCAGCGGCGTCCAGCTTGCCGTCCAGCTCCAGCTTGCGGGTCTGCAGGCGCAGACGCTCAAGACCGTAGTTGATCGCACCGATGTCCTTCTTCTCGAGCTTCTGCAGCTCGCCGGCCAGCTTGTCGGCACGCTTGAGGCGATCTTGCAGCTCGCGCCAGGCCGCCTGGCCTTCGGCGACGACCTTGCCGTTTTCCTTGACGCTGACCAGGTAGCCATAGAAGTTGCCCCACTCGCGGCGCTCCAGGGCGATCAGGTCGACCGGCTTGTGCTGGTCGATCAGCCATTCGCCGACCACCCAGGTGAAGTCGCTACCGTTGAGGTCGCGGTTACCGACCTTGATCAGCTCGCGGGTCATGAACTCCGGGCCTTCATCAGGCACCGGCAGGCCGGCACCTTTCAAACGGGCACGGGGTACCTCTTCCTTCTGCACCACTTCGCCAACGACGATGTGGTTGGCCTGGCCAGGCACGTTGTAGCTGGCTTGCAGCAGGTCGGCCGGCCAGAAATGGCCCAGGCCGCGCACGGCGATCACGGCGAGCAGACCGATGGTCATGATCACCGCGATGGCGACCGCGCCACCGCTCATCCAGACGCCGGGGGCGCCGCTCTTGAACCAGCTTTTGAGGGAATCCTTTTTCACGGATCGCTACCTTTCTATCAAAGCGACGAGTATTTCTTGCGCAGACGCTGGCGAATCAGCTCGGCCAAGGTGTTCATCACGAAGGTGAACATCAGCAGCACCAGCGCGGCGAGGAACAGCACACGGTAGTGACTGCCACCGACTTCCGACTCGGGCATCTCCACCGCAACGTTGGCCGCCAGGGTGCGCATACCTTCGAACAGGTTCATTTCCATGACCGGGGTGTTGCCGGTGGCCATCAGCACGATCATGGTTTCACCCACCGCGCGGCCCATGCCGATCATCAGCGCCGAGAAGATCCCCGGGCTTGCGGTCAGGATGACCACGCGGGTCAAGGTCTGCCATGGCGTGGCACCGAGTGCCAGCGAACCCAGGGTCAGGCTGCGCGGCACGCTGAACACGGCGTCTTCAGCGATCGAGTAGATGTTCGGGATCACCGCAAAACCCATGGCGATACCGACCACCAGGGCGTTGCGCTGGTCGTAGGTGATACCCAGGTCGTTGGTAATCCACAGGCGCATGTCGCCGTCGAAGAACCAGGTCTCGATGAACGGGCTCATGTACAGGGCGAACCAGCCGGTGAAGAGGATCACCGGGATCAGGATCGCCGCTTCCCAGCCATCCGGAACCCGCAGGCGCAGCGACTCGGGCAGGCGGCTCCAGGCGAAGCCGGCGACCAGGATGCCCAGCGGCATCAACAGGAACAGGCTGAACACACCCGGCAGGTGGCCTTCAAGGAACGGCGCCAGGAACAGGCCGGCGAAGAAGCCGAGAATCACCGTCGGCATCGCCTCCATCAGTTCGATCACCGGCTTGACCTTGCGGCGCATGCCCGGGGCCATGAAGTAGGCGGTGTAGATGGCGGCGGCAATGGCCAGCGGCGCAGCGAGGATCATCGCGTAGAACGCGGCCTTCAAGGTACCGAAGGTCAGCGGCGACAGGCTCAGCTTGGGTTCGAAGTCGGTGTTCGAGGCGGTCGACTGCCAGACATACTTGGGCTCGTCGTAGTTCTCGTACCAGACCTTGCTCCACAGCGCGCTCCAGGACACTTCCGGGTGCGGGTTCTTCAGGGTCAGCGGCAGCAGCTTGCCGCCTTCTTCGATGATGATGCGGTTGGCCCGTGGCGACAGCGCCAGAATGCCCGCGCCTTCAGCGGCCGGCTCGACCAGCAGGGTACGGTGCGCGGTGCTGTGGAACACGCCGAGCTTGCCGTCAGCGTCGAGGGCAACGAAGCCCTTGCGGCGCTCTTCGGCATCGATCTGCACCACCGGCGCCTTGCCCATCTGGAACTCGCGAATGCGCTTGAAGCGCTGCTCGCCATCCGGGTCGCGGGCCATGAACCACTGGGCCAGGCCACCCTTGGAGTCACCGATGATCAGCGAGATACCACCCACCAGCTGAGTGCTGGCGGTGACTTCGGCATTGCCGTCGTCAAGCAGCTTGTAGCGGCCGTTGAGGCTCTTG
Organism: Pseudomonas sp. B21-035; assembly: GCF_024748945.1. Taxonomy (NCBI): domain Bacteria; kingdom Pseudomonadati; phylum Pseudomonadota; class Gammaproteobacteria; order Pseudomonadales; family Pseudomonadaceae; genus Pseudomonas; species Pseudomonas sp. B21-035. The sequence continues at coordinate 5,779,762 of NZ_CP087179.1, forward strand.
TCGCGCAGGCTGAAAACGTCAGCCTGGGCACGACCGTTGATCACATACAACCACTGCTGGCGCGGGTCGATGAAAATGGCTTTGACCGCTTCGGTCATCTGCGGCAGCTCGATACGGCTCTGCTCGCTGGTGACTTCGCCGGTCATCATGTTCTCTTCGCGGCTCAGCGACACCACCTGCAGGTGCGCACCGGTGGAACCGGCCACCACCAGGGTCTCGCCATTGACGTTGAGGCTGACATGCTCCAGCGCCCGGCCCTGGTCATCCAGGGCGAAGGGCTCCTGGCCATAGGGGTAGTCGATGGCCGGAGTGATGGTTTTCTTGTTGTCCGGGTAGGTGATCTTGTAGCTGTGGCTGAACACCAGCGCCTGGCCATTGGACAGGCCCAGCACCACCAGCGGGTTACCCGGCTGATCGGCACCGATCGAGGTCACCTGGGTGCCAGCCGGCACCGGCAGTTCGACGCGCTTGAGCTCGGCACCGCTCTTGGTGTCGAAGAACAGTGCCTGGCCCTTGTCGGAAACCCGCATGCCGACCAGGTTCTGCTCTTCCAGGGCGATCATCAGCGGCTTGCCGGCGTCCTGCTGCAGCCAGGTCGGCTCCAGAGCCTTCTTGCTGGTCAGGGTAGCGCCCTGGAACAGCGGTACGACCACATAGGCCAGGTAGAAGAAGATCAGGGTAATGGCTGCCAGCACGGCAAGCCCGCCCACCAGTACATACCAGCGGGTCAGGCGATCCTTGAGCGCACGCATGCGCCGCTTGCGTTGCAGTTCGGGCGTATTGAAGTCAATCCGCACGGGGGGAGAATTTTGGGTCATGGTGGAGTTGGCCAGATCATTCATGCGCACACCCTAGCGGTCCCGTATGACAAAAACATGACAATGCAGTGACGCAAAAAAGCCCGCCGCGCAGATACCCCTGGCAGCGGACTCGCAATGAGTGGCGAGACCGGGACAAAACCCGCCCCCGCCGGTCCTTCAGTTACTTCTTCGCAACGTTGCCGTTGTGATTCAGGCCCAGGTCAGCCAGGGCTTTATCAACCACTTTGGCTGGCAGCGGGATGTAACCATCCTTCACCACCACTTGCTGGCCGGCTTGCGACAGCACCAGCTTGACGAACTCGGCTTCCAGCGGGGCCAGAGGCTTGTTCGGCGCCTTGTTGACGTAGACGTAGAGGAAGCGCGACAGCGGGTAGGTGCCGTTCAGGGCGTTGGCTTCGTTGTCTTCAACGAAGGCACCGCCTTCTTTCTTGGCCAGGGCTACAGTCTTGACGCTGGCGGTCTTGTAGCCGATGCCCGAGTAACCGATGCCGTTCAGCGAGCTGCTGATCGACTGCACGACCGAAGCCGAGCCAGGTTGTTCGTTGACGTTAGGCTTGAAGTCGCCTTTGCACAGGGCTTCTTCCTTGAAGTAGCCGTAGGTGCCGGACACCGAGTTACGGCCGAACAGCTGCACTGGCTTGTTGGCCAGGTCGCCGGTCACGCCCAGGTCACCCCAGGTTTTCACGTCGGCCTTGGCGCCGCACAGGCGGGTCGAAGAGAAGATTGCATCGACCTGGGCCATGGTCAGGCCTTTGATCGGGTTGTCCTTGTGTACGAATACGGCCAGGGCGTCGACGGCAACCGGGATGGCGGTTGGCTTGTAGCCGTACTTCTGTTCGAAGGCCTGCAGCTCGACGTCCTTCATCTTGCGGCTCATCGGGCCGAGGTTGGCGGTGCCTTCAGTCAGCGCGGGTGGCGCGGTGGAGGAGCCGGCAGCCTGAATCTGGATGTTGACGTTCGGATATTCCTTTTTGTAGGCCTCGGCCCACAGGGTCATGAGGTTGGCCAGGGTATCGGAACCGACGCTGGAGAGGTTGCCCGACACACCGGTGGTCTTGGTGTAGGTCGGAATAGCAGGGTCAACAGCGGCAACCGCATTGGCGGTGGCAACGCCAGCGGCGACGAAAGTCAGGGCCGCCATCAAACGCTTCAGTTTCATGCCTTGCTCCTAGCAGGAATTGGGGTGAGATGGATCGGGCCCAAGTATCTGCAGGCCGTATGACTACTCTATGAATCGAATGTGACAATTAGATGAAAGGCCATCACCGGCGAGCGGTGATGGCCTTTTCAAAATGTTGCGAGGTCTGATTTAGAGCGGTTTCAGCGCTTTTTCGCGGTCAGATAAATACCCACCAGCAGACCAATGGTGCAGATACCAGCAACGTAATAAGCCGGCGCCATCGGGCTGAACTTGAGCATCGCGGTGACGGCCATCGGCGTCAGGCCGCCGAAGATCGCGTAGGCCAGGTTGTAGGAAAACGACAGGCCACTGAACCGAACTACCGGCGGGAAGGCTTTAACCATGACATACGGCACGGCGCCGACGATGCCGACACACAAGCCGGTCAAGGCATACAACGGGAACAGCCACTCGGGGTGGGTAGGCAGCGTGTGATAAAAGGTCCAGGAGGTCACCAGCAGCGCCAGGCTGCCAACAATGAACACCCGCCCGGCGCCAAAACGGTCGGCCAGCGCGCCGGTGCCGATGCAACCGAGGCTGAGCAGGACGATGGCCAGGCTGTTGGCCTTCAGCGAATCGGTCGGACTGACCTGATAAAGGCTCTGCAGCAGCGCCGGGGTCATCAGGATCACCACGACAATGCCGGCCGACAGCAGCCAGGTCAGCAGCATCGACAGCACGATGGCGCCACGGTGGTCGCGCAATACCGCGCGCAGCGGCACTTCTTCGGCCAGCGCCTTGCGCGCCTGCATCTCGGCAAACACCGGGGTTTCGTGCAGCCAGCGGCGCAGATAGACCGCGAACAAGCCAAACACGCCGCCGAGCAGGAACGGAATACGCCAGGCGTAATCGGCCACTTCCTGCTGGCTGTAAACCGTGTTGATCAGCGTCGCCACCAGCGAACCGAGCAGAATCCCGGCAGTCAGCCCCGCCGTCAGCGTGCCGCAAGCGTACCCGGTGTTGCGCGCCGGCACGTGCTCGGAGACGAACACCCAGGCGCCCGGCACTTCACCGCCAATCGCCGCGCCCTGGATCACCCGCATCACCAGCAACAGGATCGGAGCCCACAGGCCGATCTGCGCGTAGGTCGGCAGCAAGCCCATGATCAGGGTCGGCACCGCCATCATGAAAATGCTCAGAGTGAACATCTTCTTGCGCCCCAGCAGGTCGCCGAAGTGGGCCATGACGATGCCGCCCAGCGGCCGCGCCAGGTAGCCGGCGGCAAAGATGCCAAACGTTTGCATCAAACGCAGCCATTCAGGCATTTCGGCGGGAAAGAACAGCTTGCCGACCACCGTGGCGAAGAACACGAAGATGATGAAATCGTAGAACTCCAGCGCACCGCCCAGGGCGGAAAGCGACAAGGTCTTGTAGTCACTGCGGGTCAGCGGCCTCGAAGGCTGCGCGATACTGCCGGGCACGGAGGTCATAGGTCTCTCTTGTTTGGCATTTCTTATTGGGGGTGCAGGCCGCCTGGCACGCGGGTTTGGGCCTGGGCAGCCTGGAAAGATAGCAAATTGGCAGAAAAAGCACATAGCAGTACAAATTCAATACAAGTATTCATGACTGCATGGTCGTCGCTGCGCTTTCGGCTCTATATACTGGCCGCTTGTAGGAAAGGGTTGCGCCTTCTGAAGGATGTTGTGCGAAAACGCCGCTAGGTATGCTTAGTCGGTTTCGCAGAGTTTCCCTTCGCCGCCTGGCAAAGCGAAAGCAGCGTAGAATAGTTGTGCTGAATCGTTTTTCGAGGCGTCTGTCATAGCGCCAACCAACGAAGCGTCATGGGTCAGAGGCACCCCCGGCATGATTGAACTCGAACAAGAAGATCCTATCCCGCAAGGCGACCTGGCCTTGCAGATCACCGCATTGCCCCGTGAAACCAACGGTTTCGGCGATATCTTCGGCGGCTGGCTGGTCGCCCAGATGGACCTGGCCGGTACCGCCATGGCCAGTCGCGTTGCCGGTGGCCGGGTAGCTACCGTGGCCATCGATCGCATGGCATTCCTGGTGCCGGTGGCAGTCGGCGCGCAATTGTCCTTCTATACCCAGACCCTGGAAATCGGCCGCAGCTCGATCCAGATGATGGTCGAGGTGTGGAGCGACGACCCGCTGTCCAGCGAGTGGCGCAAGGTGACCGAAGCGGTATTCGTGTTCGTCGCCATCGACGGCAGCGGGCGCACCCGCTCGGTTCCTCCTCGTCGCTGAGACCGCTGCGCGGTAAACTCGAAGGTATGCAAGCGGTCCAAGGCCGTACGGCAAACCTACGAGATAAAGCGCATGTCCACACCCAAGGTCGAATCCGAAAAGCACGGCGAGCTCAATTGCTGGCGCATCACCAGCGACACGGCTGAATTGCTGGTCGCCCAGCAAGGCGCGCAGGTGCTCAGCTATCAGCGGCTCGGCGAGCCACCTTTGCTGTGGCTCAGCGAACAGGCCATCTTCAGGCAGGGCAAGTCCGTGCGCGCCGGGGCTCCGGTGTGCTGGCCCTGGTTTGGCATTTTCAAGCGCAACCCCGATGCCGTGCAGGCCATGTATCGCGCTGAAGACGGCCCGGCCCATGGCCTGGTGCGCGGTCGTGACTGGCAATTGCTGGGCATCGCCGTGAAGGACGGCAATGTAACAATCGAATTCACCCTGCCAGAGGCCAAAGGCGACCTGCCCGGCTGGCCACACATCGTTGAGCTCAAGCTGACCATCGTCATGGGCGAACAGCTGAGCATCACCCTCTCCAGCTATAACCTCGACAACGTCCCGGTCACCCTCAGCCAGGCGCTGCACAGCTACTTCGCGGTCAGCGATGTGCGCGAGGTCCAGGTCGAAGGTGTCGATGGTCTGAACTACATCGAAACCCTGGCCAACTGGGAGCAGCGCCAGCAGCAAGGCGCGCTGGGCTTTGCCGGTGAAACCGACCGCATTTATCTGCAGGCGCCCGAGCAACTGAGCATCGTCGACCCGGCCTGGAATCGTCGCGTGGTGATAACGGCCCAGGGTTCGCGTACGGCTGTGATCTGGAACCCCTGGACCGAGCGTGCCGCTGAGTTGCCGGACATGGCCGACGATGGCTGGCAGCGCATGCTCTGCATCGAGACCGCGAACGTGTGGGACGATGTGGTGACACTGGCGCCTGGGGCAACCCATTCGCTGAGTCTGAAAATCGATAGCGAACAGCTCTAGATCACTATCGCGGGGCAAGCCCGCTCCCACAGTATCCGGTGGGAGCAGGCTTGCCCCGCGATCATTCAAAGATCGGCGTCTTCCACCACCCGCACCTTGGCTGCATCCATTGCATAGGCCGCATCCGCCAGGTCATTGCTGACCGTCTCCACCTTCAACGTACCGTTGACCCACAGCGGCGTGTAGATATCGTCGAGCTTCAAGCCCTTGGGATAGCGCACCAGCACCAGCTGGTTCGGTGGTGGCGGCGGTACGTGGATGCAGGCGCCGGGGTAAGGCACCAGGAAGAACAACGTGCTGTTGCCCTTGGCGTCGGTTTCCAGCGGCACCGGATACCCGCCCAGGCGGATGTGCTTGCCATTCATGGCGGCCACGGTCTTGGTCGAATACATCACTGCCGGCAAGCCCTTGCTCTGCTTGAGGCCACCCTTTTCGCTGAAGGTGCCCATGGCTTCCGGGGAGTTGTGGTCGATTTCGGGCATCTGCTCGAGGGCTTTCTGGTCCGACTTGGGCATCAGCTCCAGCCAGTCGGTTTCCGGCAACTCAGCCCGGGCCAGGCCGCTCAGCAGCAACAGAGAAAGCAGTAATACACGGCGCATGAAAAAGCTCGGCAACGAAGGAATTCGGTGCCGAGCATTCTAGCCTGCCGTCAGCTCTTTTTGACGACCAGCCCGTAGATCACCAACAGGATAATCGCGCCCACCAGCGCGCCGAGGAAACCTGCACCCTCTCCAGCCTGATAGATGCCCAGCGCCTGGCCGCCGTAGGTCGCGGCGAGCGAACCGGCAATGCCCAGCAGAATGGTCATGATCCAGCCCATGCTGTCGTCGCCAGGCTTTAGAAAGCGTGCCAGCAGACCGACGATCAGGCCGATGAAGATGGTTCCGATGATACCCATGGCAATCCCTCTGAGTTGAATGGCGCATGCCAAAGCCTAGTCAGCGCTTTGGCATCCTGCCATCAGAGGGACAGCGGGGCGGGAAGGTTCCCTTCAGCCCTTGATCAGGGCTTCGACTTGCTGGATTTTTTGCTCCAGGGTCGTCAGGTCGTCGCAGCGCAGGGTGGCGTGGCCAACCTTGCGACCGACCTTGAAGGCCTTGCCGTAGTGGTGCAGGTGGCATTCGTCGATGGCGATCACCTGGTCGACTGCCGGCACTTCGCCGATGAAGTTGAGCATGGCGCTTTCGCCGACCTTGGCGGTCGAACCCAGCGGCAGGCCGGCAACGGCGCGCAGGTGGTTCTCAAACTGGCTGCACTCGGCGCCTTCGATGGTCCAGTGCCCGGAATTGTGCACCCGCGGGGCGATCTCGTTGGCTTTAAGGCCGCCATCGACTTCGAAGAACTCAAAGGCCAGCACACCGACGTAGTCGAGCTGCTTGAGCACGCGACCGGCGTAGTCTTCGGCCAGGCCCTGCAGCAGGTGGTCTTCGCTGGCCACCGACAAACGCAGGATGCCGTTCTCGTGGGTGTTGTGCACCAGCGGGTAGAAGCGGGTTTCGCCATCGCGTGCACGCACGGCGATCAGCGACACTTCGCCGGTGAACGGCACGAAGCCTTCGAGCAGGCACGGCACGCTGCCCAGTTCGGCGAAAGTACCCACAACATCTGCGGCAGTTCGCAGCACTTTCTGACCTTTGCCGTCATAACCCAAGGTGCGGGTCTTGAGCACGGCAGGCAAGCCGATGCTGGCAACGGCGGCCTCCAGGTCGGCTTGCGACTGGATATCGGCGAAGGCCGGGGTGGGAATGCCCAGGTCCTTGAACATGCTCTTTTCGAACCAGCGATCGCGGGCGATACGCAGCGACTCGGCGCTCGGGTAGACCGGCACGAACTGCGAAAGGAAGGCCACTGTTTCTGCCGGGACGCTTTCGAACTCGAAGGTCACCAGGTCAACTTCGTCGGCCAACTGCCGCAGGTGGTCCTGGTCACCGTAATCGGCGCGCAGGTGCTCGCCCAGGGGCGCCGCGCAGGCGTCCGGAGCCGGGTCGAGGAAAGCGAAGTTCATGCCCAGCGGAGTACCTGCCAGGGCCAACATGCGGCCCAGCTGGCCGCCACCGATTACACCGATTTTCATGCTTTTGACCTCAAGCCTGGCGCGGATCTGGATTGTCCAGAACGTTGTCTGTCTGCTCAGCGCGGAACTGTTTGAGCACAGTGTGGAACTGCGGGTGCTTGGCGCCGAGGATGCTCGCCGAGAGCAGCGCGGCGTTGATCGCGCCAGCCTTGCCGATCGCCAGGGTGGCAACCGGAATGCCGGCCGGCATCTGCACGATCGACAGCAGCGAATCGACACCCGAGAGCATCGACGACTGCACCGGTACGCCCAGCACCGGCAGGTGGGTCTTGGCCGCGCACATGCCTGGCAGGTGGGCAGCGCCACCGGCGCCGGCGATGATCACCTCGATGCCACGGCCTTCGGCCTCTTCGGCATACTGGAACAGCAGGTCCGGGGTACGGTGGGCAGAGACCACCTTGACCTCGTAGGGAATGCCGAGTTTTTCCAGCATATCGGCGGTGTGGCTAAGGGTGGACCAATCGGACTTGGAGCCCATGATCACGCCAACCAGTGCACTCATCGTCGAGCCTCTTCTCTTGGGCGCCCGCAGGCGCGTCAAAAAACAACAAGCCACGCGGGGACAACCGGCGTGGCTTGTTATACGAATTAGGGCCGGGTGAAACCGACCGAAGGCCGCGCAGTATATCGCAAAGCGGTGCGCTTAATGCACTCCGACGACCAACTGTCGGCCTTATTTTTCGGGGCTTTGGCTGACTTTCGGGTCAAGCCGGCGTCGCCGGCCCACCCTCCAGCTTGCGCCACAGCAGGCGCACGTTGGCCTTGCGCACCAGGGCGCAGCGATACAGGCGGATTTCCAGCGGTACGTGCCACTGGCTACCGCCGCAAATCACCAGCTCACCGCGTTCAAGTTCGGCCCGCGCCGACAGCCTCGGCACCCAGGCGATGCCCAGGCCTTCGAGGGCCATGCTCTTGAGGCTGTCGGCCATCGCCGTTTCATAGACAGTGGTAAAGCGCAGGTTGCGCTGGCGCAGCAGCAGATTGACCGAACGCCCAAGGAACGCCCCGGCGCTGTAAGCCAGCAATGGCACACTGCCCTCGCCTTCCAGGTCGAACAGCGGCTTGCCGTCGGCATCGGCGGCGCACACGGGCAGCATTTCAGTGTGGCCCAGGTGCAACGAGGGGAAGATTTCCGCATCCATCTGCAAGGCGGCATCGGGGTCGTAGAACGCCAGCATCAGATCACAACCGCCTTCGCGCAGGGCATGCACAGCGTCGCCGACGTTGGTCGCGACCAAACGCGTGGCGATGTTCAGGCCGTCGTTGCGCAACTGCGCGATCCAGCGCGGAAAGAACCCCAGCGCCAGCGAGTGTGCCGCCGACACCTGGATCACCTCGCCCTGCCCGCCTTCCAGGTGATGCAGATGGCGCAGCACCTCGCCCAGCTGATCGACCACCGTACGCGCCGTCACCAAAAACAATTGCCCCGCCGCCGTCAGCTCGATCGGCGTGCGCGAGCGGTTGACCAGGGTCAGCCCCAATGCCGCTTCCAGGCTGCGAATGCGTCGGCTGAAGGCCGGCTGGGTGACAAAGCGGCGCTCGGCGGCCTGGGAAAAGCTGCGGGTGGCGGCCAGGGCACTGAAATCTTCCAGCCATTTGCTCTCAAGGTTCATGGGCTCTCCAGGCATGCACCAAAATTGAACACGCTCGATCGGCAGTTGGCGTCACATCAACCCGTATGCCGTTTGTGCATAGGTTAGCGTGCAACAGCATTGGCCGCAAAATCGGCGCGGGCCTAGGATTGGCGCCATTCCGGCATGTGCCGGGTCAAAATCGAGATGATATCCATCATGTCCGCTGCTGCATCGTTCCGTGTCGAAAAAGATCTGCTTGGCACCCTCGAAGTTCCTGCCGATGCCTACTACGGTATCCAGACTCTGCGTGCTGCCAACAACTTCCACCTCTCCGGCGTTCCGCTGTCGCACTACCCTAAACTGGTTGTGGCCCTGGCCATGGTCAAACAGGCTGCTGCTGACGCCAACCGCGAGCTGGGTCACCTGAGCGATGCCAAGCACGCTGCCATCAGCGAGGCTTGCGCCCGTCTGATCCGCGGCGACTACCACGAGCAGTTCGTGGTCGACATGATTCAAGGCGGTGCTGGTACTTCTACCAACATGAACGCCAACGAAGTGATCGCCAACATCGCGCTGGAGGCCATGGGCCACCAGAAGGGCGAGTACAAGTACCTGCACCCGAACAACGACGTGAACATGGCGCAGTCGACCAACGACGCCTACCCGACTGCGATCCGCCTGGGTCTGCTGCTGGGTCACGACGCCCTGCTGGCCAGCCTCGACAGCCTGATCCAGGCCTTCGCTGCCAAAGGCCAGGAATTCGACCACGTACTGAAGATGGGCCGTACCCAGCTGCAGGACGCCGTGCCGATGACCCTGGGCCAGGAATTCCGCGCCTTCGCCACCACCATGACCGAAGACCTCAACCGTCTGCGTTCGCTGGCGCCAGAGCTGCTGACTGAAATCAACCTGGGTGGTACCGCCATCGGTACCGGCATCAACGCCGACCCTGGCTACCAGCTCTTGGCCGTTCAGCGCCTGGCCACCATCAGCGGCCAGCCGCTGGTCCCGGCTGCCGACCTGATCGAAGCCACCTCGGACATGGGCGCCTTCGTCCTGTTCTCGGGCATGCTCAAGCGCACCGCGGTCAAGCTGTCGAAGATCTGCAACGACCTGCGCCTGCTGTCCAGCGGCCCACGTACCGGCATCAACGAAATCAACCTGCCAGCGCGTCAGCCAGGCAGCTCGATCATGCCAGGCAAGGTCAACCCGGTAATCCCGGAAGCGGTCAACCAGGTGGCCTTCGCCATCATGGGCAACGACCTGGCCCTGACCGTCGCCGCCGAAGGTGGCCAGCTGCAGCTGAACGTCATGGAGCCGCTGATCGCCTACAAGATCTTCGACTCGATCCGCCTGCTGCAACGCGCCATGGACATGCTGCGCGAGCACTGCATCGTCGGCATCACCGCCAACGAACAGCGCTGCCGTGAACTGGTCGAGCACTCGATCGGCCTGGTCACCGCCCTGAACCCGTACATCGGCTACGAAAACGCCACCCGTATCGCTGCCATCGCCCTGGAAAGTGGCCGTGGCGTGCTGGAGCTGGTACGCGAGGAAGGCCTGCTGGACGAAGAGATGCTCAACGACATCCTGCGTCCGGAAAACATGATTGCTCCGCGTCTGGTGCCGCTCAAGGCGTAACCGATGCTGTAACACGCTCACCAGGTCGAGGGACTAGACACCTCTCACCTTTTGAGGGCCCAGGGATCATTCCCCGGGCCCTTTTTTTATGCCCTTTCAGATGGCATATCCGCCACGCCAAGGCAGACGCGCGGCGCTCGCATCGGTATAGTGCCCGCCCTCTTGCGTGCCAGCCCCCTGGCGCTACACGCAGCAAAGTCATCAAAAGCGAGGAACACTCCATGCTTGAAGTCATCAACGACTTCCTCTCGGGCAAGGTACTGATCGTGCTCATTGTCGGTCTGGGCAGTTACTTCACGATCCGCTCGCGTTTCGTTCAGTTGCGGTACTTCACCCACATGTTCGCGGTGTTTCGCGACAGCCTGCGCAGCAGCAGCGAGCAACTGAGCTCGTTCCAGGCGCTGATGCTCAGCCTGGCCGGCCGGGTCGGTGCCGGTAACATTGCCGGGGTCGGTATCGCCGTGACCCTTGGCGGCCCCGGTGCGGTGTTCTGGATGTGGGTGACCGCGCTGGTCGGCATGTCCAGCAGCTTCATCGAATGCACCCTCGGCCAGCTGTACAAGCGTTGCGACAGCGAAGGCCAGTACCGCGGCGGCCCGTCGTATTACATCGAGCACGGCCTGGGCAAACGCTGGCTGGGCATGGTCATGGCCTTCCTGCTGCTGGTGACCTTCGGTTTCGCCTTCAACGGCCTGCAAGCCCACGCCGTGACCCACTCGCTGAACAACGCCTTCCAGTTCGACACCACCTACACCGGCATCGCCCTGGCGGTGCTGCTGGGCCTGGTGTTCATCGGCGGCATCAAGCGCATCGCCGCCGTTGCCGACCTGCTGGTACCGGTCAAGACCCTGGCCTACATTGCCGTGACCCTGTACGTGATCGTGCTGCAGTTCGACCAGGTGCCGGACATGCTGATGACCATCGTCAAGAGCGCCTTCGGCCTCGATCAGGCCTTCGGTGGCCTGGTTGGCAGCGCCATCATCATGGGCGTCAAACGTGGCGTGTTCGCCAACGAAGCCGGCCTTGGCAGCGCACCCAACGTCGCCGCCGTGGCCGAAGTCGACCACCCGATTGCCCAGGGCGTGGTCCAGGCGTTCTCGGTGTTCCTCGACACCTTCATTATCTGCACCTGCACCGCCTTGCTGATCCTGCTGTCGGGCTTCTACACCCCGGGCTTCGAAGGCGACGGCATTGCCCTGACCCAGAACTCGCTGGCGGCGGTGGTCGGTGACTGGGGGCGGATCTTCATCAGCGTCGCCCTGGCGCTGTTTGTGTTCACCTCGATCCTCTACAACTACTACCTGGGCGAGAGCAACCTGCGCTTTCTGGTCGGCGACAACCGCAAAGCCCTGATCGGCTACCGCGCCCTGGTGTTGCTGCTGATCTTCTGGGGCGCGGTGCAGAACCTGGGCACGGTGTTCGCGTTCGCCGACATCACCATGACCTGCCTGGCCTTCGTCAACCTGATCGCCCTGGCCCTGCTGTTCAAGGTGGCCATGCGCGTACTGCGCGATTACGACGACCAGCGCGCAGCCGGGATAAAAACGCCGGTGTTCGATTCGGCCAAGTTCGCCGACCTCGACCTGGACACCAACGCCTGGCCTGCCAAGGTCGAAGACACCAAGCGCTGACAGCCAGCCCGGTGTTCGCGTACTGTGGTCGGCTTAACCCAAGCCGACCACGGAGACAGGCGAATGGCAATTGCGCAACCGGCCCGCAACATCATGGTGCTGTACACCGGCGGCACCATCGGCATGCAAGCCAGCGCCAACGGCCTGGCTCCGGCGTCCGGCTTCGAACAGCGGATGCGCGCGCAACTGGCCGGCCAGGCCGGCATTCCCACCTGGCAGTTCCGTGAACTGCTGCCGCTGATCGACAGCGCCAACATGACCCCGCAGTACTGGCAGCGCCTGCGTGCGGCGATCATCGACGCCGTCGACAGCCAAGGTTGCGATGCCGTGCTGGTATTGCATGGCACCGATACCCTGGCCTACAGCGCCGCCGCCATGAGCTTCCAGCTGCTGGGCTTGCAGGCCCCAGTGCTGTTCACCGGCTCAATGCTGCCGGCCGGGGTCGCCGACAGCGATGCCTGGGAGAACCTCACCGGCGCATTACAAGCCCTGGCCACCGGCGTCGCGCCGGGTGTGCAGCTGTATTTTCACGGAGAGTTGCTAGCCCCGCACCGTACCGCCAAGGTCCGCAGCTTTGGCCGGCATCCGTTCGTTACCCTCAAGCGCTTTGCCGGCGCTGACGCAACGATGCCCGGGCCTGCAGCGCTCGATTATCGCCAGCCCAAGCAAGTCGCCAATGTCGCCGTTCTGCCTCTGGTGCCGGGGATCGGCGCGCCAATGGTGCAGGCCGCGCTCGCCAGCGGTGCCCAGGGCTTGATCCTGGAATGCTTTGGCAGTGGCACCGGCCCCTCCGACAACCCCGACTTTCTCGCCGCTCTGGGCGAGGCTCAGGCAAGCGGTATGGTCGTGGTCGCCATCACCCAGTGCCATGAAGGCGGGGTCGAACTGGATGTCTATGAGGCCGGCAGCCGCTTGCGTCAGGCCGGCGTGCTGTCGGGTGGCGGCATGACCCGCGAAGCGTTGCTTGGCAAGTTGCAGTTGCTGCTGGGCAGCGGCTTGCCGGTTGGCGAGGTAAGGCACCTGGTGGAGCAGGACCTTTGCGGGGAATTGCTGTAAGCGGCTCAAGGCATACAAATTGCTCGATTTGCTCGGCCAACCTGTCGAAAGAAGCCGAGCATGCTCCATTCACACCTCACCACCCTCAACGCTGTGTCGCTGGTTCTGCAAGCCTTTCAAGGCCAGGGCCCCGGCGCTGAAGCGCTGCTGGCCGGCAGCGGCATCAGCCCGGCAGACCTGGGCCGCGCCGACTCGCGCATCACCACCCGCCAAGAGATGCTGGTGTGTGCCAATGCGGTGGCCCGACGCCGCGAAGTAGGCCTGGAGCTGGGCCGGCGCATGCATGTTTCCTGCTACGGCATGCTCGGTTACGCCCTGCTCTCCAGTGCCACCTTAGGTGACGCTTTGCGCCTGGCGATGCAGTACCCGGCGCTACTGGGAACACTTTTTCAGCTGCGTCTGGTCGAGGATGGCGAGCGGGTCTGGTTCAGCGCCAGCGATTATCGCGAAGACCCGCAATTGGCTGCATTCAACGCCGAGTTCTGTCTGACCTCGCTGAAAGTCATCTGCGACGACCTGCTTGGCCAGCCATTGCCGCTGACGGCTGCACGCTTCGCCCACCCAATGCCGGATTACCATGCACTGTACGGCGACAGCTTTGCCTGCCCATTGCGATTCGAGGCCACCGACAATGCCTTCGCCTTCGCCCGCACATGGCTGGACCAGCCCCTGCCGCTGGCCGACCAGATCACTCACCAGGCCATGAGCGAGCGCTGCCGGCGGCTTAACCTGGAGTTCACCGGCCGCCAGGCCTGGCTCGGGCGGATCCGCCAACTGCTGCTCGAACAACTCGATGCGGCGCCCGGCCTCGAGGGCCTGGCGCGGCAAATGAACTGCTCGTCGCGCACCTTGCGCCGGCACCTGCAGGAGCTGGGCAGCAGTTATCAACAGCTGCTCGATGAACTGCGTTTCGAGCGCGCCAAGCAACTGTTGGCCGAAGATCAGTTGCCCATCTACCGCATCGCCGAACTACTCGGCTTCAGCGAGACCGCCAGCTTTCGCCACGCCTTCATGCGCTGGAGCGGGGTGGCGCCGAGTCACTTCCGCGCCTGAACATCGCGCTTGCACCGCCGGGGGGCGAAATCCGGACAGTCAGGTTGGCCATATCGATCCCCTTTTGGCCGTTTCCGTCGTTCTGCAGCAGGCCCGTGCCACCAACAATGGAGCGACGCCAGTGACCCGGAGAACAACAACATGCTGACGATCTATTCCGATGACCACCGCCTGCACCACGGCCGCTGCGAGCTGATCGACGGGCAACTGATGCCCTGCTTCGAAATGCCCTCGCGCGCCGACCATGTCCTGGATCGGGTAAAGACCCGTGAACTGGGGGCCATCAAGGGCCCTGCCGATTTTGGCCGCGCGCCCTTGCTGCGGGTGCACAGCGCCGATTACCTGAATTTCTTCGAAGGCGCCTGGCAGCGCTGGACCCAACTGGGCCACGAAGGCGACCTGCTGCCCTTCACCTGGCCGGCGCGCACCCTGCGCAGCGTCAAACCCAGCGGCCTGCATGGCGAGCTTGGCTACTACAGCTTCGACGCTGGCGCGCCCATCACCGCGGGTACCTGGCAAGCGGCCTACAGCGCCGCACAAGTAGCCCTTACCGCCCAGGCGGCAATCCAGACCGGCGCCCACAGCGCCTTCGCCCTCTGCCGGCCACCCGGGCACCACGCCGCCAGCGACGTCATGGGGGGTTATTGCTACCTGAACAACGCCGCCATCGCCGCCCAGGCGTTCCTCGACCAGGGCCGGCGCAAGGTGGCTATCCTCGATGTCGACTACCACCACGGCAACGGCACCCAGGAAATCTTCTACCAGCGCAGCGATGTGTTCTTCGCCTCGATCCATGGTGATCCGCAGGCCGAATTCCCGTTCTTTCTCGGCTATGCCGACGAGCGCGGCGAAGGCGAGGGTCTGGGCTACAACGTCAACTACCCGCTGCCAGCCGGGAGTGACTGGCCGACCTGGAGCAAGGCCCTGGACGAGGCCTGTGAGCGCATAGCCGCCTACGGCCCGGACGTGCTGGTAATTTCCTTGGGCGTGGATACCTTCAAGGACGATCCGATTTCCCAGTTCAAGCTCGACAGCCCCGACTACCTGCAGATGGGCGAACGCATTGCCCGCCTCGGCAAGCCGACGCTGTTCGTCATGGAAGGCGGTTATGCGGTCGAGGAAATCGGCATCAACGCGGTGAACGTACTCGAAGGTTTCGAACGCGCCCAACAGGAAGCTCAAGCATGACCCGACTCCAGCGCCTGCTCGCCCCGCTGCTGTGCAGCACCCTGCTCGCCGGTAGCCTGCAAGCTGCCGAACAACGCACCCTGCGGGTCTACAACTGGTTCGACTACATCACCCCGCAAACCCTGGTGGACTTCCAGAAAGACAGCCAGGTCAAACTCATCTACGACATCTTCGACACCAACGAAGCCCTGGAAGCCAAGCTGTTGACCGGCAACTCCGGCTACGACGTGGTGGTGCCGTCCAACGTGTTCCTGGCCAAGCAGATCGAAGCCGGGGTATTCCAGCCCCTGGACCGCAGCAAGTTGCCGAACTGGCAGCACCTGGACCCGAAGCTGATGAAGCTGATCGAGGCCAACGACCCCGGCAACCAGTTCGCCGTGCCCTACATGTACGGCACCGTGCTGATCGGCTTCAACCCGGCCAAGGTCAAGGCGGCGCTGGGCGACAACGCCCCGGTCGACAGCTGGGACCTGATCTTCAAGGAGGAGAACATCGCCAAGCTCAAGCAGTGCGGCGTGGCCTTGCTTGATTCACCCTCTGAAATCCTGCCACTGGCCCTGCAGTACCTCGGCCTGCCACCGAACAGCACGAAACCTGCTGATTACAAAAAGGCCGAAGAGCTACTGTTGAAAATCCGCCCGCACGTCACCTACTTCCATTCCTCCAAATACATGGCGGATATTGCCAATGGCGACATCTGCGTAGCGGTCGGCTACTCCGGCAGCTTCTCCCAGGCCGCCAACCGCGCCAGCGAGGCGAAGAACGGCGTGGTCGTCGACATGCGTCTGCCCAAGGAAGGTGCGCCAATCTGGTTCGACATGCTGGCAATCCCCAAAGGCGCGGCCAACCCGGAAGATGCCTACACCTTCATCAACTACCTGCTGCAGCCAAAGGTGATCGCGCCCATCAGCGACTTTGTCGGTTACCCCAACCCGAACAAGGACGCCACCGAACGGGTTGCCCCGGCCATCCGCAATAACCCCAATCTGTACCCCACCGAAGAAGCCATGGCCAAGCTTTATACCCTGCAACCGCTGCCGCGGGATGCCGAGCGCGCACGCACCCGCGCCTGGAGCAAGATAAAGTCCGGCAAATAACCGCAATACCTCCCGCCAACAATGGCGGGAGGTATGTCGAACCTATCCGTCAGGACAATTCGACAGTTTGACCGACCTTGAAACAGGCTTCGGTAATCGCCTTGTACGGCGAACTTTCGACCAGTGTTGCATTGAACTGCCCGGAAAATTCGGTATTTGCCGCACTCGACATGGCGATACAGCCCGTCTCTGCGGAGTATTCGTTATTACCCTCAGGGTTCTCGACGACATAACCGATGGTAACTTCTCCTTCAAGCGTTACATCATATTCGCCGGCCGCCAGGTAATCATCGGCTGCCACCGTGATGTAGCGGCGCTCACTACCTTCATCAATCAACCCGACGACAATTCTTACACCGAAGCTGTGGAAGCCACGGACGTCTGTTGCAACGAAGGGCTCACCATCGATCACCGCAGTGAAACTATCACCTGCAGGTATCGAAAAATTTCGTTTTCCAGGCTTGCTGAATTCCTTCAAGGCCGCTTTCATGCAGTGTTTATGGGATTCTTTCATTATTGACCCTATATACAGAGCAAAAACCATCAGGCGAGCTAACACGCCGCGCCACCAATAAAAGTGTGACTAATGATTTTCGAATTAAATGACGTAACAATCTTGAACTGAAATAGCACAGGCTTACCCTGAGCCCATGAAAGTTCTACCACGTGAGAAGGCAACGTCAATCAAGTTAAAAATTTAACTTGTAACCTAAAAATTTAGCCCAACAGGTATGTAACACCTGCCCAGCGAATGAACTCACTGTAAATCCCTTCAGCTCTTTGAGTGGCCCCAAACTTCAGCCAAATGCCGCACTGCGACCTCAATTGCAGCTTCCGGGACAGCGGCAAACCCCAGAACCAGCCCAGCATGCTCATCCTCCGGCGTATCCGAGCCTGGCAGCCAGAAATCACTCAAGCCGTTAATCTCGACGCCAACGCTTTCGGCTTGCCCGATCAACGCACGTTCGCGCGCAAGCGAATCCACCCGCACTGCCACATGTAGACCTGCAGCTACATGTGGCAGCGGGCCGATGCCGCTGATGCCCTGTGGCCATCCTGCCACCAACGTATTTCTTCGGCTGAGCGCCGCTTTGCGCATGCGCCGGATATGCCGTTGAAAATGCCCCTGGGCCATGAACTGCGCCATCACTGCCTGAGTGCCTATTTCAGAGTGGCGCACGGCCAGCGCACGGCAGCGGGAAAACACCTGCACCAGCTGCCTGGGCAGCACCAGGTAACCCAGGCGCAGCGCCGGAAAGGCTATCTTGCCGAAGGTGCCGACATACAACACCCGCCCACTGCGATCCAGCGCCGCCAGAGGCGCTAGCGGGTCGCCGCTGTAGCGGTACTCACCGTCGTAGTCATCTTCGATGATCCAGCCGTCCTTGCGCTCGGCCCAGGCCAGCAACTGCAGACGACGGGCCAGGCTCATGGTGACGCCGGTCGGATACTGGTGCGATGGCGTCACATAGCTGAGGCGACAATGTTCCACGGCATTGAGCGCAGCGCAGTCCAGGCCCTCATCGTCGACCGCCACGCCTTGCACTTTTGCCCCGGTCAAGGCGAAGGCGTTTCCAGCAGCGCGGTAACCGGGGTTTTCCACAGCCACCACTTCGCCAGGCTCCAATAACAGCTGTGCACAAAGGCTGATGGCCTGCTGTGCGCCACTGGTGATCACAATTTGTTCAGCCGTGCAGGAAAGTCCGCGAGATCGACGCAAATAGGTCGCGATCAATTGACGAAGTTGCGGCTCTCCAGCCGGATCGCCATAGCCCAAAGCAGCGCGATCGGGGTTGCGCCAGAAACCCGCCTGGAGCTTGGCCCAGACGTCGAACGGGAACAAATCGAACGCCGGCAAACCGACGCGAAAAGCCCGTGGCGGACCACTTTTCGGTGGCGGTAAATGGTGGCTTTCCAGACGGTTGCAAGGACCATTGTGGATAAGTTTGCTGGATGAATCCACAGTGTTATTTGCTGTTTTTGTGGATAACCCTGTGGAAAAACCCAGGGATAACCCTGTGGATACTTTTGTGGATAGTTTTGGCAGCTGGCTGACATAGGTGCCATCGCCGACCCGGCTTTCGATATAGCCTTCAGCGTACAACTGGTCGTAGGCACGCACCACGCTGTTGCGCGACAACGACAGCGCCGCAGCCATATCACGGCTGGCCGGCAAGCGCGTGCCACTGCTCAGGCGACCGTCCAGCACGCGCATGCGAAGCGCCTGGTAAAGCTGGCGGCTGAGCCCCTGGCGGCGATCAAGGACGATACCAGTCGGGTCGAACGGCAAGGTGAAGGGGCGCTCGCTCATGACAATGGACCTATAAAATTAGCTGGAAATGGCTCTTACCTTAGTCCAATAGCCTGCCTAGGATTGAGCCATTCGCCAAGGACAATCCACATGTTCACACCTTCGAGCTACAAGGAAACCGACCTCGAGCGTCTGCACCAGCAGATCGAGCAAACGCGCCTGGCCGTATTGGTCACCCACGGTGAACAGGGCTTGCAGGCCAGTCACCTGCCGCTGCTGCTGGATCGCAAACAGGGCAGCAACGGCACCCTGTACGGCCACTTCGCCCGCGCCAACAAGCAATGGCAGGATCTGGCCAACGGCGCCGAGGCGCTGCTGGTGTTTGCCGGCCCGGATGCGTATGTCAGCGCCGGCTACTACCCCAGCAAGGTCGACGATCCGCGCACGGTTCCGACCTGGAACTACGTGGCTGTGCACGCCTGGGGCAAGGCTGAGGTTTTCCATGACGCCGAGCGTCTGCTGGAGATCGTCCGCCGCCTGAGTGATCACCACGAACAACGCCAGGCCAAACCCTGGTCGGTGGACGAAGCGCCTGCCGACTACATGGCCGGCATGCTCAAGACAATCGTCGGCTTCGCCCTGCCCATCGAGCGCCTGCAAGGCACACGCAAACTCAGCCAGAACCGTTCGGCCATCGACATCGAAGGCGTGCGCACCGGCCTGGCCAACAGCAGCGATCCTCTGGACAACCAATTGGCAGCCCTGATGGGCCAACCTTGAAGGAACACACCTATGCCTAACGTCACCATCCGCCCTGTCACCGCCGACGATCACAGCGCCTGGCTACCGCTATGGCAGGCCTATCAACAATTCTACGAAACCCGTATCGATGACGAGGTCAGCGCCGTGGCTTGGGCGCGCATGCTCGACCCGGCCGAGCCGACCAACGCCGCCCTGGCCTGGGTCGACGGCAAGGCACTGGGCATGGTCCACTGGATCTATCACCGCTCCAACTGGAGCATCGAGAACTCCTGCTACCTGCAGGACCTCTACGTGCAAAGTGAGCAACGCGGCCTGGGTATCGGCCGCCAGCTGATCGAATACGTCTACGCTACGGCAAAGGCGGCAGGTTGCGCCAAGGTGCACTGGTTGACCCACGAAACCAACGCCACGGCCATCAGCCTGTACGAGCAGGTCGCCGAGCGGCCCGGCTTCATCCAGTTTCGCAAACCGCTGTAAGCCAGAGGAGCCACCCCATGAGCAGCCCATTGCACTGGCATCCGGCCAAGCGCCCGCAACCTGCAACATTGACCGGGCGCTTCGTGCGCCTGGAAAAACTCGACCCCAAGCGCGACACCGAAGACCTCTGGGAAGTGTTCCAGGGCTCCCAGGCCGACCGCACACTGTGGGACTACCTGGCCTACGGTCCGTTCACCGAGCGCGAAGACTTCGATCACTGGCTTGACACCAATGCCGCCAGCAGCGATCCGCTGTTCTACAGTGTCATTGACCTGGCCAGCGGCCAGACCCAGGGCATCCTCAGCCTGATGTCGATCGTGCCCGAACAGGGCCGCATCGAGATTGGCCATATCGCCTTTGGTGCTGCCATGCAGCGCACACCTAAAGGCACCGAAGCGGTGTACCTGCTTGGCAAACTGGCGTTCGAGCTGGGCAACCGCCGCCTGGAATGGAAATGCAACAACGACAACGCCCGCTCCAAGCGCGCCGCGCTGCGCTTTGGCTTCACCTTCGAGGGGGTGTTTCGCAAGCACATGGTGATCAAGGACCGAAACCGCGACACCGCCTGGTTCTCGATTACCGATGATGAATGGCCGGCGATTGCGGCGGGGTTCGAACGTTGGTTGGCGGCAGATAACCAGCGGCCCGAGGGACAGCTACAGACCTTGGAGGCGTGCCGGTAGGAGCAGGCAAAAAAAGGGAGGCATACGCCCCCCAGAGGTTAACCGCTTGTAGATGAGGGCCTGAAAATCAGCCCTCGATCTCGATCAGGATCTCGCCCGGGTTGACCCGGTCGCCCTTGGCCACGTGAATGGCGGTGACCTTGCCGGCGATTGCCGCCTGCACCTCGGTCTCCATCTTCATCGCCTCGGTGATCAGCACCGGCTGGCCGGCCTTGACCGTATCGCCTTCCTTGACCAGCACATCGACGATATTGCCCGGCATGGTGGTACTGACATGGCCAGGGGCGCTGGCCTGCTTGCGTTTGCTGCTGCCACCGCCGACAAATTCGTTGAGCGGCTCGAACACCACTTCTTCCGGCATGCCGTCGATGGACAGGTAGAAGTGACGCTTGCCTTCGGCCTTGACGCCGACACCGGTGATATCCACCCGGTAGGTCTCGCCGTGCACGTCGATGACGAATTCGGTCGGCACGCCTTCGCCGCCGGCCGAGGCCACGGCGCCGGCTTCCGGAATCGGCAGCAGCACTTCAGGGGTCAGGGTGCCGGCCTCACGCTCTTCGAGGAACTTGCGCCCGATGTCCGGGAACATGGCGTAGGTCAGTACGTCTTCTTCCGACTTGGCCAGGGCGCCGATGTCGTTGCGCAGCTTGGCCATTTCCGGCTTGAGCAAATCGGCCGGGCGCACGTCGATGACTTCTTCGCTACCGATGGCCTGGCGCCGCAGATTTTCGTCGACCACACCCGGAGCCTTGCCGTAACCGCCTTGCAGGTACAGCTTCACCTCGTTGGTGATGGTCTTGTAGCGCTCGCCGGCGAGCACGTTGAAGAACGCCTGGGTACCGACGATCTGCGAGGTCGGGGTCACCAGCGGCGGGAAGCCGAGGTCTTCGCGCACCCGCGGGATTTCCGCCAGCACTTCGTTCATGCGGTTGAGCGCGCCCTGCTCCTTGAGCTGGTTGGCCAGGTTGGAAATCATCCCGCCCGGTACCTGATTGACTTGCACGCGGGTGTCGACGGCGGTGAATTCGCTTTCGAACTGGTGGTACTTCTTGCGCACGGCATAGAAGTACAGGCCGATTTCCTGCAGCAATTCCAGGCTCAGGCCGGTGTCGAACTCGCTGCCCTTGAGGGCCGCGACCATCGACTCGGTGCCCGGGTGGCTAGTGCCCCAGGCGAAGCTGGAGATGGCGGTGTCGATATGGTCGGCGCCGTTCTCGATCGCCTTGAGCTGGCACATGGCAGCCAGGCCGGCGGTGTCGTGGGAATGGACGAACACCGGCAGCGACTGCTCGGCCTTCAGCGCCTTGACCAGCTCGCCGGTGGCGAAGGGAGTCAGCAGGCCGGCCATGTCCTTAATGGCCACCGAGTCGCAACCCATGGCTTCCATCTGCTTGGCCTGGGCGACGAAGGCGTCGATGGTGTGTACCGGGCTGGTGGTGTAGGCAATAGTGCCCTGGGCGTGCTTGCCAGCGGCCTTGACCGCTTCGATGGCCACGCGCAGGTTACGCACATCGTTCATGGCGTCGAAGATGCGGAACACGTCAATGCCGTTGACCGCCGCCTTGGCGACGAAGGCTTTGACCACGTCATCGCTGTAGTGGCGATAGCCCAGCAGGTTCTGCCCGCGCAGGAGCATCTGCAGGCGGGTGTTGGGCAGTGCCGCACGCAGTTTGCGCAGGCGCTCCCACGGGTCTTCCTTGAGGAAGCGCACGCAGGCGTCGAAGGTCGCCCCGCCCCAGACTTCCAGCGACCAGTAGCCGACCTTGTCGAGCTTGTCGCAGATCGGCAGCATGTCTTCGGTACGCATGCGGGTGGCCAGCAGGGACTGGTGGGCGTCGCGCAGGATTGTGTCAGTGACAAAGATCTTCTTGGACATTCTTATCTCCTCATAGCGGCAAGCTTCAAGCTACAAGCCGCAAGAAAAAGCCGATCGGCTCTGACTTGTCGCTTGCAGCTAACAACTTGCAGCTGGCTTATTCATAAGCCCGCATGTGCGGCGATGGCGGCGGCGATGGCCAGGGCCAGCTCTTCGGGTTTGCGCTTGATCGAGTAGTTGGTCAGTTCCGGATGGCTTTCAACGAAGCTGGTATTGAACTGACCACTGCGAAATTCCGGATTGCGCAGGATTTCCTGGTAATAGGCAGCCGTGGTCTTCACCCCCTGCACACGCATGTCGTCCAGGGCCCGCAGACCGCGGTCCATGGCTTCTTCCCAGGTCAGCGCCCAGACCACCAGTTTCAGGCACATCGAGTCGTAGAACGGTGGAATGGTGTAGCCGGTATAGATCGCCGTGTCGGTGCGCACGCCGGGGCCGCCGGGGGCGTAGTAACGGGTGATCTTGCCGAAGCTGGGCAGGAAGTTGTTCTTCGGGTCTTCGGCGTTGATCCGGAACTGCAGGGCAAAGCCGCGGTGCTGGATGTCTTCCTGCTTGACCGACAGCGGCAGGCCGGAGGCAATACGGATCTGCTCGCGAACAATGTCGATACCGGTGATTTCTTCGGTGATGGTGTGTTCCACCTGCACCCGGGTGTTCATCTCCATGAAGTACACTTCGCCATCGGCGAGCAGGAACTCCACGGTACCGGCGTTCTCGTAGCCCACGGCCTTGGCCGCGCGCACCGACAGGTCGCCGATATAGGCACGCTGTTCAGGGGTCAGTTGCGGGCTTGGGGCAATTTCAATGAGCTTCTGGTTGCGGCGCTGGATCGAGCAGTCGCGCTCGAACAGGTGGACGACGTTACCGAAGCTGTCACCGAGGATTTGCGCCTCGATGTGTTTCGGGTTGACGATGCATTTCTCCAGGAACACTTCCGCAGAACCGAAGGCCTTGGTCGCTTCGGAGATTACCCGCGGGAAGGCTTGCTCCAGCTCTTCACGGCTGTTGCAGCGGCGAATACCGCGGCCGCCACCGCCGGAAGTGGCCTTGAGCATCACCGGGTAACCGATGCGGTCGCCTTCGAGCAGCGCTTCGTGGATATCGGCGACGTTGCCTTCAGTGCCCGGGGTCACCGGCACACCGGCCTTGATCATGCTGCGGCGGGCTTCGGTCTTGTCACCCATGCGGCGAATGACTTCAGCCGCCGGGCCTATGAATTTGATACCGCGTTCGGCACAGATGTCCGCAAGTTCAGCGTTCTCAGACAGAAAACCATAACCGGGATGCAGCGCATCACAACCGGTTTCCACGGCCAGGTTCACCAGCTTGCGCGGGTTCAGGTAGCCGGCCAGGGGCTCGGCACCAATGCTGTGGGCCTCGTCGGCACGTTTGACGTGCAAGGCATGGCGGTCGGCGTCGGAGTAGATCGCCACGGAACGGATGCCCATCTCGGCGCAGGCACGCACGATTCGAACAGCAATTTCACCGCGGTTGGCGATCAGGATCTTTTTTATCACTGGAGTATTCCCAAGGCCGCTAGAACAAACGAGCCGGCAACGCCGGTCGGCGCGTGACCAATCGTCGCTGGCCAGTCGCATCTTTACCCTAGCGCTGTCTCTGGATAAACAAAAATCAATATTTATTAGGGTGTGCATAAGCAAAAGCTTATAGTGCTGTTACAAGGTTTTGCCGGGGCTTGAGAGAAATGCGTAAGTCATTGATGCGTATGACATTGCGTCAACTTCAGATCTTCAATGAGGTCTGTGATTTGCGTTCCTACAGCAGGGCAGCCGAGGAGATGAACCTGACGCAACCCGCCGTTAGTCTACAGATCCGCCAATTGGAAGAACTGGTCGGCCAGCCGCTGTTCGAGTATGTCGGCAAGAAGCTCTACCTGACCGAAGCCGCTGAAGCGCTGCAACGCGCCAGCCGCGATATCTTCGGGCGCCTGGAGAGCCTCGACATGCAGCTCTCCGACATGCAGGGCTCGCTGCAGGGGCAATTGAAGCTGGCGGTCGAATCCAGCGCCAAGTACTTCGTCCCGCATCTGTTCGCGGCCTTCAAGCGTTTGCACCCCGAGGTCAATCTTACCCTCACGGTGGTCAACCGCGCCCAGGCCATACGTCGCCTCTCGGACAACCGTGATGACCTGATCATTATGTCCATGGTGCCCCAGGACATGGGCCTGGAGTTCCTGCCGTTCCTCAACAATCCGATCGTTGCCGTGGCGCCGCCCGATCATCCGCTGTGCAAGCTCGACAGCCTGCGTTTGCAAGACCTTGAGCCGCACACGCTATTGGTACGCGAACAGGGCTCGGGCACACGCAAGGCTTGCGAAGAGTACTTCAAGGAAAAGCGCGTGCACTTCACTCAGACGCTGGAAGTGGCCTCGGCCGATGCCCAGCGCGAGTGCGTGATTGCCGGCCTGGGCATCGCCCTGCTGACCCGCCATGCATTGAACCTGGAACTGGCCACCGGCGTGCTGCGCGAGCTGCCGGTCGAAGAGCTGCCGCTGTACCGCAGCTGGTGTGTGGTGCAGTCCAAGGCCAAGCGGCAATCGCCGGTGGCCCTGGCCTTTCTAGCGTTCATTCGCAGCGAACGTGCACAGATCAGCGGGCTTGTTGAGCGTTTCTCGGGGATTCTGCCGCCGATACCTGCCACACGCTGACGGCCTGCAAGTCGGGGTAGTCGGTGATGTCCTGCAGCAGACGGCGCTGCTCGGAGTAGCTTTCGATCGCGCGGCGAAACTCCATGCGGCGCTGGTCTTTTTCCTGCTGTTTGCGGGATTTGGCGTTGGGTTGGTACGAGCCATCGAATTCACGAGCCATTGCATATCTCCCTTATCGAGTGCGGGAGCTTCAGCCTGACGTCGTGGCATTACGGTTTGGCGGCGGGCCAATGACAAATCAATGAACCCGCGCCTACAGGTCTCAGTCGTCCATCGCCTTGATCGACTTGGGCGACAGGCGCAGGCTGCGCAAGCTGCGCTTGACGCTCTTGAGGTGGTTGACCAGGCTCGGCCCGCGGGCCATGGCCACGCCCATGGCCAGCACGTCGATCACCACCAGGTGGGCAATGCGCGAGGTCAGCGGGGTGTAGATTTCGGTGTCTTCGTGCACATCGATGGCCAGGTTGACGGTCGACAGCTCCGCCAACGGCGTCTGGCTCGGGCACAGGGTGATCAGCGTGGCGCCGCTTTCACGCACCAGGTTGGCGGTGATCAGCAGGTCTTTGGAGCGCCCCGACTGGGAAATGCAGATGGCCACATCGCCCGGCTTGAGGGTGACCGCAGACATCGCCTGCATGTGCGGGTCGGAATACGCCGCCGCCGTCAGCAACAGGCGGAAGAACTTGTGCTGGGCATCGGCCGCTACCGCGCCGGAGGCACCAAAACCGTAGAACTCGACACGCTGGGCCTGGGCCATGGCGGATACCGCACGCTGCAAAGCCTGTGGATCGAGGTGCTCGCGCACTTCCATCAGGGTGTGCAGGGTGGTGTCGAAGATCTTCAGGCTGTAGTCGGCAACCGAGTCGTCTTCGTGAATGGCGAACTGGCCGAAACTCGCGCCCGCCGCCAGGCTCTGGGCCAGCTTGAGCTTGAGGTCCTGGAAACCGGAACAACCGATCGCACGGCAAAAACGCACGATGGTCGGCTCGCTGATGCCGACGCTGTGGGCAAGGTCGGCCATGGAGCTATGCATGACGGCCGCTGGATCAAGCAGCACGTGATCGGCAACCTTGAGTTCCGATTTGCGTAGCAGATGGCGCGACTGGGCGATGTGTTGCAACAGATTCAAGGGCAGGACTCGGTTATGATCGACTGACCGGGTTGTAGCTTTCTTGTAGTTATACTACATGACCGGCGACCCGCCCAGCTAAACGAACTAGGAGAGTGGTGGTATTGACTATCCCTTGCGACATCATGGTGTTCGGCGGCACCGGTGACCTGGCCCTGCATAAACTGCTTCCGGCGCTCTACCACCTGTATCGCGAGGCTCGCCTGCACCCCGCCGTGCGCATCATCGCCCTGGCCCGCAGCAATCTGCCACGTAATCAATTCCTCAAACTCGCCGAACGCCGTTGCCGGGCACAGATTGCCCGTGCCGACTTCGACGAGGATGTCTGGGCGCGGTTCTCGGCGCGCCTGGACTACTTCCCCATGGACGCCTCGCAAAGCGCCGATTTCGTCCGCCTGGCGCGCTTTCTTGGTGAAGCCGGCGGCCTGACCCGGATCTACTACCTGGCCACCGCACCGAACCTGTTCGTGCCGATTGCCAACCACCTGAAAATCGCCGGGCTTGCCGATCACGATGCGCGCATCGTCCTGGAAAAACCCATCGGCCACTCGCTGGAGTCGGCCACGGCGATCAACGAGGCCTTCGGCGCGGTGTTCGCCGAGTCGCAGGTGTTTCGTATCGATCACTACCTGGGCAAGGAAACGGTGCAGAACCTCATGGCCCTGCGCTTTGCCAATGCCCTGCTCGAGCCGGTGTGGCGCAACAACCAGGTCGATCATGTGCAGATCAGCGTCTGTGAAACCCTCGGCGTCGAAAACCGTGGCGCCTACTACGACCGCGCCGGCGCCACCCGCGACATGCTGCAGAACCACCTGCTGCAGCTGCTGTGCCTGGTGGCCATGGAGCCGCCGGCACAATTCGAGGCTGAAGCGGTTCGCGACGAGAAGGTGAAGATCCTCAAGGCCCTGCAACCGATCACCGGCCAGGACGTGCAGGACAAGACCGTGCGCGGCCAGTACAGCGCCGGCAAGATCGGCGGCCAGGAAGTACCGGCTTACTACTTCGAAAAAGATGTCGACAACGACAGCGATACCGAGACCTTTGTCGCCGTAGAAGCCCACATCAACAACTGGCGCTGGGCCGGCGTGCCCTTCTACTTGCGCACCGGCAAACGCCTGGCCAAGCGCTCGTCGCAGATCGTCATCCAGTTCAAGCCGGTGCCCCACCGCCTGTTCGACGGCGATCAGGCCAACCAGCTGCTGATCCAGCTACAACCCGACGAGCGCATCAGCCTGCAGATGATGACCAAGACACCCGGCAAGGGCATGCGCCTGGAGCCGGTGGAACTGAACCTCAACCTGGCCCAGGTATTCGGTCAGACCCGTCGCTGGGACGCCTATGAGCGGCTATTGCTGGATGTGCTCGAAGGCGACTCGACGCTGTTCATGCGCCGTGACGAGGTCGAGGCGGCCTGGGCCTGGATCGACCCGATCCTTAACGGCTGGCAGGAACACTTCCAGGCCCCGCGCCCCTACCACGCCGGTAGTAACGGCCCGGACCAGGCCCACAGCCTGCTGGCCCACCAGGGCCGCGCCTGGCACCTTTAAAAGCTGTAGCGGCTGGCCAGTAAACCGGCCAGTTCCTGCGCCGGCACCGGCCGGCTGATCAGGTAGCCCTGCACTTCGTTGCAGCCTTGCTTGCGCAGGAAGTCCAGCTGTTCAGCGGTCTCGACGCCCTCGGCAACCACCTGCAGGTCCAGGCTCTGGGCCATGGCGATGATTGCCCGGGTGATCGCCGCGTCCTCGCTGCCCTCGCGCAGGCCCCGGATAAAGGCCTGATCGATCTTCACGTAGTCCACCGGGAAACGCTTGAGGTAGCTGAGCGATGAATAGCCGGTGCCAAAGTCGTCGATCGCAAGCTTCACCCCCAGCTCATGCAATTGGCGGAAGGTGGCGATGATGTGCTCGACGCTGTCGAGCAACTGGCTCTCGGTCAGTTCCAGTTCCAGCAAGTGCGGGGCCAGGCCGCTTTCTTCCAAAACCTGGCGCACCAGGCTGACCAGCTTGCCCTGGCGCAACTGATATACCGACAGGTTCACCGACACGCGAATCGGCGCAAGGCCCATGCGCTGCCACTCGCAAGCCTGCCAGCAGGCCTGGCGCAGGACGAATTCGCCCATCGGCGCAATCAGCCCGGTTTCTTCGGCCAGGCCGATGAAGTCCGACGGCGGCACCATGCCCCACTGCGGATGCTGCCAGCGCACCAGCGCCTCGGCCGCATGCAGGCGGCCAGTGGCCAGGCACAGCTTGGGTTGGTAGTAGACCTGCAGTTGCCGCTCTTCGATGGCCTTGCGCAGGTGGTTTTCCAGCTGCAGGCGCTGCAGGGTGCTGGCCTGCAGGCTCTCGGTGTAGAACTGGAAGTTGTCGCCACCCAGGTGCTTGGCGTGCTGCATGGCGGTATTGGCCTGGCTGACCAGCACCGTGACATCCCGCGAGGTGTCGGCCAGCAGGCTAATGCCCACCGAAGCGCTGATCACCAGCTCGTGACCATCGACCCGCAGGGGCACGCGTAGCTTGTCGAGCAGGCGGCTAGCCACTCGCACCAAGCTCGACAGGTTGCTGTAGGCATCGAACAGCACGGCAAACTCGTCGCCGGAAAGCCGCGCCACGGTGTCGGCCTCGGGCATGGCATTACTGATGCGCTGGGCCATCTGCTTGAGCAAATGGTCGGCAACTTCATGGCCAAGGCTGTCGTTGAGCAGCTTGAAGCGGTCCAGGTCGATGTGCAGCAGGGCCAGGCCGCGACCGCTCTGACGCAGGCGCTCGCCGGCCTCGTGCAGGCGCAGGCGGAACAAGGCGCGGTTGGCCAGGCCCGTCAGTTCATCATAGTGGGCCAGGTAGCGCAGGCGCTCTTCAGACTCACGGCGCGCCGACAGGTCGGTAAAGAAGCCGACGATGCTGGTCAGGTTGCCGCGGGCATCACGTACACCGTTAAGCTGCAGCCACTGAGGATAAAGCTCACCGTTCTTGCGCGCCTCGACCAGTTCGCCTTGCCAGCTGCCCTGTTGCTCCAGGGCCAGTTCGATAGCCTGTGAATGCCGACGAGCATCAAGGCTGCACGCCAGCTCCAGCAACCGCCCTTGCAATAGTTCTTCGCGGCTGTAGCCGGTAACCCGGCAGAAGGCCTGATTGACGGCCAGCAGTACATAGTCAGGGTCAAGAATCACAATGCCTTCACTGGCGGCTTCAAACACCGTGGCGGCCAGACGCTGCTGTTCCTCCTGGGCTTTTTGCGCGCTGATTTCCCGGCGGGTGCCGAGCATGCGCAGCACCCGCCCGCTGGCATCACGTTCCACCGCCCGGCCACGGTCCTCAATCCAGCACCAATGGCCCTGGCGGTGACGCACCCGGTAGTCGATGCGGTAGTCCTCGCTGCGGCCCTTGAGGTGTTCGACCAGGGTACGCTTGAGCAGCGGCACGTCATCGGGATGCAAACGTGGCTTGAGGTGCGCGAGCATTTCCTGGACTTGTTCAGGCTCCAGGCCAAACAGCTCGCGCAATTGCGTGTGGTGGATCTCGTCGGTGTCCAGGTTCCAGTCCCAAAGCCCCAGCTCGCTGGCCTCTAGCGCCAGGGCCAGGCGCTGCTCGCTTTTGCTCAGGGCCTGGTTGGCGACATCGAGTTCCTGGCTGCGCTGGGCCACCCGCGACTCCAGCCCAACCTGCGCCTCACGCAGCTGTTCCTCGATCAACCGGCGCTGTTCGACCTCCTCGGCCAATGCCTGGTTGAGGCTCTCGCTGCGGCTTTGCGCCGCTTGCAGGTGTTCGATCAGCTCCTGATTCTGAAAGCGTCGCAGCAATCCGCGTTCGATCAGCCGGTTGACCTGCCAGGCCACCACCGACAGCGCAATCAACAGAATCAGCCCAAGCCAGCCCCAGCCGCGCTGCTGTTCGTCGCCACTCCAGAACAGGAAAGCAATCGGCGGCAGCAGGCAGGGCAAGGTAAAACTGAGAAACGCCGGCAGGCTGACGGCATAGGCAACGCTGGCCGATAGCGTCGCCGCCCCCAGCAGGCCAAACACCCAGGCCTGCTGGACGAAGTTGTCCACCGGCACCAGGGCAATCGCCGCGCTGGCCAGGGTCAGGCCGCTGAAGGCCGAACCGAGCAAAAACATCCGCCACCAGGTCGGCTGGGCTTGCCGATCGGGCATGGCAGCATCGAAAGCGGCCACCTGGATCACCCGCAACGCCACCAGCGCCATCAGCCAGACCACCCAGACGCTGACCAGCAGGTAACGCGCCGGGTTCCATAGCAGCCAGGCACAGACAAGGCCGTTGAGCAGCATGAACAGGGTCGGCAGCAACGAGCCTTGATACAGCAGGCGGGTGCGCTCGACAGCCAGTTGCGGTGCGAAGTGTTTGCGAATACTCCGGCGCGCTTGGGCTGGGGCGCTCAGGGAGTCGGAACCGAGTGTCATAGGCGGTGTTCTTGTAATGGTTAGCCTTAAACGTGCACGGAGCATACACAAGCAAGCCCCTGGGCCAAACTGCTCTGGATCATAATTATTTCATCGCATTTCCCGACGGCAGGTGCTCAAGCACGCAGGCCTTGGGCTGCAGCCGGTGACCGGCCGGTCGTCAGCGCCAAGTTTTTCTACTGTATATTTGCCCAAGGGTCGCCTGCGCCCCTAAAATGGCCGGATGCGCGATGATCTCTCTCTCCTGTTGAACTCTCTCAACGACGCCCAACGCCAGGCTGTAGCTGCGCCGGTCGGTCGTCAGTTGGTCCTGGCCGGTGCCGGCTCCGGCAAGACCCGTGTGCTGGTGCACCGCATCGCCTGGTTGATCCAGGTGGTGCAGGCCTCGCCGCACTCGATCCTGTCGGTGACCTTCACCAACAAGGCCGCTGCCGAGATGCGCCAGCGTATCGAACAGCTGATGGGCATCAACCCGGCCGGCATGTGGGTCGGCACCTTCCACGGCCTGGCGCACCGCCTGTTGCGCGCGCACTGGCAAGAGGCAGGGCTGAACCAGAACTTCCAGATCCTCGACAGCGACGACCAGCAGCGTCTGGTCAAACGCGTAATCCGCGAGCTGGGCCTGGATGAACAGCGCTGGCCGGCGCGCCAGGCACAGTGGTTCATCAACGGCCAGAAAGACGAAGGCCTGCGCCCGCAACATATCCAAGCCAGCGGCGACCTGTTCCTGGGCACCATGCGCAGCATTTATGAAGCCTACGAGGCAGCCTGCCAGCGCGCCGGCGTCATCGACTTCTCCGAGCTGCTGCTGCGCGCCCTGGACCTGTGGCGCGACCACCCCGGCCTGCTCGAGCACTACCAGCGGCGCTTCCGCCATGTGCTGGTCGACGAATTCCAGGATACCAACGCCGTGCAGTACGCCTGGCTGCGGCTGCTGGCCAAGGGCGGCGACAGCCTGATGGTGGTCGGCGATGACGACCAGTCGATTTACGGCTGGCGCGGTGCCAAGATCGAGAACATCCACCAGTACACCGCCGACTTCCCTGACGCCGAGCTGATCCGCCTGGAGCAGAACTACCGTTCCACCGCCGGCATCCTCAAGGCGGCCAACGCCCTGATCGCCAACAACAGCGGGCGCCTGGGCAAAGAGCTGTGGACCGATGGCGGCGATGGCGAACCGCTGAGCCTGTACGCTGCCTTCAACGAACACGACGAAGCCCGCTACGTGGTCGAGAGCATCGAAAGCGCACTCAAGACCGGCCTGGCACGCAGCGACATCGCCATCCTCTATCGCTCCAACGCCCAGTCACGGGTGCTTGAAGAAGCACTGCTGCGCGAACGCATTCCTTATCGCATCTATGGCGGCCAGCGCTTCTTCGAACGCGCCGAGATCAAGAACGCCATGGCCTACCTGCGCCTGCTCGAAGGCCGCGGCAACGATGCCGCCCTTGAGCGGGTGATCAACGTGCCGCCGCGCGGTATCGGCGAGAAAACCGTCGAAGCGATTCGCGAGCACGCGCGCCACGCCCAGGTTTCGATGTGGGAGTCGATGAGCCTGCTGATCGCCAACAAGGCGCTCAAAGGCCGTGCCGCCAGTGCCTTGGGCGCGTTCATGGAAATGATCGAGAACCTTGCCGCCAAAGTCCTGGAGATGCCCCTGCACCTGATGACCCAGACGGTTATCGAGCAGTCCGGGCTGATCGTCTATCACCAGGAAGAGAAAGGCGAAAAAGGCCAGGCCCGGGTGGAAAACCTTGAGGAACTGGTCAGCGCCGCGCGCAACTTCGAAAACAGCGAAGAAGACGCCGAATTGTCGCCACTGGCGGCCTTCCTCGGCCATGCCTCGCTGGAAGCCGGCGACGCCCAGGCCGACGAGCACGAAGACAGCATCCAGCTGATGACCCTGCACAGTGCCAAGGGCCTGGAATTCCCTCACGTCTTCCTGGTCGGCATGGAAGAAGGCTTGTTCCCACACAAGATGAGCCTGGAAGAGCCCGGCCGTCTTGAAGAAGAACGCCGCCTGGCCTATGTCGGCATCACCCGCGCCATGCAGCAGCTGGTGATGACCTACGCCGAAACCCGCAGGCTGTACGGCAGCGAGACCTACAACAAGGTCTCGCGCTTCGTACGCGAAATTCCGGCCGGCCTGGTGCAGGAAGTGCGCTTGTCCAACAGCGTCAGCCGCCCGTTCGGCTCCGGTCAGCAGCAGAACTCGAGCAGCCTGTTCGCCAACGCCAACATCCCGCAGACCGCCTTCAACCTTGGCCAGCGGGTGCAGCATGCGGTATTTGGCGAAGGTGTGATCCTCAACTTCGAAGGCTCCGGCGCCCAGGCCCGGGTCCAGGTCAACTTTGCCGAAGGCAGCAAGTGGCTGATGCTCGGTTACGCCAAGCTCGAAGCGCTGTAAAGCAGAAAATCCTGTAGGAGCGGGCTTGCCCCGCGATGCAATGTGACTTGCACGCCGCAATCGCGGGGCAAGCCCGCTCCTACAGCGTATTCAGATCATTCAGGCAAAAGCTGGAAACATTATGGCGCTGGTCATGTGTCCTACAACCTGTGCACCATGACGCGCGTGCAATCCACAAAACGGGAATACCCTTCTATGCAACGTTTTCTTAGCATCGCTTTGGCGCTGTGCATCGGCCTGACGATGAGTCTCGACGCCAACGCCAAACGCTTCGGCGGCGGCAAGAGCTCGGGCGCCGCGCCGACCCACCAGACCCGCCAGGCAGCCCCAGCTACCCCGGCTGCCTCGCCAACCGCGCCAGGTCGCGCACCTGCCGCCGCCAGCGGTGCTTCGCGCTGGCTCGGCCCGCTGGCCGGCCTCGCCGCCGGCGGCCTGCTGGCCTCCATGTTCATGGGCGACGGCTTCCAGGGCATGCAGATCTTCGACATCCTGATCATGGCGCTGATTGCCTTCCTGGCGTTCCGCTTTATCGCCGCCCGTCGCCGCAAGCAGCAGCCACAAATGGCCGCCGCCGGCCACGCGCCTTTCCAGCGTGAAGCGCACCAGCCTGCGCAGCCGTCGATCTTCGGTGGTTCGGCTGCACCTGCCGCCGCCCGTCCGGTAATCAACGCCCCGGCCTGGTTCAACGAGCAGAGCTTCCTGGCGGCTGCCCGCAACCACTTCCAGTCGCTGCAGCAGCACTGGGACGCCAACGAAATGGACAAGATCGCCGAGTTCGTCACCCCGCAGATGCTGCAGTTCCTCAAGCAGGAGCGTGCTGACCTGGGTGATGCCTTCCAGTCCACTTACATCGACGACCTAAATGTGCAGCTTGAAGGTGTCGACGACCGCGCCGACAAGACCATCGCCACCCTGACCTTCAGCGGTGTATCGAAGACTTCGCGCTTCGACCAGGGCGAACCGTTCAGCGAAAGCTGGAACATGGAACGCGCGCCGGGCGAGAACCAGCCTTGGCTGGTTGCCGGGATCCGTCAGAACGGCTGATCTTGAGGCATTGCACAAAAAACCCCGGGCTTGTCCCGGGGTTTTGCTTTTAGCGCAGCAGGCTACTAGGGTATAACGCGCAGCGTGTCGTAAAGGTTAGAGGATAGAACCGTGGAAGAAGTCATCGAACAGCTCCGAGAAGCCAATGAACCGGTACCGGTGCCGCTGGAGTTGCCGGACGAAGACCAACTGGTCGAAATCGAAGAAGAGTTGTTCATCAACATTCCGTTCGTCTTCAAGGAATTCCTGCTGACGGTCAGCGACGTGGTCTACGGCAGCCTGGAGCCGGTCACCGTCACCGACCCGCAGTCGCATACCTACTTGCCGGACGTGGCAGCCAATGCCTGGGATGCCGGCGTGCCGCGCGACCTGATCCCGATCTGCCAGGACGGCGACGACTTTTACTGCGTCGAAGAGGACGGCACCGTGGTGCTGTGGTCCGGCGAAGAAGAGATCGTTACCGAGGACAGCTGGGAATCGGTCTGGCACTGGGCGCGGGATGTCTGGCTGGAAAGCTGAATGAGAAAGACCCGCATAAAATAATGGCTCTTGGCTATTAATGCTCGTAGAATCGCCACGCCTTCCCGCGCGTGGCGCTTCGCTACCGCTCCATCCCCTCGGACATTCGAACCGCCCCGCGCAGGAAGCGCCTCTTAGTGGTGGTTTTCCTGGTTGTTTTCCAGGGTCTCCAGCAAGGCGATCTGCATGCGTGTATGCACACGGATGAACCAGCGCCACAGCACCGCCACCACCACTGCCGCGACTACCACGATCAGCAACAGCAGCTCGCTGGTGGGCAGAATGCTGGCCGACAGCGCCGACAGCAGCAAAAAGATCACCAACAGCGACAGCAACGGAATTACCTCGGCAATCACCCGTCGAACCCGCTGGGTGTGGCGCCCGGCCATCTCCGGCTTGACCCCCATCTCCGCCAGCAGCATCGACAGCGCCTTGAGCTTGCGGTACGCAGCGATCAGGAAAGGCAGCGACAGCATCAGCGCCACGCCCCAGATCAAGGCCTTCTGCTGGCCGACATCGCTGACCCATTCGCTCAGGTAGTCACCGATGCGCGCGGCGAAATAACCACCGCTGAAGAAGATCGCCACCACCAACGCCAGGTTCACCCCCACCTGCAGCAGAATCCGTCGGATCATCGACGCCAGCAATGCCCCTTGGCCATGGGGCTGGATGCTGCGCAGCCATTCGCCGTACAGCGACAGCACCCGCGACAGGCGCCCCGGCACGACCTTGGCGAGCTTCAGCGACAGCGGGTCGGCGGCGCGAATCAGATACGGGGTAAGCAGCGTGGTGATGGCCGAAACGGCTACCGCCACCGGGTACAGGAAGTCGCTGGTGACCTGCAGGGTCATGCCCAGTGCGGCGATGATGAACGAGAACTCGCCAATTTGTGAAAGCCCCATCCCGACCCGCAGAGAGGTACGTCCGTCGTTGCCGGCGATAAAGGCGCCCATGCCGCAGGACAGCATCTTGCCCAGCACCACGGCAATGGTGATGACCACGATCGGCCAGGCATACTCGACCAGGATCGACGGATCGATCATCAAGCCGATGGCGACAAAGAAGATGGCGCTGAACAGGTCGCGTACCGGTTCGATCAGGCGCTCGATCTTCAGCAACTGGCGCGACTCGGCCATGATCGCGCCAATCAGAAAGGCGCCCAGGACCATGCTGTATTCAAGCTTGACCACCAACAGGCAAAAACCGAAACACAAGCCCAGGACGGTAATCAGCAGCATCTCGTTGCTTTCGAAGCGGGCCACGTAAGCCAACAGGCGCGGCACCAGCAAAATGCCGATGACCAAGGCAACGATCATGAACAGCGACAGCTTGCCGACCGTGGAAAACACCTCGCCCGAGCTCACCGTGCCACTCACGGCAATACCCGAGAGCAAGGCGATGATGCCGATGCCAAGGATGTCTTCGACGATCAGCACGCCGAAGATCAGTTGGGCAAAACGCTCGTTCTTCATCTTCAGGTCGTTGAGCGCCTTGACGATGATGGTGGTCGAGGAAATCGCCAGGATGGCGCCGAGGAACAGTGAGTCCATGGTGTTCCAGCCGAACCAGCGGCCGATCTCGAAGCCGATCCAGATCATCAGCACGATTTCCAGGAACGCGGCGATAAACGCCGTGGCCCCGACCTTGAACAACTTGCGCAGGCTGAACTCCAGGCCCAGGCAGAACATCAGGAAGATCACGCCGAGCTCGGCCAGGGTCTTGATCGTCTCTTCGTCGTGAATCAGGCCGAACGGCGGGGTGTGCGGGCCGATGATGAAGCCGGCAACAATGTAGCCAAGCACTACCGGCTGTTTGAAACGGTGGAAGAGGATAGTGACCACCCCGGCAACCAGCATGATCACTGCCAAATCCTGGATAAAGCTGATGGCATGCACGGCGTGGGACTCCTTACCTGGTATCCAGAGACAAGCCGCAACTCACCCGATGAATTGTCTGATTGAGTTGCGGGTACATAGCGTTTTAAATGTAGGAATGCCCACCTTGCATGGGCTTCTTCAGGTTAACACCGCCGCTTGTCGCGAAAAGCCGGTGCAATATGAAGAAACAGATCGACCAAAGCATCGCCGCAAATGGCACAAATAGCGTGACGGCAAGGCCGCTGTCAGCGTCCCGTCTACTTAGATGGGAATCGTATTGGGGGAAAGAAGCGTGAACAGCAATCGCCACCCCGCCTCAGCGCAACCTTACCGTGAGCACACTATGGAACCTGGAAACGCCCAGCTGTCGATGACCGTCCTGATGACCCCGGACATGGCCAACTTTTCTGGCAACGTCCACGGCGGCACGCTGCTCAAATACCTCGACGAAGTGGCCTATGCCTGCGCCAGCCGCTACGCCGGTCGTTATGTGGTGACCCTGTCGGTCGACCAGGTGGTCTTTCGCGAGCCGGTGCATGTCGGCGAGCTGGTGACCTTCCTCGCTTCGGTCAACTACACCGGCAACACCTCGATGGAAGTCGGCATCAAGGTGGTCACTGAGAATATTCGCGAGCGTTCGGTGCGCCACAGCAACAGCTGCTTCTTCACCATGGTCGCCGTCGACGACGACCGCAAGCCGGTTGCGGTGCCGCCGCGCCAGCCTGAAAGCAGCGAAGAGAAGCGCCGTTTCCTCCAGGGTAAACAGCGCCGGCTGATACGTCAGGAGCTGGAGAAGCGTTACCAGGAGCTCAAGGGCGACGCCCTTTAAGACCGCCCGTTAAAAGGCCAGAGGCTGCGCCGCAAAGCGCAGCCGCGGGTGCACGATGCGATCTTGCGCCCGCACCAGTTCCAGCTCGTAGCTGGCACAGGCCTGGGTTTCCAGCAGCACTTCGTGCACCGCGGCGGCGGTGAATTCAAACGCCGCTAGCCAGTCATCGCCGAGCAGCAAGCGCGCCAGGAACAAGCCTGATGTCAGGTCACCAACGCCTACCGGCTGGCGGGCGAATGCCAGCAGCGGGCGGCGGATGTGCCAGCTCCCTTCGCCGGTCACCAGCAGCATCTCGAAATCTTCCGCGCCACGCCCCGGGTACGCCAGGTGCTTGACCAGCACCGCTTTCGGGCCGCGCTCCAGCAGGCTGCGGGCCATGTCGACACAGTCTTGCAACGACTCGGCACGGCGCCCGCAGAAGCTGTCCAGTTCCAGCTGGTTCGGGCACAGCACATCAGCACGGGCCAGCGCTTCTTCGAGCAGAAACTCGCTGACCTCGGCCGGAACGATACAGCCCTTCTCGGGATGGCCCATCACCGGGTCGCAGAGGTACAAGGCGCGCGGGTTGGCCGCCTTGATCCGGGCCACGCCGCTGAGGATCGCCCGCCCCTGCTCGGCACTGCCCAGGTAGCCGGACAACACCGCATCGCAGTTGCCCAGCTCACCGATCGTCGCAATCCCTTCTACCAGTGCAGGTATTTGCGCTGGAGCAAGCACTTCTCCGGTCCACTGGCCATACTGAGTATGGTTGGAGAACTGCACGGTATTGAGCGGCCAGACCTTCACCCCGACCCGCTGCATGGGAAACACTGCGGCGCTGTTGCCGGCATGGCCGAAAACCACGTGGGACTGGATGGCGAGCAGATGCGGTGTACGTTTCATGCAGGTCTTCCGAAAGCGTAGGAATGAAAAACAAGGCGCGCAGTATGGCGCTAAATGCCACCTGTACGACAGACCGGGGAGGCAGTTAAGCTGGGCATACCTCGTTGGAGCATATGTAAATGTTGACCCTGGGAAATCTCTTCGTGCTGATGCTGCTGGCCACGGCAGGCGCTTGGTTGTGGCATAACCACGGCTTGCGTGAAAAGGCTCTGGAGCGGGTCAAGCAGCACTGCGCCAAGCTCGACCTGGAGCTGCTCGATGGCAATGTCGCGCTCAAGCGCATCGGCTTTGTTCGCGATGCCAACGGCCGCAAACGCCTGGCCCGGGTGTACAACTTCGAATTCACCGTGACCGGCGAACAGCGCCACCCCGGTACCGTCACCCAGTTCGGCGCCCATACCATGCAGATCGAACTGGCGCCCTACCCGTTCGAGATCAAGACGCCGCCACACCACGATAACGTGGTCGAGATGAACCAGTGGCGTCAGGACCACAACCGCTGGCGTAACTAGACGCGGCAGGCCAGCATGGCCTGTTTTAGCGCTTCAGGAGCTTGCGGCTCGGCGAAAATCAGCTCCAGCCGCGAGTCACGCCGCCATTCGCTGCGGCTCCACAGCAAGGACGGCTGTCCAGCCAGGGCATTGAGCGCTTGCCAGCCGTCCAAGCTGTGGATAACTGCCTTGGCCCGGCGCCAGTCCAACTCCCGCAGAAATTGCTCGATGCGGGCACGATCAAACACCTGAGCCGGGTGCCAGCGCCAACCAATGCTCCAGCCCTCCGCCTCCTCCTGGATGCTGCAAATTGGCTCCTGCGGATTTGTCCACAGGCTGCCTATGACTGCGGAAACACTGGCTGATGCCAGTTTATCCACAGCCAGGGAATGGCTTGGCGGAGCACTTGCCATCGGCACTTCGGACAACGGCAGATGGCCGAAATCGGTCCAGTACAGGCGAGCATCCGCCAGCCGGGAAGTTATCCACAAGCGCTGTAGTTCGTCCAGACCAGCGGATTTGTTCAGCACCAGCAGCCCGGCGCTGGCCAGGGTCGAGTGCTGAGCTTGCGGCAAGGCAACACCCGCAGCCAGCTGCTCGGCATCGAGCACCAGTACCGCCGGTTGTACCGCCAGCACCCCCTGCCAGGGCGGTAAGCGCAGTTGCTGCAACAACTGCAACGGATGGCCCAACCCGGATGGTTCGATAAACAGCCTATGCGGCTTGGCCTTGCGCAACAGGCGACCCAGGCCGACCTGGAATGGCATGCCGTTGACGCAGCACAAGCAACCGCCGGCCACCTCTCCCAGGGCAATCCCATCGTCATCGGTTGCCAGCAGCGCTGCGTCCAGGCCGATCTGGCCGAACTCGTTGATCAGCACCGCCCAGCGCTCATCGGCGGGCCGCTGCGCCAGCAACTGGCGAATCAGGCTGGTCTTGCCGGCGCCGAGCGGGCCGGCAATCACGTGGGTAGGAATGTTCTGCAGCATGGGACGGAGAGTGCCTGAAATTTTCGTCACTATGCCGTTATATCAGGCCATCCAGTCAAGGCTGAGGATCAAACGCCGCTCACCATTGGCCAAGGCCGGCGAACGATGGACCAGCCCGCATCCCTGATTACCAAGCCATTTCTCGCCCTTGAGCAAGGCCACCTCACCCTCGGCCAATTGGCGGATTGCCTCGGCATGCGGTTGCTCCCGAGCCAGTTGCGTACGGTCGATTGCACCTTCTCCCAGCCATTCACTGCCCGGCCCGGCGTAGGTGCTCAGCAAACGCAGAGGGACGTGATCGACATGAAACCGCGGGCACATGGCGTTGCCCAGCGCCTGCAGGCGCAAGCCGACTCGTCGGGCGTCGAGCAAGCAGGCGTAGGCAGCCACCAGCCAGGCAACGTCGGTAACAAACGCCACATGGCCTTCCAGGTCGGCATACCCGCCCAGCAAGCCACTGAGGTCCGGCAACTGTTGTTGCTCATCCAGCTCGATGACCCGGCTTTCACCCAGTGGCTGGTTCAGCGACAGCAGCAAGCGGGCAAAGTCTTCGATCTGCACCGGCAAGCGGCGCTGCCATACCGCGAGATTGACGCCATCCTGCAACGCCTCGGTGAGCACTTGAGGCGTTTCGCCGAAGGCCTGGCGCATCACGCCGCGTCCTCGTCAAACCACGGGCCGAACGGGTCGGGCAGTTGCCGCCAACTGTTCACGCCTGCGGCCATTTCTGCATCGTCGAGCAGGCAGCTCGAGAGCTCGGCATCGAGCCGGGCGAAGTCGATATTCTGACCGATGAATACCAGCTCCTGGCGGCAATCACCACACTCTGCAGTCCAATTCTTGAAGATCTGCGCGCTGCTCTGTTCATCCTGCGGCCACTGCTCACGGGGTACGAAGCGCCACCAGCGCCCGGCAAAACCGTGGCGCATCATGCCGCCGGCCTGCGACCAACTGCCGGCATCCTGGTGCTTGCTGGCGAGCCAGAAGAAGCCCTTGGAGCGCAGCAACCGGCCGTTGTCCCAGGGCCTGTGGATAAAATCGTAAAAGCGCTGTGGATGCAGCGGCCGGCGCGCTTGCCAGGTGGTCGCGGCAATTCCGTATTCCTCGGTTTCCGGCACGTGTTCGCCGCGCAGTTCCTGCAGCCAGCCAGGCGCCTGGGCGGCGCGGTCGAAGTCGAACAGACCGGTGTTGAGGATCTGCTGCAGCTCTACCTGACCCATGACCATCGGCACGATCTGCGCCTGGGCGTTAAGGCTGTGCAAGATCGCGCTGAGCTCTTCGCGCTCGGCGCTGCTGATCAGATCGATCTTGCTCAACAGAATCACGTCAGCGAACTCCACCTGCTCAATCAAGAGGTCACTGATCGAGCGCTCGTCTTCGTCACCAAGGGTTTCGCCGCGGCTGGCCAGGCTCTCGGCCGCCTGATAATCACGCAGGAAGTTCAAGCCATCGACCACCGTGACCATGGTGTCCAGGCGCGCCTGATCGGCCAGGCTGCGGCCTTGCTCGTCACGAAAGGTAAAGGTTTCGGCGACCGGCAACGGCTCGGAGATGCCGGTGGACTCGATCAACAGATAATCAAAACGCCCCTCGCGGGCCAGGCGTGCGACCTCTTCAAGCAGGTCTTCGCGCAGGGTGCAGCAGATGCAGCCGTTGCTCATCTCCACCAGCTTTTCTTCGGCGCGGTTGAGACTGACGTTGCGCTGCACCTCGCTGGCATCGATGTTGATTTCGCTCATGTCGTTGACGATCACCGCGACCCGCAGGTTGTCGCGGTTTTTCAGCACGTGATTGAGCAGAGTACTTTTGCCGGCACCCAGAAAGCCGGAAAGCACAGTGACGGGAAGACGGTTGGGCATGGGGGCTATCCTCATCGGGGCGAGTGCATTCGAACGATGCATTGCGCAATGTTATATTATAACAATACAATCTCGCCAACCCACTTCGCTCAGAACATGACCAAAGGCCGACCTGGAAGATGAAATCACGTTGCCTTTTTGCCTTCGCTGCATTGCTGCTGTGCGAATCCGCCGTTGCAAACGGCGCGCCCCTCAGCAACGGCCTGGCACTTTGTACCCGCAGTGCAACCTTGCTTGCCTGCAGCGATGCCCAGGGCAATTACTACAGCGTGCAAACCCAGGGCAGCACCACCTACCTGCGCGGCTTCGAAATGGAGGGCCGCCGACTGTGGGCACAAACCAATAGCCGCTACGGCCAGCTGACCTTCTTCACAGGCGTGGCGAGCAACGGCGAAACCTGGGTCGGATACAGCCAGCGTGTGGGCTGGACCACCTTGAACAAGGTCTCCAGTTCCAGCGGGCAGCGTTTCAATCTGCGCTGCAATCGTCTGAGCGGCTGCCAATAGCCTTCTTGAAAAGTGAACCCCTGATGAGCGTTTTCACCCTTCCTGATATCGCTGCCCAAGCCACCACTTCCCAATTGCCATTGGATTGGGTCGGCATGTGTGGCATTGCCCTGCCGCTGCAGATCGATGGGCAGATATTGCCAGCAACAGCCGACGCGGGCGTCAGCCTTGATGATGGCGCCTCCCGGGGCATTCACATGTCACGCTTGTACCTGGCGCTGGAAGCCCTGGAGCATCAACCCTTGAGTCCGGCGCTGATCAATGAAGTTCTGCTGGGTTTTCTCGACAGCCACATAGGCCTTTCCGCCAGTGCGTTCCTGACCCTGCGATTCGAACTGATGCTCAAACGCCCTGCGCTAATCAGCCCCTTGGCAGGATGGAAAGCCTATCCGGTTACTCTGGATGCGCAGATAAAAGACGGAGTGTTCCACGTGGAACTATTTGTCGATGTGGCGTATTCCTCCACCTGCCCCTGCTCAGCCGCCTTGGCTCGGCAGCTGATTCAACAGCAATTCATCAGCGATTTTGGCAATCGCAGCTTGAGCCATGAAGCGGTCTTGAGTTGGCTGGGTAGTGCCGAGGGTATTGTGGCCACGCCCCATAGCCAACGCAGTGCGGCAAAGCTGCAGGTTCGTCTGCGCCCAGGGGTTAACGAACTGCCGATAGAAACGCTGATCAACCAGGCCGAGAGCGCCTTGGGCACCGCTGTTCAAACTGCGGTAAAGCGCGCCGATGAACAAGCCTTTGCCTTGGCCAACGGGCAGAATTTAATGTTCTGTGAAGATGCCGCCCGGCGCTTGAATGTGGCGCTGAAAACCCTGCCGTGGCTCAGCGGCTTCAACCTGCGTGTGGAGCATGCCGAAAGCTTGCATGCCCACGACGCAGTCGCTCACAGCCAATGGCGATGGTGAGGCGCTTCAGCTACGCGGTTTAACCATACCGCAGTCATTACCGAGCCACACTGCCCGGGTGTTCATACTGCCCTGCTGCTGCACACCGGACGCGTTGAAGGTACCGTTGACCTGGGTTGTGAACTCACGATCGCTGACGAACGTGGCTTCCCCATTGCCTTGGGCTTTCGGGCAGCTGAAGGTGAACTTCCAGACATTGCCGGTGCGCTCGGTGATCTTCTGGGTACAGCCAGACTTGGGATCCTGCAGCGGGATGTCATTGGTTTTTACCTGCTCCGGCGTCAGGCAAGAGCGCACACCTTGACCGGCGACGCTGATCCCTTGCTTGGCCAGGCCACCTTCGATCATCGCCCGTTGCTCCGGCGGCAGGTTCTTCAACTGACCGAGCATGAAGCCCATGTCTGGAAGCGGCTTGCCATCAACCTGCATGTTGCTGGTGGTCAGCTCCCAAAGGCCAGGTTGCAACATCTGCGCATGCACCAACGGGCTTGCCAGACCGAACATCAGTGCCAGCAGCGGCAGACGATTTTTCATGTAGTGACTCCTCGAAACTCCAGCCCCAAGCTGGAACACAGCTTAGACGTCAATTTGTGCTTTCGGTTGCAAGTGCTGCCATGAACATGCTCTGTTAGGGGTAGAGCCTTCGGACAGCAGGATGCGTATGGATTACCACAGCCCGTACTTCTTCGGTTACCTCATTGGCGTGATTCACTTGCTCGGGGCAATCGCCGCCTTGCACGCGGTGTTCACCGTACGCACCGCCCAGGGGGCAATTGCCTGGGCCTTATCGCTGCTGTTCATTCCCTACTTCACCCTTATTCCCTACCTGGTGTTTGGCAGCCGTACCTTCGACGCCTACATCCAGGCCCGGCGCCAGGCCAACCGTGAAATGCACGTGGCCATGGCCGATCTCAACTGGCGACCCTGGGTCGAAGAGGCCTTGGCAGCCCGCAATTCAGAATCCTATGGCGCGCTGCGGGCGATGCCCAAGCTGGGACGCATGCCGTGCCTGGCCAACAATCAGGTGCGTTTGCTGATCGACGGCAAGGCTACTTTCGACGCTATCTTTCACGCCATTGCCGGCGCACGCGACACGGTGCTGGTGCAGTTTTTCATTATTCACGACGATAAACTGGGGCGGCAGCTACAGGCCCTGCTGCTGAAAAAGGCCACCGAAGGCGTCAAGGTCTACGTGCTCTACGACAGCGTCGGCAGCCATGCCCTACCCTCTGCCTACAGCCATAAACTGCGTGCAGGCGGCGTCAATATCCGCGCTTTCGCCACTCGCCGCGGCTGGTTCAACCGCTTCCAGGTCAACTTTCGCAACCACCGCAAAATCGTCGTGGTCGATGGCCTGCAGGGTTTTCTGGGTGGCCACAACGTTGGCGATGAGTACCTGGGTGGCAATCCCAAGCTCTCCCCTTGGCGTGATACTCACGTCCAGGTCAGCGGGCCAGTGCTGGCCTGCCTGCAGGAATCGTT
Source organism: Pseudomonas sp. B21-035 (assembly GCF_024748945.1). NCBI lineage: Bacteria > Pseudomonadati > Pseudomonadota > Gammaproteobacteria > Pseudomonadales > Pseudomonadaceae > Pseudomonas > Pseudomonas sp. B21-035. Next base: position 5,824,307 of record NZ_CP087179.1, read on the forward strand.
CGCCGAGGACTGGTTCTGGGCGTCGCGCCAACTGCCGCCCTTGATCCTGCCGGACACCTACCCGGAAGATGGCGTGCTCTGCCAGGTATTGGCCAGCGGGCCGGCCGATCCGCAAGAAACTTGCTCGCTATTCTTCGTCGAAGCCATCCACTCGGCGCGCGAACGCCTGTGGATCACCAGCCCCTACTTCATCCCTGACGAAGCGGTGTTCGCAGCCCTGCGCCTTGCAGTGTTGCGCGGGGTAGATGTGCGCATCCTGATTCCTTCGCGTGCAGACCACCGTATCGTCTACGCCGCCTCCAGCCTGTTCGCCTTTGAGGCGGTGCGCGCCGGGGTGCGGATGTTTCGTTTCGAACCTGGATTCCTGCATCAGAAGGTGGTGCTGATCGACAACGAGATCAGCGCCATCGGCAGCGCCAACCTCGACAACCGATCGTTTCGCCTCAACTTCGAGATCATGTTGCTGACCGTAGACCGCGCATTTGCCGATCAGGTCGAAGCGATGCTCAGCCATGACTTCGACCAATCCCGGGAAATCACCGCCGAAGACAGCCGCGATACACATCGCCTGCAGCAGCTGGGGATGCGTATCGCCCGGCTGATTTCGCCGATTCTGTAAGGTGCTTTAACGGTAGAAGTCTTCGCGGGTCAGCGGCAAATCGTGGCTGCCATCGGCAAAGGGTTTGACCGCAAGGATCTGGTGCAAATTGATCCAGCCCCTGGCAAAGGCATAGGAGCAACCAGCCAGGTACAGGCGCCAGATGCGCAGGGCTTTCTCTGGCACCAGCGCGCCAGCCTTGTCCAGCTGTGCTTCGAGGCGGTTGCTCCAGTGCTCGAGGGTGCGCGCGTAATGCAGGCGCAGGCTTTCGACGTCGACAATCTCCAGCCCCGCTTCACTGATGCGTGCACTGATCATCGACAGGTGCGGCAGCTCGCCATGGGGGAACACGTAGCGCTCGATGAAGCTGCCCGCGCCGCGCCCGACCGGTCGCCCGTCGGTGTGCCTGGCGGTGATGCCATGGTTCATCACCAGGCCACCTTCGCGCACGGCGCCAAACAAGCGCTGACAATACAGCGCCAGGTTGGCATGACCCACGTGTTCAAACATGCCGACACTCACCACCTTGTCGAAGCGACCGTCCTGGGGCAGGTCGCGATAATCGAGTATCTGCAGCTCAACCTGCCCTTCCAGGCCATCGGCCTTGACCCGCTCACGGCCGAGTTTGAGCTGCTCTTTGCTCAGAGTGATGCCGAACACCTTGGCACCGAACTCCCTGGCTGCGTAGCGCGCCAGCCCGCCCCAACCACAACCGACATCCAGCAGGTAGTCGCCCTTCTTCAAGCGCAGCTTGCGGCACAAGTGCTCGAACTTGTTCTGCTGGGCTTGCTCCAGGGTGTTGGTGGGCGATTTGAAATAGGCGCAGGAGTAGGCCATGTCGCTGTCCAGCCACAGCTGGTAGAAGGCGTTGGACAGGTCGTAGTGGTAGGAAATTGCTGCCGCATCGGTAGCCTTGTCATGCTCGGTGCGCACCGGCTGATCGTCTTCTTCATCCTTGAGCAAAGCCACGCTAAGTTCGTCACAGACGCGGATCACCTCACTGATGGAGCCCTCCAGTTCCAGCTTGCCTTCGACGAACGCTGCCCCCAACTCATCCAGGCTTGGATGGGTCAACTGAGTAATCAGCTGCGGGTCCTTGACCAGGATGGTCACCTGCGGCTTGGGCCCCAGATCGAACGCATTGCCATCCCAAAGTTTGAGTCGCAGTGGCAGTCGCAGGCTTTGCAGAACAGGTGGAAGTTGCGCAAGCATGAAATGAGCCTCCTTTTTTAATCGGACGTCTGCCCAAAAGGGTAGTTCATCTGCCGGAACTTTCAGCTTATGCCGACCATAGTCTGAGCCTATCTAGCCCGTTGCAGACCTTGCGCCGGGGGCTGGAACCTACGATTTATTGTATACAATCGAGCGATTTGCAGATTAGTCTTGGCGCCATTGTCGATTCTTCATCCTGGAGTACAACAATGAAAACCTATGATGTAGTAATCATTGGCGGCGGGCCTGGTGGGTACAACGCGGCTATTCGTGCCGGTCAACTGGGCTTGAGCGTGGCGTGCGTGGAAGGTCGTTCGACCCTCGGCGGCACTTGCCTTAACGTCGGCTGCATGCCGTCCAAGGCCCTGCTACATGCCTCCGAGTTGTATGAGGCGGCGGTTGGCAGCGAGTTCGCCAACCTCGGCATCGAGGTCAAACCGACCCTCAACCTTGCGCAGATGATGAAGCAGAAGGATGAGAGCGTCAGCGGCCTGACCAAGGGTATCGAGTTCCTGTTCCGCAAGAACAAGGTCGACTGGATCAAGGGCTGGGGCAAGCTCGATGGTGTTGGCCGGGTCAAGGTGACCGACGACCAGGGCGCGGTAACTGAGCTGGAGGCCAAGGACATCGTCATTGCCACTGGCTCCGAACCGACGCCGCTGCCTGGCGTGACCATCGACAACCAGCGCATCATCGACTCCACCGGCGCCCTGGCCCTGAGTGAAGTGCCCAAGCACCTGGTGGTAATCGGCGCCGGGGTCATCGGCCTGGAGCTGGGTTCGGTGTGGCGCCGGCTGGGCAGCCAGGTGACCGTGGTCGAGTACCTCGATCGCATCTGCCCCGGTACTGATGAAGAAGCGGCAAAAACCCTGCAACGCGCCCTGGCCAAGCAAGGCATGAAGTTCAAGCTCGGCAGCAAGGTCACCCAGGCCAGCGCTTCAGCGCAAGGGGTGAACCTGAGCCTGGAGCCTGCCGCAGGCGGCAGCGCCGAAACCCTCGAGGCCGACTACGTACTGGTTGCCATCGGCCGGCGCCCCTATACCCAGGGCCTTGGCCTGGAAAGCGTCGGCCTGGAAACCGACAAGCGCGGCATGCTCGCCAACCAGCACCACCGCACCAGCGTCCCGGGGGTGTGGGTAATTGGCGATGTCACCTCCGGGGCGATGCTCGCGCACAAGGCCGAGGACGAGGCTATCTCCTGCATCGAACAGATTGCCGGCAAGGCCCACGAGGTCAACTACAACCTGATTCCGGCGGTCATCTACACCCGTCCGGAACTGGCCAGCGTCGGCAAGACCGAAGAGCAGCTCAAGGCCGAAGGCCGCGAGTACAAGGTCGGCAAGTTCCCCTTCAGCGCCAACAGCCGGGCCAAGATCAACCACGAGACCGAAGGCTTCGCCAAGGTCCTCGCAGATGCCCGTACCGATGAAGTATTGGGCGTGCACCTGGTTGGCCCAAGCGTCAGCGAGATGATCGGTGAGTATTGCGTGGCCATGGAGTTCAGCGCCTCGGCTGAAGACATCGCCCTCACCTGCCACCCGCACCCGACGCGCTCCGAAGCCCTGCGCCAGGCGGCGATGAACGTCGACGGCAAGGCGATGCAGGTCTGATCAGTCAGTCCGGTCGAACGGATGAAGCCGGCCTTCAAGGCTGAAGGCCGGCTTATCCACAATCAGGCCAGGGCAGCCTGTTGGTTTTCCACAGCCAGCAGGTCAAAACGCGAGGCCAGGAACGGGGTGATATCCAGCGGCAGGGTTTCCTGGTTCACGACCTTGTCGATCAGCACGCCAGTGATGGCCGAGGTAAGGATGCCGGTGCGAAAGTGTCCACAGGCATTCACGTAGCCACTGACTTCGCTGACCGGCCCCAGGATCGGCAGCTCGTCCGGCGAGCCCGGGCGCAAGCCGGCCCAGGTGCGCTTGAGGTTGATCTGCGCCAGCTCCGGCACGCAGCGCACCGCGCCCTGAACCAGGCCGTTGATCTCCGGGAAGGTGTTGCTGACGTCGAAGCCTTTGTCTTCGGTGGTGCTGCCGATCAGGATCTCACCGTTGTCCTTCTGCGCCATGTAGCAGTCGCTGGTGGTCAGGCAGCCTTGCAGCAGCTTGGGCATGCGCTCGGTGAGGATGATCTGGCCTTTGACCGGCTTGACCGGAATCCGCAGGCCCGTGGCCCACTCGCTCAAGTCTGCGGCCCAGGCGCCGGCGGCGTTGATCAGGGTATCGCAGTGAAAGGTGCCCTCTTCGGCGGTTTGCACGCCGCTGACCCGCGAACCCTGATGCAGCACACCCGTAATGTTGGTGTTGTGGAACAGGTCGACACCGTTCTGGCGCGCCGCCTCCATATAGGAATCAGCCAGGCGGAACGGGCTGACCTGGTGATCGCAGAGAAACTCCAGGGCACCATGGGCCTCATGGCTCACCGCAGGTTCGGCCTGGCGCAGGGCATCGCGGTCGAGCCAGCGCACCTGGTCGGCCAGGTGCGGGATCTGCGCAACGATGTGCTCGGCGTAGAGGCGGTCTTCATCGTCGTAAATCACGTACTTGAGGCCCGTGCGCTCGAACTTGAAGTCCATGCCGTGGCGCTCGATCAGCTCGCGGTGCAGCTGTGGATAAAGTGCGTTGGACTGCAAGGCAAAGTCGAAGAACGACTGCGGCAGGATGTGCGGCGTGCTCGAATCCACCGCCACTGCCGCGCCATGGGCTTCACGCTTGTGCTTGGCCGACATCATGCGAAAGAAGATTACCCCGCAGCCCAGGCCCACGGACTCACCAATGGCCCACAGGCCGCCGGCAGACGCGCGGGTGGCATTGCCCGGGCGCTTGGCATCGATCAGGGCGATCTTCAGGTTCTTGCGTTTGGACAGCTGGTAGGCGCAGGACGCACCGATCACACCGCCACCGGCGATGACCACATCATAGGTTCTGTTCATGCTTCAGGCTTCCGTGCCGAGTTGCTGGAATGCAGAGAATGGAATCGGGTCGATCGGGAAACGCGGCCGCAGCCAGCCGACATCGGCGCGTCCGGTCGCTTCGCGCAGGCGATCGCTGCAATAGCCGACGCACATGCGCCCCTGGCAGTCGCCCATGCTCACCCGGGTGCGCATCTTCAACCCGGCCATGTCCTCGACGCCCTGCTCCAGGGCGCGATCGATGTCGCTGCGGGTGACATGCTCGCAACGACAGATCACCGTGTCCGCCTGCGGCAGCTCGATCTGCTTGGTGCCGCGGTGGGTGTAGCGCTCTACCCCGGCGCGAAAGCGTTTGATCGCTGCCAGCTGGCCGAGGTATTTCTCGCGCAGTTCGATCGCCTCTTCTGCGTTGAGTACCTCCTGCTGCAGCAGGATCGAAACAGCCGCGATGCGCCCGGTGAGCATTGCCGCCTCACCACCACGGATGCCGCCCATGTCACCGGCCAGGTGGATGTGCGGCTGGCTGCTTTGCTGCCAGACGTTGCTTTCTGGACGCAGGTAGCCGTCTTCGTTGAAGCCATGGTCCAGGCCCAGTTGCTGGCTGAGCTGGGTGCGCGGGATAAAACCGTAGCCCACCGCCAGGGTTTGCGCCGGCTCGCGCTGGGCGCGGGAAAGGTCCGGCTGCCAATCGTCACCGTAGGGCGCCACGGTCACTTCAGCCAGCTCACCCTCACCCTTGGCTTCGACAATCCCCCAGCCGTAGTACATGGGGATGCCGTTGAGCTTCATGTAGCCAAGCATGCTCAGGCCATCGAGGAACAGCTGCGGCTTGTTCATCAGCGCCAGACTTTCACGGGCAATCTTGCTGAACGGGCAGGCTTCATAGACGCCGGCAACCTTCGCCCCGGCCGCGTGCAACTGGCAGGCCACCAACGGCAACAACGGCCCGGTGCCAGCGATCACGGTACTGCCCAGGGGTTTGACCACACCGCTTTTGATCTGCAACTGAAGCCCGCCGAGCAACATCACACCCGGCAAGGTCCAGCCGGCAAACGGGACGTTGCGCTCGTGGCAACCGGCCGACAGCAACAGATGGGAAAAATCGATTTCGTGCAGGGTTTCTTCGCCATCGAGTACCATCAGGCGCTGCTCGTCCCCACCGACCACACGGCTGTTCAGGCGCAGGTCGATGCGATCGGCGCAGGCGGCGAAGTCCTTGTGCAGTTTTTTCAGCGCCTTACTGTAGCGGGCACCCAGGTAGCCCAGGTCGACGCCGCTGCGCAGCGGTCCGCGAAACACCACGCCACCCGGGCGTGAGGCTTCATCAAACAACAGGCTCGAGACACCGTGCCTGGCCAGCTCGATCGCCGCTGCCATACCTGCCGAACCACCACCGACAATAACTGGACGCAAGCTCATGGTGCCTCCTGCCCGGCAAAACGGTTAGTCCCGGTTTCGACCCGCATGCCCGGCTGTACCTCGGTTTGGCAGGCGCGGCGCTTGGGCCGGCCGTTGATCGACACCAGGCAGCAATGGCACACGCCCATGCCGCAGAAAGCGCCGGTCAATTGTTGGTGATCGTTAAGCGCCACCTGGCGCAGGCCCACGGCGTTAAGCACGCTGAGCACGGTTTCACCGGCAGCGACCGCCACCGCCTGGCCGTTGAGTTCGATGGTCATGTCCGCCCGCGACAGGGGCTGGATATCTAGCTTTCGCTCCAGAGTCTGCATAGCTTTTCGTCCGTGAAAAAGAAACATGGACTGCGCACACTAAGCCAAGCGCGCGTCAGGACTATTGATCCAGGCCAGCTAAAGGGTCCGATTGCCGGACAAACTGGCAGTACTGCGCTCAGGCAATCGTCATGGACGCTGTCATCCACACTCGTGGCACAGCTGTACATCAGGCACAACATTTGACCAGTTGCTCCCTGACAGTGACAGGATCGAGGGTCCAGGTGTCCATGTCGATCAGGCCCTCTTCGGTGAGGCGAACATGCAGCCGGTCCAGTACACGATCCAGGGTGCCATCGTCACGCCAGTCGCGAAAACGTTGATACACCGTCGACCAAGCGCCAAAGCGTTCCGGCAAGTCACGCCAGGCTGCGCCAGAGCAAAGAATCCAGAAGATGCCGTTGATCATCTGCCGGTCGTCATTACGAGGCCGGCCGGTCTTTTGTGTGGTTGAAACCAGATCCATGATCAATATCCACGCCGCATTGGGGAGTTCGTAGCGCCTAACCATTCGGGGCCTCCTGCCACTCGGGTTTACTTGTTGGTTACCAGGGAAGCTCTAATTGAATATCGTCCTGGATCTTTCTTTTGACCTTTACCGACAACCCGATCAAACGCACCGAGCGGCCCTCGCGCCTGGTGTCCCAGAGCAACCGGCACAGGGTGGTCACTGTCTCCTGACTGAGGGTGTTGGAAGCCGCCTCGGTCGACGAAATCGAGAAGTCCGAGAACTTGAGCTTTACCAGGTTTTTGATGATCAGGTAGTCATCGCCCATTTCGGAAATGCGTTCCCTCAGACCTTCCAGCAATCTGTCCAGCTCTTGCAGGCAGCTGGAAAAATCGTGGCAATCGAAGGGGAGTGTTCGTTCAATACCAATCGACTTGATGTGGGTTACTCGCTCTTCCTGCTCTTCTATTCCCTGACATCGCTCCCACACATAAAACCCATGCACGCCGAGGTAGCGCATGAGCAACGGGATTTTCTCTTCGGTGACGTGTTTGCATTGCCGACAGCCCAGGTTCTCAAGCACGGCGTAAGTTTTGGGACCAACGCCAGGAATCTTGCGTACATCAAGTTCATCGAGAAAGCCGCGGACATCCTTGGGCACGATGACAAACAGGCCATTGGGCTTTTGCACCTCGGAGGCGATTTTTGCCAAGTACTTCAACGGCGCGACTCCGGCAGAAGCCGTCAGCCCCAGCTCCTGCTCGATCGCAGCACGGATGTGCATGGCCATATGAGTTGCCGAGCCGTTGAATGCAGACTGACCGGTGACCTCGAGCGACGCCTCATCCAGTGACAGGAACTCAACCTTGTCGGTATAGCGTCGGAATATTGCATCGAGCCTTCGAGTCACGGCTTCATACACTTCAAACCGGGTCGGCAGCAGGACCAGATCCGGGCAGAGCCGTTGTGCCGTTGCAGTGGCGATACCACTTCTTACTCCATATTCCCTGGCCAGGTAGTTCGCAGTGCTGATCACCCCTCGCTCAGCCGCTGTCCCGCCCACGGCCACAGGGCGCCCAACCAGGTGCGGAGCATCCAGAAGTTCTACTGAGACAAAGAACGAGTCCATGTCGACATGGATGAATTTGCGCTCGTTCGTACCTTTGGTTGATTCCACCAATGGCGCCCTTGCACCTTTCAACATCAGCCAGTGGCCAGAACGTGAACCTGCAGGCTCACGCTGGCGTCATTGTTAAGGCATTGGTATACGCCTTGAATATGCGGAGCAAATTCCGGGTATTGGTTACTCAGTGCTTCAATGGCGCTCAGGTAGCGAATCAACGAGCTGTTCCAGCGTTCCCCAGGCGCGATGCACATAACCCCCGGCGGGTAAGGGATTACGCCTTCTGCGGCAATACAGCCTAAAGCTTGTTCGAGTGCGACCAATTGGTAGTTACCACGGATGAAAGCCTGCTGCGCCGCATAGGGCGTCAACTCGGCCTGCGCCGACGTCACCGAACTGAAAATGTCTGATTGCAGTTGCTCAATCTGATACTGCGAGAACAGGGTGTTGATGGCGCAGCACAATTCGCGCAGCGATAAATCGTTATAGCGAGCTTGGCCGCTTGCCAGTGAAGGTAACGCCTCAGCCACCGGGACTTCACCCTCAATCATCTGCTCAAGTTGCGCCAGCGTGTGCGCCAGGCGAGAGAGCTGCGCAGCCTCGGTAGAGGGCGAAACCAACAGGGTAACGTTGTAGAAGTCAGATTTCTCCGGAGTGAAATTCATCTCGCGCAGGTAGGCGGTGACGATACTCGCTGGAATAGCGGGCAACCCGCCCTGCTCGTCAGTGTGCAACTTGCGCGTTGTAAAGATGACCTTGCAAGGGTCCAGGTAGTGCAAGTCAGACTCGATCGGGCTGGCCCCCAGCGTCTCGTGGCGAACCGGTTGAAACACTTGGGCATACACCTCCAGCGATGTATCGCCCTGCCCCGCCGGCAACCGCCTGTCGCCATAGTAAGGCTGAATAACACGGCAACGCTGGGCAACCTCGCGCCTGAAACCCATGGCCATTGCCACTGCCGCACTCCACGCGCGCTTGCCGTTGCCATTGGCATGGATCGCGGCATTGACTTCCAATGACATCAACAATGGATAGAACGGGCTGGTCGAGGCGTGCAGCATGAACGCGCTGTTGAATACCGATCGTGAGCAGTAGCGTGGCTGGTTACGTATGTGACTGTCTTTTTTATGGATCTGCGAGGTCTGGGACAGGCCTGACATCTGCTTGTGGACCGATTGCGTGACGATGATCCCCGGGCAATCCGCCGTCAGGGCAATGTTCAACGGCGAGCGCTGCGCCAGTAGCTCAACAAAAGGTTCGTAGCCCAACCAGGCGGAATCGAAGAGTACGTAGTCACACAGGTGACCAATCCGTTGCAGCAGAGCAGCGGCGTCGACCACAACGCCATCGCAGGTTGCGTGCTGAACAACTGCCAGACGAAATGGGCGCTGCTGCCGCGCCTTGGACGGATCGATACGGGCCGCCTTCAGGCGTAGTTGTTGCTCATCCAGGGCATGTCTTTTGTAGCCACCCAGCACGCCACACCCATCGCGGAAATTATCGAGGTATACCGGCCTGGCGGCACTTTGTACCAATGCGCCCAGGTACACCGACTTGTGGTTGTTGCGATCCATCAATACCAGATCGCCCGCAGCCAGCAACGCGCTGGTGACGACTTTGTTTGCGGTGGAAGTACCATTGAGCACGAAGTAGGTTTCATCGGCGTTGAACACTTCTGCGGCCAGCCGTTCAGCCTGGGCCACCGGACCTTCATGGCTGAGTACGTCACCCAGCTCGGGAGCCGCGTGCGGCACATCGACCTTGAATACCTCGCTGCCAAGCAATTGCTTGAAGCGCAGCCCGGCCGGATGCAGGTCCAGGCACTGGCCGCCCTGATGCCCGGGGCAAGCAAAGGTAGGCCGTTTGCGCGAGACAAACTCTGCGACTGCCGAGGTAAAAGGTGGCAGTGAAGCCAGGTCAAATGCCTTGGCAGTTTCAACTACCCGCGCAATATCGTGCGCACTCAGCGGTACCTGGAGCAAGGTTGGTTGAAGATCCGCAAGCACTGCCGGAAGTGCAGCGTACCCGTTGCCATGGAGCACAAACAGTGGCGTGCCCCAGGCCGCGACGCAATCGACCACATCTGCCGACAGCGCATCCTCAACGCACAGCACCAACGCCGATGCTGACGCCAACTGACCGCGCCCTGCAAATGTCCCAAGCGCCACGCCGGGAAGTGCTTCAATCCCGACTGCCGCACTACAAACAATCCTTGTCTGTAACATCTTTTTTTGCGCTCCAACCTAGCGGTGCAATACACAGCATGAACGTCATGCCAACAAACGTAGCCGGCCCCACAAGCAGAAACATAAGGCTGGCGATCAGCCCGGACACTGCATCACCAATAACCGCCGTGAAGTAGTACAGGGAAAAATTCTTGCCGACTTCATTGGGACTGGACAGCGTCTGGATATTGGTAATGATGGCAATATCAACAAAGGCGCCGACAAAACCCACGCACAGCAACAGAACTATAAACAGGTACGTATTGAACTGCAGGGCGACGGCAGCCAGTAAAAATAGCCCGCCATACAGTAACCAATAAATAATCACCGAGCGGGCGGTGGTTGACTTGTTGAGTGTTACATACAGCATGCCACCGATAACCGTACCGAAAGCCAGCAGGGAAAAGATATACCCCACCGCAGCCTCGGACTGAAAATGGTCCATAACCGATGCCGGCAATATGAAGCGAATAACCGACGTGGCAAACATTGCACACACGGTGGTGCAACAGATCACGGTAAACAGGGGTGTATTGAGCTTGCGTAAACTACCCACGCTGCGTGTGGTGTCCTTGTAGATTGCCCAAACATCGAAGCGCCCCTTCGAAGTTGTCACGCTCGAGACCAGGGTGGCGCTACAGGCGGCCGACAGCAACAAACTGACCGAGAAAAACGCAAACGCATAACTGGCATCGAGCACGATCGAAATCAGTGAAAATATCAACGGTCCGATAATCGAAGACACATCTTCGATCACTTGCACCCCGCTGTTTACCGACGCCAGATGGCCGTCGTCCACTATATCGGGGAAATAGGCACGAAAGCTCGGCGTGTACAGGCAATCAAGTGCGGTCATCACCATCGAGGCGATAATAACCACCGCCACCGTGGCCTCGGCAAATTCAAACAACACAAACAGCAGTGCGGCCACTACGCTTTTTAAAAGTTCTGCCGAAATCAGTGTGTGTTTTTTCTGCCGATGGTCTGCTAGCCAGCCACCAATCGGCGAAAACAATGCACTGGGCAAGTAACGAAAAAAGTACACCAGGCCAATCAGCAAAAAGTCGGCCTCAGTCAAGGTCACCACGGCCACTGCAAAGGCTGTTTCGAAAGCAAACTCACCGCATTTTGAAAAAAAGTAGGCGGCTGACAGCCGTTGTGTACCGTGGTTTAACGCTAGTGCCTGCATATCCATTGCCTGCTGGGTGGTTCTAGCCTGCGGAGTAGATTAACTCGTCCCGAGTAATGTCGCGTCCGTTGGCATTAAGCTTCTCGAAGACTATCTTTTTCAAGATGTTTTGTTCACTTTCAGGAATTAAGTAAAACATAATGTTGCTGTACCATAACCAACCCAGCCTGGTCAGTTCGAAGGTCGCATCCGTTTCAACTATCAGGTCGGCCTTGACCAGTTCCTGAACCCTGTCCAGTAGCCCTTGCGGCATCTGGCTCATCGCCACTTTGGATTTTTCGATTTCGCCGTGATACGGCAGGCGCAGTACCAGTGGCTTGACCAGATCAAGCACCGGAGCATGCTGGCTGACCTGGCAGACATAGTCACCTTCGGTCATCTTGGCGATGTATTGCTCACGCAATGAGGTGTTGGTAATCACATTTTCAGCCACCGACGAGATGGCGCCGACGCCGAAGCCCAGCAGGTCATGGTTTGTATAGCCATAGACGTGCTCGTGGTAAATGAACGAGTAGTCGCGGGTGATCAGAGGCGACGCTGCGCTCGCCTGGCGCACGTAGCCATGGCCGTTATACGGGACAAAACCCTTGTGGCGCATATGCTCGTCAATCATCAGCTTCATGTTCAGCTTGCGCATGGCCGGGAACACTTCCGCCGTACGCTCCCTGATTTGCTTGTGCAGCTTTACCGAGGTGGCGACATTGTTGATCGGGTAAATGTCGATGTTGCTCAGGCCCAGTTCGACCGCTTTGTCGATGTCACACAGGGTCTGGTTTTCGTTACTGCCGTTCATCCCATACATGATGTCGCACAACACGTGCCTGAAGGTCGGCACCAGCAACGCGGCGGCGCGTTCGATTTCGCGGATGTCCTCATTCAGGTTAAACAGCTTGCGCCAGGTCGGGTCGATGGTCTGCAAACCGAAGCGGGCATGGGTCACGCCAATGTCCGCGAGTGCAAGGGTGCGTTCTCGGGTGACACTGGTGATATTGAACTCGAAGGAGAACTCTTCCACCGTCGACATATCGAAGTAGTGGTGTAATGCCTCACCGATGTCATAGATATTCCGCGGCGACAATAGCGACGGCGTTCCCCCGCCAAAGAAAATGGCCCTGACCGGTACTGCCTTGAAGTCGACCAAGCGCGATTTGTACTCAATTTCCTTGATCAGCGCCTTGGTGTAACGGTTAATATCCTCTTCGTTTTTGTACAAGCCGCGGGTAAACGGGCAGAACGAACAGATCGCTTCACAGAACGGAATATGAAAGTACAACGCCCGTGAGGTTGATTGGCTGTTGGCATGGTTCAGCAGCGTCGTCAGTTGTGTTTCACTGGGGCGAAACACGTCCAGTGATTGCGAAGGAAAAAAGAAATTGTACAAGGGGAACTGGTAATCGAACTTGACCATTCCGTTATTGACAAGTTTCATTCACCACCCCTTCTTCCACAAGCACATGACTGCCGCGCAGCAACGTGCGCGTCGTTATCTGCACTTCGTTGCCGAAGAAGCCTTGAATGCCTTCATTGATTGAGACATTGTTGGAACCGCAGGTATAAACGTCGATGCTGATGTAATGAGTTTCCGGGTAGGTGTGGTAGGACAGGTGCGACTCAGACAACAAGTACAGACCGGTAACGCCTTCACCTCCGGCACTGAACTTGTGCGTCAAATGGTCCAACACCGTGAAACGCGAACGTTGCAAGGTACCGAGGAAAAAGTTATGCAACGCCGGCGCGTCCTTCAACAAGCGTGCATCAGCACCGGTAATATCCCAAATAGTATGATAGCCAAAGTCGTCCATGAAGGTCGTTGCTCCTGTCCCTGAGAGGCCGAGTAAGTACAATTAAAAAGAGGGGGAAATTTCTTTCCCCCTCTTTTATCACGCTCTTACCACAAGCAAACACCCTTGGTGGTAACGCCAGTCACTTCAGTTTGAAACAGGTCAATTGCAGAGTTCATAATACATTCCTTGTTTACGATTTTGAGTTGGCCTGTAACAGCAGGCGTCACAAAACTAGCAGGAAGTATTTCGCGGAAAAGTCGAAATTTGTAAATAAATCTTTCTAAGCGAGTTACACTTTAAATATCGCCGACGTTTCCAAACAATTAGCTAACGTGCTGCCTTCAAGATGCTCCATGGAAATGGGCATTGGCTACCGCTCCACTCACAGTGAAGTAGTCCTTTTCGCACAAGCATAGGCGGGGAAGAAGATGCGAAAAAAAGTGTGTCTGACGCGAGGTCGAGTATTTTTCTGGCACGCCGAATCGCTCACGTAGCACAAAAAACCGAACGATTGGCTACGAACAAGCGAGTCGATTTCAGCACTGCTGATCAACAGGCAGCGTCCGGAATCAGCCGCTGCCTGAGAATCAGAAACCAGGCCCCTGCTCCCATCACTGTCAGGAAAAGGGACCAGGCACAGCACTCGTTACTCGACAGTTACCGATTTCGCCAGGTTACGCGGCTGGTCAACGTCGGTACCCTTGAGCACAGCGACGTAGTAAGACAGCAACTGCAGCGGAATGGTGTAGAGGATCGGCGCCAGGGCGTCGATGATGTGCGGCACGGCGATCACGTGGGTGCCTTCGCCATTGCTCATGCCTGCCTGTTCGTCGGCGAAGACGATCAGCTCGCCGCCACGGGCACGCACTTCCTGCAGGTTGGACTTGAGCTTTTCCAGCAGCTCGTTGTTCGGCGCCACGGTGACTACTGGCATGTCGCTGTCGACCAGCGCCAGCGGGCCATGCTTGAGCTCACCGGCCGGGTAGGCTTCGGCGTGGATGTAGGAGATCTCTTTGAGTTTGAGCGCACCTTCCATGGCTACCGGGAATTGCGCGCCGCGGCCCAGGAACAGAGTGTGGTGCTTGTCGGCGAACAGTTCGGCGGTCTTCTCGACGATCGCATCCATGGCCAGGGCTTCGCCCAGGCGAGTTGGCAGGCGACGCAGCTCTTCCACCAGCTCCGCTTCGACGCCTGCAGCCAGGGTGCCGCGCACCTGGCCCAGGGACAGGGTCAGCAGCATCAGCGAGACCAACTGGGTGGTGAAGGCCTTGGTCGAGGCCACGCCGATTTCCGGGCCGGCCTGGGTCAGCAGGGTCAGGTCCGACTCGCGCACCAGCGAGCTGATGCCGACGTTGCAGATCGCCAGGCTGCCGAGGAAGCCCAGCTCCTTGGCGTTGCGTAGGGCCGCGAGGGTGTCGGCGGTTTCACCCGACTGCGAGATCGAGACGAACAGGGTGTCCGGCTGCACCACAACCTTGCGGTAGCGGAACTCGCTGGCGACTTCGACCTGGCAAGGGATACCGGCCAGGCTTTCCAGCCAGTAACGGGCAACCATGCCGGCGTGGTAGCTGGTGCCGCAGGCAACGATCTGTACATTGCGCACCTTGGCGAACAGCTCGGCAGCTTGCGGGCCGAAGGCCTGGACCATGACGTGGTCCTTGCCCAGGCGGCCTTCCAGGGTGCGTTGCACCACGGTTGGTTGCTCGTGGATTTCCTTGAGCATGAAGTGACGGTAGGCGCCCTTGTCGGCAGCTTCGGCACCTTCGTGGTACTGCACGGTCTCGCGCTGCACTGCAGTGCCGGCGACGTCCCAGATGGTGACCTGGTCGCGGCGAATTTCGGCGATGTCGCCCTCTTCCAGGTACATGAAGCGGTCGGTAACCTGGCGCAGGGCCAACTGGTCGGAAGCCAGGAAGTTCTCACCGTGGCCCAGGCCGATTACCAGCGGGCTGCCGCTGCGAGCGGCCAGCAAACGGTCAGGCTGCTTGGCGCTGATCACGGCCAGGCCGTAGGCGCCATGCAGTTGCTTGACTGTAGCCTTGAGGGCATCGGCCAGGTCCGGCAAGGTTTTGAGGGTGTGCGCCAGCAGGTGAACGATCACCTCGGTGTCGGTCTCGGAGCTGAAGACGTAACCCAGGCCCTTGAGCTGTTCACGCAGTTCTTCGTGGTTCTCGATGATGCCGTTGTGCACCACTGCCAGTTCATGACCAGAGAAATGCGGGTGGGCATTGTGTTCGGTTGGCGCGCCGTGAGTCGCCCAACGGGTGTGGGCGATACCCAGGTTGCCAGCCAGCGGTTCGGCGGCAACGGCGGCTTCCAGCTCGCTGACCTTGCCGATACGGCGACGGCGCTCAAGGTTACCCTGCTGGGTGAAGACGGCCAGACCTGCGCTGTCATAGCCGCGGTACTCGAGGCGCTTGAGGCCTTCGATCAGAATGGTTGTGATGTTACGTTCGGCGACGGCACCAACGATTCCACACATTATTCATGCTCCTGGGTGATAGCGGCGCAAATCACGTTGATGCCGCGGGCTTCAATCTGTACGCGTGCCTCATGGGGCAGGCGCTCATCGGTAATCAGGGTGTTGACGCTGCTCCAGGGCAGCTCAAGGTTGGGAATCTTGCGCCCGACCTTGTCGGACTCGACCATGACGATCACTTCCCGGGCGACTTCAGCCATCACCCGGCTCAGGCCCAGCAGTTCGTTGAACGTGGTGGTGCCGCGCGCCAGGTCAATGCCGTCGGCGCCAATGAACAGTTGGTCGAAGTCGTATGAGCGTAGTACCTGCTCGGCCACCTGGCCCTGGAACGATTCGGAATGCGGGTCCCAGGTACCGCCGGTCATCAACAGTACCGGCTCATGCTCCAGCTCGCTAAGGGCGCGGGCCACATTCAACGAGTTGGTCATGACCACCAGGCCCGGTTGATGACCCAGCTGCGGGATCATCGCGGCGGTGGTGCTGCCGCTGTCGATGATGATGCGGGCATGTTCGCGGATACGGCCTACGGCAGCCTTGGCGATCGCTTGTTTATAAAGCGAAACCGGCTGGCCCTGTTCGGTAAACAGTTCCTGCGGCAGGGTCACTGCCCCACCGTAGCGGCGCAACAGCAGGCCATTGGCTTCGAGGGCTGCGAGGTCCTTGCGAATGGTCACTTCGGAGGTTTCGAAACGCTTGGCCAAGGCGTCGACGCTCACCTCGCCCTGCTCATTGAGCAAAGCCAGGATGTTATGACGTCGTTGGGGGGTGTTACGTTTCGACATGGCGCGCTTAAGTTTCGATTCGAAAGATAATGATGCCAATCAAAACCTATAGTGGCTGATGCGTCAAGAACAGCGGAGAAAAAATTTTCCTGTGAATAACTTGCATAGCAGCAAAATTTTATCCACAGAACGAAAAAGGCCGACTTATGCACAATGCAGTCGGCCCTTTCTATTAGCTGTGAGTAACTCAGCTCTTTTTGAGCTTCTCCGGCCGCTTCCAGCCATCAATGTTGCGCTGACGCGCACGACCGACTGCCAGCTGCGCCGCCTCGACGTTCTGAGTAATGGTCGAACCGGCGGCAGTGGTAGCGCCGTCGAGGATATCCACAGGCGCGACCAATGAGTTGTTCGAACCGATGAACACGTCTGCGCCAAGTACTGTCTTGAACTTGTTGGCGCCATCGTAGTTGCAGGTGATGGTACCGGCACCGATGTTGGTGCGTGCGCCGACCTCGGCATCGCCCAGATAAGTCAGGTGACCGGCCTTGGCGCCTTCACCGAGGTGGGCGTTCTTCAGTTCAACAAAGTTACCCACATGGGCGCGAGCGTCGAGAACGCTGCCAGGGCGCAGGCGGGCAAACGGGCCGGCATCGCTGCCCTCACCCATGATTGCGCCTTCCAGGTGGCTGTTGGCTTTGACCACCACGCCTTTGCGCAGGGTGCTGTTCTTGATCACGCAGTTCGGGCCGATGACCACGTCGTCTTCGATCACCACGCGGCCTTCAAGGATCACGTTGATATCGATGAGCACATCGCGACCAACGGTCACCTCACCGCGCACATCGAAGCGCGCCGGGTCACGCAGGGTCACACCCTGGGCCATCAGACTGCGGCCTGCGCGCAACTGGTAGTGACGCTCCAGCTCGGCAAGCTGACGACGGTCATTGGCGCCCTGCACTTCCATCGGGTCCAGCGGCTGCTCGGTCGCGACCACCAGGCCATCGGCTACAGCCATGGCGATGACGTCAGTGAGGTAGTACTCGCCCTGGGCGTTGTTGTTCGACAGACGGCCCAGCCAGTCAGCCAGGCGCGCGCCCGGGACGGCGAGAATACCGGTGTTGCCTTCCTTGATGGCTTTCTGTGCGTCGCTGGCATCTTTGTGCTCGACGATCGCTGCCACCTGGCCCTGCGCATCACGGACAATACGGCCATAACCGGTCGGATCATCGAGGGTCACAGTCAGCAGGCCGAGCTGCTGTGGGGTGACCTTGGCAAGCAGGCGCTTGAGGGTATCGACTTCGATCAGCGGAACGTCACCGTAAAGGATCAGTACGGTTTCGGCGCTCAACGCCGGCAGTGCCTGGGCGACGGCGTGGCCGGTACCCAGTTGCTTGTCCTGGAGGACAAAATTAAGGTCATCGGCGGCCAGGCGCTCACGTACCAGCTCCGCACCGTGCCCGATCACCACATGAATGCCCTGCGGCTGCAACTGGCGGGCGCTGTGGATAACATGGCCGAGCATGGAGTCGCCGGCGACCGGATGCAGTACCTTGGGCAGCGCCGAGCGCATGCGGGTACCTTGGCCGGCGGCGAGAATTACGATATCGAGAGACATTGACTGGCTACCAATCCTGGAAGGTCAGCGCTGTGACCAGAAGAAGAAATTCGGAAAAAGAAAAAGGGTAGCCGAGGCTACCCTTTAACTCAATCGCAACAGAAAGTGATCGGCGAGTGCCGGTTACTTCATTTTGCGAATTTGCTGGACGGTACGCAGCTGGGCTGCGGCCTCGGCCAGACGTGCGGCAGCGGCGCCGTAGTCGAACTCCGCGCCTTTTTCGTTCAGGGCGTTCTCGGCAGCCTTGAGGGCTTCCTGAGCCTGAGCTTCATCCAGGTCGCTGGCACGTTGCACGGTATCGGCAAGCACCTTGACCATGTTCGGCTGAACCTCGAGGAAACCACCAGAGATGTAGAACACCTCTTGGGCGCCACCCTGCTTGGTCAGCGTGATCGGACCTGGCTTCAGATTAGTGATCAGCGGGGCGTGGCCTGGAGCGATACCAAGATCACCCAGGTTGCCGTGCGCAATCACCATCTCGACCAGACCGGAGAAAATTTCCCCTTCCGCGCTGACGATATCGCAATGGACTGTCATAGCCATCTGCTTGCCTCAACCTGATTAGCGCCCCTTGCGGGGCGCCGGGATTACAGTTTCTTGGCTTTCTCGACGGCTTCTTCGATGCTGCCGACCATGTAGAACGCTTGTTCTGGCAGGTGGTCGTAGTCACCTTTGAGGATGCCGCTGAAGCCTGCAATGGTGTCTTTCAGGGAAACGTATTTGCCTGGAGAACCGGTGAAGACTTCGGCCACGAAGAACGGCTGGGACAGGAAGCGCTGGATCTTACGAGCGCGCGATACCAGCTGCTTGTCGGCTTCGGACAGTTCGTCCATACCGAGGATGGCGATGATGTCCTTCAGCTCTTTGTAGCGCTGCAGAACATACTGAACGCCACGAGCGGTGTCGTAGTGCTCGTTGCCGATCACGTTCGGGTCCAGCTGGCGCGAAGTCGAGTCCAGTGGATCGACCGCTGGGTAGATACCCAGGGAGGCGATGTCACGGGACAGTACGACGGTAGCGTCCAAGTGGGCGAAGGTGGTCGCTGGCGACGGGTCGGTCAGGTCGTCCGCAGGTACGTATACGGCCTGGATCGAGGTGATCGAACCTTCCTTGGTCGAAGTGATACGCTCTTGCAGAACGCCCATCTCTTCAGCCAGGGTCGGCTGGTAACCTACTGCCGAAGGCATACGGCCCAGCAGTGCGGATACTTCGGTACCGGCCAGGGTGTAACGATAGATGTTGTCGACGAACAGCAGAACGTCGTTACCTTCGTCACGGAACTTCTCAGCCATGGTCAGGCCGGTCAGCGCTACGCGCAGACGGTTTCCTGGTGGCTCGTTCATCTGACCGTAGACCAGCGCTACCTTGTCGAGAACGTTGGAGTCCTTCATCTCGTGGTAGAAGTCGTTACCCTCACGAGTACGCTCACCCACACCGGCGAACACGGAATAACCGCTGTGCTCGATGGCGATGTTACGGATCAGTTCCATCATGTTTACGGTTTTGCCTACACCGGCACCACCGAACAGACCGACTTTACCACCCTTGGCGAACGGGCAAACCAGGTCGATAACCTTGATGCCGGTTTCCAGCAGGTCGTTGCCGCCTGCCTGGTCAGCGAACGAAGGAGCGTCGCGGTGGATACCCCAGCGCTCTTCTTCACCAATCGGGCCAGCTTCGTCGATCGGGTTACCCAGTACGTCCATGATCCGGCCCAGGGTCGCTTTACCGACTGGTACGGAGATGGCTGCGCCGGTGTCTGTAACGTCCAGACCGCGCTTCAAGCCTTCGGTCGAGCCCATCGCAATGGTACGAACCACGCCGTCGCCCAGCTGCTGCTGAACTTCCAGGGTGGTTTCCGCGCCTACTACTTTCAGCGCGTTGTAAACACTCGGCACGGCGTCACGTGGGAATTCCACGTCGATGACGGCGCCGATGATTTGAACGATACGTCCGCTACTCATAGCTGGATCCTCTGAATATTTGAACCGTTAAACCGCGGCAGCGCCGCCGACGATTTCCGAGATCTCTTGGGTGATCGCAGCCTGACGCGCCTTGTTGTAGATCAGCTGCAATTCGCTGATCAGGTCACCGGCGTTGTCGGTGGCGTTCTTCATCGCGATCATCCGGGCAGCTTGTTCAGCTGCGTTGTTCTCGACCACCGCCTGGTAGACCTGCGACTCCACGTAACGCACCATCAGGCCGTCCAGCAGCTCTTTGGCGTCAGGTTCGTAGAGGTAGTCCCAGTGGTGCTTGAGTTCTTGATCCGGGGTTGCAACCAACGGAATCAACTGCTCGACCGTTGGGGTTTGCGTCATGGTATTGACGAACTTGTTCGATACCACGGACAGACGATCGATACGACCATCCAGGTAAGCGTCCAGCATGACCTTGACGCTGCCGATCAGATCATTGATCGACGGCTCTTCGCCCAGGTGGCTGATCGCTGCAACGACGTTACCGCCGAAGCTGCGGAAAAACGCCGCACCCTTGCTGCCAACCACGCAAAGATCGATCTCGATACCTTGCTCGCGGTTGACCGCCATGTCCTTGACCAGGGCCTTGAACAGGTTGGTGTTCAAGCCACCGCACAGACCACGGTCACTGCTCACGACGACATAACCGACGCGCTTTACTTCGCGTTCGATCATGAAGGGGTGGCGGTATTCCGGGTTGGCGTTGGCCAGATGACCGATAACCTGGCGGATACGCTCCGCGTAAGGACGGCTAGCAGCCATGCGCATTTGTGCCTTGCGCATTTTACTGACCGCCACTTTTTCCATGGCGCTGGTAATTTTTTGCGTGCTTTTGATGCTCGCAATCTTACTGCGAATCTCTTTTGCGCCTGCCATGTAACACCTATCAGGTTAGCAAGCGGGGGCCGCAAAGCCCCCGCTGCGGCTTACCAGGTTTGGGTGGCCTTGAACTTCTCGATACCGGCTTTGATGCCAGCGTCGATTTCGTCGTTGAAGTCACCCTTCACGTTGATCTTCGCCATCAGTTCGGCGTGATCACGGTTGAAGTAAGCGATCAGTGCTTGTTCGAAGCTACCGATCTTGGCGATTTCAACGTCGGTCAGGAACCCACGCTCAGCGGCATACAGCGACAGCGCCATGTCCGCGATGGACATTGGAGCGTATTGCTTCTGCTTCATCAGCTCGGTAACACGTTGACCGTGTTCGAGTTGCTTACGGGTGGCTTCGTCCAGGTCAGAAGCGAACTGGGCGAATGCCGCCAGTTCACGGTACTGAGCCAGAGCGGTACGGATACCACCGGAGAGCTTCTTGATGATCTTGGTCTGAGCGGCACCACCCACACGGGATACCGAAACACCGGCGTTCACTGCAGGGCGGATGCCCGAGTTGAACATGGCCGATTCCAGGAAGATCTGACCGTCGGTGATGGAAATCACGTTGGTCGGAACGAACGCGGAAACGTCGCCAGCCTGGGTTTCGATGATCGGCAGTGCGGTAAGGGAACCGGTCTTGCCAGTTACAGCACCGTTGGTGAACTTCTCGACGTACTCTTCGGAAACGCGCGATGCACGCTCCAGCAGACGGGAGTGGAGATAGAACACGTCACCTGGGTACGCTTCACGTCCTGGTGGACGGCGCAGCAGCAGGGAGATCTGACGGTAGGCAACGGCCTGCTTGGACAGGTCATCGTATACGATCAGCGCGTCTTCACCGCGGTCACGGAAGAACTCGCCCATGGTGCAACCGGCGTATGGCGCCAGGAATTGCAGTGCGGCGGATTCCGAAGCACTGGCAACCACCACGATGGTGTTGGCCAGGGCGCCGTTTTCTTCCAGCTTGCGAACGATGTTGGCAACGGTGGAACGCTTCTGGCCGACAGCAACATAAACACAGAAAATACCGGAGTCTTTCTGGTTGATGATGGCGTCGATCGCCATGGCGGTCTTACCGATCTGACGGTCACCGATGATCAGCTCGCGCTGGCCACGGCCGACCGGGATCATGGCGTCGACGGATTTGTAGCCAGTCTGTACAGGCTGGTCTACCGACTTACGCCAGATCACGCCCGGAGCAACTTTCTCGACCGCGTCGGTCTCGGTGTTGCCCAGTGGGCCTTTGCCGTCGATTGGGTTGCCCAGTGCGTCAACAACGCGACCCAGCAGTTCCTTACCAACTGGAACTTCGAGGATGCGGCCGGTGCACTTGGCGCTCATGCCTTCAGCGAGGGTGTCGTAGGCGCCCAGGATTACCGCACCAACGGAGTCTTGCTCCAGGTTGAGGGCCATACCGAACACGCCACCTGGAAACTCGATCATTTCGCCGTACATGACGTCGGCCAGACCGTGAATCCGCACGATACCGTCAGAAACGCTGACGACGGTACCCTCGTTGCGGGCTTGGGAGGTCACGTCGAGTTTCTCGATGCGACCCTTGATGATTTCACTAATTTCGGAAGGATTGAGTTGCTGCATTGCTCTGCTGCCCCTTCAAACTCAAGATTTCAATGCTTCGGCCAGTTTCGCGATTTTGCCGCGAACCGAGCCATCGATTACCAGGTCGCCGGCGCGGATCACGACACCACCGATAAGGGAGGCGTCCTCCGTCGCATGCAGGCGCACTTCCCGGCTGAGCCGTGCACTGAGAACCTTGGCGAGTTTGTCTTGCTGTTCTTGGTCCAACGCAAAAGCACTAGTGACTTCCACGTCCACGGATTTCTCTTGTTCAGCCTTGTACAGGTCGAACAAAGCCGAAATCTCCGGCAACAGCAGGAGACGGTCGTTTTCCGCGGCAACATGAATGAAATTCTGTGCCTGTGCATCGAACTTGTCACCGCACACGTCAATAAACGTGGCGGCCTTTTCTGCGCTCGTCAGTCGCGGGGCCTTGAGCAGGCGCTGCATCGTGTCGTCTTCCGACACTGCAGCAGCCAGGCCGAGCATGGCTGACCAATTGGCCAGTTGCTGATGGGCCTGGGCGTGCTCAAAGGCCGCCTTAGCGTAAGGTCGGGCCAACGTGGTCAGTTCTGCCATGATCGCCCTCGCTTAAATTTCAGCGGCCAGTTTATTAACCAGCTCCGCATGCGCGTTTTGATCGATTGTGGCGCCAAGGATCTTTTCAGCACCGCCGACAGCCAGCAGACCCACTTGGGCACGCAGGGCGTCTTTGACACCGTTAATTTCCTGTTCGATCTCGGCCTGAGCCTGAGCCTTCACACGGTCAGCTTCGACGCGGGCCTGATCACGGGCTTCCTCGACGATCTGAGCACCGCGCTTCTTGGCTTGCTCAATGATTTCGGCTGCCTGAGCTTTCGCTTCGCGCAGTTGCTGACCCGCTTTGTCTTGGGCCAACTCCAGGTCGCGAGCTGCTCGGTTGGCAGCGTCCAGTCCATCCGCGATCTTCTTCTGACGTTCTTGCAATGCCGCGATGACCGGAGGCCACACGAACTTCATGCAGAACAGCACAAAAATGAAGAACGCAACGGACTGACCAATCAGGGTTGCATTAATGTTCACGCCAACACCTCGCTCGTTCTTTGTCCATCACACCAAACCACTCGAGAATTCGAGTGATTAGCCGGCGATTTGACCAACGAAGGGATTAGCGAAGGTGAAGAACAGAGCGATACCAACACCGATCATGGTTACGGCGTCGAGCAGACCGGCAACGATGAACATTTTAACTTGCAGCATTGGAACCATCTCTGGCTGACGAGCAGCGCCTTCCAGGAACTTGCCGCCCAGCAGGCCGAAACCAATGGCGGTACCCAGAGCACCCAGGCCGATCAGCAGAGCAACAGCGATAGCGGTAAGACCAACTACAGTTTCCATCTTTCCTCCCGACTTTTACGTCGTATTGGTTAGGTTTTTTAGTTTGAAGCGGTAAAACAAAATCGTTTGGTACAGCTGCCCTTGCGGACTTTTTCGACCCTCCCCCGTGCTGGCGGAAGGGTCATCAGACACGCCAGGCGGTCTTAATGGTTATCTTCGTGAGCCATCGACAGGTAGACGATGGTAAGCATCATGAAGATGAACGCTTGCAGGGTGATGATCAGGATGTGGAACACAGCCCACGCCCACTGCAGCACCACGCCCAGGCCGCTGAGCCAGAGCAGGCCGCTGCCGAACATCACGGCAATCAGGATGAACACCAGCTCGCCGGCATACATGTTGCCGAACAGACGCAGGGCCAGCGAGATTGGCTTGGCAATCAGGGTGACGAATTCGAGCAGGAAGTTGACCGGAATCAGCAGGATCTGAACGAAGATGTTCTTGCTGCCGAACGGGTGCAGGGTCAGTTCGCCGAGGAAGCCGCCGATGCCCTTGACCTTGATGCTGTAGAAAATGATCAGGGCGAACACGCTGAAGGCCATGGCCAGGGTCGCGTTCGGGTCGGTGGTCGAAACGGCACGGAACGGAATGTGCGGATCACCGGAGATCAGGATGGCCAGCTGTGGAATCCAGTCGACCGGGATCAGGTCGACGGCGTTCATCAGGAAGACCCAGACGAAAATGGTCAGCGCCAGTGGGGCGATCACCGGGCTGCGGCCGTGGAAGCTGTCCTTGACGCTGCCGTCGACGAACTCAACCAGCACTTCTACGAAGTTCTGCAGGCCGCCAGGCTGGCCGGAAGTCGCCTTCTTGGCTGCCATGCGGAACAGGAATACGAACAGCAGACCCAGTGCGACCGACCAACCCAGGGTGTCCAGGTGGAAAGCCCAGAAGCCCATTGCCTTGGCTTCTGCTGCGGAATGGGCAAAGCCCCAACCGCCGTCTGGTAGTTGACCGAAGGTCAGGTTCTGCAAGTGGTGCTGGATATAGCCCGAAGCGGTTTCTGCTGCCATGGTTGCCTCAAACGCCCTAAGGTCTCGAAAGTCTTATATTCATCAGCAGGGGCGCGAACCAGCTGACCAACTGGGTCAGCAGAAAGACACCGAAGACTGCTAACGGCGCCAATGGCTTCACTCCTGCAAACGTCAGTGCAAAAAGCACTGCCGTCAAAATCAATTTGCCTGCCTCGCCAGCGTAGAACGACTTGACGATGGCCTGCGCTGCCCTGGCTCCGGTATACCGAAAAGCCTTCCAGGCGAAATACACATTCGGCAGCCAGGCAATCAGCCCTCCGCAGAGTGCCGAATATCCACTGACCGCCCCGTGCCACTGCCACAACGCCAAAGTTGCCAGCAGAAACACGACACATTGAGCCAACAGTACCGGAAAAACCGCCCAGCGATGGAAAGGCAAGCGGTTTGGCGTGCGGGTTTCCATCACAACTGCTCCTCGAAAGTCGACCAACCAGTCAGCTATGACTTGGCATAATTTGTGCCGACAAAATGCGCGCAGAGTATAGGGGCGGTTTAACCCCTATTCAACTGCCGGGTAGTGATTTCCGACTGCGCGCTACAAAAGGAATTGTTTCAGCGGATGTGAGCAAGCACACCTTGCAACTCATCTAGTGAGTTGTAACGGATAACTAACTGGCCCTTGCCCTTGTTGCCGTGGCGAATCTGTACGGCCGAGCCCAGACGCTCTGCCAGACGCTGTTCAAGGCGGGTGATGTCCGGGTCCGGCTTGGCAGGTTCTGCAGCCTCTGGCTTGCCGTTGAGCCACTGGCGAACCAGTGCTTCGGTCTGGCGTACGGTCAGGCCGCGTGCGACAACGTGACGCGCCCCGTCGACCTGCTGTTCATCCGGCAATCCGAGCAATGCCCGGGCGTGACCCATCTCCAGGTCGCCATGGGACAGCATGGTCTTGATCACTTCCGGCAACGAGATCAGGCGCAGCAAGTTGGCCACGGTGACCCGCGACTTGCCCACGGCATCGGCGACCTGTTGCTGGGTCAGCTGGAACTCCTGCTGCAGGCGCTGCAGGGCGATGGCCTCTTCCACCGGGTTGAGGTCTTCGCGCTGGATGTTCTCGATCAGGGCCATGGCGATAGCCGCTTCATCGGGCACATCGCGGACCATGGCCGGAATGGTGTCCATGCCGGCCTGCTGGCTCGCGCGCCAGCGGCGTTCACCGGCGATGATCTCGAATTTGTTGTCGGCGATCGGGCGCACCACGATCGGCTGCATCACGCCCTGGCTCTTGATCGAGTGGGCGAGTTCTTCCAGTGCCTGCGGGTCCATGTCCCGGCGCGGCTGGTACTTGCCGCGCTGGATCAGGTCGAGCGGCAGGTGTTGCAGTTCCTTTTGGTCGACCTGGACAGCCTGCTCTTCGAGCGCGCTGACGGTCGGACCACTGAGCAGTGCATCCAACCCACGTCCGAGACCCCGTTTCTTAACGGCCATGCGGATTCCTTAAGTTGTCTGTGCAGTGCGGGTTTGACGACGTTGGCGACGAACCAGTTCCCCGGCCAGGGCCAGGTACGCCAGGGCGCCACGCGATTGCTTGTCGTAGGCCAGGGCCGGCATGCCGAAGCTCGGAGCCTCGGCCAGGCGGATGTTGCGTGGAATCACGGTGTCGTACAGCTGGTCGCCGAAGTGTTCCTTGAGCTGCGCGGACACATCGTTGATCAGGCTCAGGCGCGGGTCGTACATGGTCCGCAGCAGGCCTTCGACCTTGAGCTGCGGGTTCAGACGCTCGCCGATCCGCTTGATGTTATCCACAAGGTCGCTCAAGCCTTCCAGGGCAAAGTATTCACATTGCATCGGAATGATCACGCCATCGGCAGCGACCAGGGCGTTGAGGGTCAGCATCGACAGCGACGGCGGGCAGTCGATCAGGATGTAGTCGTAATTCTCGCGGATCGGCGCCAGCGCGGTGCGCAGGCGGCTCTCCTTCATCTGCATTTCCAGCAGAACCACTTCGGCAGCGGTCAGGTCGCGGTTGGCCGGCAGCAGTTGATAGCCGCCGTGCTCGGAGAAGTGCATGGCCTGGGCCAGGTCGCATTCGCCGATCAACAGGTCATAGACCGAATGTTCCAGGACGTGTTTATCCACACCGCTACCCATGGTGGCGTTGCCCTGTGGATCGAGATCGATCAGCAGCACGCGGCGCTTGGTTGCCACCAGCGATGCTGCGAGATTGATACAGGTGGTGGTTTTGCCCACACCACCTTTCTGGTTCGCGATAGCGAATACCTTAGCCATTCTTGCTTGTGTTCCCAATCATGCCGTGCGGCGCAGTATCAGCAGATGGCGTTGGCCTTGGCAACCCGGAACGGTCAAGGCCTGCTCGCTATCCACTCTGAAATCTGCCGGCAATGCTACCAGCTCATCGGCAGGATGCAGCCCTTTCATTGCCAGCCACTGCGTCTGGGCGTCGCCGAGGTGGCGCGTCCAGTTGGTGAAGTTCTCCATGCTGCTGAAAGCACGGGAAACAATTCCGGTGAAAGGCAGCTCCGGTTGGAACTCCTCGACCCGCTTGTGGATAACTGTGAGGTTATCCAGTTTGAGCTCCAGCTTTACCTGGGTCAGGAAGCGGGTTTTCTTGCCATTGCTGTCGAGCACCGTGACTTGCTTGTGCGGATGCAGGATAGCCAATGGAATGCCCGGCATGCCACCGCCGCTGCCGACATCCAGCCAGCGCTCGCTGTGGATAAACGGCATGACGCTGAGGCTGTCGAGCAGATGGCGGGACACCATTTCGTCCGGATTGCGCACGGCGGTCAGGTTGTAGGCCTTGTTCCACTTGATCAGCAAGGCCAGGTAGGCCAGCAGTTGTGCGTGCTGGGCCTCGCTCAGCTCGATACCGAGCTGGCGGGCGCCTGTGGACAACTCTTCGGCGTGTTGAGGGGTGACCTGAGAACTCAAGCGCTTTGCTCCAACTCGCGGCCTGCGCCGCGTTTTTTCAGATGAATCAGCAACAGGGAAATCGCCGCCGGGGTCACGCCGGGGATACGCGAAGCCTGGCCCAGGGTCTCGGGCCGGGTCTGGCCGAGCTTGCCCTGGATTTCCTTGGACAACCCGGAAATACCGCTGTAGTCGATATCGTCGGGCAGGCGGGTGTCTTCGCTGGCGCGCAGCCGGGCGATTTCTTCCTGTTGCCGGTCGATGTAGCCGGCGTATTTGGTTTTGATCTCGACCTGTTCGGCGACTTGCGGGTCGATATCCGAGCCGCCGGTGACTTCCATCAGCCCGGCGTAATCGATTTCCGGACGGGTCAGCAGGTTGAGCAGGTTGTATTCATGGCTCAACGGCGTGCCAAATTTTTCGGCAATTGCCTGGCCTTGCGCGGTGTCTGGGCGTACCCAGGTGGACTTCAGGCGCTGCTCTTCCAGGGCAATGCCTTCGCGCTTGGCGCTGAATGCGGCCCAGCGCGCGTCATCGACCAAGCCCAGCTCGCGGCCTTTTTCGGTCAGGCGCAGGTCGGCGTTGTCTTCGCGCAGGATCAGCCGGTACTCGGCCCGCGAAGTGAACATACGGTAGGGCTCCTGGGTACCCAGGGTAATCAGGTCGTCGACCAGCACACCGATGTACGCCTCGTCGCGACGCGGGCACCAGCTTTCACGGCCCTGGGCGCGCAACGCGGCGTTGGTCCCGGCAAGCAAACCCTGGGCGCCGGCTTCTTCGTAACCGGTGGTGCCGTTGATCTGGCCAGCAAAGAACAGGCCGCCGATGACCTTGGTTTCCAGGCTGTACTTGAGATCACGCGGATCGAAGTAGTCGTACTCGATGGCATAGCCCGGGCGCACGATGTGGGCGTTTTCCATGCCGCGGATCGAACGCACGATCTGCAACTGCACATCGAACGGCAAGGATGTGGATATCCCGTTCGGGTACAGCTCGTGGGTGTTCAGGCCTTCCGGTTCGATGAACACCTGGTGGCTTTCCTTGTCGGCAAAGCGGTGGATCTTGTCTTCGATCGACGGGCAATAGCGCGGGCCGATGCCTTCGATGACGCCGGAGTACATCGGCGAACGATCGAGGTTCGAGGCAATGATCTCGTGGGTACGGGCGTTGGTATGGGTAATCCAGCAGCTGACCTGACGCGGGTGCTGTTCCTTGGAGCCCATGAACGACATCACCGGAATCGGCGTATCCCCCGGTTGCTCGGTCATGACCGAGAAATCCACCGAGCGACCATCGATGCGTGGCGGCGTGCCGGTTTTCAGCCGGCCAACACGCAGCGGCAGTTCCCGCAGGCGGCGCGCCAGGGCAATCGAGGGTGGATCGCCGGCACGGCCACCGGAGTAATTCTGCAAACCGATGTGGATAAGTCCGCCGAGGAAGGTGCCGGTGGTCAATACCACGGAGTCGGCGAGAAAACGCAGACCCATTTGTGTCACCACGCCGCGTACCTGGTCCTGCTCGACGATCAGGTCGTCGCACGACTGCTGGAATATCCACAGGTTGGGCTGGTTCTCGAGAATCTCGCGCACCACCGATTTGTAGATGGCGCGGTCGGCCTGGGCGCGAGTAGCGCGCACGGCCGGGCCTTTGCGGTTGTTCAACACACGGAACTGGATACCGCTCTTGTCAGTGGCCAGTGCCATGGCACCGCCGAGCGCATCGATTTCCTTGACCAGGTGGCTCTTGCCGATGCCACCGATGGCTGGGTTGCAACTCATATGACCGAGGGTTTCCACGTTGTGGGTCAGCAGCAGGGTTTTTACACCCATGCGTGCAGACGCAAGCGCAGCCTCGGTACCGGCATGGCCGCCGCCGATGACGATCACTTCAAAACGGGAAGGGAAATCCACCACGCACCTCGTGCCTGTTTCGGGAATAGATAGGGATAACGCACAAGTATAGGGACTTACCCCCCTCTAAAGGAACCTTTTGCACAAAATTTAACCAGGCTGTGGATGAATGGCGTGCAATAGAAATTAAAAGAGAGAAATTTATTAAAGCTTTGTTTTTATGTTTATTCTTAGTCAGCCACCTTTCTGTGGATAATCTTCTACAGGCCTTTATTTACCTTATGTACAGAGATTCAAAACCCTGTGGTCTACCGGGCATGAGCGTTCTGGATAAGCGCTTTAAGCCTGTGGATGAAATGGCCAGTTACCCACAAGCGCAGTTATCTCCAGCTTTGAAGGCCAGTTATCAACGGAGCTGAAGGTGGGTTTTCCACAGGGCTTATTTCAGAGAATTGTGGATAGACACGCAGGAGTGAGTACAGCGCTAGCACTGTGGCTGTACTGACCAGGAGAGAGGATTGGTGAAAATTTGATGCTGCAGCCGGGTCCGTTGCAGACCCGGCTGTGGATAACGAGCTTTACTTGCCGATGCAGAAGCTGGAGAAGATTCGCCCGAGCAAGTCATCGGAGCTGAAAGCCCCGGTAATTTCACCCAGGGCCTGTTGTGCCTGGCGTAGATCCTCTGCCAGCAGCTCCCCCGCACCGGCCAGGGTCAGCTGCGCACGACCGTGCTCCAGGTGCGCGCTAGCCTGGCGCAATGCCTCCAGATGGCGCCTGCGGGCGCTGAAGCTGCTTTCGGCAGTCTGTTCATAACCCATGCAGGCCTTCAGGTGCTCGCGCAGCAGCTCCAAGCCCATGTCGCTGTCCTTGGCACTGAGGGTAATGGTGACGTGGCCATCTTCGCTCTGCTCCATGGCAATGGCTTCGCCGCTCAGGTCAGCCTTGTTGCGAATCAGCGTGACCTTGGCCGGATCCGGACGCAGATCGAGGAATTCCGGCCACAGGGCAAACGGATCACTGGCTTCCGGCGCTGTGGAATCCACCACCAGCAACACCCGGTCGGCTTCGTTGATGGCCTTGAGGGCGCGCTGCACACCGATCTTTTCCACATGATCGTCGGTGTCGCGCAACCCGGCGGTGTCGACCACGTGCAGCGGCATACCGTCGATGTGGATATGTTCGCGCAGGATGTCCCGGGTGGTACCGGCGATATCGGTGACAATCGCTGCCTCGCGACCCGCCAGTACGTTAAGCAGGCTCGACTTGCCGGCATTCGGCCGGCCGGCAATCACCACTGTCATGCCGTCACGCAGCAAGGCGCCCTGCCCGGCTTCACGCTGCACTGTGGATAAATTATTGCGTACGTCATCGAGCATGCTCAGCACATGACCGTCGGCAAGAAAGTCGATTTCTTCCTCGGGGAAGTCGATCGCAGCTTCCACGTAGATGCGCAGGCTGATCAATTTCTCCGTGAGGTTATCCACACGACGGGAAAATTCGCCCTGCAGCGAGCGCAAGGCATTACGCGCCGCCTGTGTAGAACTGGCTTCGATCAGGTCGGCGATTGCCTCGGCCTGGGCCAGGTCGAGTTTGTCATTGAGGAACGCACGCTCGCTGAATTCACCCGGGCGCGCCAGGCGGCAACCCAGTTGTACACAGCGCTGCAGGAGCATATCGAGCACCACCGGGCCGCCGTGGCCCTGCAGCTCCAGCACGTCTTCACCGGTGAAAGAGTTGGGCCCGGGGAAAAACAGCGCGATGCCTTCATCCAGCACCAGGCCATCTTCCGCGCGGAACGGGCCGTAATGGGCGTGCCGCGGTGTTAGCGGTTTTCCACAGATGGCCAGCCCGGCTTGTTTGGCCAGAGGCCCGGATAGCCGCACGATCCCCACACCCCCACGTCCCTGGGCGGTAGCGATGGCGGCAATGGTTTCACGCACAGTGTTCATGCTCGAAGGCCTCACGACAAAAACGACAGATAGCAAAACGCCCCACGAGGGGGCGTTTATCCACAGGTTAGCTGGCTAACCCGTCAAGCAGCGGCTTTCTTGGTAGCCTTTTCGATGCTGCGGGTGATGTACCACTGCTGTGCGATCGACAGGCAGTTGTTCACAACCCAGTACAGCACCAGACCTGCAGGGAACCACAGGAAGAAGAAGGTGAAGATGATTGGCATCAGCTTCATCACCTTGGCCTGCATCGGATCCGGCGGAGTCGGGTTCAGTTGCTGCTGGATGAACATGGTTGCGCCCATGATGATCGGCAGGATGAAGAACGGATCCTTGATCGACAGGTCAGTGATCCAGAACATCCACGGCGCCTGACGCATCTCGACGCTTTCCAGCAGAACCCAGTACAGCGAGAGGAAGACCGGCATCTGCACCAGGATCGGCAGGCAGCCGCCCAGCGGGTTGATCTTCTCTTTCTTGTACAGCTCCATCATGGCTTGCGACATTTTCTGCCGGTCATCGCCATGCTGCTCTTTGAGGATTGCCAGTTTCGGCGCAACGGCACGCATGCGCGCCATCGAACGGTAGCTGGCAGCCGACAGCGGGAAGAACAGACCTTTGATCAGCATGGTCAGGACGATGATCGACCAGCCCCAGTTGCCGAGCAGGCTGTGGATATGTTGCAGCAGCCAGAAGATTGGCTGGGCAATGAACCACAGGATGCCGTAGTCGACGGTCAGTTCCAGACCTGGGGACAACTCTTTGAGCTTCTCCTGGATCTTGGGACCGGCGTACAGCATGGTGCTGGTTTCGCCTTTGCCACCAGCGGCAACGTTCAGTGCCGGGCCGGTGAAACCGATGATGTAGTTGCCCTGGCTGTCTTTACGGGTCTGAACGATGTTGTTGTCAGACTTGTTTGGAATCCAGGCAGTTACAAAGTAGTGCTGCAGCCAGGCAACCCAGCCGCCGGTAACATTTTCTTTCAGATTTCCCTTGTCGATGTCTTTCATCGACACCTTTTTGTAGGGCTCCGAACTTGTCCACAGGGCCGCACCGAGATAAGTCGCGGTACCGGTTGCGGTGCTCGAGGAAGGATCCGAGCTCGCGTCGCGCTTGAGTTGCGCGAACAGGTTACCGGTCCAAGGCTGGGCGCTCTGGTTGTCGATCAGGTAGGTGACGGTCAGGTCGTACTCACCGCGCTTGAAGCTGAAGCGCTTGATGTAGTTGACGCCGGCATCGCTGAACTTCAGGTCGACGACCAGTTGGTCCTGACCATCGGCCAGTTGGAAACTTTTCTGATCAGCGGCATACAGCGGACGGCCGGACGAACGCGCATCCGGGCCGTTGGCGCCAGTCAGACCGCTCTGTGCCAGGTAAGTACGCTCGCCACCGTTGTCGAACAACTGGAACGGAATGTCCGGATGATCCTGGCGGCGTGGGTATTTCGGCAGCGTCAGCTGGGCGATATCACCACCGTTTGGATCGATAGCCAGATCGAGGACATCAGTCTTGACCCGAATCAGGTCCTTGCTGACCACTACCGGGGCAAGTTCTGCTGGGCTGGATTCAGCGTTGGCGCTCGGTACATCGGCGCTGGCGCCAGTGTTACCGGCCTGCACGGTGTCCGGCAGGGCCGGGGCAACGTTGCTGGCAGCAGTATTCTGAGTCGGCAGGGCAGCCTGGCCATAGTCCTGGTTCCAGTTAAGGACCATGACGTAGGACACGATTGCCAGGGCGACGATCAGGATCGTGCGTTTAATATCCATGATTACTCGGCTATCGAAGAAGTACGGGAAGAGGAGGCAGGTGGAACCGGGTCAAAACCACCGGCATTCCACGGATGACAACGCCCCAGGCGACGAACGGTAAGCCACCCGCCGCGTAAAAGGCCATGTGTTTCGATGGCTTCGTACGCATAGCAGGAGCAACTGGGGTAGAAACGACAGTGACTGGCCATCAGTGGACTAATGGCATAGCGGTAAAACTGGATCGGAACGAGCGCCAGTTTACGCATCTTGACTGTCTACCCCCACAGAGTCGGTGTTAACCACTGGAGCGGGCCGACTGCGTGCAAGGCGCTTCCAGAGCTTGCCAAAATGTTGGTGCAATTCTGGGTTTTCAATCTCGCCCAACCCTTTGCGCGCGACGATCACGATATCCCAACCAACAAGCGAATGCTGGTTCAGGCGAAACGAATCGCGCATCAGGCGTTTCAGGCGATTGCGTTGAACGGAGAGCTTGACGCTCTTTTTCCCGATCACAAGCCCCAGGCGGGGATGATCAAGACCGTTCTCGCGAGCAAGGATCAGCAGGCATTTCCCTGGAACCTTGCCGGTTGGGGAGTCGAAGACCGCTTTGAAGTGTCGGGGAACAAGCAGACGCTTTTCCCGACTGAAGTCCTGACTCACCACCAGTGCCGAAAAATCAAACTGCCAGGCGCTTACGGCCTTTGGCACGGCGACGCGACAGAACGGCACGACCGTTCTTGGTGGCCATACGGGCACGGAAACCGTGAGTGCGAGCGCGCTTGATGGTGCTTGGTTGGAAAGTACGTTTCATGGCGTGTTACCTGGTTCGTCGACAACGGGCCGGAATGGCCCCCGTTTTAAGAGACCGGCGATTCTAGAGAAAGCAGGGCCGTAGGTCAATTTCCAACCAGCTTTTCCTTATGGACGGAAAATCGGCTTCGTTCCAGGCACCGCTCGGGGTGTGCTGACAGGTTGCGAGTAACGGATCACTTAAACATAGAAAAAAAGAGAGGACTTATTTAAAGCTTTTTAGTGAATCTTATAAAGCTTATGTGGAAGATTTCTGTGGATAACACGCTACAGCCCTTTAAATATCGTATGTACAGAGAAAAGAAACTCTGTCGAGAAGAGGTGCTCTGACTGTGCTGTAGCCTCGGAAAAGCTGTGGATCAAATGGCCTGTTATCCACAGGCGGGTTATCCACCGATTTCGACCCCCAGTTGTGCAAAGACCTCAGGGTCGGTTATCCACAGGGCTTATTCACAAGCTCAAAACGACATTTTGGTCACTAAACTGCTGATTTATCGCCATCCTCAACGCAGCTGCATGTGGATAACTGCGCTGGCGCTGGGTACAATGGGCGCTTGTTTTTGCCTCACCGGCTTTCAACTCAGGGGATATCC